>NZ_BAGD01000113.1 GCF_000308635.1 Nocardia otitidiscaviarum NBRC 14405 | reverse complement strand
GGGCGTCTCCGGTCTGGGCACCATCCTGGGCGGCGTCAACATGCTCACCACGGTGGTCTGCCTGCGCTGCCCGGGCATGACGATGTTCCGCATGCCGGTGTTCACCTGGACCATCGCGGTCACGAGCATCCTGGTGCTGCTGGCCTTCCCGCTGCTCACCGCGGCCCTGCTGGCGCTGTACTACGACCGGCACCTGGGCGGGCACATCTACGATCCGGCCTCCGGCGGCACCATCCTCTACCAGCATCTGTTCTGGTTCTTCGGGCACCCCGAGGTGTACATCATCGCGCTGCCGTTCTTCGGCATCATCTCCGAGGTCATCCCGGTGTTCAGCCGCAAGCCGGTCTTCGGCTACACCACGCTGATCTACGCGACCATCGCCATCGCGGCGCTGTCGGTGGCGGTGTGGGCGCACCACATGTACGCCACCGGCGCGGTGCTGCTGCCGTTCTTCTCGTTCATGACCTTCCTGATCGCGGTGCCGACCGGTGTGAAGTTCTTCAACTGGATCGGCACCATGTGGAAGGGGCAGTTGACCTTCGAGACACCGATGCTGTTCGCGGTCGGTTTCATCGTCACGTTCCTCTTCGGCGGCCTGTCCGGCGTGCTGCTCGCCAGCCCGCCGCTGGACTTCCACGTCTCCGACACCTACTTCGTGGTGGCGCACTTCCACTACGTGCTCTTCGGCACCATCGCCTTCGCCACCTACGCGGGCATCTACTTCTGGTTCCCCAAGATGACCGGCCGCATGCTGGACGAGCGCCTGGGCAAGTGGCACTTCTGGACCACCTTCGTGGGCTTCCACGCCACCTTCCTGGTGCAGCACTGGCTGGGCAACGAGGGCATGCCGCGCCGCTACGCCGACTACCTGCCGATGGACGGGTTCACCACGCTGAACACCGTGTCCACCATCGGATCGTTCATCCTCGGCGCGTCGGTGCTGCCGTTCGCGTGGAACGTCTTCAAGTCCTACCGCTACGGCGAGGTGGTGACCGTGGACGATCCGTGGGGCTACGGCAATTCGCTGGAGTGGGCGACCTCGTGCCCGCCGCCGCGGCACAACTTCTACGAGCTGCCGCGCATCCGCTCCGAGCGTCCGGCCTTCGAGCTGCACTACCCGCACATGATCGACCGCATGCGCGCCGAGGCCCACGTGGGCTGGGGCTCCGGCGACCATCACGACGTACGCGAAACCGAACGCGTCTGATCCGTCGGCCGCGGTGCGGTGGCGTGCCCGGCCACCGCACTCCGCTGTGCTTATGCTGACCCGATGACGCACCGTTGCCGAAAGTTCGCCATCGCCCTCGGCGTGGCCGCGCTGGCCCTGACCGGTTGCTCCGGAACCGACGACGCCCCCGACCGACTCGAGGTCGGCGTCCTGGTCATCACCATGTTCGACCCGGAGTCCGAGGTGTGGCTGCGGCGCGAGCAGCTGCCCACCACGGTGGAGGTGCCCGGCGCGTACAAACCGGTCAAATGCAATGGCGACGGTCTGTGCGTGGCCGAGACCGGGCAGGGCAAATCCAATGCCGCCACCACCATGACCGCCATTCTGAGCAGCCCGAAATTCGACTTCTCGCACGCCTGGTTCCTGACCGCCGGAATCGCGGGCACGCCACCGGACCAGGGCACGCTCGGCTCCGCGGCCTGGGCCCGCTGGGTGGTCGACTTCGACCTCGGCAATCACCTCGATCCCGCCGAAGCCCCCGAGGTGCCGTTCGGATTCCGTCCGGTGGAGGACTACAACACCGCTGCCTACCGACTCGACGACGCGCTCGTGGACACCGCCTACGAACTCACTCGCGAGGCCACGCTCGCCGACAGTCCGGAGGCCGCCGCCGAACGCGCGCAGTACCCGGGCCAGGCCGGGCGCACCCCGGATGTGCGAATCTGCGACACCATGACCGGCGACGACTACTTCTCCGGGAAGGTCCCCTCCGATACCGCCCGCCACATCATGGGCGTGCGCAGCAAGGGCGAGGGCGTCTACTGCACCACCCAGATGGAGGACAACGCCACCGCGACGGCCCTGAACGGCTTCGGCTACCTCGACCGCTATCTGTCACTGCGAACCGTGAGCAACTTCGACCAGCCCTTCCCCGGCCAGTCCGTGGTCGCGCATCTGGACCACTCCGGGCCGGGTTTCGCTCTGGCGCTGGAGAATCAGTACACCGTCGGTCGCCGCGTGGTGGACCACCTGTTGCAGAATCCGTATCGGAATTAGCGTTCGCCATATGGCGTTCGCCCAGCTCGAGCGCGTGCGGCCGAGCCGCGACGGGGAACGTCGCAGATAGGTAAGGCCGTATTGCCCACAGAATGTGCGAAATGCGGGAAAATCTTCGTGTCGATGCCGAACCCGACGCGAGGAGTTCGCGATGTCCCAACACTTCGCCGCCTATCCGAGCGCGGCGCCGGTCGGGGTGGACATCACCCGCGCGAGTATCGCGCGAGTCTACGATGCCGCGCTGGGAGGCAAGGACAACTTCGAGGTGGACCGCGAAGTACTGGAGCAGGTGCGCGCGGTCGCCCCGCAGGTGGCCGAATTGGCCTGGGCCAACCGGGATTTCCTTATTCGGGTATGCCGGTTCCTGGCGCGGGAGGCCGGGATCGGGCAATTCCTGGATCTGGGTTCCGGGCTCCCGACGGCGGAGAACACCCACCAGGTGGTGCAGCGCATCGCCCCGAATGCGCGGGTGGTGTACGTGGACAACGACCCCATGGTGCTCACCCATTCCCGCGCACTGCTCGACAGCGCGGCACACACCACCATCGTCGGCGCGGACATCTTCCGGCCCTTCGATGTGATGAATCATCCGACGGTGCGCGCCCATCTCGATTTCGACGAGCCGATCGCGCTGTTCCAGATCGGAACCCTGCACCACTATCTGGATGACGACGCCGGCGCGCTCATGCGCACCTATGTCGATTCGCTGCCGTCCGGCTCGTATGTGGCCATCGCGCACTTCTTCGATCCGGAGACACCGGAGCACAGCGAACTGGCACGCAAGATGGAGGACAAATTCGTCCACAGTCCCATGGGCAGTGGACGTTTCCGCACCCGTGCGCAGATCGACGCCATGTTCGACGGTCTGGAGATGGTCGATCCCGGTGTGGTGCTGTGCGACGAATGGTGGCCGGACGGCCCCCGGCTGCGTCCGCTCGAATCGGTTCGACACTGTATCGCGGGTGGCGTGGGACGCAAGCGCTGATTGCTGGCAAGCTCGTGTGATGACTCTGCGTGATGAGACCGGGGCGGCGCTGACCTATATCAAGATGGCGCTGGGATGGGATCCTGCTCAGCGCCGCGTGTTCGGCGGGCGGGGCCGCAATATCGACCTCAATGCGGCGGCGCTGCTGTTCGTCGGCGGCGATATCGTCGATGTCGTCTACTCCGAACAGCTGACCTCGCGGGATGGTTCGGTGCGGCACCACGGCGACAGCCTGACCGGTGAGGGCAAGGGCGACAACGAGGTGATCACCGTCGATCTGACCCGGCTGTCCACCCGGGTCACGACGGTCCTGTTCCTGGTGACCTGTTATACCGGCCAGGCTTTCGACCAGATCGATAATGCGTTCTGCCGCCTGGTGGACGGGGTGCGCGGCACCGAACTCGCCCGCTACGACCTGATCGACAGCGAGCACTCGGGTTTCGTCATGGGCAGGTTGTTCCCGGTCGACGGGATGTGGCGGTTCGAGGCGCTCGGGGTGCCGATCCACGCCGAGCATCCGGTGGAAGCCGTCGGACAGGTGACACGGTTCCTCGCCTAAGCTCAGGGCCATGACCGAGCGCATCGCAATCGTGACGGGAGCTGCCCGCGGTATCGGCGCGGAGACCGCCCGCCGCCTCGCCGCCGACGGATTCGCCGTCGCCGTACTGGATCTGGACGAGGCCGCCGGTAAGCCGGTGGTGGACGAGATCGTCGCCGCGGGCGGCAAGGCCCTCGCGGTCGGCGTCGACGTGAGCGACGAGCAGGCCGTCGAGACCGCCGTGCGGCGGGTCGCCGACGAACTGGGCGTGCCCACCGTCCTGGTCAACAACGCGGGCATCACCCGCGACAACCTGCTGTTCAAAATGTCGGTGGCCGATTGGGATTCGGTCATGAACGTGCATCTGCGCGGCTCCTTCCTGATGACCCGGGCCGTGCAGAAGTACATGGTGGAGGCCAAGTACGGCCGCATCGTCAACCTGTCCAGCACCTCCGCGCTCGGCAATCGCGGCCAGGCCAACTACTCGGCCGCCAAGGCGGGCCTGCAGGGTTTCACCAAGACCCTCGCCGTCGAACTCGGCAAGTACGGCATCACCGCCAATGCCATCGCCCCCGGTTTCATCGAGACCGAGATGACCGCGGCCACCGCCGAACGCCTGGGCATGAACTTCGACGATTTCAAGGCCGCCAACGCCGCCATGATCCCGGTCGCCCGCACGGGCGTGCCCGCCGACATCGCCAACGCGGTCTCGTTCTTCGTCGGCGAGGCAGCCGGTTTCGTCTCCGGACAGGTGCTCTATGTCGCGGGCGGGCCCAAGAACTGAGCTCTGAACCGCCCGTATCCGTTCGAGGGCTTTCGCTCTGAGGCTCCGGGTGCCTCGCGTCGGCGGCGGATCGCAACCGGAGCCGCCGCCCACCACGCCGCGTCGATCAGTTCGCGCAACTGGTCCGGCGCGACGAGGGGGCCACCGCCACCACCTCCTGCCAGCTCAACGTCACATCCTCGGTGTGCGCGATCGATACTGCGCGGTCTTGGACAAAGAGCACCGAGTCAGCCAAGTGGGCGAGGTGCGTAGGCCGTCGGTTCGATGATCTGGCCGGTGACGAAGTGGCTCCAGAGGGCGAACTTCAGTGGTGTGCCGGGGAGGGCGAAGGACTCCAGGTAGCTGTGGGTGCCGGTATGGTCGGTGTGGGTCGCGCCGAAGGTGACGCGGAAGCGGGTGGTGGCGGAGCGCTGTTCGGCGGGCAGGGGCGAGGGGAGGAGTTCGTCGAGGGCGACGCCGTAGTCGGCGCGGTAGCCGCCGGACACCGGCTCGAGGGTGTTCTCCAGAATGCCGCCGGTGGCGGGAATGGTGATCAGCACGCCCCGATCGCCGTTCGCGTAGCGGGTATTGAACACCAGCACCTCCGCGGACCGATCCGGATAGATCTCCGCCGCGCCCACCCCGACCCGCGAACCGGCCGGGCAGCCCGCCGGTCCCCGCGCGGCCAGCACCGCCCGCGCACAGGTGGGGAACCGCTCCGCGTTGATCCGCACGGACCGATCGAACAGGAAGACGAACTGCTGTGCGGCGGCGGGCTTCTCGCCGCTCTCGGTGCGGCTGGTCCGATCGAATTCCACGGTGACCCCGGTGAGATAGCCGCCGTCCGGCCGGACGCGCACCGTCAGCCCGTCGAGATTGGCCGGGCCGTCCACCGGTGCCTCGGCGGGCGGCATCGGCCCGCCCGGCGTCGGCGGCTCCGCGCCCGCCGCACCGACGCCCAGCAGGCCCGCGCACATGGCCGCTGCCGCGACCCTGATCAGCTGTGGATAACGAATCCTCATGCCGCATCACGCTAGGAGCGGCGGCCACGCGGAGACAGGGCCGCGAATGACCAGGTTGCCGACGGCCGCGGCCGTCGTTCCCCGTGGAATGCGTTGATCGGCGCGCGGATCAGGCGTCGCCGCCGAGGGACCGGGTGCGGTCCCGCTGATAGGGGCAGGCCGCGGCCTCGAAGGCGGCGGCCACGGCGGGCAGGCGGCCGAGGTCCTTGTCGTGCAGGGCGGCGGCCCGGTCGATAATGGCGCTGGCGATAGGGTTCCCGGACGCCACAGCGCTTGCCGCGGTAAGGAATTCGGGCGCTCGCGGATCGTCGGTGAGGGTGGCGGCCTCCGCGCGCAGCGCCGTGTACCAATGCCGCCACACCCAGACGTACTCCACATCCAAGTCCTCGGGCGGAGCCGCGAGCCGGACCAGCGCCTTGTCGGCTCGGCCGTGGTGGAGCAGCAGTACAGCATCGGCGATGGCGCTGAAGGCGTTCTGGTCCGCGGTGACGCCGAGGGCGTCGACGATCCCCAGCCAGTCGGCCCGAGCCCGGTCGTCCCCGCGCAGCCCGTGCGCCAGCGCCACCGCGGTCGCCGCGATGGCGAGATGGGGAGCCCGCGGTCGCCCGGCGAGTTCCCAGGCGTCGAGGAATCGCCCACTGGCGGTGACCACCTCGTCGAGATTGCCCGCCAGCGCGTCCGCCACCAGCAGGCGAGAGGTGGCGAAGTCGCCGCGTTCGGCCAGTAGCGGAAGGTCGCGCAACTGTTCGCCGCAGCGCCGCGCCGCCGCGAGATCGCCCACCCCGATCAGGGTTTCGGCGGCCTCGGCGAGCGCGTTACCGCGCTCCAGTGCGCTGGCCGGACTCACCGGCAGTTCGGCGAGCAGCTCCACCCGGCGGCGCGCGGTCTCGGCGGCGGCGAATATATCGCCCACCCAGCACTGCGCCGCCGCCAGCGCGTCGAGAGCGGCGCTGTGCGCCAACGGTTCTCCGGTCCGCTCCGCCAGTTCGACCGCCCGCCGGGCCAGGACGATCGCTGCGGCGGCGGGCTCGGCAGCCGCCGCGGCGGTGGACCCAGCGTTCGGATGAGTCGCGGCGGGCGTGGGCTCGGCAGCGGAGCCCACGATCGGACGAGTCGCGTCGGTCGGCGGTGTCGTGCGGCCGCTCGCGGCGTGAGCGGTGGCTGCGGGCGTAGTGCCGGCCGAGATGGCCCGGACGGCAGGGGTCGCGGGTGGCTGTCCGATGACCGGGGCCGTGTCGTGCTCGGCGGCGGCTCGCCGGTCCGGCTCGCGCGGTGTGACACTCGCTGTCCCGCGAGTGCTGTCGACCGTCGTTTCGCCGAACGAATCCGCCTTGGGGACTATGGTTTTCGGCTCGTCGGCGATTGCGTCGTCGAGGTGGGCGAGCACCCCGCATTCGGCCAGTGCCACCGCGGCCACGGCGGCCGGGTCGTCGCCGCCCAGGGCGCGTGCCTCGGCCAGCAGGGTCGCGGCCTCGGTCGGGGGCGGCGGCGCGGAGAAGGTGTCGGCCAGGCGGAATACGGTGATGGCGGCCGTGGCCAGGTCACGGGCCGCCGCGGCCTGCTCTCCGGCGGTCCGTGCGATGTCGGCGGCGGCGCGGTACAGGCGGTACATGTCCTCGCCGCGCATCCGGCATCCGGCCACCTCGGCCGCGTGCCGCAGTGCCGCCGCCGCGGCGGCCGGGTCGTCGGTGAGGGTCGCGGCCTGCTCGTAGCGCAGTTGCGATTCGCCGATCAGGTTGCGGGAGAAGGTCAGTCGCGCGAGGGTCGAGGCCAGGGCGTGGGCGTCGGCGCGGTGATCGTCCTGCTCGGCCGCCCAGGCCAGCGCCGCCCGGATATCGTCGGCCGCCGCGTCGAAGCGGGTGCGCCAATCACCGGTCGGCTCGGCGGCGTCCAGTGCCGTGGCGGTCGTCAGGCACCACCGCAGGTGGCGCGCGAGCACGTCCACCAACTCGCCGGTCTCGACCAGCTGTTCGGTCTCGTACTGCCGAATGGTCGCCAGCGCCCGGTAGCGGGTGCCGCGTGCGGAGGGCACGGCGGCCAGCAGGCTCTGCTCGGCCAGCCGCGCCAGCCCCTCGGTCACCGAGAACGGTTCCAGCGGTGCGTATCCCGCCACCGCGACGGCGTCGGCGGCGGTGAACGGCGCGACGAAGACGGCGATGCGGCGCAGCAGGCAGCGGTCCTCGGCCGTCAGCAGCGCCTGACTCCAATCCAGCATGGCCCGCACGGACCGGTGCCGCTCATCGGCGCGCCGCCCGCCGACCAGCAGCCGCAGCGGATCTGCGAGGCTGGCGCGCAGTCCGTCCAGGCCCAGTGTGGGCAGTCGCGCCGCCGCCAGTTCGATGGCCAGCGCCAGCCCGTCGAGTCGCTGGCACACCTCGGAGACCTGATCCACCTGCTCCGCGGGCACGGTCGAGCCCAGTGCCGCGGCCCGGTCCAGGAACAGCGCGACGGCATCGGCCGTGCCGCCGTCCACCGACAGCGACGGCACCGGGTAGACCTGCTCGAAGGGCACCATGAGCCGCGCCCGGCTGGTGGCCAGCACGGACACTCGCGGGCAGTGCGCGAGCAGGCGTTCGACGAACGGCACCACACCGTCGAGCAGATGTTCGCAGTTGTCGAGCACCAGCAGCGTGTGCCGGTCGGTGAGGGCCGCCAGCACCGAATCGTCGAGGCTGCGCCCCTGCTGCTCGCCGAGTCCGAGCGCGCGGGCCACCGCGGAGCCGGTCATCTCCGGATCGGTTACCGACACCAGGTCCACGAACCACGCGCCGTCGCCGAATGCACCGGCCAGATCCGCGGCAACGGCCAGCGCGAGCCGCGTCTTGCCGACGCCGCCGGGCCCGAGCGCGGTCACCTGCCGATGCGCGGTGACCGCCTCCCGCAGCGCCACGCGTTCGCCGGTCCGGCCGACGAACGACGTCAGCGGCGCGGGCAGCGTGGTCGCCGCCTCCCCGGTCGGCTCCGCCCTGGTCAGCTCGGCCGCGCGGCCCGCCAGCGCCCGCCGGTCGGGGACGCCGACCTTGCGCAGCAGGGAGGACACGTGGGTTTCCACGGTGCGCACGGAGATGTACAGCTCGGCCGCGATCTCGGCATTGCTGCGATGCTGCCCGACCAGAGCCAGCACCTCGGCCTCCCGGTCCGAGATCCCGGCGGAGACCTTCTGCTTCGACACGTCACCCATCCTCTCGCATCGCCGTCGATCCGTCCCTCGGACCCGATTACGTGGTGAGATCCGTGGTCGGCACGGATGGCACCGGCTCGCGCCGAACCTAGCGTTATCGCCATGGAAGCAACACGAAGGGTCGAGCACTCCGGCATCAGGACCGTGCTGCATCCCGTCTCCGATCTGGCGGCGGCCAAGCAGGTCTACAGCGCGCTGCTCGGGGTGCCGCCCGAGATCGACGGCACCTTCTACGTCGGTTTCGAGGTCGGGGGTCAGCACATCGGCCTGGTGCCCGACGGCGGGCCGCAGGGCATGACCGCACCGGTCTCCTACTGGCACGTACCGGATATCGAGGCGAAGCTCGCCGACGTGTTGGCGGCGGGCGCGACTGTGCGGGAACCGGTGCGCGATGTCGGTGGCGGCCGCCTGGTCGCCACCGTCACCGATCCCGACGGCAATGTCCTCGGCCTGCTCCAAGACCGCACGCACTGACACCGAAAGAGGCAACCACCATGACCACCACCCGCAAGACCAAGACCACCGTGGGCTTCTCGGCCGAGGAGCGCGCCGCCATGAAGGAGCACGCCCAGGAGTTGAAGGCAGCCGCCCGCCGCGGCCCCAAGGCCGACCCCGAGGTAGACGTGCTCGCCAAGATCGCCGCGATGTCCGACGCGGACCGCGCGTTGGCCGAACGCGTCCACGCCATCGTCAAGGACAACGCCCCCAGCCTGAGCCCCAAGCTCTGGTACGGCATGCCCGCCTACGCCCGCGCCGGGAAGGTCGTCTGCTTCTTCCAGAGCGCCGAGAAGTTCAAGGCCCGCTACGCCACTTTCGGTTTCAACGACATCGCCCACCTCGACGACGGCCCCATGTGGCCCACGGCCTTCGCCCTCACCGAAATCACCCCGGCCGTCGAGCAGCGGATCGCCGACCTGGTGCGCCGGGCCGAATCCTGACGAGCGGAACTGCACGGCCCCCGGAACCGCACGGTTCCGGGGGCCGCTGTGCGAGGTCGGTCGCGAACGACCGGGCAGGAATCGGCCGCGGGCATGCCACGGCACACGTCCACCCCGTCAGGTCGCCGGACGGCTGGGGGTCGGCATGAGGCGCTGCAGGATGTCGGCGAGGGTGACCACGCCGAGCAACCGCCCGTCGCCGTCGGACACTACGGCCAGGTGGTTGCGCGAATCCTGGATGGTGCGCAGCACCTGATAGGCCGGGGTGTCGGCGGCCAGCCGCAGCACCGGGCGGGCCAGGTCGGCGGCGGTCGCGGTGGCCGGGGCGCGCAGCGCGTCGCGGACGTGGACCACGCCGGTGATGCCGTCGGGACCGGTGACCAGCAGACGCAGATGCCCGGTGGCGTCGGCGGCGGTCTGGATCTGGGCCGGGTCGGCGTCGGCGGGTACCGAGCTCGGATTCGGGTCGGCCCGCATCAGATCCGCGACGGTTACGCTCTCCAGTTCCAGCGCGGCCGCCAGCCGCCGATGGTCGTCGGGGTCGAGCGCGCCGACGGTGGCGGAGTGTTCCACCAGATGCCGCAGCGCCTCCGAATTCTGCCCGGCCGACACCTCGTCGACCGGTTGTACGCCGATCCGGCGCAGACACCAGTTGGCCAGTTCGTTGAGCCGGGTCAGCAGCGGCCGGGTCAGCCACATGAAGGCGCGCATGGGCAGCGCCAGCATGATCGCCGACCGCTCCGGATGCGCGATGGCCCAGGACTTCGGGGCCATCTCACCGATCACCAGGTGCAGGAAGGTCACGATCAGCAGGGCGAGCACGAATCCGGCGACATCGGCCAACCACAGTGGCGCGCCCCAGGTTTCGAAGACCGGGGTGAGCCAGTGGTGCACAGCGGGTTTGGTGATCGCGCCGAGCGCGAGCGTGCAGACGGTGATGCCGAGCTGCGATCCGGCCAGCAGCACCGACAGTTCCGAGGCGCTGCGCAGGGCGGCGCGGGCGGCGGCACTGTGCGGCGCGGCATCCTCGAGGCGGTAGCGGCGGGCGGCGACCAGCGCGAACTCCACCGCCACGAAGAAGGCGCTGGCCGCGATGAGCGCGACGGTGACGGCGGCGACGATCCACGGGTTATCCACGGTCGTCCTCCCGCGACTCGGTGACGGTCACGAAAACCTGTGCGGGCACGTGTTTGTCGACCGCACGCACCTCGGCGTGCAGCACCCTGGGTGTGGGTGGGGCGTCGGCCACCAGTTCGGCCGGGTCCGGCGGCAGTTCGACATCGACGGTGTCGCCGACGGCGGGCAGGTCACCGTGCACGGCGATGAGCAGACCGGCGAGCGTCTCGTAGTCACCGGACGGCAGCCGGTGGTCCAGCTCGCGGGCGACCTCGTCGAGATGCAGGCCGCCCGGCATGAGCCAACCGTTGTCGAGCCGCTGCGCCCGACTCGGATCGGTGGACGGATCGTGCTCGTCGGCGAGTTCGCCGACCAGCTCCTCGGCCATGTCCTCGATGGTGACGATCCCGGCGAAGCCGCCGTATTCGTCCACCACCAGCGCCATTTCGTCCTCGGCCGCGTTCAGCCTGGCCAGCACCTCCGGCAGCGGCAGCGATTCCGGCACCACCACCGCGCGCCGGGTGTAGGCGGCGACCGGCCCGGTGACAGTGGTCGCGAGCAGGTCGTGCAGGTGCACGATGCCGACCAGGTCGTCGCTGGTCTCGCCGATCACCGGATAGCGGGTGTGGCCGGTGGCCATCCGTTCCAGCACCAGTTCGACGGGCTGATCGGCGCGCACGGTGTCGACGCGGGGCCGCGGGATCATGGCGTGTTCGGCGCTGCCGCTGGGGAAGTCGAGCATCCGGTCGAGCAGCGTGGACAGGTCGGCGGGCAGTTCACCGGCATCGCGGGATTCGGCGACGATATGCGCGAGATCGCGCGGATTGGCCGAATGCTCCACATCGTGCACCGGTTCGATGCGCACCGCGCGCAGCAGCAGATTCGAGGCGTGGTCGAACAGCGTGATGAGCCAGCCGAACAGGCGCAGGTACAGCGTGGTGGACCAGGCCAGCCAGCGGGCCACCGGTTCGGGCCGGGCGATGGCGAGGTTCTTGGGCACCAGTTCGCCGAACACCATCTGTACGAGCGTGGAGAACACCACGGCCGCCACCGCGCCGATGCCGACGCCCACCGCGAGCGGCACTCCCGCGCCGTCGAGCAGATCCCCGATCCCGCGGCCGATCAGCGGTTCGGCCACATAGCCGACCAGCAGCCCCGTGACCGTGATGCCGAGTTGCGCCCCCGACAGCATGAACGACGTGCGCCGCGTAACCCCCAGCGCCCGGGCCGCACTCGCGTCCCCCGCCTCCGCGGCCGCCTTCAACCGCGACCGGTCCACCGCCATATAGGCGAACTCCTGGGCCACGAAGTACCCGGTCACCGCGGTGATGGCGAACACGACCAACACGCCGACGACAATGCTCACCGCGGTCACCACGTCAGCTCCCCTCGTCGGGGTCGCTTACTTCGACCGGGAACGGATTTTCGGCGGCGGCGCGAACGTCGCTTCATGACCTGCTTTCTCCAGGACGGATAGGTGGCATCGAGGATAGGGCAAATCGGGCCGCCGCGGTCCTATGCCGGGCCGAGGTCACAACCCCGGCCCGGTTCCCCTCGCACTAGCGCGCGGCCGCCGTTTCGCCCGGTGCCAGCGCGGCTTGCATGGCGATACCGTCCGCGTAGGAGTGCTTTTCCTTGACCGCACCGTCCTCGACCAGGACGAAGTCCGCGATGTCGACCGCCACCGGGTTGCCGGTCGCCGAGGTTCCGGTCAGGTGCCACCGCACCACCCAGAAGTCCTCGCCGACCTGCTCAGCGCCTTCGACCGGCTGCATCCCGCCGACGCCGACGCGCTCGTCCGAACCGCCCTGGCCTGGTTCGAACTCGCGGGTTCGACATCGGCGGTCGGGGAGCGACTGCATCTGCACCGCAATACGGTGCTGCACCGCCTCGAGCGGCTCACCGGCGCGACCTACGCGGTACCGGACGCGGCGGTGCTGTACCTGGCCCTGCAAGCTCGGTTGCTCCGAGTGCCCCGCGACGCTCGGTGACCGCACCGCGCCGGCCGGTGGAACGCCGAGCGGATGTCGGCTCGGTTCGGTCGGAAGCAGCGGTGTGCCGCAGGGGAATCGAGGGTGGACCACGGCGGTGGGTCCGCGTGGTCCACCGGTTCGATTCCGCCCGCGGCGTCGGTGGTGGCAGCCCGGGATCAGACAGCGTCGGACTCCCAGACGAATCCGTCGGGATCGGTGAAGGTGCCGGTGTCGCCGCCGATGACGATGCGGTGCGAACCCGAGCCCTCCGGGGCGACGCCCGCGTCCTTGGCGGCGGCGCGGCGGCCGTAGAGCGCCAGGGTGACGGTCGAGCCCGGGGTGGCGAACTCGACGTACTTGCTGCCGAAGCTCTTCCCCACGGGCAGGCCGTGGTCGACGTAGAACTGCTTGGTCGCCTTGACGTTCTCGACGCCGAGCAGCAGCACGATGCTGTCGACCTCGCGGGTGACCGGGCCGGTGTTCTTCTTGTTGGAGCTCGTGATCTTCCAGATGGTTCCCTCCGGGGCCTGGATGACGCCGCCGTAGCCCCAGAAGGTCTTCTTGGCCGGCTTCAGAGTGGTGAAGCCCGCGTCCAGCGCGGTGGCGATTAGGCTGTCGACGGTGCCGGGCTGGGCGACGACGAGGGAGAGCATGAAGCCGCGGAAACCGGAGGACGGCTCCTGCCCGGCGCGGAACTGCACACGATCGCCCAGTCCGAAGGCCGCGTCGTAGGTGGCGCGGGCGGCGTCGGGGTCGGCGACCTCGAGGTGAACGGTGATGTCGGTCTTGGTTTCCATGGTGGAGTTCATGTAGCCAACGCTATTTTCCGCGCGGCGGAACGACATCCGTGCCAACCACGGATTCCGGGCACGGAACGAGCACGTAGTGGTGCGCAGGGCGGTGGCGGTGCCTCGGTATCCGGTCCGGTTCGGCGCGATCGGCCGGTCGTGCGGCCGAACACCCCGGTCCGTCGGGGCGGCCGTCCGCGGCGCTATAGTTGCGCTATGCAACACGAGTCGGGCGGGGCGTCCCCCGAGCTCGTCGCGGTTCACGACGAGCTCGCGTGGATCGTCCGCGAGATCATCGCGGGCCGTCCCGCCGCCGACGGCGTGCCGTCGTTCGCCCAGCAGTCGACGCTGTCCTATATCGCGCGGAATCCGGGTTGCCGGGCCACCCAGCTCGCCGAGGCGTTCGGAGTGCACCGGTCGACGGTGTCGCGGCAGCTGCGGTCCTGCATGGACGCGGGCTGGGTGGCGGCGGGGGAGGGCAGCCTGCACGCCGGATACCCGCTCACCCTGACCCCCGCGGGACGGCAGGCGCTCGAAGCGGCGGTCGCCCGGGATCTGACCCTGCTCGGCGAGCGCATGACCGACTGGACCTCCCGGGAAATCTCCGACTTCGCCGCCGCGCTCCGGCGATTCCGTCACCCCCATCCGACCACTGGAGACGAGCATGCGTGAGTTCACCGCGGCAGCCAGCTTCACCATCGCCGACGACGAGACCATCGTCGGATCGGTCTACGCCCAGGCCGAGCACCATCCGAGCCGGGTGCTGTTCTCCCGGCCCACCGGCGACCAGTGGCGCGATGTCACCGCCGCCGAATTCGCGCGCCTGGTCTCCTCCGTCGCCAAGGGCCTGATCGCCAATGGCATCCAACCCGGCGACCGGGTGGTGCTGCTGTCGGCGACCCGATTCGAATGGACGCTGCTCGACTTCGCGATCTGGGCCGCGGGTGCGGTGACCGTCCCGGTCTACGATTCCTCCTCCGCCGACCAGGTGCGCTGGATCCTGGAGAATTCCGGGGCCGCGCTCGCAGTGGTGGAGACCGCTCGCCACAAGGATCTGGTCACCGCCGCGCCGGACACGCTGCGGCGCATGCTGGTCATCGACGACGGGGCCGAGGCCACCCTGATCGCCGAGGGCTCGGACGTGCCCGACGCGGCGCTGCGGGAGCGGCTCGACGGGCTGCGTGCCGACGGCCTCGCCTCGCTGGTCTACACCTCCGGCACCACCGGCCGCCCCAAGGGCTGCATGCTCACCCACCGCAACTTCCTGTCGGAGGTGCGCGGCATCCTGAAGGCCAGCATCGGCGACGTTGCCCGCCCCGGGCAGCGCATGCTCACCTTCCTGCCGCTGGCCCACGTGCTGGCCCGCGCCGTCTCGCTGGCCGCCCTCGAGGGCGGCATGACCCAGGCGCACTGGTCGGACTTCAAGACCATTACCGGGCAGTTCACGCGTTTCCGCCCGCACACCATTCTCGGGGTGCCGCGGGTGTTCGAGAAGGTGCGCGACGGCGCGGACAAGAAGGCGTACGAGGGCGGAGCGATCAAGGGCGCGATCTTCCGGTTCGCCGAGCGCACCGCCATCCGGTGGAGCGAGAATCTGGATCGCACCGGCGGTTTCACGCGGCGACCGTCCCCGCTGCTGCGCGTCCAGCACGCACTGTGCGATCGCCTGGTGTACGCGCCGCTGCGCGCGGCCCTGGGCGGGGACTGCGAGTTCGCCATCTCCGGCGGCGGCGCGCTCGCGCCCCGACTCGGACATTTCTTCCGCGGCGTCGGCGTCCCGATCTACGAGGGTTACGGCCTGACCGAGTCCACCGCCGCGCACTGCGTCAACGTGCCGGGCGCGGTGAAGATCGGTACCGTGGGACAGCCGTTGGGCGGCAACGGGGTTCGGATCGCCGAGGACGGCGAGATCGAACTGTCCGGCGGCGTGGTGTTCGCCGGCTACTGGCGCAACGAGGAGGCCACCGCCGCGGCGCTGTCCGATGGCTGGCTGCGCACCGGCGATCTCGGCGAACTCGACGTCGACGGCTTCCTGTCCATTACCGGACGCAAGAAGGACCTGCTCGTCACCGCGGGCGGCAAGAACGTCTCACCCGGCCCACTGGAAGACCGCATCCGCTCGCACGCCCTGATCTCCCAGGCGATCGTGGTCGGCGACGGCCGCACCTTCATCACCGCCCTGATCACCATCGACCCGGAGGCGTTCGAGTCCTGGAAGGCGACCACCGCCACCCCGCTCCACGCCACCATCGCCGACCTACGCGACGACCCGACCCTGCTGGCCGAGGTGCAGCGAGCCGTCGACGACGCCAACAACACCGTCTCGCACGCCGAGGCGATCAAGAAGTTCACCATCCTGCCCCGCGACCTCAGCGAGGAGTCCGGCGAACTCACCGCCACCCTCAAGGTCAAACGCCACGTCATCGCCGAACGCTTCGCCGCCGAGATCGAGAGCATGTACCGCCGCTGAGCATGCCCGAACTCTGGGCGCGGGACCGGTTACGCTGCGATTCCCGCGCTCGGGAGCTCCGACGCTTGACGATCTATCGGGTTCCATCCTGGGGGCCGTCGCTGTAATAGGCCACCAAGAGCCGACACAGGCGTCGACCGAGGCTGGCGCTTCCCTTCCTCGGCGTAATGCACATGACAATGCAGGAAACGAGCAAGATCGTCAGTGGGACAGCCACTTTCGGATCCATCCCCACCGCGAGTGCGAGCACGATGATGAAGGCGAAGCTCATCCCGACCAGTCCGAGGACTGTCAAGGCCGCTTGCGGTGTCCAAGGTGACGGCTCTGCTGTGTGGAATGCGGGTCGGTCGGGATCTTGGGTGCGCGCGACCTGTGGCACTTCCTGTGGAGTTGGTTGCGTTGCGCCAGTTCGGGGGTGGATGGACTCGGACATGGGTGCGGGTGTGGCCTCTCCTTCGTGATCAGCCGGCACGGTGGCTCCTCATCATCGAGGTCGCCGTCGGCAACAGGCAATGAGGTGTACTTGCATTTGTTCGATCGTTGCGAAGGCTCGTGCGATTGCTCTGGGTGGTAGCAACCGATATCGTCGGCAAGGACAGCTCCGAGGTAGTAGCGGAAATTGGACGCATTGCGGCGGCTGTCGAGAACCCGTGATCCGCCCTCGCTGGCACGGGGGCGGATCACGACATCGATTACCACACTATGTCGAAGCTTGGGTCCTGGACCTTGCTGCAACGCTGAATACGACTGTAGCTGGCCCGTGTGACTAGATCACGAGAAGATAACGTCGGATGATTCGTGTCGTGCTGGCATTCCGAACTCATATGCGGCGTATAAAAGCCTGGTTGAGCGATGGTGGTTCAATTTTTACGGGCGGGCCGAGTATTGCGACCCGAATATTTTTGTTGCGTAGATCACATCTATCGAGTGAGGTGCATCACTGCATGCATTGGGGGCTCCACAGATAATGCCGCTTATCTGGCCTGGTCTCCGGATATTGCGATAAAGGAAATCTTGACGCGTGTTGCTGCGTCAAGTAAGTCTTTATGTATGTCCCGAGGGCGAAAAAAAGTACCGGACGGGTTGTTATCTATTTCGGATCCGACGCTGGTGGCGCAGGCTGCGACTGATCTCAGTTTGGCAGTGAACGACAAATGCGACGAATTGGCCAGGAGGCTGCTCGGGCTTCCCCGTGACCGAGATGGTGATCGAACCGAAAAGTCGGATCGATCCGAGGACCGCCTTCGCTTGGAGTTGACCAAGCTACAGATCCTGCGACTGGCACATATGGACCTGGGTGCTGCGGTAGCCGCTGCTCGTTTGGTCGGAGCGACCTGGGAACAGGTCGGCATAGCATGCGGGTCATCCAAGCAAGCCGCATATGAGCGATGGCACCGAGTGGTCAAGGAGTTCGAACTGGCGCGACGCAGAGCGGACCAGAGGCCGATCGACGCGCTCGATCAGTACGACCCCGCGGGCATGGCATCGCTGGAGTTTGTCTTGCAGCGGCTCGTGACCGCCGCTCGAACGCCGGTTCGTGAGGAGACAACAAGAGACCGAGGTCGTTGACACCTCGGTCAACCGCGCCGTACGCCGTGTCGGCGGGGGTGTCAGCCCGGTGTCAGGTCGGTGTCAGGCGCTGCCGTGATCGTTCTACCCATGAACGACGCGGCAATCGTGGCCTCCGGGCTGCGGAAGGCATACGGGGACAAGACGATCCTCGACGGAATCGACCTGAATATCGGTGCGGGCACGATCTTCTCGCTGCTCGGCCCGAACGGGGCGGGCAAGACGACGACGGTGAACGTGCTGACCACGCTGCAGACGGCGGATGGCGGCACGGTGCGCATCGCCGGGCACGATCTGGTGACCGAGCCCGAGGCGGTGCGCCGGGTCATCGGGGTGACCGGGCAGTTCGCCGCCGTGGACGATCTGCTCACCGGTGAGGAGAACCTGCGGCTGATGGCGGACCTGCACCGGATGCGGGGCGCGCGGCGGCAGCAGGTGATCGACGCACTGCTGGAACGCTTCGAGCTGACGGCGGCGGCGCGCAAGCCCGCCGCCACCTACTCCGGCGGCATGCGACGCAAACTGGATCTGGCCATGACGCTGGTGACCAAGCCGGACATCGTCTTCCTGGACGAGCCCACCACGGGGCTGGACCCACGCAGCCGCCGCACCATGTGGGAGATCGTCCGCGAACTCACGACCGACGGCGTGACCATCTTCCTCACCACCCAGTACCTCGAGGAAGCCGATCAGCTGGCCGATCGGATCGCGGTGCTGGACGCCGGGCGCATCGTCGCCGAGGGCACCGCCGAGGAACTCAAGCGCCGTATCCCCGGCAGCCACATCCGGCTGCGCTTCACCACCGCCGCCGAGGTGGCGGCGGCCGAACGCGCCCTGCCCACCGCTACCCGTGACGACGACGCTCTCGCCCTGCGGGTGGAGGGCAGCGGCGGCAGCGCCTTCCTGCGCGACCTGCTGGACCGGCTCGCCGCGTACTCGCTCGAGGCCGCCGAGGTCTCCATTCACACCCCCGATCTCGATGACGTTTTCTTCGCCCTCACCGGGCGCGCCACCACGGAGGCTGTCGCATCATGAGCACCCTGTCCCCGGTCGCATCGCTGGCCGATTCGTCGACCATGCTGGGCCGCAACTTCAAGCACATCGCCCGCAATCCGGTCACCATCTTCAATGCGGCGTTGATGCCGGTGGTGATGATGCTGATCTTCGTGTACGTGTTCGGTGGCGCGTTCGACGTCGGCGAGGACTACATCGACTACGCCACGCCGGGCATGATCCTGCTGGCCATCAGCTATGGGCTGTCGGGCACCGCGGTGTCGGTGAGCTCCGATATGGCCAAAGGCATCATCAACCGGTTCAAGGTCATGTCGGTCTCCCGCAGCGCCATCCTGATCGGGCATGTGGTGGCGACCATCGTCATCAATCTGGTCGCCATCGCGGCGGTCATCGGCGTGGCCTTCGCGCTGGGCTTCCGCCCGGCCGCCACCGCGACCGACTGGCTCGGTGCGATCGGCGTCATGCTGGCGACCTCGTTCGCGGCGTCCTGGCTGACGGTCGCGCTGGGTATGGCCGCCAAAACCCCGGAGTCGGCGGGCATGAGCGTGGTGCCGCTGATCATGCTGCCCTTCCTGAGCACCGCCATCGTGCCCGCCGAGCAGATGGGTCAGGGGGTGCGGCAGTTCGCCGAGTACCAGCCCTTCACGCCGATCATCGAGGCGCTGCGCGGATTCCTCTCCGGCAACCCCTCCGGCGGTGACACCGCCGCGGCGCTGGCCTGGTGCGCCGGGTTCGCCATCGTCGGATTCCTGTGGTCGCGCGCCACTTTCACGAAGCGAGCGTAGCGGCGACCAGGTCCTGCCAGTCGGTCCGCTCACCCTCCCGCAGCGCCTCGGTGAACCTCGCGTCACCGAGGCGCTGCCGTGCGGTCGCCTCGATGCGGGCCGCGTCGGGCAGCGAGCGATCGGAGCGTCCGCGCACGGTCGTGCTCGCCGCGAGCAGCCGCACCGCCCGCTCGTCCGCACCCGACCGCAGAGCCAGATCCGCGATGCCGACGAGCACGCGAGCCAGCAGCGGGACGTGTCCGGACGCGGTGGCCGCCCGGTAGGCCGCGTCGTGGTGGGTGCGGGCCGTATCGAGATCCGTCGCCAGATAGCCGCGCAGCTCGTGGATGACCGCGCTGGTGTGCGGCTGTTCCGCTTCCACGCCCAGCATGGTCGTCGCGACGTCGATCTGCCGGTGCGCCCGCTCGGTGTCGCCGGTCCACCGCGCGAGTTCCGCTTCGGCCAAAGCCAATTCGGCGCGTGCGATGGGCCACGCGGCCTGTTCCGCCCGCCGCCGCGCCTCGGCCAGCGCGGCCCCGCTCGCGTCCGCATCGCCCAGCAGCCAGTACAGCTGCGCCTGCCGCGCCCGCATCCGTACCGTGTCCTCGTACGCGCCGACTTCGGCCACCACCGTGGCCGCCTGGTCGAAAAGCTCACCGGCGGCGGCGAATTCGCCGCCGGTGGCCAAATGGTCGGCCAGCTCGGTGAGCGCGAACGAGATACCCCACCGCTCTCCGATCTCCCGGAACTCGGTCAGCGCGGTCCGCAGATGGTCACCGGTCTCCGGACCGTCCTGACCGAGGACGACCCGCATCTTGCCCAGCTGTAGCCGAGCCAGCGCCCGCACCCACGGATCCTCGTCGGAGAGCAGCGATTCGAACGCGGGCAGATACTCCTGCGGTCCGTGCAGCAGCCGCTCCAGCACACCGGCGAACCGCAGCGTCGGATGGCCGTCGCGGCGGTCGTGAGCGTATTCGTGCGACTTGCGAATCCACTCCGCCAGCTGCTGTTCGCCACTGCGCCCCGAACTCAGGAAGTGGACGGCCAGCCCGTACACGGTGGCGCGGGTCTCGTCGTCCACCTCGCCGCGGGCGTCGGCGGCGGCTGTCACGAACTCGGTGCCCTCGGCCTTGTGCCCGCCGAGCCACCAGTACCAGCCCGCTGCGGCCGCGAGCCGCAGCGCCCCGGGGCCGTCGTCGACGGCCAGCGCGGCGCGCATGGCGGCGGCGATATTGTCGTGCTCGAGTGCGAGCACGGTGAGCCACTCCCGTTGTTCGGCACGGCGCAGATGTGGTTCCGCGGTCGCGGCCAGGTCGGTGCAGTACGCGAGGTGCGCCCGCCGCGCGGATTCGGCGTCGCCGGATTCGTCGAGCCGATCGCGGGCGTACCGCTTGATCGTGTCGAGCATCCGATAGCGCGGCCCGTTCGCGCGAGCGGCATCGTCGTCGGTGCTGCGCAGCAGCGACTTCTCGACCAGCGCGGTGAGCAGGTCCGGCACCTCCCACGCCTCGACCGCCGGGTTCGTCTCGTCGCTCGCGCACACCTGTTCGGCCGCTTCGGAACTCGCGCCGTCGGCGAAGACTGCGAGCCGATGCAGCACGACCCGTTCGCTGTCGGTGAGCAGCTCCCAACTCCAGTCCACCACCGCGCGCAGGGTCCGGTGCTGCGGAATGGCGGTGCGGCTGCCGCCGGTCAACAGTCGGAACCGGTCATCGAGGCGGTCGGCGAGCTGATCCAGGGACATGGTGCGCAGCCGGGCCGCCGCCAGCTCGATCGCCAGCGGGATGCCGTCCAGTGCGCGGCAGACGCGGGCCATGGTCGCCAGGGTCGGCGGATCCGCTGTCATGTCCTGGCGTACGGCGGCGGCGCGATCGCGCAGCAGCTTGACGGCGGGCGCGGATTCGATCTGTGCGGGGTCGGCGTCGGGGGCGGGGGAGAGCAGCGGTTCCACCCGCCGGATCGCCTCACCGGTGATGCCGAGCGGTTCCCGGCTGGTGGCAAGTATCCGCAGGCCCGGACATTCGCCGAGGATCCGGTGCGCGAATCGTGCCGCCGCCTCGATCACATGCTCACAGTTGTCCAGGATCAACAGTGTTTCCCGGTCGCGGAGGGCGGTGATCAGGCGTTCCATCGGTTCGGCGTGGGATGCGCCGCCGAGCAGCGTGTCCCGCAGCCCGAGTGCGGCCAACGCCGCCTGCGCCACATCGCCGGAGGGGCCGAGCGCCGCCAACTCCACCAGCCAGGCCCCGTCCGGCAGATCGTCGAGCATGGTGCGCGCGGTCTCCTGCGCGAGCCGGGTCTTGCCGGAGCCGCCGGGGCCGGTCAGGGTGGTGAGCCGATATCCCGCGAGAAGTTCACGGACCACGGCGATTTCGGTGTCCTTGCCGACGAAGCTGGTCAGTTCGACCCGCAGATTGGTCCGGCGTTCCTCGTCCTGCGCACCCACCTCGCCGCGCAACAGGGCGACGTGCAGCGCCGAGAGTTCCGGCGAGGGATCCGCGCCCAGCTCGTCGGCGAGCGCCTCGCGGGTCCGCTGGTACACGGTCAGCGCCTCCGCGCCGCGACCGGCGGCGGCCAGGGCCCGCATCAGCGCGGCGGCCAGCCGTTCCCGCAGCGGATGCCGGGCGACCACCTCGGTCAGCTCGGCGACCAGTTCCGCGCCGGTGCCCAGGCGGATCTCCGCCTCGTAGCGGTCCTCCAGGGCGGCGAGATGCAGTCCTTCGAAGCGGGTGACCACGGCGTCGGCCGCTCCGCTGTCGATGTCGACATCGCGCATGGGCGCACCGCGCCACAGCTCCAGCGCCTCGCGCAGCAGCGGGGCCCGCTGCGGATCCGTGCCGCCACGAGCCTGTTCGAGCAGCCGCTCGAACCGATGGGCGTCGACGGCGTGCGGCGGCACCGCCAGCCGGTACCCGCCAGCCTGCACGTCGAGCGCACCGTCCGGCAGCGCCCGGCGCAGCCGGGAGACCAGCGCCTGCAACGCGTTCGCCGCGTCCGCCGGCGGCTGCTCACCCCAGATCCAGTCGACCAGTTGTGCTTTCGGCACCGCGCGTCCGGGTTCCAGCGCGAGCGCGATCAACAACGCCCGCAACCGCGCCCCGGACACCTCGATCGCACCACCCTCATCCGTCCGGATCTCCAGCGGTCCCAGCACTCTGATCTGCACCCGGACATTCTGCCGCCATCGGTCGGTGTTTCGTCCGGCGACCTTTCGGCGGCCTCACGAACGCCGGTGACCAGGCATGACGCGGTGGCTTCGGCGGTATCAGCGGGCTGTCAGCTCCCTGTCAGCGGACCCGGCGACCGTAATCCCCGTGAACAGCACGGCGAGTGCGGCTCCGGCTCACGGAACGCCTCCCGGTGCACCGACCTACGCTCGAGGAGCCCGTCATGCCCACTTTCCAGACCCCGAACCCGATCACCGTCGCCGCCGAGGTGCTGTCTGCCTCGGTCACCGTGATCGCCTCCGACCGCACCGACACCGCGGTCGAGGTGCGCCCGGCCGACCCGGCCAAGAAGGGTGACGTGCGCGCCGCCGCGCACACCACCGTCGACCTCTCCGGCGACACCCTGACCGTGCGCGCCCCGAAGGACTGGCGCACCTACACCCCGTTCGGCGGCAACCCCACCATCGAGGTGACCATCGAGGTCCCCACCGGCTCCCGCCTGTCGGCCACCGCCGCCGTCGGCCACATCCTGACCACCGGCGAACTCGGCGACTGCGACCTCGACATCTCCGCCGGGGACATCGTCCTGGACCATATCCGCGGCTCCGTGACCGCCAAGGCCGCCCAGGGCGATATCCGCATCGGCGTGGCGAGCCACGGCGTGCTGCGGCTGGAAACCGCCATGGGCGAACTGGAGGTCGGCGTCCACCCGAGCAGCACCGTGCGCCTGGAAACCACCGCGCCGGTCGGCACGGTCCGCAACCTCATGGACCCGGTCGGCGACGCGCGAAGCGCTGAAGTCGTTCAGGTCTACGCGCGAAACACCTACGGCAACATCATCGTTCGCCACGCCACCGCCGCGTGAATTCGACGGCCTCCCGGTGACCGGATGGTGAGTGCGCGCATTGTCGCGCGCCGCGCTGATCGTTCGGTCCGCGCGGCCGGGATGCCGATCAGGATCCGAAGGAGCCCGTGCTCGGCTTGCCGGGACCCGGGTCGGGATCGGTCGGCTGGTCGGCCACGGTGACCACCTTGGTGGTCGACGATCCGGCGACGCCGCTGCGGCCGGAGAAGGTCGCGCCGATGGTGTAGTCGCCCGGCGCGCCCGGGGTCCACACGATCGAGGCTTTGCCGGTCGCGGCGACGGGGATGTCACCGAGAACCTGGTCGCCCGCCTTGAATTGGATGGTGCCGCCCGCGGCCGCGGGCGACACGCTCGCCTCCAGGGTCACGGCCTTGCCGACCTGCGCGCCGGTCACATCGGTGAGCACCGTGCTCGACACGGCATCGCCGGACACCGTGATGGCCGGACCCTTGCCCTGGTAGATGCCCTCGCCGAGGGAGCCGCCGTAGTGCATGGAGGTCGGCAGCGGGGTGTCGCGGGCGCAGTTGACGCCCACCGTGTACTGCACCTCGAAGGTCTGCGACTTCGGCTGGATATTCGGGTACACCGGGTATTTGGTGATCCCGAACTCGGCACGAACCCAATCCGAGGACGAGGTGTCGAGCTGGACCTGGTCACCGCCCATGCGTGCCGAGCCCGGCACCGGGGTCAGGCAGGCGGGGTGCAGATCCTTGATCGAGTAGATGTACTCCACCGGGATCCCGGTCCGCTCGAATTTCGTTGTGACGGTGACGATGTCACCGACGACCGGATTGGTGTCCGACACCGTCCGGGTGAACTTGCTGTTCCCGTCGGTCCAGGTGATCGTCCCCGGATCGGCCGCCGCCGTCCCCGGCATCGCCGCCACCGCGAAACCGGCCGCCACCGCGGCCGCGGCCACCGATCCGGCCACCCGCTGCATTCTGCTGTCCACCATCGTCACTCCCACGCCCCCGGGTGCCCCTCGACATCGTTATCGAGGCGCTGACGCACCCGAGTTGGCGAGCATTAGATCACGGGCGGGCCACTGGTGGAACAGGTTCTGAAATATGAGCAATTCAGATGTGGTGACAGTGCGGCGCAAGGCATTTCATGGAAAGGTAGGTTGATGTGATCAACAGACGACTCTCCCGTATCGGGTTCCTCGCCGCCACCGCGACCATGGCGCTGGCACCCGTCGCCGCCGCGCCCGCGCACGCCGACACCCCTTTCAATGCCCCCGAGGTGAGCTTCAACGGCGCGGGTGCCGGCGCGGTGTCGGCCACCCTGCGCAACCCCAACGATCGCGGCGCCTGCTGGGCGGAGGCGTCGATCGGCGATCAGCGCGTCTTCTTCGGCGACAGTGATCCCCTGGACGGATACGAGGAGCCCGCCCGCAACGACACCCTCGCCAAGGTCGGCCAGACGCTCACCGTGACGCTGTCGGGTCTCGAACCGGGATCCACGATCCAGGTGCGGGGCGGTTGTGTGAACAAGTGGGAGGAACAGTTCACCGACTTCGTCGCGATCACCGTCCCCACCACTGGAACACCGCCCGCCACCGGCAGTTTCGGCTTCTAGGACGGGTGACGGCCGACGGCAGGAGGTTCATGTCGTCGGCCGACGATCGGGCGAAGCGAATCGGTTGCCCGTTCAGCCCGAGTGGGCGGTGCATTCGGTGTGCAGCACCGTGGGGAACGGATCGCCGCCCGCACTCATCGAAACGAGGTCCGGAGGACCGAAGGCGGCCATGGCGGCACCCTCGGCGTCGCCCCTGGTGAAGCCCGCCCCGCCCAGCAGCACGCCATTGCGGATCGCGATGGACCCGCACCCATTGGCGAACCGCGCCCGCACGGTGCAGTTCTCCGAAACGCACTTCGACAGCACCTGGCCGTCGGAGTCCGCCCAACTCGGGTAGTTGAGTGCCCAGATGATGTGGACCTGGTCCCCGAGGATCTCCGAGGCCATCGATCCGTAGAAACGCCCGTCGGAACCGGGCTGTGCCGCCGCGATCCCCGGACAGGCCGTGGCGACGACGGCCAACGCGCACATACCGAATACCTTGTGCAACAGGCTCATCAGCGTCTTCTCCCGCGATGGGATCCGTCCCGCCACCGTGTGGTCCGTGCGATCCGGATCCGGGTCGACAGTGCCGATTCGTCGAACTCTCGCGATCGCCGCGCTCCTGAGTTGCCGCGACCGCCGCAACCAAGATCAGTTCACCGATCGCGAACTCTACGCCGTGCCCGATCCGCTGTCTCGAGATTCAGACCAAACGGTTTGGGTGAACCGCATGGGCGGGCCCGCGGACATGGGAAAGCCTGGCCGGCGCGTCCCATGTTTCGGTCGTGTACCGGCCGGAGCCGCGTCTCCCACGGTCGCCTCCTTCCTGCACCGTGAGTCGAACTCGCCGCGATAAGTCGGTATTCGACCGGTGCGACAGCCGTACTCCACTCGCTGGACCCTGCCGCCGGTTAAGCGGGCCAGGTGAATTCGGGGTCGGTGAGGTAATCCTGACGGCGGGCGTCGAGGGCCATGGTGACCATCTGATGGGCGGTGGGGCCGATGACCTTGCGCAGCGGCGGGTTTGGGTCGTCGACGAGTGCCAGCAGGGCGGTCGCGGCGACTTCGGGTGCGGCATCGGCCCATTCGTCCTCGGCGGCGGGTGTGGTGTCGGTCGCGGGCGGCTCGGCGGCGGGCGGTGCGGTGGTGGGGTCGGGGTAGTCGGGCATGCCGAGGATGGCTTCGCGGATCGCCGCATAGGCGGGAATGCCGGTGGCGAACTTCATGCTCGATGTGGCCCAGTCGGTGTCGAAGCCGCCCAGCTGGGCGAGCGTGACCTTGATGCCGAACGGGCGTAGCTCGTCGGCGAGCGAGGCACTGAACCCCTCGAGTGCCCATTTGCTGGCGTTGTACATGCTGAACAGCGGCAGCGAGCCGACCGCGCCGACGGTCGAGATCTGCACGATGTGGCCGGAGCCCTGGGCGCGCAGGTGCGGCAGCGCGGCCTGCGAGACCCAGAGTGCGCCGTAGAAGTTGGTGTCGATCTGGTCGCGGATCTGGGCTTCGGTGAGTTCCTCGAGCGCGCCGACGAGCCCATAGCCCGCGTTGTTGACGATGACGTCGACGCGGCCGGTGACGGAGAAGGCCTTGGCCACCGTGGTGCGGACGCGGTCGTGGTCGCGGACGTCGAGGGGCAGCACGGTGAGCCGCTCGGTGGCCAGGTCGGCCATGGCGTGCGGGTCGCGGGCGGTCGCGACGACGGTGTCACCGGCGGCGAGCGCGGCCACGGTGAACGCGCGGCCGAGACCGCGGTTGGCTCCGGTGATGAACCAGGTTCTGGACAACGCAAATCCCTTTCGTCTGGCACTCGCGCCTCGAAGGCGTAGTCGGCGGAGTTGGAACGAGACGTTGCGTCTCGCTGATGCGTGCAACTCTGCGCCATGTCGACCGACTTGTCAAGACGAGACGTATCGTCTTGTTTAGATCTCGGCGTAACGCCGGCGCTGCCCTCGGGGCTCGCTCAGTCGGAGAGCGCTCGAGCCCGACGCAGCACAGCGCGCAACGGTTCGACGAACTGTTGCGGCTGCTGGGCGAAGCCGGTGTGATCACCGGGGAACAGCGTCGGTTCCACACCAAGCGCCGCGGCCAGCGCGCGTGTGGTGCGGTCGCAGAGTTGCCCGGCCGAGTCCTCACCGATGCCGGCCACGATCGAGACGCCCGACCGGCGCAGCGCGTCGATATCGGGCCGGTATCGGGTGGTCGCCCGCAGTTCGTGGGCGAACCACCGGCGTTCGTCGGCGAGCGCGCGCGGATCGCGCTCACCGCCGAACATCATCTCCAGTACCCCGGCGGGGAGATGAATGTTGGCTTGCGCCATGAATTTCCCCCAGGCGCCGAGCACATCGCCGCGCAGGTAGGTGGCGATCATCTCCTCGGTGCCCGCGTGCAGATCCTCGGCATCCTCGAGAAGCTCCACCACCGGGGGCTCATGTGCGATCACCATGTGCACCTGATCGGGCCGCGACCGAGCGAGCTCGAGCGCGGTGACCGCACCGCCGCTGGACCCGAACACCGCGGCGGGTCCGGCATCGAGATGAGCCAGCAGTCCGGACAGGTCCGCGGCGCGCAGTTTCGGGGTGGTGTCCTGTTCGCGATCATCGAGCACACTGCGGTTGCTGCCGCGTGGATCGGCGGTGAGCACCGTGTAGTCCGCGGCGAGCAGATCCGCCAGCGGTGCGAAAGCGTCGGCGTCCATGGGTGCGCCGATGAGCGCTACCAGCGGACCCTGCCCGCGCACCTCGTAGTGGAGGGTCGCGTCGGCGACACGGAGGGTGCGAGCGGAAGCGGAGGAGGCTGTCGGATTCCGGGTCATCGGGGGTGCTCCTGACCATCGAACGATAAGTTAACTGAACGGTACAGTAAGGAAGAACTGTACTCAATAGTTAATTTGTGGTTTAGACTGGTCCCGTGGCCCGAGCGAGCAGCACCCCGGCACCGACCGGCAAACGCGCCGAACGCAGTCGGCAGGCGATCCTGGCCGCGGCCCGGGAACTGTTCATCCACTCCGGGTTCGACACCGGTATGGACACCATCGCCGCTGCGGCGGGCGTGTCGAAAGTGACTGTCTACAACCATTTCCCGAGCAAGGAAGAACTGTTCACCGAAGTCGTCGGCGAGGCCATGGCCCAGGCGCGGGCGAGCCTGGCGGAGGTACGCGCCGAACTCACCGTCACGATGGACCCGCGCGAGGCGCTCCTGCGCGCGGCCCGCAGCCTGATCGACTCCGCCACCGACCCCTCCCGATTGGCCCTGCGGAATCTGGTCACCGGCGAACTCCGCCGCTTCCCCGACCTCGGCCCGGCCTACCAGCAGCGCGGCCCCGCGCTGTCGGCCGCCGCGACCGCCGAACTGCTCGGCGACCTCCGCGACCGCGGGCTACTGGATATCCCCGATATGGAAATCGCGGTCACCCAGTTCTTCGCGCTCACCATCTACCCGCACCTGATCGTCGGGTCTCTCGGCTCCAGCATCCCGCCCGATGCGGCGGACAAGCTCCTGACCGAGGGCGTGGAAACCTTCCTCAGCCGCTTCCGAGGCTGAGGGACGCGCGGGATTCACGTCACCCGTGGCCAAACGGGCTACCGGAGCCCTCGGCACCAACCATGCCGATCGTGCTCGGCGCAGGCCGGTGGCTGGACGACAGGTGGCGCACACACACTGCGTGCCCACGCGGCGATGTCTGCCCGAACGAGGTCGCATACGCGCCACCGTGTTCGCCGATGCTCGATGCCCGTGCGCACAGCTGGACGCCAGTCCATTTGCCATTTGAGTGCCAGAGGGGGTGTACTTGTGGCTATAATTTGCCATCGATATGTGGCGATAGGAGTTGATCGTGGACGTCGGAATTCGAGAACTGCGCGACAGCCTCAGCCGTCACCTGGCCGAGGTTCGCTCCGGCCGTACCGTCACGATTACCGATCACGGGCGGCCGATTGCCCGCATCGTTCCCGTCGAGCAGCCGACCAGACTCGAACAGTTGCGCGCCGAAGGACGCATACGACCGGCACGCGAGAAGAAGCAGCCGGCTCCAACGCCTGTTCAGGGAAAGGGCGTCGTCAGCGACTTGATAGATGAGCAGCGCCGATGATCGGATACCTGGACACGTCGGCGTTCGTGCCGCTGTTGGTCGAGGAACCGAGCAGTCGAGCCTGTCGCCGATTCTGGGATGATGCCGACGCTGTTGTGTCGAGCAGGATGCTCTACGTCGAAACTGCAGCCGCACTCGCGCAAGCTCACCGCATGGCGCGTCTCGACGACGCCGGGTATGCGTCGTCTCGACGACTGCTCGATCAGCTCTGGCCGCAGATCGAGGTATCCGAGGTAGATGAGCCTTTGATCCTCCGCGCAGCGGAGCTGACAGACTCGCTGGCCTTGCGCGGCTACGACGCGGTCCATTGCGCATCAGCCGAACAGTTGGAGGACACGGATCTCGTCGCCGCGTCGGGCGACAAGCGACTCCTCGAAACGTGGAGAGCATTGGGAGTGGCGACCTTCGATACGAATGCGCCAGAATCCGCGGCCTGAGAGCAGCGTGGGTTTCCTTGGCCGCCGATCGAAGGTCAGCTGCTGAGGATACATCGTGATCCGTGGTCGGGACCGCACCCACTCGGTAGTACTACGTATCTGATGTATTACGTAGGAAGAGGAGGGGGACGAGGTCGAGGTGATCGAGGTTGGCAACACACTGCGAATCGTGCGTCGGGAGGGAGCGCGACGGCGGGGAAGCGTCTCACCGGGCATATGCGCGGGCGTGCAACCACGTCGATGAGTACGGACGGGCGTCTCGACGTCGCGGCGAGGAAAAGAGAAGCCCGCTACCGGGTTTCTACATCGGCGCACATGCCGCGGTAGCGGGTTATCGCCTGCTGATGCGTGACGCGGGGTTGCGGAACCCGATAGGGCAGCTGTCACGCGATCGGGCGGTTCGGGTATCCGCTCGAGTAGCCCGACGAACGGCACCAAGAAGGAAAAATCGACCCCTTCTGCCCGCCGGAATCGTCTCCCGCCGCGGTAGACCGTCATGCTGGGCACCGCACCCTATCGACCACGACGGACACCTCATGGGTGGTCACAGTCCCGATGTTTCGCAGTCGGAACTTGCGCTTGCCGACCAGTCGGCGACCGTACGCTCGCGTGCTCACGAGCCGCTTTCACGCCGCGTCAACTCGGCACCGATCAGCTCTCGGGCGGCGTCGCCGTGGATGGCTTGCTCCGCCAGTCCGTTGAACACCTTCTCGTAGAGGGCGATCTCTCGGGGCTGGGTGATGGCGGACTCGGCGGTGATGGTCTCCACCAGAACCTTGCGGCGGTCGTACAGCACGAAATCGGTGGTGCGTCGAAAGAAGGGGCTGGTGGCCGGGACGATGCCGAAAACCAATCGGGGGAGATCCATCAAGGCGAGTACATGTTGCAGCTGCTCGGCCATTACGTCATTGGTGCCGACCGTCGTCTTGAGTGCTTGCTCACCGATCAGGAAGTAGAAGCGATGCCGCCCTTCGTGGAGGACATGTTGCCGTTTCATGCGCGCGGCGACGGCGGCGTCCAGGTCGCGGCTGGTGTTCAGGAAGGCCATCCCGGCGGCCATAAGCGCACGCGCGTAGTCCGGGGTCTGCATCAGGCCATGGAAGACCTGGGGGTCGAAACCACGCAGGAGTTCGGCGCGGTCCTCCATGCCGCTGATCTGGCGTTGATGGCTGGAGTAGCCGTGGCCGACGATTCGCCGCCACTCCATCCATGCGGCGGAGATATTGCGCAGCGTTGCCAGCAGATCCGGGTATTCGTTCTCGGTTCCGGTGATGCGGCACCAGATTGCGAGGTCTTCCTCGGACGGCGATTGCGTGCCGTGCTCGATACGCGAGACCTTCGCCGGATGCCAGCCTGCCTGTTCTGCCAGCTGGTAACCGCGTAGACGCGCCGCCACCCGGATGCCCCGCAATCGGGCTCCCAGGTCGCGGCGCGCTTCACCCGCATTGGTCACCGGGCATACTCGGTGTGCCGAACTGCCTTGGCCCACAGCTCGTCTCGGCGTTGGGCATAGTGTGCTGTGACCACTGGGTCTGTTGTCGCGGCCCAGCCCGGCTCGGCGGTGCCGTCGTGGTTGAAGACGGTGTAGGCAGCCATGTCGTCGTCGAACAACCACCAATCGTCATCGGGAAGATCGGCTGGCGCGTTCTGGCGCGGTAGCCACCGGATATCTTCTCCCACTTCGATATTGGCGGCAGTGGTGCCCACCGAGAATCGCGTGTAGTCCCCATGGGGCTCGGTGATCACCCGGACCCGTTGCACCGCACAGCCCGCGCCGGTGACATCCCGTATGAGAGCGTGCCACCGCGCGCTCGCGGTCGGGTCTTGGGGCTGGCCTTCCAGGAACCGCCGCACGCGGTCCGCTTCCCCGGCCACTCCGCTGTAATCGTCGCGGACCTCGAGATGGAAGGCCCGGCGGTGGGTGCGGAAGGCGCGCGCCAGATCATCGAACGTTAGGTGCAGCATCACGCCTCCGCTCCGTGCCCATGGGCACCTCGACCGCTGTCTCGTGACCGGGCAGCTGAATCTGTTTCAGGGCTTCCGGATCGGTGACGGGCTCTCCCGTCAGCATGAAGGTGCCATGTCCGGTGTCTCGCAGCAGCGCGCCGAGGCAGGTCCCCGGTTTCAGGTGGCGGATCAGGCGGTGGGGTATCTCGATGGTGTCGGCCCGGTCGGTACGCCACCCCTGTGTGACGTACGAGCCTCGGTCGCTCAGGAACAGGGTGGGTGACTGCCCGTCGGTGCTGTCGCCGCCGAGTCTTTCGAGCTTCATGGTTCCTCCCGTGGTGTGGGCGTGCCGATGAGGGCACGTATCCATCATCAGGCGGCTGACCTGGGGGCACAGCGAAGTTCGCCGCAATATTGCGCAATTTTCTGTTGGGCGTGGAATACGCACGCATAGCGTGTGTTTCAGCCCCGCCGCCGGGTGGACGCCGTGCCCTCATCGATCCTCGGCGGTGGGCGCGTACCAACGACACCGGACCGAAGGTGACAGGGCCATGGACCAGGTGATAGGGACCGGACGATATCTCCAGCACAGCGACGGCACCTGGTCGATGGTCGGCTTGGACGGGTGGCTCGTCGATGTGGGAGACCTCCACGCCGAGGTCGTGGCCGCGATAGCCGCTGTGACCATGCCGGTGATCGACGTAGATCCGATCTCTGTGCAGGACAACGAGATGCGATGAACTGGGTCATTATCGGGTGGGTGGTGGTGATTGGCCTGCCGTTGAGTGTGCTAGCTGTGGCTGTGTTCTGGCCCGATCGGTGAAGGCTACGGGTGTACGCCGGGGGCGTGCTTCACCAGCGCGGCACCCGCACCTGCGAATTGCGCGGAGCCGCAGCCCACCGAAAACGCCTACCTCGAAACCGTGGTGAAGGATGCCGCCCTTCCGGCCGACGTGCTGGTCGTCGCGGGCCGAGTCACGCCGATGAAGGACATCAACCCCGACGCCAAAGGCGTCGCGTTCGACCTCTGCCCCCCGGAATCACCTCGGCCGATCAGCTCCGCCCCATCGCAAATCCGCTGGCAAAGACATTGAAGGGGGTCGGGATCGCCCGCAACGTGTACTTCGTGCGGGTAGAGAACTCCACCCTGGCAGACGGCAAGCCGGTGACACTCGGCAAGCTCAAAGACCCCGACGTCAACACGAACCCGCAGGACGGCAGCCCATCACCGGAAGCCGAATTGGCGCGGTGGCAGGTACTTGCCGGACAGACCCGAAAGCTGAATTCACCCCCGGATCACACGAATGATCCGGGGGTGAATTGAGTTTTGGGTCAGGCGATATTCGACCACGGCTAGTCGTCGTCAGGGTCTCCGGGCGGAAGAGCGGGGGGCTCGCCCTTCACGGCTCCACCAAGACGGGCAAGGATCGCCACGTGGCTGTCCTCAAGTTCGTCATGTCGATGGTGAAAGACCTCATCGGGGACAAAGGGCCGCACGACCTCGAATTCCCGGCCACCAACGGTGAGCCGATGCGGCTGCGGAACGTCCGCCGCGACTGGTGGAACCGCGCGGAGAAGTAGTCAGAATGAAGTCAGAACCCTCCGCGCGGCGCACTGAGCCCGGAGGAAAAACGCTGTGACCAGCACCGATGACGTGCCCTCGGCAGGATTCGAACCTGCGACACCCGCTTTAGGAGAGCGGTGCTCTATCCCCTGAGCTACGAGGGCCTGGGTCGCGGCGCGGGGCGCCGCCTACCTGGACGCCGGGGAGTCTACCGGGTCACCGGGGTGAGGACAGCATGCACGGGGGTGGGGGTGTTCGTACAGGGGTTTTCGGGGTGGTCAGGGGGTCTGGGCGGTGGGGCGATGGAGGAGGGCGGTGGCTATGCCGGAGACGGTGCGGTCGGGGTCTCGGGTGAGGTGGTGGAGGGTGGGGGTCGCCAGGGGGGTGGGGAGTTCGGCGAGGGATTGGGTGAGGCGGATTCGGGCGGCGGGATCTGTTGGGTGGGCGGTGAATTCGTTGGTGAGGGCGGTGAGGATGGGGGTGGACCAGGCGGGGTCGTGGGCGAGGGCGCCGAGGATTTCGGCGGCGTCGATGTCGTTGGGGCCGGTGGCCACGGTGTGGACGAGGATGGGGATGGACTGGGTGATGCCGCGGGCGCCCGCGGCCAGGGCGGCGTGGCGGCGGATGTCGGGGTCGGGGTCCGTGAGGGCCTCGGTGAGGGCGGCGGTCGACTCGTCGCCGGGCAGTTCGGCCAGTGCCAGCACCGCGCGCAGACGGATGGCGGCGTCTTCCGAGCGCAGGCCGCGAGCCAGCTGCGAGACGCCGTCACCGCCCGCGCGGGCGAGCGCCCAGCGCAGCGCGCCCGCGACATTGGGGTCGGATTCGGTCAGGATCGCGTCGGCCAGCAGGTCGGCGGGCATGGCGGCGTCCTCGGCGGGGGCGAGGACGGCCTGTTGGCGGCGGGCGGCATCGGGGGAGCGCAGGGCGTGCAGGAGTTCGACGATGCGCAGCACGTCCTGCCAGTCGTCGGGGTTGGCGGCGTCGACAGTGCGGAGGCGGTCCAGCAGTTCGCGTTCGCGGGCCAGCCGGTCCTCGGTTTTCCGGATGAGGTCGCCGACCAGGGTGGCAGGGCTGAACTCGGGGTCGTCGAGCGCGCGCCCGATCTCGCGCAGCGACAGTCCCAGCGAGCGCAGCCCTTCCACCAGGAAGAGGCGGCGGATGTCGGCGGCCGCGTACTCGCGGTAGCCGCCCAGGGTGCGGCCCGTCGGCCGGACCAGGCCGAGCGAGTCGTAGTGCCGGAGCATGCGGGCGCTCACGCCGAGCCGCCGTGCCACCTCACCGATCAGCACGCATTCGCCTCCTTCCGATCCGGTCCGAGCGCGACGATCCGGCGCGCCTCGTCGATGGCGAGTTCGAAGCCGGCGTCCGGGTCGTGCAGCAGCCGCTGCGTGGCGCGGGCGTGCGCCAGGACAGCCGCATTCCGGCTCGCGGCCGCCGTGTCCAGTACCGGTTCGATCACCTCGCCCAATGTGACCAGGGCACGGCTCAGGCTGAGCTGTAGTTCCCGATCACCGCGACCGAGCAACGCACCCAGTTCCGTCGCCAGGCTCGCCCGCTCGGCCTCGGGTACCAGAATGACAGCGGCCCGCCAGGCACTGCGCGCGACCTCGTCGTCGGGGTCGCGGAGCAACCGGGTGGTGATGTCGGGCCACACCGCGCGGTCCCCGATCTTGGACAGCGTGTGCAGCGCCTGACTGCGGGCCTGCGCGGCTTCCGCCCGCAACTCGGTGCGCAAGCGCGGGACGGTGAGCTCCGGCGGATAGCGGGTCAGCGCCCAGGTGAGCATGTCGCGCACGAAGAAGTCCGGCTCGATCGCGCACCGGGCGACGAGTGCGTCGACGGCGTCCGGCTCGCGCCGGGTGCCGATCGCCAGTGCCGCCGCGAGCCGGGTGGACGAGTTCTCGGCGGCCAGCCCGGCGAGTAGTCCCTCTCGTGTGTTCATGCCGCCACTGAACACCTTGTCACTGTGACAAGGTCAAGCGCGCGCGGCCACCTCGTAGTCGCCCGGCTCGAACGTGCGGGTCTTCCAGCGGAACAGCACGGTGGCGCCGGGCCAGTTGTTGGTGATGCGGCCCGAGGCATTGCGGTACCAGCTGGAGCAGAAGTTCCAGGGGGTGTCCTTCAGGCGGTGCTGGAGCCAATCGTCCCAGGACTGTTCGACATTCGGGCGGGCGGACACGAAGCTGCCCGGCCGCCGCGCCAGATAGCCGATGGCCTGGCGGATGTAGCGGGCCTGCGCCTCCAGCATGTAGATGATGGAGCCGGAACCCACATTGGTGTTCGGGCCGTACATCATGAACATGTTCGGGAAGTGCGGTACGGACATGCCCAGGTACGCGCGGGCACCCTCGGCCGCCCACTCGTCGGACAGTTTGCGGCCGCCCAGTCCGTAGATGTTCATCGGCGCGAGGAACTCGGTGCCCTTGAAACCGGTGCCGTAGACGATCACGTCGACCGCGTGCTCGACGCCGTCTGCGGTCCGGATGCCGGTCGGTGTCACCGCCTCGATGGCCGTGGTCTCCACGGTCACATTCGGCTGCGCCAGCGCCGGGAAGTACTCGTTGGAGAACAGGCCGCGCTTGCAGCCCGCCGCGTAGTCGGGGGTGAGCTTGGCACGCAGTTCCGGATCCGGGACCTGTTTCTCCCGGTGCCGGTCGGCGATGGCGATGACGGGCGACTTGATCGCGGGGATATCGGTGAGCGCCAGCGCCAGCACCTCGAAGAAGGACCAGATGGCGAACCGCTCGGCCAACCGCACCGGCGGCACGTACTTGAACAGCGCGTGGTGCAGCGCCGAATACTCGGTGTCGAACTTCGGCAGGATCCAGGCGGCCGAACGCTGGAAGAGGGTGAGGTGCTCGACATTCGGCTGAATGGCCGGAATGTATTGAATGGCACTGGCTCCGGTGCCGATGCAGGCCACCCGCTTGCCGGTGAGATCGACGCTGTGATCCCACTGCGCCGAATGGAAGGCCGCGCCGGTGAAGGACTCGATACCCGGCAGATTCGGCATGGCCGGGCGCGACAGCTGGCCCACGGCCGGAATGAGAATGTCGGCGGTGCGGGTCGCACCGTCGGCGGTGGTCACCCGCCAGACGCCCGCCCGCTCGTCGAATTCGGCGTCGGTGACCTCCACGCCGAACTCGATGTGCTCGGGAATGCGGTACTTGTCGGCGACCGCGCGCATGTATTCGTGGATGTCGCGCTGATGCGAGAAACGGCGCGGCCAATCGGATTTCGGTTCGAACGACCACGAATACAGCGGGGACGGCACATCGCAGGCCGCGTTCGGGTAGGTGTTCTCCCGCCAGACGCCGCCCAGCTCGGCGGCCTTCTCCAGCAGGGTGAAGTTGCCTATGCCGTGGCGGCGCAACTCCAGCGCCATGCCCAGGCCCGCGAAACCCGCGCCGATGATCAGAATGGACGGCTCACGACTCATACACCGACGGTAGAGGGCCGGGTGGCCGGTAGCGAAGACATCGCGGGACATGGAATCGGTATTTTCGGCCACCATGATCGGCGCAGCGGGGTACCCCGGGCGGCACTGTCTCAACCAGCGGGTCTGCGCTCGACTGGACAGCCCAGACAGTAGCGCATATATTTCACGGAAGAATTTACTTCAATTTGCTTGTCTCGGTTCGGGATTGGTGTTTTCTGCGGCGCCGCAGGGGGTGTCGTTGCCCATCGATGCCGTGCTGAGACCTCCGGGTCGGCTCGGCGCTGCGTGGGGCGGCGGCGTGTCGACATTCAGCTTGCGGGCGGCGAAGGTGGGGTTCGCCGCCCGCAAGCTCCCCCGCCTCTCCGCGTCTTCAGCGCACGGCCGAGTGCCGTCGCCGGTTGTGCACGCGTGCTTGCGGTCGACTGCCGAAACCATTATGGGCGTACCCGGCGAGTTACCCCGGACCTCACGAGATCAGTTGTCGCCTGGTGAAGAGGACATGTTTGGTACCCCCGATCACATGATGTCCGATTTCGGCTATCCTCGCCGGTTAGTGACCTGTCTCACGGTCACTCAGGGAAGCGCGAGGGAGCGGTTGGAAATGTTGAGCACCATGCAGGATGAGCAGCTGTCGCTGGCGACGCTGCTGACGTACGCATCCACCTTCCAGGGCGACAGCACCGTGTCCACCTGGACCGGGGAGGGCGTCCGCACGCAGACCTACCGGGAGATCGGGGCCGATGCGGCGCGGCTGGCCAATGCCCTGCGTGGACTCGGCGTCGGCGTCGGCGATCGGGTCGGCACCTTCATGTGGAACAACAACGAGCACATGGTCGCGTACGTGGCCGTGCCCGCCATGGGCGCGGTGCTGCACGCCCTGAACATCCGGCTGTTCCCCGAGCAGCTGATCTACGTGGCCAATCACGCCGAGGACCAGGTCGTGATCGTGGACGGCACGCTGCTGCCGATGTTCGCCCAGTACCTGCCCAGCCTGAAGACCGTGCGCCACGTCATCGTGGCCAACGGCGACGCCGCCGCGCTCACCGCTCCCGAGGGCGTGCAGGTGCACTCCTACGCGGAACTGCTTGCCGCGCAGCCGGATACCTTCGACTATCCGATCATCGACGAGCGTTCCGCCGCGGGCATGTGCTACACCTCCGGCACCACCGGCGACCCCAAGGGCGTCGTCTACTCGCACCGCTCCAACTGGCTGCACGCCGCCCAGGTGTGCGCGCCCAACGGCATGGGCTTCACCGCCGACGACACCGTGCTGGCCATCGTGCCGCTCTTCCACGCCAACGCCTGGGGCATTCCATACGCCGCGCTCATGTCCGGGTCGAATCTGCTCATGCCCGACCGCTTCCTGCAGCCCGCGCCGCTGCTGGAGATGATGGCCGCGGTCGAGCCCACCTTCGCGGCGGCCGTGCCGACCATCTGGGGCGGGGTGCTGGCCACGCTGGCCGCGCAGCCGCAGGACATCTCGCATCTGCGCACCTGCGTTGTGGGTGGTGCGGCGGTGCCGCCGTCGATGATGCACGCCTTCGAGGAGAAGTTCGGCGTGAAGCTGCTGCATGCCTGGGGCATGACCGAGACCTCGCCGCTGGGTTCGGTCTCGCACCCGCCGACCGGCACCGAGGGTGACGAGCGCTGGGCCTACCGCTACACCCAGGGCCGCTTCCCGGCCGGTGTGCAGGCGCGGCTGGTCGGCGACGACGGCAATGTCGTGCCCAACGACGGTGTTTCGCTGGGTGAACTGGAGGTCAAGGGGCCCTGGATCACCGGCTCCTACTATTCGCCCGACGGCGCGCAGGTCGACCCCGACAAGTTCCACGACGGCTGGCTGCGCACCGGCGATGTCGGCAAGATCAGCCCCAATGGCTACCTGACGCTGGTGGACCGCTCCAAGGACGTGATCAAGTCCGGCGGCGAGTGGATCTCGTCGGTGGATCTGGAGAACGCGATCGTTGGGCACCCGGCGGTGGCCGAGGCCGCGGTCATCGGCATTCCGGACGAGAAGTGGGACGAGCGACCGCTGGTCGCGGTGGTGCTGGCGGAGGGCGCGACGGCCAAACCTGAAGAGCTGCGCGAATTCCTGGTCGACAAGTTCGCCAAGTGGCAGCTGCCGGAGTACTGGACCTTCATCTCCGAGGTGCCGAAAACCAGTGTGGGCAAGTACGACAAGAAGCGGCTGCGCGGTCAGTACGCCGACGGCGAGCTGACGGTCACCACGCTGTCCTGATCCATTCCGATCGAATCCCGGTGGCGGGTGCGACTTCTCGGTCGCACCCGCCATCGGCGTCTGTGCTGGCACGAGTGCGCCGTCATGCGTGATTGCCGCCGCGCGTGACAGCCATTACAGTGGAGCCTCAATAGGAACGTCAGCGTTCCCAAAACGTCGACGTTTTTCAGCAGCTGTAGTGGAGTCGCGCATGATCGGTACAGGACATACCGCAACAACCACCGCGTCCAACGGGCTCGCGGCGGTGCAGACGATCTCGGCTCCACTGCACGACGCGCGGGCACTGTCGCAGCGGCTGGTCACGCATTTCACCGAGGTGGTGACCCCCATCGGCAATCTGCCCGGTGAGGTGCTGCGCGGCGAGGTCACCAACGTCACCCGGACCTGCGTGGAACTCGCCACCGGCGTCCTCGAGGGCCACGATGTCGAGGACAAGGTCGAACGCCTGCACCGGGCGGGCGCGGAATGGGCGCGCGAGGGCATTCCCATCGGGGCCATCCACCGTGCGGTGCGCGACGGCGTGGAACTCGCCTTCGGGCTGGTGCTGGAGGCCGCCGGACCCGACGACTACGCCCGGCTGATGCTCACCGCCCAGCGGTTCCTGGAGATCCTCGCGCTGATCAACGCTGCCTTCGCGGTCGCCTACGTGCGCGAACACCGGGCGGCGGCGGCCGAACACCACACGGCCGTGCAGACCGTCACCTCCGCACTGCTGGCCGGACGCTCCGCGGCCACCATGGCGCGCTCCGGGGGAGTGGAGATAGCCGACTCGTATTCGGTGCTTGCCCTGGGTATTCCGGCACCGCAGCCGCGCCCCGGACTCGATCTCACCGTCGCCGCCCGCCGCACGCTACGGCGCGTCCAGGCCGCGCTGGCCGCGCACACCGCCGGTCGCGGGCTGTCGCTGCTCGGCACCGAGGGCGGCACCGTGCTGGTGCCCACCCCGGAACCGCTGCCCGTGGCCGATCTGGTGAGCCGACTGTCCGCGGCCACCGGGGTCGCACTGACCGCCACCGTGGTGCACACCGCGACCGGCGGCATTCCGGAGGCGGCCGAGCGCGCGCACGAACTGCTCGACATGGTGCACCGGCTGCAGTGCGCGCCGGGCCTGTACCGGTTCGACGATCTGGCGGTCGAATACCAGCTCACCCGGCCCGGGCCGGGCCGCGAACACCTCGGTGCGCTGCTCGACCCGCTCGACGAGCATCCGGACCTCATGGAGACGCTGCGCACCTACGTCGGCAGCGACCACAGCCGACAGCGCACCGCGCGGGTGCTGGGTGTGCACACCAATACGGTGGACTACCGGCTCAAGCGCATCGCGCAGCTGACCGGTTTCGATCCGTCGCGGCCGTCCGGGCTGTGGCATCTGCGGTCTTCGCTGGTGGCGCGGACGTATCGGAATTCGGCGGCGGGGAGCGCCGCCGCCGATGGGCTGCCGTCGCGCGGTATCAACCTGTCGGGCAAGGAATTCCAGCGCATCTGAGCGGGCTGGGGCGCATCCGGAGGCGCAGCGAGTCCGGGGGCGCGGCGCGTCTGAGGGGCGCGGCGCATTCGAGGAATGCGGTGCCACCGAGAGAAACGGGGCGACGGTGGGCGTGGACAGTACCCGCTGGACACGAACGCGCCCCGATCCTCGCGCAAGTAGGACCGGGGCGCGGAGCACGGCTTCGCCCCGGCATGGAGCGAGGAATCGGCTCGACGTGCCGGGCGTGATCGACTCGACGCAGCGCTCGGCTTCGCCCGGCGCGGAGCACGTGACTGCCCGGCGTGGAGCATGGGACCGCCCGGCGCCGATCGTCGTCACGCCGGTGCGACTTCCGCATCGTTTCGATGTGGGTTCACCGGCCGGGAATCGGCGGCGATCTCGATCCGCTCCCGAATCGGGCTGCCGGTAACCATTCTCGCGCACAGCTCGGCGAACTCCCGGTGCTGGGCCAGGGCCCGGCGCGAGGTCGCGACCGACCACACCGTATCGATCCCGGCGGGCTGGAGCGGACGGCCCGCGAAACGGTCGGCCAGCCAATCCATCATGACCGGTGCGCCCAGGAACTGCAGGGGCAGATGGGCACTGAGCCGATCGCGCAGATAGTGCACGTGGCCGCCGCCGTACAGGTAGCGCCACACCTGGGCGTCGACATCGCCGACGGCGATCACCTCGTCGTTCACGCCCTGCACGACCAGCATGGGCATATCCGGAACCCGGTGGCCGGGCCGGATGTCGGCGAGGATGCGCCGCATCTCCGGATGGTCGAGGAAGGCGTCGACACCGCCGCGCACATGATTGTCGACACTGCGGAAGGCGAGCTTGGCCAGCAGCGGGATGGTGGCGCTGGTCTCCGCGCGCAGCAGCAGCCGCAGGTAGTCGGCCGAGACCCGGGTGCGCATAATGCGATCCAGCTGCGGATAGGCCCGGCGCAGCCCGGCGGTGAACACCATGGCGAAACCCGCGAAGGCGGAACCGTTCATGCGCACGAAGGCGGCCGCGGGATCACCCACCGGTGAGCCCGCGGCCGCGCCGACGATATCCAGTTCGGGGGCGTAGTCGGTGGCCAGTTCCGCCGCCCAGCTGGTGGCCAGACCGCCGCCGGAATAACCCCACAGGCCGATCGGCGTGCCGGCGTCCAGACCGAGCGGGTCGAAGCGCAGGGCGGCGCGGGCCGCGTCGAGCGCGCGGTAGCCGGGCTCCCGGGCCGCGCCGAACCGACCGCTGAGGCCCTCGTGATCGGGGACCGAGACCGCCCAGCCGCGCGCCAGGGCGGCGGCGATGAGCGGCAGCTCCAGTTGCGGAATGGCGCCGAGCGCCCGCGCGCCGTGCCGTAACGCGTAGGAGGGGAAGCACTTCGGGGCGACGGCGTCGATGGCGCACTGAAAGGACACCAGCGGCCGCGAGGCGTCCGGATCGGCCTCCCAGGGCAGCGCGACCGTGGTCACCGCCGCTTCCGGGACGCCGTCCAGATCACGGGTGCGGTACAGCAGCTGCCAGGCCGAGATCCGTTGCGGCACCACGCCGAACAGGCTCAGTTCGACCTGGCGGGAGCGCAGTATCTCGCCGGGCGCGAACCGCTCCAGCTCGGCGGGGGCCGCGTGGAACGGGTCCGCGTCGGGCAGCACCGGCCGAGTGTGGGCGGTGGGTTGTGGCCGGAGCGGCACGGCCGGTGCGGTCTGCGGCATTACAGCTTCCCTCCGCCGCCGATCATCCAGGGGTTGAAACTGCACACCAGCTCCGGATGAGCGATCGGATCGAGTGCGCGCAGCGCGATGGAGATAGCGCGGGGCGAGTACATGAGCGTCAGATGGTCGGAGAAGTCCTGCTCACAACCCTGTTGCAGGGTGATGTTCTCGACCGTCGCATCCGGCCCCGCCTGGAGGAAGGTCCACTCGTACGGATTGGAGATCTGATCGTGCCGGGTGCCGACCGAGGTGTAGGAGACGCCCGGCACGGTATCACCGTCGGCGTTCAGGACCGCGTAGAAGTGTGAACCGACCGCCTGCTGAATATTCGCGGCCCCGATAATGGGTTGATAGAAACCCAGAATATTGACGCCCAGATTCGTGATGATCCGGCCCAGTGTCGCCATTCCCAACAGCGAGGTGCCGTGATTGGTCGCGCCGAAAGTGATCAGCTTGCCTACTTTGTCGTGCCCGCCCTCGAATTTCATGTAGTGACTCGTGACCGGGCCGCCCTGGGAATGGCCGATCACATCGACCTTGTCGGCACCGGTCGTGGCCAGCACTCGATCGACCAGGACGCCCAACTGTTTCGCGGAATCCTCCATCGGTCCGACGCCGTAGCGACCGGGCAGAATCGGTCCGACACCACCGCCGTCGAGCACTCCGAGCCGTCCGAAATTCGTGGTGAACACACAGAATCCGGCGCGGACCAGCTGCGGCGCCATATACGCGTAGGTGTCGTAGGCATTGAGCCAGGTGCCGTGCACCAGCACCACCGGCCGCGGGTGTTCGGCGGACGGGCGGCAATTCCAGTCGTTCGTACCGGGCGGGGCCGCGTCGGGATTCGACAGTCCGTGTGCGAACGCGGCCAGGAACGACGACACCTCCGGACCGTTTCCGCGGGTATCGGTGGCGAAGCTGCGGGGGGTCGCCGATCCGGAACCACTGCCCGAACTACTGCCGGAATCCACGATGAACTCTGGCGTGCGCCCATCGGCGGCCGGATTCAACAGGGAGTTCATATAGTTGGCCAGCCCCTCGGGGGTGGCCGGAATTTCTGGCTCGGCGTCGGCCGCTCCGGCCGAGAAAGCCACGGTCGCGGCCGCGGCACCGGTGAGTACGGCACTCACCAGCATCCGAATACCTCGTTGCATCGGAAACCTTTCGTCATTGTCCCGAACCGGGACCGTCCCGAACCCGAATTCGACGGTAGGGCGGGCGAATCCCGCATGTCACTCACGCTGTGTCAACCGACAAAGCGGCCGGGCGGGAGCGGGTGACGGTTTGTGGCGGGTGACAGGGCTCACTCGGGCAGCGGGTTGGCCAGGGCGATGGCGGTGCGGGTGAACAGCGGAGCCAGCAGCGGCAGCGCGGTCGCGCCGCGCTCGTGCAGACAGTTGCGGACCCGGTCGTCGATACCGCCGAGCAGCATGTCGATGGCCTCGGGATCCGGGTCGGCGGGCAGATCGCCCTCGCGGACGCCGATGCGCGCCACCGCCATGATGTAGTCGGCGAACATCCGGTGCACGCGGGCGCGGTGGGCGACCAGCGCCGGTCCCGCCGCGAGGGTTTCCACGTAGAGCGCCCGCGCCGCGCCCGGCTGGCTCGCCAGGAAGGCCAGGTAGATCTCGAAGGAGATCCGCACCCGGTCGGCGAAGCGCACACCCTCCATGCCGGTGACCGTGTCACGCAGCCCGTCCAGCGCGGCCTGCACCGCCAGATCGTATGCGGCGGCGAAACATTCGTCCTTGCCGCCGAACATGGTGTAGAAGGTGCGGCGCGCCACCTTGGCGCGGCCGACGATATCGGCCACGGTGGTCGCCGCGTAGCCGACCTCGCCCACCGACTCCAGTACCGCGGTACACAGCCTGCGGTACTGCGAACTCGTCACCTCTTCGCGACTGAGCCGATGCCGTCCGCGCGGCAGCGGCCCCGCGGCCTCCTCACTCACACCGCACAGAATAGGTGCGAGTGCGCCTGGACCACCGACCGACTCTCAGGGAGTGGGCTGGTGAAAACTCCGCTGGGCAAGGTGCACCGCCGCTCACGCCCGAAATCGCCGATCGACCGGCTCAGCTCCGGCGCGCGGGTCCGGTATGGCGGATGTGGTCGTTCCGTTCCGCCGACGGCCGCCGTACGGTGGGGTTGCGGGCGGATGCCAGCACGTGGATGGGCGGGACGAGGAGGACCGGGTGACGGTCGGGTTGCTCAAAGCGGTGGGGAATCGTGCGTACACGGAGGTCGAATCGGCGCGGCTGGTGCTGCGTACCGGCGTGGTGAGCGTCGAATCGCCCGCGACCATGGTGGCGGCGGCCACCGCCATGCTGCGGTACGGCACCATAGCGGCGGGACTGACGCTGTCGGCGGCCCGGTACGGCAACCGGACGGCGGTCATCGACGAACTCGGGTCGCTGACCTTCGCCGAGCTGGAGGAGCGGTCCAATCGGTTGGCCAATGCCTGGCGGGCGCGGGGATTGCGCGGCGGTGAGGGCGTGGCCATCCTGGCGCGCAATCACCGCGGCCTGCTGGACGCGGTGTTCGCCGCGGCCAAGTGCGGTGCGCGAATCATCCTGCTGAACACCGACTTCGCGGGGCCGCAGATCCGGGACGTCGCGACCCGGGAGGGCACCGACCTGCTCGTCTACGACGAGGAGTACGGGGAGATGCTCGCCGATGTCGCACCGCGGCACGGCACCTGGCGCGCCTGGACCGAGAAGACCCGTCCGGATTGCCTGGAAGCGCTCATCGCCGAGGGCGACCCGTCGCCGCCGCCCGCCCCCGGGGCCATGCCCAAGCTGATCCTGCTGACCTCCGGCACCACCGGCACCCCCAAGGGTGCGCCGCGCGCGGAACCGAAATCCCTGGCCGCCCTCGGCGCGCTGCTGTCGAAGGTGCCCTTCCGCGCGGGCGAGGTCACCGAGTGCTGCGCCCCCATCTTCCACACCCTCGGATTCGCCTGCGCCATGCTGGGTCTCGGCTTCGGCTCCACCCTGGTGATCCGCCGCCGCTTCGACCCGCGGACCACCATCGAGAGCATGGAGCGACACCGGGTCACCACGGTGATCGCGGTGCCGGTCATGCTCGCCCGCATCGTCGACCTCGGCGGCCGCGCGCTGGTGGGCCGGGATCTCACCGCATTGCGCATCATCTTCGTGGGCGGCTCCCAACTCGGCGCGCAGCTGGCCCGCGACCTGACCGGCCTGTTCGGGCCGGTGGTCTACAACGTCTACGGTTCCACCGAGGTCGCCTACGCCACCATCGCCACCCCGGACGATCTGGCCGTCGAACCCGGCTGCGTGGGCAGCCCCGTGCTCGGCGCGCGGGTGGAGATCCTGGACGACCGGGGCCGTCGGGTACCCACCGGCACCACCGGCCGCATCTTCGTCGGCAATTCGGTGCAGTTCGAGGGCTATACCGGCGGCGGCGACAAGGAACGCGTGCGTGGCCTGCTGTCCTCCGGCGACGTCGGCCACTTCGACGCCGCCGGAAGGCTTTTCATCGACGGCCGCGACGACGACATGATCGTCTCCGGCGGCGAGAACGTCTTCCCGGCCGAAGTGGAGGAGCTGCTGCACACGCATCCGGAGATCCGGGAGGCCGCGGTCATCGGCGTCGACGACGAGCGGTTCGGCGCCCGCCTGCGCGCCTTCGTGGTCCGGCAGCCCGACGCCACCCTCACCGAGGAGGACACCAAAGCCTTCGTGAAGCGGAACCTGGCCCGCTACAAGGTCCCCCGCGACGTCGTCTTCCTCGACGAACTGCCCCGCAATCCGACCGGCAAGGTGCTGAAGAAGCGGCTGCGCGAACTCTGATCTCACCGCCGATGACAGCGTCTCGTTCATGCGGGGTCTGTCCATCGTTCGAAGACGGCGGCCAAGCCCTGTCCGCCGCCGATGCAGAGGGTGGCCAGACCGTAGCGGCCGCCACGGCGGTCCAGCTCGCGCAGCAGGGTGGCGACCATGCGGGCACCGGTCGCACCCACCGGATGTCCGAGCGAGATGCCGGAGCCGTTCGGGTTGAGCCGCTCGTCGTCGGCGCTCAGCCCCCACAGCCGCAGCACCGAGAGCACCTGTGCAGCAAAGGCTTCGTTGAGTTCGATGACGTCCATATCGGCGAGGGCGAGCCCGGCGCGCGCCAGCGCCCGATCGGTGGCGGGCACCGGACCCAGACCCATGGTGCGCGGATCCACCCCGGACGCGCCCCAGGACACCAGGCGGGCGATGGGGCGCAGGCCGAGCTGCGCGGCCCGCGCGGGCGTGGTGACCACACAGGCCGCCGCACCGTCGTTTTGACCGCTGGAATTCCCGGCGGTCACCGTGGCTTTCGGGTCGACGCCGAGCCGGATGGGGCGCAGTCGCGCCAACTTCTCGAGGCTGGTGTCGGCGCGCGGGTGTTCGTCACGATCGACCGTGACCGGTCCGGCACCGCGGTCGGGCACGGTGACCGGTACCAGTTCGGCCGCGAATCGTCCGGCCGCCTGCGCAGCCACCGCCAGCCGGTGCGAGCGCACCGCGAGCGCGTCCTGCTCCTCGCGGCCGATGCCGAATTCGGCACGCAAATTCTCGGCGGTCTCGATCATGCCGCCGGGTACCGGGAAATCCCTGCCGCCCGCCGTGATGCGCGCGCGGGCCAGGCGGTCCGCGAGGGTGACGCCCGATCCGGTGACGCCCCAGCGCATTCCGGTGGCGTAGAACTCGGCCGAACTCATCGACTCCACCCCGCCCGCCACCACCAGATCGCTGCCGCCGCTGCTCACCTGCATACACGCCTGGAGCACGGCCTGGAGACCCGAACCGCACCGGCGGTCCACCTGCACGCCCGGCACTTCGACGCCGAGCCCGGCGTCCAGGGCGGCCACCCGGCCGATGGCCGGAGCCTCACCGGTGGGCCCGGCCTGCCCGAGAATCACATCGTCCACGGCGCTCGGTTCGATGCCGGTGCGGCGCAACAGTTCTGCGATCACGGTGGCGGCGAGGGCCTGCGGTGCGACGTCGGTGAAGACGCCGCCGAATCGGCCGACCGGCGTGCGGAGTGGTTCGCAGATGACCGCGTAGGACAAGAATGCTCCCGGATGTCGACAGGTGAGCGGATCGAGGGCGAACGCGGCCACCGCCTCCTGACAAGCAGGGCGGCATGGGCGGCGGCGGCCGCGCGGCTCCAGCCTGACAGGCGACACCATGTAAGTTCCAATACCGAATCACTCAATCAGTAAGACGAAGATCTACCTAGTAGAGGCCGTGGTGGAGTTCCGTCATGTCGCGGGCTTCCTCGCGGTGGCGGAGGAACTGCATTTCGGTCGGGCGGCCGAACGACTGCATATGGCACAGCCGCCACTGAGCCAGCAGATCCGAGCCCTGGAACGCGAACTCGGCGTCCCGCTCTTCGAGCGCAACACCCGCTCGGTGCGGCTGACCGCGGCGGGCACGGCATTCCTGCCCTATGCCCGCCGCGTGCTCGACGAACTGGAGGCCGCCCGGTTCGCGGCCCGTGCCGGTGGACGCGGCGAGGTGGGCCGGGTGTCGATCGCCTTCACCGGACCCAGCAGCCGCGAGGAGATACCGGCGCTCACCCGTGCGGTGCGTGCCGCGCACCCGGGGATCGAGTTGCGTTTGGAGAGCGGCTATTACGCGGGCGCGACGGTGGCCGCCATCGCCGACCGCGAGATCGACCTGGGGTTCGTGCGCATGCCGGTGCGGAGAGCGGGCGTGCGTACCCGCGTCTACAAGTACGAACGACTGGTCGCGGTGCTGCCGATCGATCATCGGCTGGCCGACGCGCCCGATATCGAGGTGGCGGATCTGGCCGACGACCCGTTCGTCAGCCTGCCCGGTGCACGCGGTTCGACCGTGCGCGAACACATTGTCGCGGCGGCCTTCCAGGCCGGATTCGCACCGCGCATCGTGCAGGAGGCCGGCGACACCTACACCCTGCTGGACCTGGTGGCGGCGGGCGTGGGCGTCACCCTGACAGTGTCGTCGGTGCGGCACATCCGCAGTCCCGGCATGGTCTACAAGGAATTGCGCGGCGAGCGGCCGCCCATCGAGGCCGCGCTCGCCTGGCGCGAGGACAACGCGTCTCCGGCGCTGCGCGCGGTGCTGCGGATCGCCGACGAGGTCTTCCCGGGACCGAGCGACTGAGCGGCCCGCCGGGCGGGTGCACTGTGGGGACGCTGGGCGGGCGCGCTTCCGGACGTCGGGCGGGCCTCATCGCCTTGCGGCGTCACGACACGGGTATTCGTCCGGGGGAGAGTGCGACTAGCGCGGGACCTCGTCACGCCGCAGCGGGTCCTGGAGTTCGATCGCCACCAGCAGGTCGATCAGATCTCCGACACCGCGCGGGTTCCGCCCGGTCTGCTCCTGAATCCGCCCCAGCCGGTACTTCGCCGTATTCGGGTGGATGCAGAGTGCTTCCGCCGCCTCGCGCAGATTCATGTCCGCGGCGGCGAAGGCACGGATCGTCGCCGCCAGCACCCCGCCCCGCGAGCGGTCCTCGGCCAGCAGCGTCGCGATGCGCGGGTCCACCAGATGCCGGGCGGTGTCGTCGGCGCGCAGCACGAGGTAGCGGAACGGTGTCAGATGCGGTAGCGCCATGACGCCGCCGTCCTCCGGGAGCAGCTCCAGTGCCGAGCGCGACTCCTGGTGTGCCCGTGGCAGATCCGCGATCCGGGTGACCACCGGGCTCACACCGACGGCGAGCCGGATCCCGGCCGTCCGCAGCTTGTCGTGGGTCTCACGCAGCCGCGCGCACAGCTCGTCGGTGCTGCCGCGGCCCAGCGCCGGAATCGCCACCACCTCGTTGCGGTGGGGCGCCGACAGGGTGCGCAGGCCGTTGACTCCCACCCGAGCCAGTGACGACGCGGTGAGCTGTGTGGCGTCCGAATCGGTGTCGTGCGGATCCAGCATCGCGGCGGTGACCACCACCAGCGGCGCATCGGCGTCGACGCCGATGCCGAACCCGTGCGCCAGCGACAGCTGTGGACCCCGGTCCGGCAGTGCGCCGCTCAGTAGGGTCTCCAGCAGTTCCCGGCTCTCGTGGCCGTTCTCGGACTGGTAGCGCTGGAATTCCAGATAGGCGTTGGCCGCCTGGGTGCTGATCAGATCGCAGTACCGGTTCAGCGGCACCACCATCGACAGCGCGGCCTCGCGGTCGTCCTCGGAGTCGCCCGCGTAGTCCATGAGGGATTTCCACAGCGCCTGCTGACCCAGCCGGAAGGCGTTGATGTAATCGACCAGCGCGAGCCCGGACCGCGCCCGCCGCGCCGCCGCCCGTCGCGTGTAGGCGATATCGCCGGGCGTCACCTTCCGATTCTCCAGCAGCGCGCCCAGCCCGATCCGGCACAACTGGGCGAGTTGATCGTGCACATCGGCGTGAAAGGTCTCGTCGCGGGCGGCATAGGCGGGAATCCGGCCCATGATGGCGGCGACACCGATATCGGCCATGTCGTGCACGTGGTCGAAGAGCCGGGTCACGATGCGCGTGCGGGCGGCCAGCACGCTCTCGGAGTAATGCACGGCCCCGATCGATTGTGATCCAGCGGACATGGGACGGGATTAATCCACGTGTCGCCCCGGCGTGTCAACGCCGGGAATGTGACGCAGACCATGTCCACGGGGGACAAATGCCGTCCGCGAAGTTGGTCCTCCGCGTCCAGTGTGCCGCCTGACCTGCGAATTTACGCTGAGCGAGTTCTATCCCTGCGGTGGCGGGCGCGGTTCGCGCTCGATACCGACGACAGCCCGCCGCCGCGCGGTGGGCCGGAGGACGCATGCTCGAAATCTCCCAACTCACGCTCCGCTTCGGCGGGATCGCCGCACTGTCGGACGTCGGCTTCCGGGTCGCCGCCGGCGGCATGGTCGGTCTCATCGGGCCCAACGGCGCGGGCAAGACGACCCTGTTCAACTGCCTCACCCGGCGGTACACCCCGGATGCCGGATCGATCGTCTACGAGGGCGCGTCACTGCTGGAGCGGCCGCCCTACGCGCTCGCCGACCTCGGCATCGCCCGGACCTTCCAGAACCTCGGCCTCTTCACCCGCATGTCCGTCCGGGACAACGTGCTCGTCGGCGCGCATCACCGCGCCCGCGCCGGATTCCTGGCCGCGGGGCTGCGGCTGCCGCGGGTGCGCAGCGAGGAGGCACGGCTGCGCGCGGAGATCGACGAACTGCTGGAGCGGTTGGAACTGACCGAGGTGGCCGATCGGCCCGCCGCGGGCCTGCCCTTCGGCACGCTCAAGCGCATCGAACTGGCCCGAGCGTTGGCGGTGCGGCCCCGACTGCTGCTGCTCGACGAACCCGTCAACGGTCTCAGCCACGGCGAGGTCGACGAGTTCGCCGAACGGCTGCGCGCCCTGCAACGCGACCTCGGGCTGACCGTGATCGTGGTCGAACACCACATGGGCTTCGTCATGGGCACCTGCGAGCACGTCGTCTGCCTGGAATTCGGTCGCGTCATCGCCGACGGCGAACCCGAAGCCGTGCAGCGGAATCCGGCCGTGATCGCCGCCTACCTGGGCAGCGCCGCATGAGCGGGGGGCCGTTCCTCACCGTCGACGACCTGCACGCCGGATACGGCGGGGCACGCGTGCTGCACGGGGTCGACTTCGCGGTCCGCCGTGGCGAGGTGTGCGCGGTGCTCGGGCCCAACGGCGCGGGTAAGACCACCCTGCTGCGGGCACTGTGCGGAATGGTGAAGGTGAGTGGCGAGATTCGGCTCGACGGTACCGAGATCACCGGGCGCGCACCGGAATCCGTGGCGCGACTGGGTGTCGCTCACGTTCCCGAGGGTCGGGGCACCTTCACGGCGCTGACCGTCGAGGAGAACCTGCGGGTCGGGGCCTACACCCGACGCGACCGCACCCGGGTGGACGCCGACCTGGCCCGTGTCTTCGACTTCTTCCCGGTGCTGCGGGAGAAGCTGGCCGAATCCGCGGGCGGCCTGTCCGGCGGCCAGCAGCAGATGCTGGCCATCGGCCGCGCGCTCATGCTGCGGCCCCGGCTGCTGCTGCTCGACGAACCCTCTCTCGGACTCTCGCCCTTGGTCACCCAGGAGCTCTTCCAGATCGTGCACACCATCAATGCCGAGGAGCGCACCACCGTGATAGTCGTCGAACAGAACGCGCACCTGGCGCTGGAGATCGCTCAGCACGCGCATGTGATCGAGGCCGGGCGCATCGTGCTGTCCGGCACCGCCGCCGCCATCCGCGCCGACGACCAGGTCGCGCGGTCCTACCTGGGATACCGGGTGTGATCGTGTCCGGACTGCTGCAACAGATCATCGAAGGGCTCAGCGCCGGTGCGATCTACGCCGGTCTGGCGCTGGCCATGGTCCTCATCTACCGGTTCACCGGCATCGTCAACTTCGCCCAGGGCGAGCTAGCCATGTTCTCCGCCTTCCTGGCCTGGCAGTTCACCGAGATGGGAATGCCGTTCTGGCAGGCGCTCTTCGCCACGCTGGTCGTCTCGTTCCTGGGCGGCATGCTCATCGAGCGGGTGGTGATCCGGCCCGTCGAGGGCGCGCCCGAACTCACCCTCGTGATCGTCACCGTCGGCCTCTACTTCTTCGTCAACGCCGCGGCCGGGTGGATCTGGTCGTATCAGGTGAAGTCCTTCCCGAATCCCTTCCCGGACGGTGCGTTACGTGCCGGGGGAGTGACCGCGGGGTACGGCAGCCTCGGCGTGATCGTGGTGGTGGCGCTGGTCATGGCGCTCATCTACCTGCTCTTCCGCTACACCAAGATCGGTCTGGCCATGCGGGCGGTGGCGAGCAATCCCGCCTCGGCGCGGCTGTCCGGTATTCGGGTCGGCGTCGTCCTCGCCCTCGGCTGGGGGCTGTCCGCCCTGGTCGGCGCGGTCTCCGGGGTGCTGTCCGCGCCCGTGCTCTTTCTCGAACCCAACATGATGGGAGGGGTTCTCATCTACGCCTTCGCCGCCGCCACCCTGGGTGGCTTCGACAGTCCGGGCGGTGCGGTGGCCGGTGGCCTCATCGTCGGCGTCACCGAAACCCTCACCGGCGCTTACGTGGACGTCATCGGCACCGAACTCAAGATCGGCGTGCCGCTGGTGATCATCCTCGGCGTCCTGCTGCTGCGACCGCAGGGGCTGTTCGGGCGAGCGGTGGTGGAGCGGGTATGAGTGACGAGACCACGGTCCTAACGGAGAAAACAACGGCTGCAACGCCTTCCGGCACGCAGGGACGCTCCGTTCCCGCTTGGCCGGTGCGCCACCGGAACCGGGTGGCGGCGCTGGTACTGCTCGGCGTGGCCTGCTACGCGCCGTTCCAGCTCGCGCCCTTCCACACCTTCCAGCTGTCCATGGCGCTGGTGTACGCCATCGCCCTGCTCGGCCTGAACCTGCTGGTGGGGCAGACCGGGCAGATCTCGCTCGGCCACGGAGCGTTCCTGGCGATCGGCGCGTATACCACCGCCGTGCTGCTGGACCGCTGGGACGCACCGCATCTCGCGACCCTGCCGGTGGCCGCCGCGCTGACCTTCGTGCTCGGCTACGCGCTCGGCGTGCCCGCGCTGCGGCTGCGCGGGCTCTATCTGGCCCTGGTCACGCTGGCCATCGCCATCTTCCTGGTGCCGCTGCTCAAACGCTTCGAAACGCTGACCGGCGGTTCCATGGGACTCACCGTGGCGAAACCGGAAGCGCCCGCGTGGACCGGGCTGGCCGAGGACCAGTGGCTGTATCTGCTGTCCCTCGCGGTCGCGGCGGTGAGCTTCCTGTTCGTCGCCGGGGTGGTGCGCTCGCGAGTCGGGCGGGCGCTCAACGCCATTCGGGATCACGAGACCGCCGCGGAGGTGATGGGTGTGCGCCCCGCGCACTACAAGACCCTCGCCTTCGCCTGGAGCGCCATGTTCGCCGGGATCGCGGGCTGCGTCTACACCTGGGTGATCGCCTTCGTCTCACCCGACTCCTTCGCGACCGGGCTGTCCATCACGCTGCTCGCCGGACTGGTCGTCGGCGGACTGGGCTCGCTGTGGGGGCCGCTGCTGGGCGGACTGTTCGTCATGTACGTCCCCAGCCTCGCCCAGGACGTCAATCAGGCCGCGCCCGGCGTGGTCTTCGGACTGCTGCTCATCGCGGTCATGTACCTCGCGCCGACCGGATTGGCCGGCCTCGCCGGCCGCGCGGCGCAGTGGATAGGAAATGTCGTTCGGAAGGGGAAAACCAATGCGCACTAAGGCCATTCGCGTCATCGGAGCCGCGGCGGCCGTGCTGCTCGCGGCGACCGCCTGCGGTGGTCGCGGCGAGGGTGACGGCACCGTCGCCCAGGGCGACTGCAAGGGTCAACAGACGGTCGGCATCACCGACTCGAGTATCGAACTGGGCGGGGTCTACCCGCTCTCCGGTCCGGCATCGGCCTACGGGGAGATCCCCAAGGGGGTGCGGGCCTACTTCGACTACCTCAATGCCGAACACGGCGGAATCGACGGCCGCACCGTCGAATACCAGGTGCGCGACGACGGCTACCAGCCACCCAAGACCGTGGAGGAGGTGCGCCGCCTGGTCGAACAGGATCAGGTGTTCGCCATCTTCCAGACCCTCGGCACCCCCACCTCCTCGGCCGTCTGGGACTACCTGAACCAGCGCGAGGTACCGCAGATCTTCGTCGCGGGCGGTGCCACCAAATGGGGTGCGGACACCGAACATCCGTGGACCATCGGCTGGCAGCCCAGCTACCGGGCCGAGGGGCGCGCCTTCGCCGAGTTCGTGCGGCAGGAGAAGCCCGACGCCACTGTCGCCGTGCTGTATCAGAACGACGACTTCGGGAAAGACCTGCGCGACAACTTCGTCGAGGCCATCGACGGCAGCGGGGTGCGGGTGGTGGCCGAACAGAGCTACGAGGTCACCGATCCCACCGTCGATCCACAGCTCCGCAATCTGGCCAACTCGAAAGCCGATGTGCTGCTCAACTTCTCGACACCCAAGTTCGCCTCCCAAGCCCTGGCCGGGGACGCCCGCAACCCCGATTGGAACCCGCTGCACATCCTGTCCATGGTGGCCAACTCGCTCAGCGTGCTGAAGCCGGTCGGGCTGGAGAACGTGCAGGGCGTGGTGTCCGGTGCCTTCACCAAGGATCCGGCCGATCCGCGCTGGGCCGACGATCCGGCCATCACGCTCTACCGGGAGAAGCTGGCCACCTACGCCCCGGGCGCGGACCCGACCAACACCTACACCCTGATCGGCTGGGCCGCCGCCGACAGCTTCGCCAAGACCTTCGCCTCCGCGAAATGCGCTACCCGCGAAGGACTCAGCGCCGCGGCCAGGTCGCTGTCCGGCGTGCAGATCGACACCCTGCTGCCCGGCATCACCCTCACCACCGGACCCGACGACGCCTTCCCCATGGAGGGCGTGCAGATCCAGCGTTTCGAGAACGACCACTGGACCGCCGTCGGCTCCGTCATCGACACCAGTGAATAGCCCTGTCCCTACGACCCATTCAGTTTCCAACCGGATCAACGAGGATCACCATGAAGTTCCGTAAGACCGTCGTCACCGCCGCGCTCGCCACCGTTTCCCTCGGGATCGCCGCGGGCACCGGCAGTGCCGCACCCGCGCCCGCACCCACCCAGACCGAGGTGCACTACGAGGTCGGCCGCCAAGGCGATGCGGCCGTCCTCACCACCAGCGACGGTGCGCTGCGGACCGTCGGCGACCAACTGGTGCTGACCGCCGCCGATGGCACTCCGGTGGCGGCCGTACCGCTCACCTATCGCATGAACGACACCGCGTACCCGATCACGGCGCGCATCGACGGCGGCACCGCGGTGCTGACGCCGCAGCGTGCCGGCGGCACCCCGGTGGCCGATATCGCCGCCAGCGAGATCGTCACCGCCGACCAGGTCGCCGCGCCCGTCGCGGAATCGCTCACCCCCCGCGACCAGGCGGCGCTGGGCACCCTGGCGCAACGCCTCACCATCGGCAGCGCCATCAGCGCCATCATCGGCGCGGTGGTCGGCGGCGGCATCGGCTGCCTGGTCGGCGGCGCGGCCGGCGCGACCATCGCCAGCCCGGTCATCGCCCTGCTGCTGCCCTTCGTCGGCGCCGCCATCGCCGGCTGCGTCATGGGCGCCGCCACCGTCGGCGCCGTCGGCGGCATGGTCGGCCTGGTCACGGTGGGCGGCCCCCTCGCCCTCTTCTCCGCCTTCCAATACTTCAGCACCATCCTGTCCCCCTGCCCGCCCGAACTTCCCGCCTGCAAGAACCCGATGACCCCGGCCCCGCCCAAGTAGTTCCACCGGCCCGCGTGGGTGCGACGACGGTCGTCTCACCCACGCGGTTCTCATGGGCGGCCGGTTGGGGTCCGCAGCGCCGCTCAGCTTCCGTCCTCGTGCCGATGCGAGGATTCGGGCGGAGAAGAGGAGGAACAATGCGATCGATTTCGCCCGAATCCCCGTCCGGTGCCGCGACCCGTCCGACGATCGGCGCGTACATGCAGCGGCAGCGGATACTGCTGGGTTTGACGCAGCAACAGGTGGCTGATCGGCTGTACATGTCCAAATCCGCGTATCAGAAGCACGAGAACGGTGAGCGCAATCCGACGGTGCAGGCGATACGCGACTGGTGTGATGCGCTCGAACTGACCTACGAGAAGCGACGCAAGGTGATTTCGATCGTGATGGGCGAACTGGTGCCCGTCGCCATCGGGTCGCCGGAGAACATCACCGACGATGATCTCGACTTCATCAATTCACTGCCCTACCCGGCCTGGCTGCACCGCGTTCCGCAATACGACATCCTGGCGGGCAACCGGGTCGGCATCGAGATGTGCCCCTTCCTCGACCCCGCGCTGGCGACCGGCGATCGGCCGCTCAATGTGATGGTGCAGTTCGCCAGCGACCCACGGGCACAGCAGATCGTGACCAATACCGATACGGTCCTGCACCGCCTCATCTACTTCCACAAGGAGATGGCCGCCGGCATCGTCCCCGAGGACGAGCTCGCCGCCATCCGCGCGGCCACCATGGCGCACCCGAAGGCGGAGCACTTCTGGAACACCCCCATGGAGCCGGAACTCTTCGACGACGACCAGGTGGTCATGGTGGACCCGCAGGGCCGGGAGACCCACTGGCGCATGCGGTCGCTGCAATCGATCCACCCGTGGTGCGACTACGAGATCTTCTTGCTCACCCCGCGCACCATCGTCGGGGGCACGCGGCGGCCGCTGATGTCGTGGCCGAATCGATAGTGAGCAGGCGCACAGCACACGAAATGTGTGTCGGCTCGAACTTGACGCAGGTGGGGGCCGGACAGGAATCTCGATGGGCCGGTGGTGTCCGAAGGGGGGTCACCACCGAGTGCGTGTGTTCACCATGGGATTCGGCGTGCGGGACACTGCCGTCCCGCACGCCGAATGCGTGGTGAACATCAGCAGTTGCGTAGTTCCGGGCTCTGGTTGAGCAGCTGGGCGCGGGTGGAGACGAAGGTGCCGTAGGTGTCGCCGCCCACCGCTGAAAGCGGGAAGGCCGCTACCCGGTGGCAGTTCTGGAAGGCGAGCTTCACGCCGAAGTGGCGCTCGAGACCGCCGCGGATGGCATCGGAGGCCATGGCGCGCAGCAGTTGGCCGCGGGCGGTCTCGTCGGGCGGGGCAATGGTGTTGTCGGCGTATTCGGCCGTGCCGGAGCGCAGCTCCGCGGCCACCCGCTCGACGACCGCGTAGGCGTAGGGCAGCGAATCGCGCACGCATGCGACGAAGTCGGCGTCGCTGACCTCACCGCGCTCGGCGCGTTCCAGCAGTGCGGTGGGTACCTCGAGTGACATGGCGCTCTCCTTGGGATGGCGGAAGGTGCCAGCCGATTCTAAATGACAAAGATTGTCAATTTCATTCGAACCGTCGTGAAAGTGTGCTCCGCAGAGCGGTTTTCGCCTCCTCGGACAACTGTCGCACCAGGTCGCCCGCCGGTTGTGCGGTGGTCAGGGTGTGGCTCTGGCCGGCCCAGAGGTTGACCGCGTCGGGGTTCGCCTCGGCCCGTGCGGCAGCGCGCAGGGGGCCGGTGGCGTGGTGGATCTCGGGGTAGGCCGCGGGGGCGTCCGGGTGGTCGAGCAGGAAGCGGTTGCGCAGGCCGCGGGCTCGGCGGCCGGTGAAGGCGCGGGTGAGCATGGTGGGGGTGTCGAGGGGGAGGGCGTCGCGGAGCAGGGCCGGGGTGCCGGCCTCCGGGCAGCGCAGGAAGGCGGTGCCCAGTTGGGCGGCGGACGCACCCGCGGTGAGCGCGGCGGCGACGGCCGCGCCGGTCGCGATGCCGCCCGCCGCGATGATCGGCACCTCCACCGCCGCGGTGAGCAGTTGCAGCAGGGCGAGCAGGCCGAGCGGATCGGTGGCGTCGTCCTCCGGTCGGTCCGCGAACGAGCCGCGGTGACCGCCCGCCTCACTGCCCTGTGCGATGAGCGCGTCCGCGCCCGCCGCCACCGCCAGCCGGGCCTCGGCCACCGAGGTGACGGTCACCCACACCTCGGATCCGGCCGCCCGCAGCCGGGCGATCTCGGCGGGCGAGGGGCAGCCGAAGGTGCACGACACCACGGGCACCGGCGCGTCGGTCAGCAGGTCGAGTTTGGCCGCCCAGTCGTCGGTGTCGTAGCGCGGCTCGCCGACCGGGAAGTCACGGCGCAGTTCCTCGAGATATCGGGTGTAGTCGGTGGTGGGCGTGGGCGCGGCGGGGACGAAGAGATTCATGCCGAACGGTGCGGCGGTGAGCTCCCGGGTGCGCGCGATACGCGCGGCGGTGTCGGCGGCGGAGAGGTAGCCCGCGGCCAGGAATCCGAGTCCGCCCGCGTTCGACACCGCGGCGGCGAGTTCGGGTGTGGAGGGTCCGCCCGCCATGGGGGCCGACACGATGGGGGTGCGCAGCTCGTCCAGAAGCATGCGCCCAGTGTGCTCCGGGTGACGTCGAGGTCACGGCGCGGGCTGTATGTAACAGCGCCGGGTGTCCCCTCGATGCGTGTCGTCCGGTTTGTCGCATGTTCGGGGGCGGTGCGGAAACCGCAGGTAGAAGGCATTCGTCCAGTTGGTTTCCGCGGAGGGGATAGGTCTGAGTACCCAAATTTCGGCCAAGCAAGGTTGCGGAATGGTCACGACGGAGTACTGTTTCCGTCACAGCGATGCCGAATCGTTACCGGAAGCATCACCACCCGAACGCTAGGACAAAGCTTTGGCTCAGCACCGAGAGAACTCGAACTCCGTATCAGTTATGGATTTGCTGGGCGAGAACGCGGGCGGCGTTCGGGCCAACCGTCGGCATCGCGCCGAGCCCAGCACGGCCGACCGGGTGAAGGTCGCCGCCGGCGCCGCGGTCGCCGCGGGCGCCCTCATCGGCAGCGCCAGCCAGCTGGTGCCCGCGCTGGCCAACGCCGCGCCGCTGTCCGGCAACAATGCCGAGAAGCGTGCCGCCGAGGACACCGATCTGAGCCTCGCCACCCAGACCCTCGAACAGGCCACCGAGGCCGAGGCCCCCGCTCCGGCGGCCCCCGCGGTGCCCGACGCGCAGGCCGCCCCCATCGCGGGCCAGGCCGCCCCCTTCGGCCTGACCAACCTGCCGCCCGAGATCGCCGCCCCGCTGGCCCAGGCCGAGCAGACCCTCAAGAGCCTGCAGCAGCAGTTCGCCCCCGCCCCGGCCGTCGCGCCGGTGGCCGGTCAGATCAGCTCCGGTTTCGGCAGCCGATGGGGCGCCATGCACTACGGCGTCGACTTCGCCGACGCGTTGGGCGCACCGATCAAATCCGTCATGGGTGGAACCGTCGTCGAGGCTGGTCCGGCCTCGGGCTTCGGCCTGTGGGTGCGCATCCTGCAGGACGACGGCACCACCGCCGTCTACGGCCACGTCAACGACATGCTGGTGCACGAGGGCCAGCGTGTGAACGCGGGCGACGTCATCGCCACCGTCGGCAATCGCGGTCAGTCCACCGGCCCGCACCTGCACCTGGAGATCTGGGATGCCGCGGGTAACAAGATGGATCCGCTGCCGTGGTTGGCCAGCAAGGGCGTCGTCATGCAGCAGCAGTGGGGCCCGGGCCTGTAGATCGTCAGGCGCCCGTGCCGGGACGGTTTCCGGACCGACGCGTCCCGGTGGGTGCGGTGACGACCTTGGATGAACTATTCGACCCGACCACGCTGCCGGGCCGCGCGTACGCCGCGCTGGTCCAGCACCCGCGTTCCACACTGACCGAAGTCGCGGCACGACTGGGCGCCCCGCCCCGCGTGACCGAGGCAGCGCTGGAAGCCCTCTGCCACATTCAGGCGGCGGTACGCATCGTCGACCACGACGGCAGCGTTCGCTGGGACGCCCATGCGCCGGAAGCTCTTTCGGAGGCCGAATCGCGTCGCCGCCATCACGACACGCAACGTATGCAGGCCGCCGCCGCGCGGCTGGGCGAGACCTTCCGCTCGGTGCGCCGTGCCACCGACACCAACGGCGCGATCGTCGCGGTGTACGAAAGACGGCAGCTGCTGGCCGACTTCGAGGATCTGCAGCACACCGCGCACACCCAGGTGAAGACGATCGAGCGCGGCCCCTACCTCTCCGACGTGGAGACCGAGGAGCGGCTCTTCGAACTCAAGACCGCGCGGCTGGCCCAGGGCATCGGCTACCGAACCCTGTACCAGGACACCATCTATCAGGATCCGGAACGGCTGCGGCACGTGCTGGCCACCAATGCCGCCGGGGCGCAGGCGCGCACGCTGCCCGATCCGCCGATGAAGCTGATCGTCGCCGACGACCGGCGCGCCATCCTGGTGCTGCACACCGACGAGCGCCGCGGCGACCCGATGGGCCTGCGCATCAGCGTCTCCCCGACGCTGGACCTGCTGGTGAAGACCTTCGACGTGCTGTGGGCCATGTCCACGCCGATCTCGGTGAACCCGCAGGAGTCCCTGGACGAGCGTGATCGCGCCATCCTCACCCTCATGAGCCTGGGGGCCACCGACGACACCATCGCGCGGCGACTGGGCCTGTCCCGCCGCACCGTGGTGCGGCGGACCGCGAGCCTGCTGGAACGGCTCGGAGCCAGCACCCGCTTCCAGGCGGGCGTGCAGGCCACCCGGCGGGGCTGGCTCTGACCGCCACTCTCTGTGGTGTATGTCACTGCGTTGACGGAACCGTGCAACACCTGCGCCCCCTCGTACCGATGGGTATAGGGAGCTCGGGCGGTCTCGGCCGCATCGCTTCCCCCATATAGGATTGCTCGGACCGCAGGCCCAGGCGACGACACCGGATCGACGCCCGTGGGCGCGGGCCGGATTCGCTATTCGGTCGCGCGGACCTGATGAATTGCGAGAGGTGAACTAGCTCGAATGGATACTGTCCGCCGTTCCGCACGTGGTAGCCGTCGCCGCCGGTCGGGCAGCCCGCTGTTCGCCCAACTGCTGACGGCTGCGGTCGAGTCCGCCGCCGACGCGGTGGCCATCCGGTTCAATCCGACCGGAGCTCCGGCCGACACCCGTGAACTCACCTACCGTGAGCTGGACGAAGCCTCCTCCAAGCTGGCCCGCGAACTCATCGCGCGCGGTGTCGGGCCCGGCGACGTGGTGGCCATCGGCATCGCCCGGTCCATCGAGTCGGTGCTGTCGGTGTGGGCGGTCGCCAAGACCGGCGCGGCGTACGTGCCCGTCGATCCGAGCTACCCGCCCGAACGCATCGAATACCTGCTGACCGATTCCGGCGCGGTGCTGGGTTTGACCACCTCCGCGCATCGCGCGGCCCTGGGCACCACCGTGTACTGGGTGGAGCTGGACGATCCGGTGCGTGCGGAGCGCATCGACGCCCATCCGGCGCACCCCATCTCCTACGCCGACCGGGTGCGCCCGCTCACCGAGCAGCATCCGGCCTACGTCATCTACACCTCGGGTTCCACCGGCCGCCCCAAGGGCGTGGTGGTCACCCACACCGGTCTCGCGGGCCTGGTGGCCGCCGAGCGCGAACACTATGCGGTGACCGGGGATTCGCGCGTGCTGCACGTGTGCTCCCCGAACTTCGACGTGTCGGTGCTGGAGCTGCTGCTCACCTTCTCCTCCGGCGCGACGCTGGTGGTGTCCCCGCCCCGCGTCTTCGGCGGTGACGATCTCGCCGAACTGCTGCGCCGCGAACGTGTTTCGCACATGCTCATCACCCCGGCCGCGCTGGAGTCGGTCGACCCGACCGGACTCGACGAGTTGCGGGTCGTGGTGGTGGCCGGTGACAAGTTCGGTCCCGAGCTGGTCGCGCGCTGGGCGGTCGAGGGCCGCTCCTTCTACAACGGCTACGGCCCCACCGAGGCCACCATCCTGGCCACCAGCACCGCGGCCATGGTGCCCGGCGAGCCCATCACCATCGGCCCGGCCATCGCCGGGGTGGGCGCGTTCGTGCTGGACACTCGGCTGCGGCCGGTGCCCGCGGGCGTGACCGGCGAGCTGTACCTGTCGGGTCCGGCACTGGCGCAGGGCTATCTGGCCCGGCCGGGCCTGACCGCGGAACGCTTCGTGGCCAGTCCGTTCGGCGCGGACACCGGGAATCCGGGAGCGCGGTTGTACCGCACCGGCGATCTGGTGCGCCGCCGCGAGGACGGCGTCATCGAATACCTGGGCCGCTCCGACTTCCAGGTCAAGATCCGCGGTCTGCGTATCGAACTCGGCGAGATCGACAATGCGTTGACCACGCATCCCGACATCGACTTCGCGGTCACCATGGGCAAGACGCTGCCCTCGGGCGCGACCGCGCTGGTCGCCTACGTGCTGGCCAAGCCGGGCCGGGCCGCCGATCCGGCCGCGCTGAGTGAGCACGTCGGACGCGGCCTGCCCGCGCACATGGTGCCCTCGGCCATCGTGGTGCTCGACCACCTCCCGCTCACCCCGAACGGCAAGCTGGACCGGGACGCCTTGCCGGAGCCGGTATTCGAGACCACCACCACCCGTGCCCCGTCCGGCCCGGTGGAGGAGAAGATCGCGGAGCTGTTCGCGGAACTGCTGCGCGTGCACGAGATCGGCGCGGACGATTCGTTCTTCGCCATCGGCGGCGATTCCATCCTGTCCATCCAGCTGGTGTCGCGGGCCCGCGCGGCGGGCATCGTGTTCACCCCGCAGGATGTCTTCGAACAGCGCACCGTGGCCGCGCTGGCCAAGGTCGCCGTTGTCGGCGACGGCGGTGCGCCGGTCACCCTGGAGGAGTTGCCCGGCGGCGGCGTGGGCACCATCGCGTTGACCCCGGTGCTGGCCGACTACCTCGAAGACGGTGTGTACAACCGTTTCTCGCAGAGCATGGTGCTGTCGCTGCCGGAGGGCATCGACCGCGCGTCCCTGACCGAAACCCTCGACGACGTCCTGGCCCACCACGACATCCTGCGGGCGCGACTCGTCCAGGGAGACGGGCGATTCCAGCTCGAGGTGCCCGAAGCCGGTGCCGTATCGGCCGATTCGCTGCTCGCCGAGGGTGACGTCCCGGCCGGAGCCACCGGCGAGGAGCTGGCCCGGATCGGCAGTGCCGCCATGGACGCCACCCTGGACGCGCTGGACCCGGCGGCCGGTCGCATGCTGGCCTGCACCTGGCTGCACCGCCCGGACGCCGCGGACGTGCTGCTGATCGCCGCGCACCACTTCGTCATCGACGGCGTCTCGTGGCGCATCCTCATCTCCGATCTGGTCGCGGCCTGGATGCAGCGCGCCGCCGGGCAGCGGCCGACGCTCCCCGCCGTGGGCACCTCCTTCCGGCGCTGGGCGCACGGGCTGCGGGAGGTGGCCGGCTCGGAGGCACGCCGGGCCGAGCTGCCGTACTGGCGGCAGGTGCTCGCCACCCCGGACCCGCTGCTGGGCACGCGCGAACTCGATTCCGCCGTGGACACTTTCGCCACCGTGCGGCGGTTCTCCGTGCAGGTGCCCGTCGATATCACCGAAGCCCTGCTCACCGAGGTGCCGGCGCTGTACCGCGGCGGCGTGAACGACGGCCTGCTGGCCGCGCTCGCACTGGCCGTGCGCGGCTGGCGCGCCCGCCGCGGCATCGAATCCCCGGTCACCCGGGTGCGCCTGGAGGGCCACGGCCGCGAGGAGAGCGTGCTGCCGGGTGCGGACATCACGCGCACCGTCGGCTGGTTCACCACCGTCTACCCGGTCGCGCTCGACCTGTCGGGTATCGACACCGCCGCCGCGCTCGAGGGCGGCTCGGTCACCGCCGCCGCGCTGCGGGCGGTGAAGGAACAGCTGATCGCCGTGCCCGACAAGGGCATCGGCTTCGGCCTGCTGCGTTACCTCGACCCCGAATCCGCCGCGGAGCTGGACGGGCGGCTGGCGCAGATCGGCTTCAACTACCTGGGCCGCGTCTCCGCCAGCGAGGCGCCCGAGGGCATGGCCGACGCCGCGTGGCTGCCCACCGACGCGCTGGGCGAGCTGAGCGTCGACCAGGATCCGACCATGCCCGCGGGCATGGTGGTGGACCTCAACGCCATCGTCACCGATGGCGAGGACGGCCCGCGCATGTCGGTGTCGGTGCAGTACGCCGCCGAGATTCTGGACGAGGCGGCCGTGCGGGAACTGGCCGAGGACTGGGTGCGCGCGCTCACCGCCGTCGCCCGCCACGTACAGGACCCCGCCGCCGGTGGTCTGACGCCCTCGGATGTGCCGCTGGTGCGGGTCTCCCAGGTCGAACTCGACGGCTGGCGCTCGGCGTATCCGGGGCTCTCGGATGTGCTGCCGCTGTCGCCGCTGGGCGCGGGCCTGCTCTTCCACACCCAGCTCACCCAGGGCGCGGCCGACGACTACGTCACCCAGTTCGCCCTGGAACTGGCCGGTCAGGTCGATCTCGAACGGCTGCACCGGGCGTCGCAGGCCATCCTGGACCGCCACGCCGGACTGCGCGCGGCCTTCGTGACCGCCGCCGACGGCACCCCGGTGCAGGTCGTGGTGGACTCCCTCGAGGTGCCGTGGCGGTTGCTGGACGTAGCCGACGAGGACATTCCGGCGCTGCTCGAGGACGACCAGCGCACCCGTTTCGATCCGGCCGTCGCGCCGCTCATGCGCTTCACGGTGTACCGCACCGGCACCGGCCGCATCCACTTCGTGCTGACCACGCACCATCTGCTCTTCGACGGCTGGTCGCTGCCGCTGCTCATGAAGGATCTGCTGGTCCTCTATGCGACGCACGGCGATTCGTCGCCGCTGCCGCCGGTGCGGCCCTACCGCGACTACCTGGCGTGGCTGGCGAAGCAGGATCGCGCGGCGACCCTGGACAAGTGGCGCGACACCCTGGCCGGTGCGCAGCCCACCACCGTCTCCGCCGTGCTGGAACGCCCGGAACAGGCGGAGATCGGTTACGGCGAAATCGAATTCGAATTCACCGAGGCCGAGACCCAGGCCGTGACCGCCTTCGCCGCCGATGCCGAGGTGACCGTCAATACGGTCGTGCAGGCCGCCTGGGCGCTGCTGCTGGCCACGCTCACCGATCGCGAGGACGTCGTTTTCGGCGCGGTCGTCTCCGGCCGTCCGCCGCAGCTGGACGGCGTGGACGACATGATCGGCCTGTTCGTCAACACCATTCCGGTGCGGGTGCGCTTCGACGCCGAGCAGTCCGTGCGCGACCTGCTGACCGCGGTGCAGGCCGAGCAGGCGGGCCTGCTCGAACACCACTACCTGGGGCTGGCCGAGATCCAGAGCGCGGCCGGTACCGGTGCGGCGTTCGATTCGCTGGTGGCCTACGAGTCCTATCCCGTGGACGCCGAGGGCCTGCAGGCCGCCGGTGGCTCCATCGACGGCCTCGAGGTCGCGGGCGTGAAGTCGGTGACCTTCACCCACTACCCGGTGACCGTGGTGGTGGAATCCGGTGCGTGCCTGCGCTTCAAGATCTGGCACCGCCGCGACACCGTCGGCGATCCGGCGGCCCGGGCGCTGGCCGACCTGCTGCGCGTGCTCATCGGCCGCTTCGTCGGCGCACCGCAGGACGCGCTCGCGGCGCGGGCGGACTGGTGGCGCGCGGGCGCGGTGCCCGGCCAGCTGGAACTGCCCGCCGACCGGCCGCGTCCGGCGACGCCCACGCGCCGCGGCGGGGAGCTGCGCTTCGACATCTCGGCCGACGTCGCCGCCGCATTGGCGGAGCTGGCGCGGCAGACGGATTCGACCCTGTTCACGGTCGTGCACGCCGCCTTCGCGGTGCTGCTGGCGCGGCTGTCCGGCGGCACCCGGGAGATCGCGGTCGGCGCGGTGTCCCCGGAACTCGGTGCGGTGCACCCGGGTTCGGCCGCGGTCGTGCTGCGTACCGAGATCGACCCGGGCATCGCCTTCGCCGACCTGCTCGAGGCGGTGACCCGCGCCGACGCCGAGGTGTTCGGCCGTGCGGGCGGCGGCTCCGAGCGGCTGGCCGATGTGCTCGACGTGATCCGTTCCGCCGCCGGGCATCCGCCGTTCCAGGTGCTGCTCACCGCCGGGCAGACCGGGCGCGGCGAGCGCACCGCACTGGTCGACCTCCAGTTGGATGTCACCGAGCGGACCGACACCCAGGGCATGGCGCTGACCTACACCTATGCCGTCGATCTGTTCGACCCGGCGACCGTACTGGACTTCGCCGACCGGCTCGGCCGCATTCTCGCGGCCGTGGCCGCCGACGCCCGCGCCGTGGTCGGTGATATCGCCGTCTACGCGCCGGGGGAGCGCGAACTCGTCCTGCACGAATGGAATACGCCCGGCGTGCCGGTGCCGGACGTGACCCTGGTGGACCTCATCACCGCGCAGGCCGCCGGTCGCCCCGACGCCCCGGCCGTCCGCTCCGGCGACACCACGTTGACCTTCGACGAGCTGTTGCGCCGCGCCAATGTGGTGGCGCGGGCCCTCATCGCCTACGGTGCCGGGCCGGAAACGCTGGTGGCGGTCGCCGTTCCGCGCACCGAGGAGCTGCCCGTCGCGCTGCTGGCGGTGCTCATCTCCGGTGCGGGCTACCTGCCCGTCGACACCGCCTACCCGGCGCAGCGGCTGGAATTCATGCTGGCCGATTCCCAGCCCGCCTGTGTGCTGACCACGACCGGTGAGCGGGAGTCGGTGCCCGCCGGGGACTTCCCGGTGGTGCTGCTCGACGAGGTGGCGAGCTTCTCCGACGCGCCCGTCAGCGACGCCGAACGGCGCGCCCCGCTGCGCGCCGATCACCTGGCGTACGTGATCTACACCTCCGGATCCACCGGCGTGCCCAAGGGGGTGGGCGTGGCGCACCGCAATGTGGTGGAGCTGTTCGCGAACACCCAGGCGCACTTCGAATTCGACGAGAACGACGTGTGGACGCTGTTCCACTCCTTCGCCTTCGACTTCTCGGTGTGGGAGCTGTGGTGCGCGCTGGCCAACGGCGGCGCGGTGGTGGTGGTCGATCACCTGACCTCGCGATCGCCGGAACAGTTCCGCGAGTTGCTGATTCGTGAGCGGGTGACGGTGCTGAACCAGACGCCGTCGGCGTTCTACCAGCTGGCCGAGGCCGACCGCGCCGCCGCGGCGCAGACCGGCGACTACGCGCTGCGCTATGTCGTATTCGGCGGCGAGGCACTGGATCTGCGGCAGCTGCGGCGCTGGTACGACCGGCACGCGCCGGACGCGCCGACGCTGGTGAACATGTACGGCATCACCGAGACCACGGTGCACGTGTCGTTCCTGGCCCTGGACGAGGAATTGGCGCAGCAGCCGAGCAGCATCATCGGCCGGGCGCTGCCCGGCCTGGGCGCGCGCGTGCTCGACCAGCGCCTGCACCCGGCTCCGGTCGGCGTCGCGGGCGAGATCTACGTGGACGGCGCGCAGCTCTCCCGCGGCTACCTGGGGCGTCCGGGCCTGACCGCGGCACGGTTCGTGGCCAACCCCTACGGCCCGCCCGGCTCGCGCATGTACCGCGCCGGTGACGTCGGCCGCTGGGCCGGATTCGGCGGCGAGGCCAACCTCGAGTACGCGGGCCGCAGCGACCAGCAGGTGCAGCTGCGCGGTTTCCGCATCGAACTCGGTGAGATCGAATCGGCGCTGCTGCGGGTTCCGGGCATCAGCCAGACCGTGGTGCTGGTGCGCGACGACAACGGCGTCGACCAACTCGTCGGCTATGTGGTGCCCGAAGGCGATACCTCGCTCGACCCGGCCGAGATCAAGGCCGCGCTGGGCGAATTCCTCACCGCCTACATGGTTCCCGACGCCATCGTGGCCCTGGACGTACTGCCGCTCACCCCGAACGGCAAGCTGGACCGCAAGGCGCTGCCCGCACCGGAATTCGGCGGCTCCGTCGAGTACCGGGCCCCGCGCACCGAGGTGGAACGCGTGGTGGCGGCCGAGTTCGCCGCCCTGCTGGGCGCTACCGAGGTCGGCGTGGACGACGACTTCTTCGCCCTCGGCGGCAATTCGCTGCTCGCCACCCGCGCGGTGGCGCGCATCAACGAGGCGTTGGGCGCGAATCTCGCCGTGCGGGAGCTGTTCGAGGCGTCCAGCGTCGCCGCGCTGGCAGCCCGGGTGGTGACCGGCACCGCCGAGAACCGCCCGCCGCTGGTGCGCGCCGAGCGTCCCGCGCGGGTGCCGCTGTCGCTGGCGCAGCAGCGCATGTGGGTGATCAACCAGCTCGATCCGGACTCGCCCGCCTACAACATCCCACTGGCGCTGCGGCTTTCGGGCACGCTCGACATCGAGGCACTGCGCCTGGCGGTGCTGGACGTGCTGGAGCGGCACGAATCGCTGCGCACCCGCTATCCCGTGGACGCCGACGGCATCGCCTACCAGGACATCGTGTCCGTCGCGGAGGCGCTGCCGGGCGGACTGGCCGTGGAGCCGCTGGGCAATGCGCTGCACCGCATGACCGAGGTGCTGTCCGCCGGATTCGACGTCACCGCACAGGTTCCCATCCGGGCGCTGCTGTGCACCGACGGCGACACCGGAACCGAGCACTACTTCGTGGTCGTGGTGCACCACATCACCGCGGACGGCGCGTCGCTGCCGCCGTTGGCCCGCGATCTCGTGACCGCGTATGTGTCGCGCTGCCAGGGCAATCCGCCCGCCTGGTCGCCACTTCCGGTGCAGTACGCGGACTTCGCGCTCTGGCAGCACCAGGTCATCGGCACCGACGACGACGAGAACTCGGTCGCCGCAGGGCAGTTGGCCTTCTGGCGGGATCGGCTCGACGGCGCGGTCGGCACCCTCGACCTGCCGCTGGACCGGCCGCGACCCGCGGTGCGCACCCTGCAGGGCGGGGCCACCACCTTCACGGTGCCCGCCGAGGTGCACGAGGGGTTGGCGCGGATCGCCCGCGAGCACAACGCCTCGCTGTTCATGGTGGTGCACGCCGCACTGGCGGTGCTGCTGTCGCGGCTGTCCGGCAGCGGCGACGTCACCATCGGCACGCCCATCGCGGGTCGCGGTGAGCGGGTGCTCGATGATGTGGTCGGCATGTTCGTCAACACCCTGGCGCTGCGCACCCCTGTGGACTCGGCGGCCAGCTTCGACGATCTGGTCGACAAGGCGCGGGAGACCGACCTCGCCGCCTATGGCAATGCCGACATCCCCTTCGAGCGCGTGGTCGAGGTGGTCGCGCCCGACCGGGCCAATGCCCAGGACCCGCTGTTCCAGGTGGTGCTGTCGTTCCAGAACACCGACCGCCCCGACCTCGAACTGCCGGGCCTGTCCATCAGCGCCCTCGACACCGGCGCGGTGTCGGCCAAGTTCGATCTCCAGGTCACCATCGACCCACGCCAGTGGGAGGACGGCGCGGTCGGCGAACTCGCCGGCGCGCTCACCTACGCCTCGGACATCTTCGACGAGTCCACCATCCACACCTTCGGTGAGCGCCTGCAGCGCGTGCTGGCGGCCGTGGCCGCCGACCCGCGCCAACGCGTGGGAGCCATCGAATTCGGTGGCGTACAGCAGCGTTCGCACAGCGCGGCTGCCGGGCTCTCCGACGCCGCGCCCGCGGTCACCCGCGGCACCCAGCTGCCGTTGCTGCTGACCGCCGCCGTGGAGGACGACCCGGACGGTCCGGCCCTGGTCTGGGGCGAGGACGCCCTGTCCTACGCCGAACTCGACGCCCGCTCCTCGCGGCTGGCGCGGGTGCTCATCGGCCGCGGCTGCGGTCCGGGCACCGGTGTCGCGCTGCGCCTGGACCGCGGTGTCGACGCCGTGGTCGCCACCTGGGCGGTCCTCAAGTCCGGTGCGGCCGTGGTCCCGGTCGCCGCCGCCGATGCCGAGCTGCCCACCGACCTGGTGGTCAAGGTCGGCCTCACCGCGAGCGCCGAGAACTCCGGCAACGGCGTGGATTGGCTGCTCCTGGTCGACCCCACCCTGGTCGCGGAGATCGCGGCGGCCTCACCCCGCCCGGTCACCTACGCCAACCGCACCCGCGCCCTGCAGGGCGGCGATCTCGCCTTCGTGCACGCCGACCGGGGACTGAGCTACGACGAGCTCGCGGAACTGGTGAACCGGGTCAGCGGCCGCACCGAGCTGACCTTCGAGTCGCGAACCTTCCGGTTCGGTCGCCCCGATGCGCTGGCCGCGGTGGTCGAGGTGCTCGCCGCCGGCGCCAGCGGCGCGTCCGTGGTCGTCACCGCGGTGCCGCCGCACGGCGCGCTGGCCGAGGTGCTGGCCGACGAATGGGTATCGCATCTGTTCACCGATGGCGCGGGGCTCGCCGAACTCGGTGGTGAACCGCTGGAGGACCTGGGCGCCGTCGTCGTCGACGACGGGGCGGACCTGGACGCGGCGCGGCGCATTCCCTGGCTGCCCGCGGTCGTGCCGCTGGACTGAGTGCATTCCGTCCGTCATTCCGGCATGCTGTGGAGCCGGAATCCCCATACTCCGGCGGCCGTCCACCGCCGGGGTAACGGTCGATGCGCAGAGATTCGATGAAGCAGGATGTGCGCCCGCGCGGCGCGCAGACGTAGACGGCAAGAATGAGGCGGAGTTGATGGGTCGGGAAGACGGAAAGCAGCGCACGCTGACGGGGGAAGGGCCGCGGGCATGACCCGGCCGGTTCGTCAGCGGCCCACCCGCACCCGTCGACCCCGGGTCACCACGCTGCCGCAGCTCATGGCGTCGGCGGTGGAGGCCAATCCGAGCGGGGAGGCCATCGTCTACGCCGATGCCGCGGCCACGCTGGGGACGCTCCGCTACGCCGAGCTGGACGCGCGCTCCACCCGGCTGGCGCGGCTGCTGATCGAGCGGGGGATCGGACCCGAGGATCTGGTGGCGGTCGGGATTCCGCGGTCGCTGGACTCCGTCGTCGCGGTGTGGGCGGTCGCCAAGACCGGCGCCGGATACGTTCCGGTCGATCCCAACTATCCGGCCGACCGGGTGACCCACATGGTCACCGACTCGCGGGCGGTGCTGGGACTGACCGTCGCCGCGGTGCGCGACGATCTGGCCGACGACGTCGAATGGCTGACCATCGACAGCGCCGAATTCGAGCGGCAGGTGGCGTCGTATTCGGAGGAGGCCATCACCTCGGCGGACCGGGTGCGGCAGCTGCGCGCCGAACATCCGGCCTACGTCATCTACACCTCCGGTTCCACCGGCAAGCCCAAGGGCGTGGTGGTCACGCAGGCCGGTCTGTCCGGCTTCTGCGATGAGCAGCGTGAGCGCTACCGCACCGGAACCGAATCGCGCGCACTGCATTTCGCCTCCCCGTCCTTCGACGCCTCGGTGCTGGAGCTGCTGCTCGCCCTCGGCGGGGCGGGGACGCTGGTGGTCGCCTCGCCCGAGGTGCTCGGTGGTGACGAACTGGCCGCGCTGCTGCGGCGCGAACGGGTGACGCACGCGTTCATCACCCCGGCCGCGCTGGCATCGGTGGATCCGACCGGGCTCGACGATCTGCGCGTGGTGGTCGCCGGTGGCGAAGCCTGCCCGCCGGATCTGGTGCGGCGCTGGGTACTTCCCATCGCCGGCGGCGGCACCCGGGAGTTCTACAACGGGTACGGGCCCACCGAGACCACCATCATGACCAATATCAGCGCGCCGCTGGTGCCGGGGGAACTGGTCACCATCGGCGGTCCGGTGCGCGGCATCACCGAATACGTGCTCGACGAGCGGCTGGTGCCGGTGGTCGACGGCGTGGTGGGGGAGCTGTACATCACCGGTGCGCAGGTGGCGCGCGGCTACCACGAGCGGCCGAGCCTGACGGCGGCACGTTTCGTGGCCAATCCGCTCGATCCGGGCGGATCCCGCCTCTACCGTACCGGCGACCTGGTGCGGCGCACTCCCTCCGGCGATGTGGAGTACCTGGGGCGCAACGACTTCCAGGTGAAGGTGCGCGGCTTCCGCATCGAACTGGGCGAGATCGACGCGGTGCTGGGCTCGCACGACAGCGTGGACTTCGCCGTCACCGTCGGTCACCAGCTCGATTCCGGGGCGACCATTCTCGCCGCCTACGTCCACGCCGCCCCGGGCGCGTCGGTGGATGTGGACGAGCTGACCGCCTACGCCGAGCAGAGCCTGCCCGCGCATATGGTGCCCACCACCATCATGGTGCTGGATACGATTCCACTGACCCCGGTCGGCAAGCTGGACCGCCGCGCCCTGCCCGCACCGCAGTTGCGCACCAAGGAATTCCGCGCCCCGGCCGGTCGCCTGGAGGAACTGGTCGCGGGCGTCTTCGCCGACCTGCTCGACCCGGGCGATCCCATCGGCGCGGACGACGACTTCTTCGAACTCGGCGGCAATTCGCTCATCGCCACCCGGGTCGCCGCCCGGCTGGGCGCGGAGATCTCCGCGCGCGTCCCGGCCCGCATGATCTTCACCGCGTCGACGGTCGCCGGACTGGCCGCCCAGTTGGAACCGCTCGTCGGCGCGGGCGGACGACCCGCGCTCACGCCGCAGCCGCGCCCCGACCGCATTCCGCTGTCGCTGGCCCAGCAGCGCATGTGGTTCCTCAACCAGTTCGACACCGCCTCGGCGGCCAACAACATCCCGTTCGCCATCCGGCTCACCGGTGCGCTCGATATCGCGGCGCTGCGCGCGGCCATCGGTGACCTGGTGCGGCGGCACGAGACGCTGCGGACGGTGTACCCGGCCGTGGACGGCACCGGCTATCAGGTGGTGCTGCCCGCTGAGCAGGCGATTCCGGAGCTGGAGCCGCAGGTGGTGGAGCCGGAGCGAGTCGCGGACTGGCTCACCGGGCTGGCGCTGCGCGGCTTCGACGTGGCCGCCGAGGTGCCGCTGCGCATCGAACTCGCCGAAATCGGGCGCGACGATTATGTGATCGCGGTGGTGGTGCACCACATCGCCGCCGACGGCGCGTCGGTGGGCCCGTTCATGCGAGATCTGCTGGCGGCCTTCTTCGCTCGTCGCGGTGGCGAGGCTCCCGCCTGGGAGCCGCTGGCGGTGCAGTATGCCGACTACACCCTGTGGCAGCGGGCGCTGCTGGGCGACGAACACGAGCCCGGCTCGCTGGCCGCCAACCAGATCGCCTACTGGCGCGAGACCCTGGCGGGCATCCCGGACCGTCTCGACCTGCCGGCCGACCGGCCGCGGCCGTCCATCGCGTCCGGGCGGGGCGCGGTGTACACCTTCGAGATCGACGCCGCGCTGCACGCACGTCTCACCGAACTCGCCCACGACAGCGGCGCATCGCCGTTCATGGTCGTGCACGGCGCGCTCGCGGCGCTGCTGGCGCGGCTCTCGGGCACCGACGACATCGTGATCGGCACGCCGGTCGCGGGCCGCGGCGAGCGTGAACTCGACGATCTCATCGGTATGTTCGTCAATACGCTGGTGCTGCGCACCCGCGTGGACGCTGGCGTGTCGTTCGCGGACCTGCTGGAGAACGCGAAAGAAACGGATCTGGCGGCGTTCTCGCATGCCGAGTTGCCGTTCGAGCGGCTGGTGGAGATCCTGGACCCGGTGCGGTCGCAGGCACACCACCCGCTGTTCCAGGTGGCGCTGTTCTTCCACAATATCGAGACCCCGCGCATGGAGTTGCCCGGCCTCACCGCCGAGGCCGTCGAATTCGACGGTGCGGTAGCGAAATTCGACCTCCAGCTGTCGGTGATCCCGCGCGAGCGCGACGGTGCGGCCGACGGTATGACCGCCGTGTTCACCTACGCCACCGACCTGTTCGACGAGGTCACGGTGGCGGAGTTCGCGCAACGGCTGGTGCGCGTGCTCACCGCCGTCACCGACGATCCGAGCACCGCCCTCGGTGAGATCGACCTGCTCGACGCCGCCGAGCGGGAACGAATCCTGCACCACTGGAACGACACCGCGCATCCCATCGCCCCCGAACTGCTGCTGGACGAGTATCGCCGCGCGGTGCGGCGGCATCCGGACGCCGTCGCGGTGGTGTACGAGGGCGCGGAACTCACCTACCGCGAATTCGACGAGCGGGTCAATCGGCTCGCCCGGCTGCTCATCGCCGAGGGCGTGGGGGCGGAATCGCTGGTGGGCCTTGCCATTCGGCGGTCGCTGGATCTCGTGGTGGGCATGTACGCCATCATCACCGCCGGTGGCGCGTACGTGCCGCTGGATCCGGACCATCCGGCCGAGCGCATCGCCCACATTCTCGACACCGCGCAGCCGGTGGCGGTGCTGACGACCAGCGCCGATGAGGTGCCGGTGCCCGAGGGCACGCCGGTCATCCGGCTCGACACCGCGCCGCTGGACGAATTCGCCGCCGCGCCCGTGACTTCGGGTGAGCTGCTGCGGCCGGTGCGGCCCGAGCATCCGGCGTACGTCATCTTCACCTCCGGCTCGACCGGTCGGCCCAAGGGCGTCGCGGTCTCGCATGCCGCCATCCACAACCAGACCACCTGGATGCTGGCCGCCTACCCGCTGACGCCGGACGACGTCTACTTCCAGAAGACCGCCACCACCTTCGACGTGTCGCTGTGGGGCTACTTCATGCCGCTGCGCACCGGGTCGAAGTTGGTGGTCGGCACCCACGACGGCCACCGGGATCCGCTGTACGTGGCGGAAACCATTGCCCGCGAGGGCGTCACGATCACCGACTTCGTGCCGTCCATGCTCACCGTCTTCGCCGCGCACACCGCGCCCGGCAGTATTCCGAGCCTGCAGGACGTCTTCGTCATCGGTGAGGCGCTGCCGCCGGAGACGGTCGCGGCCTTCGCGGCCGTCTCCGGGGCCCGGGTGCACAACCTGTACGGCCCCACCGAGGCCGCGGTCTCCATCACCTACTGGCAGGCGCGCGGGGACGAGCGGTCCTCGGTGCCGATCGGTCTGCCGCAGTGGAACAGTCGGGTGTACGTGCTCGATTCGCGGTTGCGGCCGGTTCCGGCCGGTGTCGCCGGTGAGCTGTATCTGGCCGGTGATCAGCTGGCGCGCGGTTATGTGCGGCGACCGGACCTGACGTCGGATCGGTTCGTGGCCAACCCGTTCGGTCGTGGTGAGCGCATGTACCGCACCGGTGACCTGGTGGTGTGGCGCGAATCCGACGGGGTGCGGCCGGAGCGCCTGGATTACATCGGGCGCACCGATTTCCAGGTGAAGTTCCGTGGTCAGCGGATCGAGCTCGGCGAGATCGAGACGGCACTGCTGGCCCAGCCCGCGGTGAGCGCGGCGGTGGCGCTGGTGGTGCCGTCCGAGCTGGGCGACCAATTGGTGGCCTATGCCGTGCCCACACCCGGCCACACCATCGAGCAGACCGAACTGCTGGCGGCGCTGGCGGATTCGCTACCGCAGTACATGATTCCGGCGACCGTCGTGACGCTGGCGGAATTCCCGCTGAACGCGAGCGGCAAGCTGGACCGCAAGGCGCTGCCCGAACCGACCTTCGCCGGACGGGAGTTCCGTGCTCCCGCGACGCCGGTGGAGGAGATCGTCGCCGGCGTGTTCGCCGAGGTGCTCGGGATCGAGCGGGTCGGCGCGGACGACGACTTCTTCGCCCTGGGCGGCAATTCGCTGGTCGCCACCCAGGTGGTGGCGCGGCTGGGAGCCGCCATCGGTGCACGCGTGCCGGTGCGCACCCTGTTCGAGACGCCGACGGTGACCGCGCTGGCGGCGGCGGTGGAATCGCAGACCCGCCAGGGCCGCACCCACGAGTTGGGCGGTATCGAGCGTCCGGAGCGCTTGCCGCTGTCGCTGGCGCAGCAGCGCATGTGGTTCCTCAACCGGTTCGAGGATCTGGGCGACGGCACCGTGTCGGCGGGTTCGGCTGCCTACAACCTGCCGTTCGCACTGCGACTGTCGGGCAGTCTCGATACCGAGGCGCTGGCGTACGCGCTCGACGACGTGGTGACCCGGCACGAGGTGCTGCGCACGGTCTATCCCGAAACCGCCGACGGCCCGGTGCAATTGGTGCTGCCCGCCGGATCGCCGGAGGCGGCCGTGCGGCTCGCGCCGGTGCGCGTCACCTCGGAGGAAGCCTTCGCGGCGGTCGCCGAACTCGCCGCCACCCCCTTCGACGTCACCCGCGAGGTGCCGATCCGGGTGCGGCTGTTGGAGATCAGCGATCTCGCACCCGGCTCGCGGCGCGAATACGTGCTGGCCGTGGTCGCCCACCACATCGCCGCCGACGCCTCCTCCATGGGGCCGCTGGTGCGCGACATCATGACCGCCTACGCCGCCCGCACCGGCGGCTACGAACCCGGCTGGCAGCCGCTGGCCGTGCAGTACGCCGACTACGCGCTGTGGCAGCGTGCCGTACTGGGCGACGAACACGACCCGGAATCCATTGCCGCCCAGCAGATCGACTACTGGCGCACGGCGCTGGCCGATCTGCCCGACCTGCTGGAGCTGCCCACCGACCGGCCGCGGCCCGCGGTGGCGTCGCTGGCGGGTGCGCGCGTCGACGTCACCATCGACGCCGACACCCACGCCGGGCTGGTGCGGCTGGCCCGCGAGCACAACGCCACCATGTTCATGGTGGTGCACACCGCGTTCGCGGTGCTGCTGGCCCGGCTGTCCGGCTCCGGCGACATCGCCATCGGCACCCCGGTCGCCGGACGCGGCGAACGCGAACTCGACGACCTCATCGGCATGTTCGTGAACACGGTCGTCTTCCGCACCCGCCTGGACGGCGGCGACACCTTCGCCGAGGTGCTGGCCCGGCAGCGCGATATCGACCTGCAGGCGTTCTCGCACGCCGATATCCCGTTCGAGCGCCTGGTGGAGGTACTCAGCCCGCCGCGCACCACCGCGCACCATCCACTGTTCCAGGTCGGCCTGTCCTTCCAGAACATGGCCCGCGCCGCGCTCGAACTGCCCGGCCTCACCATCGCCGGGGTGGACGCCGACCTCGACGTCTCCCAGTTCGACCTGCACCTCATCGTCTCCGACGGCTACGACGAACACGGCGCACCCGCGGGTATCGGTGGCTTCATCACCTACGCCACCGACCTGTTCGACGAACGCACCGTGGTCGGCTTCGTGGAGCGACTGAACCGCCTGCTCGCGGCCGTGGTCGCCGACAGCGCCGCTCGGGTCGGCGATATCGACCTGCTCGCCCCCACCGAACGCACCGAACTGCTCCAGGCCCGCAACGACACGGCGCACCGCGTCGAGGCCACCACCCTGGCCGCGCTGCTCGACCGCAGCATCAACACCGTGCCCGGAGCCATCGCGCTCATCGGCCCCGACGGCGACACGGTGAGCTACGCCGAGCTGAGCAAACGCGTGAATAGCCTGGCGCGGCACCTGATCTCGCTGGGTGTCGGCCCGGAGGCGCGGGTGGCGCTGGCGCTGCGGCGTTCGGTGGATCTGGTGGTGGCCATGTACGCGGTCTCGGTCGCGGGCGGCGCGTATGTGCCGGTCGACCCCGACCAGGCCGCCGACCGTACCAACTACATCCTCGACACCGCGGCCCCCGTCTGCGTCCTGACCAACGCCGCCGCCGACTTCCACATCGACCGCGCCCCCCTGGTGCGGATGGACGAACTCGACCTCGGCACAGTCGATTTCATGGCGCTCACCGACGCCGACCGCATCGCCCCCCTACGCCCCGAACACACCGCCTACGTCATCTTCACCTCCGGCTCC
>NZ_BAGD01000114.1 GCF_000308635.1 Nocardia otitidiscaviarum NBRC 14405 | reverse complement strand
CGTCACCACCCCCGAACTGGTGGCCGCGTGGCAGCCGGGCCGCACCTATCTGAACGCCTACGGCCCCACCGAGACCACCATTGTCGCCACCTACGCCGACCTGGTCCCCGGGCGGCGCGTCGGTATCGGCGCACCGATTCCAGGCACGGCCGCACTGGTATTGGACGAGCGCCTCGCACCGGTCCCCCCGGGCGTGGCCGGGGAACTGTACCTGTCCGGCCCCGGCCTCGCGCGCGGCTACCACGGCGCACCCGGCCTCAGCGCCGATCGATTCGTCGCCAACCCGTGGGGTGCGCCCGGATCGCGCATGTACCGCACCGGAGATCTGGTGCGCCGGATACCCGGAGCCTTCGGAGACTGGGAACTGGAGTACTTGGGGCGCACCGATTTCCAGGTGAAGGTTCGCGGATTCCGGGTCGAGCTCGGCGAGATCGACACCGTGCTCGCCGACCACCCGGCCGTGGCGCGGGTCGTTACCGTCGGTCGTCCCGACCAGCGCGGGCATACCGTGCTCGCGTCGTATGTCGTTCTCGCCGAGGCGAGTACGGTCGGCGAAGCGGACCTGCGCGAGCACGCTGCCCGTGGTCTAGCGCCCTATATGGTGCCGTCCGCGATCGTGATACTCGATGCCCTGCCGCTCACCCCGGCCGGAAAACTCGATCGCCGGGCACTACCCGAGCCTCAGTTCCGCGCCCGTGCGTTCCGTACTCCCGCTACCCCACTGGAGGAACTGGTAGCGGCGGTCTTCGCGGATGTGCTCGGGCTGCCGCCGGTCGGCGCGGACGACGACTTCTTCGAACTCGGCGGCAACTCGCTCATCGCCACCCGGGTCACCGCCCGGCTGGGAGAGCGGCTGGGGCGTCGGGTTCCGGTGCCGACGCTGTTCGAGGCTCCGGTCGTGCACGCGCTGGCGGCCCGCCTCGTCGCGGACGACATCGCACCCGCGCTGCCCGCACTGACCACCGGGCCACGTCCGGCCCGGATTCCGCTGTCCCCGGCACAGCAGCCCATGTGGCTGATGAACCGGCTGGACCCCGAATCCCCGGCCTACAACATCCCCGCCGCGGTGCGGATTCTCGGCGAACTCGACCACGCCGCCATGCGCGCCGCCTTCGCCGACGTGGTGGCCCGGCACGAGGCACTGCGCACCGTCTTCCCGCTCGACGACGACGGGGAGGGGCACCAGGTGATCCTGCCCCCGCACACCGCGCTGTCGCCGGAGGTGGAGCCGGTCGCGGGCGCGGTGGCCGAGCGGGTGGCCGAGATCGCCTCCGTCGGTTTCGACGTCACCACCGAGGTGCCGCTGCGCGCGGTGCTGCTGCGCGAGGCCGAGCACAGCCACGTGCTGGTGGTGGTGCTGCACCACATCATCGCCGACGGCTTCTCCATGAACCCCCTGCTGCGCGATATAGTCACCGCCTATCTCGCCCGTCGCTCGGGCAGCGGCCCGGCCTGGTCGCCGTTGCCGGTGCAGTACGCCGACTACACGCTGTGGCAGCATCGAGTGCTGGAAACCGTTGCGGCGGAGGAACTCACATTCTGGCGCGAGACGCTGGCCGGATTGCCGGACGAACTGCCGTTGCCCACCGACCGACCCCGCCCGGCGCTGTCCTCGCGGCGCGGTGCGGTGGTGCGCGGACGGATCGGCGGCGGCGTCGGAGCTCGGCTGGACGGTGTCGCCAAGCGGCACGGCGTGACACCGTTCATGGTGTTGCACGCCGCGCTGTCGGTTCTGCTGGCCCGCCTGTCCGGTACCGACGACATCGCCATCGGCACGCCGGTGGCGGGGCGCGGAGCGAGCGCCCTGGACGGGATGGTCGGGATGTTCGTCAACACCCTCGCCCTGCGCACCCGCATCGACCACCCCGACCGCACCTTCGCCGAACTGCTCGCCGCGACCCGCGCGGTGGACGTGGCCGCCTTCGCCCACGCCACCGTGCCGTTCGAACGAGTGGTGGACGCCCTCGGCGTCGAACCCACCCAGGCCCGGCATCCGCTGTTCACCGTCAGCCTGAGCTATGTGAACCTGGACTCGCGTACGCACGCGGTGCCCGGTTTGGTGCTGGAGGGCGTCGACTTCGACGACAGCGTCGCGAAATTCGACCTCACCTTCACCATCGGGGAGACGCTCGACGCCGACGGCCACCTGCCGGTGGAGCTGACCTACGCCACCGACCTCTACGACGCGTCGACGGCGGCCGAGTTGCTGCGTCGCTTCGGGCGGGTGCTGGGTGCGGTCACCGCCGACCCGCGGCGTCGGGTCGGCGAGATCGAGATTCTCGCCCCCGCCGAGCGCGCCGAGATTCTCGACCGCCGCGGTCCGCACCCGATCGCACCGCGCACCCTGGCCGAGATCATGCGCGCGGCCGTGGCACTGGACCCCGAGGCCACCGCCCTGGTGTACGCGGGACGGGACATGAGCTACCGGGAACTGGACGAGCGTTCCTCCCGGCTGGCCCGACTGCTCATCCGCGACGGTCTCGGGGCGGAGGACGTCGTCGCCGTCGCCATTCCCCGGTCGCTCGATTCCCTGGTGGCGCTGTGGGCGGTGGCGAAGTCGGGGGCGGTCTTCCTGCCGGTGGATCCCACCTATCCGGCCGAGCGCATCACCCATATGCTCACCGACTCCGGCGCGCGGATCGGCCTCACCGTCGCCGCCGCAGCGGCCGCGCTGCCCGCAGGCGTCCGATGGCTGCCGCTGGACGCCGACGCGACCGCGGCACAGCTGCGGCACACCGACTGTGCGCCCGTCACCGACGACGAACTGGTACGCCCGGTGACCGTCGGCAATGCCGCGTGGATGATGTACACCTCGGGTTCCACCGGAAAGCCCAAGGGCGTGGTGGTCACCCACGCCGGCATCGCCGGTGTGGCCGCCCTGCACCAGGAACGCTGCCCCACCACGGTCGCCGCCCGCGTCCTGCACCGGGCCTCGCCCAGCTTCGACGCCTCCCTCATGGAGGTGCTCATGGCGCTGCCGGTCGGCGCGGCCCTGGTCATCGCGCCCGCCGATGTCTTCGGCGGTACGGAGATGTCGGAACTCATTCGCGCCGAGCGGGTTACGCACGCGCTCATCACGCCGTCGGTGCTGCACACCCTCGACGCGGACGCACTGTCGGGACTGCGGTACCTGTCGGTGGGCGGCGAAGGCTTCGGCCCGGAGCTGATCCGGCGCTGGGGACGGGATCGGGAGCTGTACAACTCCTACGGCCCGACCGAGGCCACCATCACCACCCATATGAGCATCCCGCTGCGCCCCGGCGATCCGGCGGTACTCGGCGGACCGGCCGACGGACTGTCGGCCGTGGTGCTCGACCACCGCCTGCGACCGGTGCCCGACGGGGTGACCGGCGAAATGTACCTGCGGGGGCCGGGATTGGCGCGTGGCTACCACGGCCTGCGCGGTCTCACCGCCAGTCGCTTCGTGGCCGATCCGTACGGTGCGCCCGGCGGCAGGCTCTACCGCACCGGTGATCTGGTGCGCTGGACCACACGGGCGGGCGACGCAGCCACCCCGACGCTGGAATATCTGGGTCGCACCGATGATCAGGTGAAGGTGCGCGGTCTGCGCATCGAGCTCGGCGAAATCGATACGGTGCTGACCGCACACCCCGCCGTCGACAGCGCGGTGACCATCGGCCACCGCGACGCCACCGGCGAGATCGCCCTGGTGTCCTATGTGGTGCCCGCCCTAGGCCACACCGTCGACGTGGATGCGCTGCGCGCCTTCGCGGCCCGCTCGCTCATCGCCTACATGGTGCCCGCCGCCGTCATGGTCATCGACGCCATCCCGCTCACCCCGACCGCCAAGCTGGATCGAAAGGCGCTGCCGCAACCGGTGTTCCGGGAAGCGGCGTATCGGGCTCCGGTCACCGCCACCCAACGGCGCGTCGCCGAAACCATGGCCGAGCTGCTGGGGCGTGCCGTCGACCGCGTCGGTCTCGACGACGACTTCTTCGCCCTCGGCGGCAATTCGCTGAGCGCGGCGAAGCTCTCGGCCCGGCTGTCCACCCGCCTCGGCGCCCCCGTGGCCATGCGGACCGTGTTCGAGCATCCCACCGTCGCCGCCTTGGCGGCGGCCGTGGCCGATGCCGCTCCGGCGGCGGCGGAACCGGTGCTCGCACCGCGAACCGATCACGGTCCGGTGCCGCTGTCCCCGGCACAGCAGCGCATGTGGTTCCTCAACCGTTTCGACACCGCCGGCGCGGCCACCGCCGACGGCACCGCGGCGGCGGCCTACAACATCCCACTCGCCATCCGGCTCACCGGCGATCTGGATATCGAGGCCCTCGCCGCCGCGCTGTCCGACGTGACCGCCCGGCACGAATCGCTGCGCACGGTCTACCCGCTCACCGACTCCGGTCCGGTGCAGGTGGTCGTGCCCGCCGAACGGGCACCCGTGCCGGAGCTGACCCCGATTCCCGTCGCGGCGGCCGATATCACCGCCGCGGTCACCGAATTCGTCGGCGCGGCCTTCGACGTCACCGTCGAGATCCCGCTGCGGGCGCGGCTCTACGCCGTGGCCGAGGACGACCACGTGCTCGCGGTGTCGGTGCACCACATCGCCGCCGACGGTGCCTCACTCGCACCGCTGGCCCGCGATGTGGTGACCGCCTACGCGGCCCGCCGCACCGGTGGGGCGCCCGCGTGGTCGCCGCTTCCGGTGCAGTACGCCGACTACTCGGTGTGGCAGCGCGCCCGCCTCGGCGCCGAGGACGACCCGCACTCCCTGGCGGCCCGGCAACTGCGGTTCTGGACCGAGACGTTGGCCGGTCTACCCGACCAGCTGGCACTGCCCACGGACCGCCCGCGTCCGGCGGTGGTGTCCACGGCCGGGCGGCAGGTGGAATTCACCATCGACGCCGAAACCCATGCTCGACTGCTCGAAGTGGGCCGTGGCCGGGGCGCGACGCTGTTCATGGTGGTGCATGCCGCGTTCTCGCTGCTGCTGTCACGCCTGTCCGGGGACGCTGCGATCGCGGTGGGCACCCCGGTGTCCGGCCGTGGGGCGGACGCCCTGGACGATCTGGTCGGCATGTTCGTGAACACGCTGGTGCTGCGGGCGGATATCGACCCCGCCGTGGGCTTCACCGCCCTGCTGGACCGGGTGCGCGCCACCGACCTGGCCGCGTTCTCGCACGCCGACGTGCCCTTCGAACGCCTCGTCGAGGTGCTGAACCCGGTGCGTTCCACCGCGCGGCACCCGCTGTTCCAGGTGGGGTACTCGTTCAACAATGTGACGGGCGGTGAGTTCGCCCTCGACGGGCTCACCGTGCGCCCGGTCGAATACGACACCACGGTATCGCGATTCGACCTGCATCTGGTGGTGGCCGACCGATATCACGCCGACGGCGTGCCCGCCGGGCTGGACGCCGCCATCACCTACGCCACGGCACTGTTCGACGAGGGCACCGTCGCCGGGCTCGCCTCCCGGTTCCAGCGTCTGCTCGGCGAGATCCTCGCCCGGCCCACGACACCGGTGGGTGAGCTGGAGCTGCTCGCGCCCCGGGAACGGGTCCACATCCTCGAACACTGGAACGACACCGCCGCCGCGGTGGACGATCGATCGACACTGGCCTCGCTGCTCTACGCGAGCGCTGCGGCCGATCCGGACGCCGTCGCCCTGGTGGCGTGGAGCTCGCACGGCCGTGTCGTGCTCACCTATGCCGAACTCGGTGATCGGGTGAATCGCCTGGCGCGGCACCTGATCTCGCTGGGTGTCGGCCCCGAAGCGCGGGTGGCGCTGGCGCTGCGGCGTTCGGTGGACCTGGTGGTTGCCATGTACGCGGTCTCGGTCGCGGGTGGTGCGTACGTGCCGGTGGACCCCGACCAGCCCGCCGATCGGACCGACTACATCCTCGAGACGTCGGCACCGGTCTGCGTACTCACCGACGCGTCCTACCGCACCGCGGTCGCCCCGCTGGTGCGCGTCGACGATCCGGCGCTGGCATCGCTTGCGGCCGAGCCGATCACCGATGCCGACCGGTGTGCGCCGCTGTCGGCGGCCCACACCGCCTACGTGATCTTCACCTCCGGCTCCACCGGCCGCCCGAAGGGCGTGGCGGTGCCGCACGGAGCGGTGGTCAACCAGTTGCTCTGGAAACGAGCCGAATTCGGCCTGCATGCCGCCGACACCATCCTGTTGAAGACGGCCGCCACCTTCGACCTCTCGGTGTGGGAGTTCTGGTCGGCCGCCGTCTGCGGCGGTCGCCTCGTCATCGCCGCTCCCGACGCGCACCGCGATCCCCGCGCCCTCGACGAGCTGATGGCGCGGGAGGAGGTCACCACTCTGCACACCGTCCCCGCCATGCTCGACGCCCTGCTCACCGACGGACTGCCGGGCACCGTGCGGCGCGTGCTGGCCATCGGCGAGACCTTGAACGCCACACTGGCACAACGCCTACGCCGCGAGCATCCGCAGGTGGAGTTGTTCAATCTGTACGGTCCCACCGAAGCGGCGGTATCGATCACGAGCCATCGCGTGGGGGCCGCCGACGAGTTGTCGGTTCCCATCGGCCGCCCGGAATGGAACAGCCGGGTCTACGTGCTGGACGCGCGCTTGCGGCCCGTTCCGGCCGGTGTCTCGGGCGAGCTCTATCTCGCGGGAGCCCAGCTGGCCCGCGGCTACTTCGCACGTCCCGACCTCACCGCGGAGCGCTTCGTGGCCAACCCGTTCACCCCGGGTGAGCGCATGTACCGCACCGGCGACCTGGCGGCGTGGAATGCCGAGGGGGAACTGGAATACCGCGGCCGCACCGACTTCCAGGTGAAGATCCGGGGCTTCCGCATCGAGCTCGGCGAGATCGAGGCGGCGCTGTCGGCGCTGCCCGCGGTGGCTCGGGCAGCGGTGCTAGTGAAGTCGGACCCCCACACCGGCGACCGACTGGTTGCCTACGTGGTTCCGGCGCAGCCGCGTACCCCGGGTACGGAACCCGCCCTGGACCTCCCCCGGGTCCGGTCGGCCCTGACGGCATCCCTGCCGTCCTATATGGTCCCGTCCGACTTCCTGGTCCTGGATGAACTACCGCACAATGTCAACGGAAAGCTCGACCGCGACGCGCTGCCGGAACCGACCTTCGCCCCTCGCGAATACCATTCTCCGCGAACAGATCTGGAGCACCAGATTTGTGCTGCCTTCGCCACTGTCTTGCCTGCGGTGCGCATCGGCTTGGACGACAACTTCTTCGAACTCGGCGGCAACTCCCTGCTCGCCGTGCGCTTGGCCGCCGAGTTGAGCGACACAGTGGCCGAACGAATCCCGGTGTCCGTCCTGTTCACCGCCCCCACCCCGGGCGAACTGGCCACCCGCCTCGCCCACGGACACACCGGCGCCCTCGACCCGGACGCGGCCTTCTCCGTGCTCCTGCCGCTGCGCCCGACCGGCACCGGTGCCCCGCTGTTCTGCATCCATCCCGCGGGTGGCATCGCCTGGTCTTTTGCCGGTCTGACCGCCCACCTCGACGCCGACCGACCCATCTACGGCCTGCAATCCCCGACCCTGGCCCCCGATACGTCCCTGCCCGATTCCATCGAGGAGTGGGCTGCGGAGTACGTCCGCGAGATTCGCGCCGTCCAGCCGGAAGGCCCCTACCACCTGCTCGGCTGGTCGCTGGGCGGTGTGCTGGCCCATGCCGTCGCGGTCCTGCTCCAGGACCAGGGCCAGTCCGTCGCCACCCTGGCCATGCTGGACAGCTCCTTGGCGGTCGCCGCCGATGAGCCGACCACCATTCCCGTCGCACAGGTTCTGGGCGGACTGCTCGCCGATCCGCACGAGCTGGATGACGCCGCACCCACCGTTGTGGCCGAACACCTTGCCGCACTGGGCGAGCCGTTCTCTGCCCTCGGGGTGGACCGGATCGCGCGCATCATCGACGGCGGCGTGCGCTCGCTCGGCCTCATCGCCGAGCACCGTCCCCGGCGCTTCAAGGGCGATCTGCTGTATTTCGCTGCCGCCTTCGACGATCCGAGCGGCACCTCCGGCGTCTCGACCTGGTCCGACGCCATCGACGGCGTGGTGCACAACCACGCCGTGCAGGCCACCCACTGGCGCATGACCGCACCGGAGGCCCTCGCGCATATCGGCCGCGTGCTCAATGCGGTCCGCAGGCAAGCCGGGCCCCGCTAGCCGCCCACTCCGACGCCGCACGGCCGTGACCCGGCCGTGCGGCTGGCTCCCACGCGAAAACCCCCGCTGAGAAAGGCAATCCGATGAGCAATCCCTTCGACGACGCAGACGCGCAGTTCTACGTGCTGATCAACGACGAGGCGCAGCATTCGCTGTGGCCGGTGTTCGCCGCCATTCCCGGCGGTTGGACCATCGCGCACGGTCCCGCCGAACGGCAGAACTGTCTGGATTTCGTCGAGTCGCATTGGACCGATATGCGTCCGCTCTCGTTGATCGAGGTCATGGCGGAGAACGAATAGACCTGTCGGAAAAGACTTTTCCGAACAGTTGAAAGAAAGGAATCACCCATGGACGGCGTAGACGTCAACGCCCTGATCGCCTCGCTGCTGGCGCTGCTGGGCAGCGGCTCCAGCCTCAACTACGACCCCAACGCTGCCTGAGCGCGTTTCACGGCAGATCGATCCGAAAGGAACACCCATGGATACCGGTAGCGGCATCGCCACCCTGTTCCAGGCCCTGGCCCACGTCCTGACCTCTGGTTCGTCGACGTCCGTCACCCCCGGCACGCCGACTCCCACCCCGACCCCCACCACCTAGGAGGGGCCGATATGGACAGCGGCAGCGCAGTAGACAACTTCTTCAACACCCTGGCCCAGATGATCCTGACCGGATCCTCGGTCTCCTTCCCGCCCACCAGCGGCTCCGCGTAACCGCAACAGCCGCCGCGGGTCCACAACCACCCGCGGCGGCCCGCCCCCGCCGGGGTGCGGTGCGGCCGTGGCGATCCAGTCAGCGAGCGTCCCACTCGTGCCCGCAGGCGGAACTCGATGAACAGCACATCGGAATCGCCTCGCCAGCGGTCGATTCGCGCGTGCAGGTCGGGCAGCATCCGCCAGATGCCGCGGAACTCCGCCCGCGCGGCCTCGATACCGTGCATCGGAGCGGCCAGCGGCTGTAACAGCACCACGTCCGGATGCAGGATCTCCGCCATCCGCTCGGCGGACGGATCTCTCCAGAACTCCGTGAACTTCGCGACGAACTCTTCGTGTTCGGAACCGTGCACAGTCACCCCCTCTACGGAGTTGGACACACTGCCGGTCGATCCAAGCGTGCTCGCTCCCGCCGCGCAGCCACGCGCGCTCGCTCACCCGCGCAGTGCGATGGGTCCGCGGAGTTACCGGGCCGCGGCGGCGCACATGGTGCCACCGCGCACGCGACGAGGTCGAGGTCGAAACGAGCTGTCCGCCAGGAGCGTCCGAGCTGTTCATCGAGTGCGCGGACGCGGTTGACCTCACCCTCGCTCAGGCGACCCGCACGGCGCGGCGGACGGGTTCGCTGCGGTACCGGGACAGATCTCCGTCGATGTGCAGCAGCCGCCACAGCCGCTTGGTGACCGGGTTCATCAACCCGAGTTCGGTTGCCAGCGAGCGCATGTCACCGAAGTAGTCGGACAGGATGCGTCGCGAGTGCGGCGCCTGCCAGAACGCCTCCTTGATGACGGAGCGGGGAATGTCGAACCTGCGGGCGAACTCCGGTGGCGGAGCCATGATCTCACCCGCCAGCCAGCGCATGGCCAGCGGGAAGGCGATGCCGCACACGTTGCGGTACACCAGGTTCATGGCCGGTACGTGTTCCTTCAGGAACTCGTTGGCGAAGGAGATGTGCCGCGCCTCCTCGGCGATGTGGATCTCCATGCACCGGACCACCGCGGGCGGCAGCTCGGCCCCGTTCCGGATGATGGCCTTCTGGTAGTGGTCGATGGGTTCCTCGCCGCCCAGGATCCCGATGAACAGGATCGCCCAGGCATAGCCCCCGGCGACGCCGATGAAGGGTGACAGCGCCCGGAAGATGGGTCGCATGCCGGGCACGTCTTCGCCGATGCGATTCACCAGCTCCTGGAACATCTGGATGTGGTTGCACTCCTCGGTCATCTCGTGGAGGCAGTAACGGAACTCGGGGGATCCGTTGGGCAGCTTCATGATGTACTGCATCATTCCGCGGATCAGCACGCTCTCGAAGGCCGCGCCGACCTTGATGGAATTGCTGATCCGCCAGCGCCCGATCTCGATCTGCCGTTCCAGCGGCAGGTTCCGGTACCACTCGGTGGCTCCGAGCGGATCGACCTCCGGAGACAGTACCCAGCGGGGATCGTCGCGGTCGATGGCGAATTCCGGGGAGTCCCAGGTGATGTCGAGGTAGGGGTCGAAGTGCCGGTCCACCGATCCCTCCGACAGGGTGCGCAGCAGCTCGCTGTAGTCACGGACCTCGGGGGTGGTGCTCGGTGCGGTGGAAAGTGTCATCGTCGCCTCCTGGTTGCCGCGCGGCGTGCCCGCGATTCTGGGAGGCACGCCGACCACGCCGGTGTGGTGCGGCTCTCTCCAAGATATGTGAGAACATGAGTTACATACAAGTACTCGATCTCATCGGGTGGTCCGCTCGACCCATTGGCCGCGACGAATTCGCATAAACATTTGCTGGCTAATAATGGGCTAATAATTTATCTGGAAAGACACGCCCTGGCCTGCGCGAAAGTTCCCCGGAAATGCGGTAGCGAATAGTTCTAGACATCGACACGAGGAGGGAAAGTCAATGGCTACGGACATTGCATCCGTCGAGCACCAGGGTTTCGCCATGCAGGCTATCGGCCGCAGGGGTGTGCGACCGGTCGTTCCCGTACCGATGCTGGACGATAACCCGATCGAACCCCAATCGATCGGTCTGTATTGGGATCGAGACGGCGATATCTGGCAGCGGGAGGACACGGGCTGGCGACTGATCCTCCAGAACGGAGTATCCGTCGATCCCATCTCGCTGTGGGGCTGGGAGGACGGCTGCGTCCGGGACTACGCGCCCTTCATTCCGGTGTCGTCCTTCGCGGCCGACGGTTAGTGGTGCCCACCGACCGTCGGCGCGGTGGCCGGGCCGGATGACCCGGCCACCGCGCCGAACAGCGTCACCCGCATGAGGCGGATCACCCGGGCGGGCGGGCAGATCCGCGGATCGTCGCCGAACACCCGACCCAGATCCACCACCAGCCCGAAGGCGGCGTGCACCAGAATCCGCGCCTCGCTCTCGGACAGTTCCGGACGCACCGCCACCAGCAACCGCACCCATTCCGCCACGATGAGCCGCTGGATATTGCGCAGCACCGTCCGCTCCTCCGGCGATACGTGCCCGAACTCCGCGTAGTAGACGTAGGTCAGCTCACGTTCGGCGAACGAGCCGCCGACATAGAGGTCGATGAGTTTCGTCAGGGCTTCGGCGGGGCTCGACGAGGAGGCCGTGGCCGGGCCGATCGCCCCCGACACCCGATCGGCCGCCCGGCGGAAGGCGGCGGCGAGCAGATCGCTCTTGGAGCGGTAGTACCGGTACACCGCCGAGGCCGCCGACAGATCCGCGGCCGAGGCGATGTCCTCCATGCTCACGTTCGGGTACCCGCGCTCGTGGAACAGCTCCACCGCCTTGCGCAGCAGCAGTTCATGTTTGAACGACTGCGGGATCTCCACCGCGCGCATCGGTTCGACAATATCGGCGGGCGGCGGCAATTCGCAGTCGATCACCTGGTAGCAGGTCGAGAGCAGCAGTGCGGTAAGCGCTTTGGCGGGCATGGCGGCATGGTGATCACCGATGCTGGTGATGATGCTGAACAGTGCGGCGGCCCGCACCGCGCGATCGTGGCCGTCCAGCTCCGGCCGCACCTCGCCGATCAGGCCGCGCACGATCGCCACCGCCTCGGCGAACTGCTCGTTCAGCGTCGCGCGGTCGGTGTCGTCGAGGTAGCGGCCCTCCCACCGGGTCAGCGCCACGGTGGCGCGGTTGGCGATGGTGTCGGCGATGAGCGACTCCAGCACCTGGGTCAGCCGCTGGTGCGGTGTCCAGTCGGCGGCGTCCTCGGGGAGGGTGACCGCGGTGACGGTCAGCTGCCCCAGGCGCAGCAGCTCCTCCCGGAACAGCGCGTACTTGCTCGGATAGTGCCGGTAGAGGGCGGCGGAGCTGATGCCGAGGCGGGCCGCGATGTCCTCCATGGAGACACCGTGATAGCCGAGCGAGCCGAAGGCGGCCGCCGAGGTGGCGGCGATCTGGGCGCGCCGGTTCTTGGGCCGTCGGCGGATCACCCGTTCGGGTGCGGCCGCGGAAGCGTCGTCGCGTTCGGCACGGGTCTTGCGACGCTCCTCTACGTTCATGTCGCCATGGTAGCGACCAGCGCCTTTGCCGCCGTGCAGGGTTGGTCGTCCGAATTGTGATCTCTTCGCCGCGAGCATTATTCGCCGCCCCGGCCGATCCGGCCCGTAGTCTGCATGGGCACGATCGCGAGGAACGGAGCCGCTATGCGCGGGGTGGAGGTGGAGCGCACAATTCCAGCGCCCATCACCGATGTGTTCGACTGGCTCACCGATGTCACGAACTTCCAACGGGTGCCCTGGATCAGACGGGTCACGCTGGTCCGGCCCGGTGACACCAATGGCAACGGGGTGGGTGCGGTGCGGCTGATAGTGACGCCGCTCATGCGGCTCACCGAGGAGATCGTCGAGTACACCCCGCCGACGCGGGTGCGCTACCGGGTGCTCTCGTCCGTGCCCCGGCTACGCACCCAGGACGGCAAGCTGGAGCTGTCCGAGCATGCCGAGGGCACGCTGGTGAACTGGTATTCCACCTTCGAGGTGGACAACCGGTGCCCGAAGCTGTCCACCTGCGCCTACCTGCCGCTGGTGCGCGGCGGCTTTCATCTCGTATTACGCACCGCCACAAAGGAATTGCGCGGGGAGTAGGGCTATTCGGCGGGTACCAGCGTGCCCGCCAGATGGTCGTAGGCCACCTGGCAGTGCAGCCGCACACCCGTGACCAGAGTGTCGTCGTCGGCGTAGAAGTGCGGATTGTGGTTCATGTACATGCCGCGACCGCCCGGTGTGGGGCGCGGGGTACCCGTCGCCGGGTCCAGGTCGACATCCTGCACGCCGAGGGTGACGTAGAGCCCGCCGTAAGCGTTGACGAACTCCGAGACGTCGTCGTAGCCGAGGGTCGGCGGGATCGGCAACACGCGCTCCGCGCCCGCCACCCGCCGGAAGGTCGGCAGCGCCGGCTCCATCCATTCCCGGCGGTTGTCCACGGCGGGCACGTCCTGGAGGAATTCCACCGTCGATGAGCAGTTGTACGCCTGAGCGGTGTGGTCGGCGAGCGTGTCCAGCCGTTTCCGCACCTCCGCCATATCCGCCTCGACGGTGCAGCGGATGGTGCCCCACAGGGTGACGGTCTGGCCGATGATATTGAACCGTCCCACATCCTCCACGTGCCCGATGGTCACGGTGATCGGGTCGAAAGCGTTGACCTGTCGGTAGATCTGGCCGATGCCGGTGATGATCGCACCGGCGGCGGGCATGGGATCGATGCCCATCCACGGCGTGGACCCGTGCACCTGCTGTCCGGTGAGGTTGATCTTCACCAGACATGACGCACCGAACTGATTGCCGACCCGATATCCGATGTACCCCTTGGGCAGCGGCACCACGTGGAAGCCGAACGCCATGGTGGGCACCGGATTCGCGAAGACGCCTTCGGCCAGCATCTCGCGGGCGCCGCCCTTCTCTTCCGGCGGCGGCCCCTCCTCGGCGGGTTGGAAGACGAAAAGTACGGTACCCGCCAGCTTTTCGCGAACCCCGGCGAGTACGGTGGCCGCGCCCATGAGCATGGCGGTATGGCAGTCGTGCCCGCAGGCGTGCGACACCGGAAACGGGCCGCCCGGATAGTCCTCGTCCACCACCCGCGAGGCGAACGGCACCCCGCACCGATCCGGCACCGGCAGCGCGTCGATATCGGCGCGCAGGGCGACCACCCGCTCACCCGGCCGCTCACCCCGCAGCACACCCACCACGCCGTGCCCCGCGATACCGGTGCGCACCTCGTCGAGCCCCAGCGACCGCAGGTGATCGGCGATGAACCGCGCGGTCTCACGCTCCCGATTGGACAGCTCCGGATGCTGATGCAGATGCTGCCGCCACCGCACCACCCGATCGGCCACCGCCGCCGCGGCGGCATCGAGTTCGGCGTAGATCCCGTCGGTCGTCATAGCGCCTCCGTCCCCATGGGTAACCAGATAATAGCTACGCCCGGCGGTCGGAGCTGAGTAGCCGGTCGGGCATGCGGTGCCGCATCGGCGGAGAGCGCGAGCGTCGCGCGGTGGAGCAGGTTGCTCGGTGGCGCAGAAGAGCGCCGCGTCGATGGTGTGGGTGTGCCGTGTTCGCGGTGTGCGGTGTTCGCTGCGCGCGGGTGTGCGGTGTCGACTGCGCGGGAGGGCTGTATCGATGGTGCGGTAATGCCGCGTAGCCGATGGGGAAGACCACATGGTGGTGTGGGGCGTCGCGTCGGTGGTCGGGAGGGACTTCCGGCGGCGTGCGGGCGCGCGTTCGGGGGCGCGGCCTATTCCAGGGCGGCCAGGGCCATGCGGCGCAGGATGGGGCGGGCGCGGGAGGCCATGGTGGCGGGGGCGCTGTGCGGGGTGGAGTTGATCAGGCCGAAGGTGGCGTGTGCCTGCACGCGGGCGGCGGGTTCGGGGAGGTCGGGGTGCAGCTCGCGCAGGACGGACACCCAGACCTCGACGTACTGGCGCTGGGTGCGGCGGACCTGGCGGCGCGCCGCTTCGGGCAGGTTCTCGAGGTCGCGGTCCTGGATGCGGATGAGCTCCGGATCGCCGAAGGCGAAGTCGAGGTGGAAGTCGACCAGGGCCGTGAGCGCCGCGCGGGGGGTGGGGGCGTCGGCGACGACCGCGCGGCCGCCGTCGAGCAGGCGCTGGCTGATACCGACCAGTAGCTCGACCAGCAGCGCCTCCTTGTTGGGGAAGTGGCGGTACACCGCGGGGCCGCTGATGCCCGCCGCCGCGCCGAGGTCGTCGAGCCGCATGCCCAGGAATCCGCGATCGGCGATCAGCCGGGCCCCGGCCTCCAGCAACTGCTGCCGCCGCTGGGCTTTGAGCTGCTCGCGACGGGTGAGCGTCACGGGTTCGATGCTGCTCACCGCGCACTCCCTTCATCGGATCTGGACAACTCAGTTAGTGAAGATTATCTTATTTCTCAGTTATCGGCGATTAACTGATCGAACAGGATGACGTGATGACGGTGACCGAACGAGCCCGCACGGACAACCGGTCCGCGCACTTGGCGCTGGTCGAGGACCTGCGGGCGCGGCTGGCGGCCAATGCGCTGGGCGGACCGGAGAAGGCGCGGGAGCGGCACCTGGCCCGCGGCAAACTGCTGCCCCGGCAGCGGGTGGATCAGCTGCTGGATCCGGGCTCGCCGTTCCTGGAGCTCGCCCCGCTCGCCGCCACCGGCATGTACGACGACGAATGCCCGGGCGCGGGCGTGATCGCGGGCATCGGCCGGGTATCCGGCCGGGAATGCGTGGTGGTCGCCAATGACGCGACCGTGAAGGGCGGCACCTACTACCCGCTCTCGGTGAAGAAGCACCTGCGCGCCCAGGAGGTCGCCGCGCAGAACCATCTGCCCTGCGTCTACCTGGTCGACTCCGGCGGCGCGTTCCTCCCCAAACAGGACGAGGTCTTCCCGGACCGCGAGCACTTCGGCCGCATCTTCTTCAACCAGGCCACCATGAGCGCCAAGGGCATCGCCCAGATCTCCGCGGTCATGGGTTCCTGCACCGCGGGCGGCGCGTACGTGCCCGCCATGAGCGATGAGACCGTCATCGTCCGCGAGCAGGGCACCATCTTCCTGGGCGGTCCGCCGCTGGTGAAGGCGGCCACCGGCGAGGTGGTGACCGCGGAGGAACTCGGCGGCGGCGAACTGCACTCCAAGATCTCCGGCGTCACCGACCATCTCGCGGAATCCGATCAGGACGCGCTGCGCATCGTCCGCGAGATCGTGGCGACCCTCGGCCCCAAGCGCGCCACCCCGTGGGAGGTCGCGCCCACGGTGGACCCCATCGCACCGCAGGATGAGCTGTACGACGTCGTCCCGACGGATCTGCGCACCCCGTACGACGTCCGGGAGGTCATCACCCGCATCGTCGACGGCGGCGAATTCTCCGAATTCAAGGCCGAATACGGCAAGACCCTGGTCACCGGCTTCGCCCGCATCCACGGCCACCCGGTGGGCATCGTGGCCAACAACGGCGTGCTGTTCGCCGAATCCGCGCTCAAGGGAGCGCATTTCATCGAGCTGTGCGACAAGCGCACCATCCCGCTGGTGTTCCTGCAGAACATCACCGGTTTCATGGTGGGCCGCGACTACGAGGCGGGCGGCATCGCCAAGCACGGCGCGAAGATGGTGACCGCCGTGGCTTGCGCGCGGGTGCCCAAACTGACCGTGGTAATCGGCGGCTCGTACGGCGCGGGCAACTACTCCATGTGCGGGCGGGCGTACTCGCCGCGCTTCCTGTGGATGTGGCCGAATGCCCGCATCTCCGTCATGGGCGGTGAGCAGGCCGCCTCGGTGCTGGCGACGGTGCGCGGCGATCAACTCGACGGCAATGGTCAGCCCTGGTCGGAGGAGGATCAGGAGGCGTTCAAGGCCCCGATTCGCGCGCAGTACGAACATCAGGGCCATCCCTACTATTCGTCCGCGCGACTCTGGGACGACGGCGTCATCGCTCCCGCCGACACCAGAACCGTGCTCGGCCTTGCCCTTTCGGTGTGTGGGCAGGCCCCGATCGAACCCGTTTCCTACGGCGTCTTCCGGATGTGACCACCATGATGAACAAAGCCCACCCCGTCGCCTTCGACACCGTGCTGGTGGCCAACCGCGGCGAGATCGCGGTCCGGGTCATGCGCACGCTGCGGGCCATGGGAATTCGCTCGGTCGCGGTGTACAGCGACGCCGACGCCGACGCCCGCCACGTGCGCGAGGCGGATACGGCGGTGCGCCTCGGCCCGGCCCCCGCCCGCGAGTCCTATCTGGATATCGACAAGGTGGTGGACGCGGCCGTGCGCTCCGGCGCGCAGGCGGTCCATCCGGGATACGGTTTCCTGTCCGAGAATTCGGCCTTCGCGGCGGCGCTGGAGGCGGCCGGTATCGAATTCCTCGGACCACCCGCCCGCGCCATCGAGATCATGGGCGACAAGATCGCGGCCAAGACCGCGGTCTCCGCCTTCGGGGTGCCGGTGGTTCCCGGCATCGCGCGGCCCGGCCTCACCGATGCCGAATTGATCGAGGCGGCAACCGATATCGGCTATCCGGTGCTGGTGAAGCCCTCGGCGGGCGGCGGCGGCAAGGGTATGCGCCTGGTCACGGAGCCGGAGCAGCTGCCCGCTGCCCTGGTCTCCGCGCGCCGCGAGGCCGGTGCCGCCTTCGGCGACGACACCCTGTTCCTGGAGCGCTTCGTCACCCGCCCGCGCCATATCGAGGTGCAGATCCTCGCCGACCAGTACGGTCACATCCTGCATCTGGGCGAACGCGAGTGCAGCCTGCAGCGGCGGCATCAGAAGGTGATCGAGGAAGCGCCCTCACCGCTGCTGGACGCCGCCACCCGCGCCCGCATCGGCGCGGCGGCCTGTGCCACCGCGCGCAGCGTGGACTATGTCGGCGCGGGCACCGTGGAGTTCATCGTCTCCGCCGACAAGCCCGACGAGTTCTTCTTCATGGAGATGAACACCCGGCTCCAGGTCGAGCACCCGGTCACCGAAATGGTCACCGGCGTGGACCTGGTGGAGTGCCAGGTGCGCATCGCGGCCGGGCAGAAGCTGTTCGTGAACCAGGACGACATCACGATGACCGGGCACGCCATCGAGGCCCGGGTTTACGCGGAGGATCCCGGCCGCGACTTCCTGCCCACCGGCGGTACCGTGCTGGCGCTCGCCGAACCGGAGGGTCAAGGCGTGCGCGTGGATTCGGGTCTGCGGGTCGGCACGGTGGTCGGCAGCGACTACGACCCCATGCTCTCGAAGGTCATCGCGCACGGCGGCGATCGCCGCGCCGCCCTGGCGAGACTCGATGCGGCCCTGGCGGATACGCAGGTGCTGGGCGTGCGCACCAATATCGACTTCCTGCGCTTCCTGCTCGCCGACCCCGATGTGGTCGCGGGCGAGCTGGATACCGCGCTGCTGGACCGCCGGGCCGGTGACTTCGTGCCCGCACCCGTGGTGGACCACCAGTTCATCGCCGCCGCCAGCTATCTGTGGCTGCGCGGCTGGCCGAGCGCGGCCCGTGACCCGTGGGAGATCCCCTCCGGCTGGCGCATCGGCGGCACCGCCCCGACCGTGCTGCGGCTCAGCGGTGGCGATCGGACCGCGCACGTATCCTTCACGGGTACGCCCGAACGGGCCGAGGTTCGGGTGGAGGGCGGCGAGAAGTACACGCTCACAGCCGAACTCGACGGAGTCGCGAGGGACGGCGGGCGGTGGCTCACCCTGGTCCTGGACGGGGTGCGCACCCGCCACCGGGTCGCCGAACGGCACGGCCACCTCTGGCTCGCCGACCGCACCGGCGTCGCGCAGTTGCGTGAGGTGGCCGAGGCCGACGTGCGCGGCGCGGTCGACCACGTCGGCGAAGCCGAAATCCTCAGCCCCATGCCGGGTTCGGTGATCGCCGTGCCCGTCACCGCCGGTGCGGAGGTGACCGCCGGAACCACCGTCGTGGTGGTCGAGGCCATGAAGATGGAGCATTCGCTCACCGCCCCCATCGACGGCCGGGTCGAACTGCTGGTCGAGGCGGGCGATCAGGTGAAGGTAGATCAGCCGCTCGCGCGTGTGGTGCCCGCGGGCGAGTCAGTTTCGGAAGGACACAGCGCATGACCGACTTCCTCGCCACCGGATCGCTTCCGGACGAGTACCGCGAACTCGCGCTCACCGTGCGGGATTTCGCCAACCGGGTGGTCGCGCCGGTCGCGGCGAAACACGACGCCGAGCACAGCTTCCCGTACGAGGTGGTGGCCGGAATGGCCGAGATGGGTCTGTTCGGCCTGCCGTTCCCCGAGGAGTACGGCGGCATGGGCGGCGACTACTTCGCGCTGTGCCTCGCCCTCGAGGAACTCGGCAAGGTCGACCAGAGCGTGGCCATCACCCTGGAAGCCGGAGTCTCACTGGGCGCCATGCCCGTCTACCGCTTCGGCAACGACAAGCAGAAGCAGGAGTGGCTGCCGCAGCTCACCAGCGGTCGCGCCCTGGCCGCCTTCGGGCTCACCGAACCGGGTGCGGGCAGCGACGCGGGCGGCACCCGCACCACCGCCGTACTCGACGGCGACACCTGGGTGATCAACGGCTCCAAGCAGTTCATCACCAACTCCGGCACCGATATCACCCGGCTGGTCACGGTGACCGCGGTGACCGGTCAGGTGGAGGGCAAGAAGCGGATCTCCACCATTCTGGTGCCCACCGAAACGCCGGGCTTCGTGGCCGAACCCGCGTACAACAAGGTCGGCTGGAACGCCTCCGACACCCATCCGCTCAGCTTCACCGATGTGCGGGTGCCCGCCGAGAACCTGCTCGGCGAAGAAGGCCGCGGTTACGCCAACTTCCTGCGCATTCTGGACGAGGGCCGGATCGCCATCGCGGCGCTGTCGGTCGGTGCGGCGCAGGGCTGTGTGGACGAGAGCGTGCGCTACGCCAAGGAGCGCGAGGCGTTCGGCCAGCAGATCGGCCGGAATCAGGCCATTGCCTTCAAGATCGCGCGCATGGAGGCCCGCGCGCACGCCGCCCGCACCGCCTACTACGACGCCGCCGCGCTCATGCTCGCCGGAAAACCGTTCAAGAAACAGGCTTCGATCGCGAAACTCGTCGCCAGCGAGGCCGCCATGGACAATGCCCGCGACGCCACCCAGATTTTCGGCGGCTACGGGTTCATGAACGAATATGCTGTGGCGCGGCACTATCGCGACAGCAAGATCCTGGAAATCGGTGAGGGCACCACGGAGGTGCAGTTGATGCTGATCGGTCGAGAGTTGGGATTGTGAACGACGATGTCCGCCGCGTCGTGCAGCGCGGCCTGTGGTTCGACGAGTTCGAGACCGGTGTGGTGTACGAGCACCGGCCGGGCCGCACCATTACCGAGGCCGACAATGTGCTGTTCACGACGCTGACCATGAATACCCAGGCGCTGCATCTGGACGCGGCGTTCGCCGATGCGCTGCCGCCCTTCCATCAGCGTCTGGTGAATTCCATGTTCACCTTGTCCACACTGGTTGGTTTGTCTGTAGCGCAGTTGACGCAGGGCACCATTGTGGCCAACCTCGGCTTCTCCGATATCGCCTTTCCGAAACCGCTTTTCCACGGCGACACCCTGTACGCCGAAACCGTGGTCACCGACAAACGGGAATCCAAGAGCCGCCCCGGGGAGGGGATCGTGACCCTCGCGCATACCGGGCGGAATCAGCACGGCGACATCGTCGCCACCGCGGTCCGGAAGACACTGGTACGGAAGCAGGCACCGGCGTGAGCGGTCAGGCGCGGCGCAGGCGGCGGAGCGTCACCACGCGGCGCTCCGTTCAGGCCCGAAGGGATACAGCATGAGCAATCCGGGGACCGGCTGGGAGATGGCGGGACCGGCGTGGCTGTTCTGCCCCGCCGATCGACCCGAGCGGTACGCCAAAGCCGCCGCCGCGGCCGATGTGGTGATCATCGATCTGGAGGACGGGGTCGCCGAGGCCGACAAGGCCGCGGCCCGAGAGTCGCTCATCGCGACACCGCTCGATCCGGACCGCACCGTCGTCCGGGTCAACGCCGCGGGCACGGTCGAGCACATGCTCGATCTCGACGCCGTGGCCCGCACCGACTACCGACGTCTCATGCTGCCCAAATGCGAATCGGCGGAACAGATCACCACACTCGCCGACTACGAGGTGATCGCACTGGTGGAATCGCCGCTGGGGGCGCTGGCGGTGGGCCGGGCGGTCATGGCGCGCAACGCCATCGGCGTCATGTGGGGCGCGGAGGATCTGGTCGCGGGCCTGGGTGGCAATTCCAGCCGGCACGCCGACGGCAGCTACCGCGATGTGGCCCGGCATGTGCGCTCGCAGTCGCTGCTGGCGGCCAAGGCGTACGGCAAATTCGCGCTCGACTCGGTGTATCTCGATATCCCGGACCTCGACGGCCTCGCGGCGGAAGCGCTCGACGCGGTGGCCGTCGGTTTCGACGCCAAGGTCGCCATTCACCCGAGTCAGGTACCGGTGATCCGCCGCGCCTACGCGCCCACCGGTGCGGAGATCGACTGGGCGCGAAGGTTGCTCGCGGAGGTGCCGAATCACCGCGGAGTCTTCACCTTCGAGGGCAGGATGGTGGACGCACCCGTGCTCCGGCACGCCGAGCGCATCGTGCGCCGGGCACAGGGTGCCGACAGCGCGAACGTGGCGTCGTAGGAGGTAGTGGTGGAACCGCAGTGGGTGCCGAGCGAAGCGGATATCGCGTCGGCCAGAGTCACCGATTTCGCACGGTTCGTCGAACGTCGCACGGGGGTGTCCGTACCGGACTACCGGGCGCTGTGGCAGTGGTCGGTCGACGACCTGCCCGGATTCTGGAAGTCGCTGTGGGAGTACTTCGACCTCGGTGATGCGCCGGGCGAGGTGCTGGCCTCGACGGATATGCCCGGAGCGCAATGGTTTCCGGACGTCCGGCTCAATTACGTCGATCAGGTGCTGCGGCAGGCGCGCACCGACCGGCCCGCCATCCTCGCGGTGAGCGAGGATGCCGAGATCGTCGAGATCTCCTGGGCGGAACTGGTTTCCCGCACCATCGCCTTCGCGCACACCCTGCGCGAACTGGGTGTCGGGCCGGGCGATCGCGTCGTCGGCTACCTGCCGAACATCCCCGAGGCGGTCATCGCCTTCCTGGCCACCGCCAGCCTGGGCGCGGTGTGGAGCGCCTGCGGGCAGGACTATTCGGCTCGCGCCGCGCTGGATCGGCTGGGGCAGCTGGAGCCGGTCGTGCTGGTGACCGCCGACGGCTACCGCTACGGCGGCAAGGAACACGACAAGTGCGAGGAGATCGAGGGGCTGCGCGGCGGGCTGCCCTCACTGCGGTCGACGGTGCTGGTATCGCGCCTGGGCCGCTCGGTGCCCGGGGCACTGCCGTGGGACTCCATCGGGCTGGGACAGGCCGACGCCGACGCCAAGGGGCGTGAATTCGCCACGGAGTCGGTGGCTTTCGATCACCCCCTGTGGGTGCTG
>NZ_BAGD01000115.1 GCF_000308635.1 Nocardia otitidiscaviarum NBRC 14405 | reverse complement strand
CGGGTCGAGCGCTCGCAGCACCGGCGCGAGCGCGGCCGTGGCATCGATGCGCGCGGCCGCCCGCCGCGCCGCCGGATCGGCGGGGTCGAGCAGACAGGTGGCGACCACATGGGCGATCCCCCCGGTGCGCGCCGCGACCTCGTAGGCCAGCATGCCGCCCATACTCGCGCCGAACAGCAGCAGCGGGCGCTCGTCGCGATCCCGTTCGGCGACGACGAGATCACACAGCAATTCCACCCAGTCGCCGTAGCGCACCCCGGCCGGATCGGGTTCGACGGTGTCGCCGTAGAGCGGCAGATCCGGGGACAGCACCTCGATCCCGGCCCGTGCGGCCAGCGCCGTCAGCGGCCACAGCGCGGCCGAGTAGCCGCCCGCGCCGTGGATCACCAGGGCGCGCGCGGGCGATTCGGGCGCGTCCGCCCGGGCGATGTGCACGCGGCGACCGCGCCAGGACCACCAGGTGGAGGTCGGCGGCGGCAGGGGTTCGCGGCGGTAGTCGGCGGGGAGGAAGTGGGCGTATCGCTCGAAGTCCATACCTCCAGCGTCATCGGTGCGACGGCGGGCGACAACTCGCGTTCCGTCACTGCGCGGGAGCCAGCGAAATCGCGCTGACCTGCACTTGTTCCATCCGTCCGGACTGGAGGCCGGATGCTGCTCAGTTTTCCGGACGCCGCCGCGTCAAGGGGCCTCGCCACGCCTTGACCGACGTAACTTTGCGGCGCAAAGTGAATACATGAACTCTGCATCACAAAGTAATCCCGGTTCCGAGCAGGCCCGGCAACTGGTGGACGATATGGAACACCTCACCCGACGCGGCTGGAAGCTGGCCGCCCCCATGTGGTTCCCCATGCTGTGCATCGCCGTCACCACCCTCGCGTCGGTACCGGCCGCCATCCTGTTCGAGGGTACGAACGCCATGGGCTGGTACTGGGTCGTCGTCTCCCTCGCCGCCGCGCTCGCCTGCGGGTGGTACTTCTCCACCCGCCGAGTGCAGCTCCCGGATCTGCGGGGCGGCATCGTCATACTGGCCGCACTGGGTCTGCTGGTATCCACGCAAATGCTCGGCTGGTTCTACCGGGGTGAGTGGGCGCTGGTGGCCCCCTGGCTGGCCGTCGGCATCGGACTCGCCGTCTTCGCGGCGGCACTGCGGTCGCTCACCACGGCCGCGGTCGCCCTGGCCAGCATCGCGGTCGCGGTCGTCGTCGGCATCACCGAACCCGAACACGGCTACGCGCTGCTCGCCCTGGTGGTCGGTGTCACCGCCGTGCTGGCGGCCATGGTGGAACTGGTCCGCACCGATGCCGGTACCGCCGCATGAGCGACCCGCACCCCTCGCTCGACCTCGACGATGTGGTGCACCAGCGCACCCGGCTCGGCATCCTGGCCCTGTTGCGCTCCGGTGTCTCCATGGAATTCGGTGTGCTGCGGGACAATCTGCGCCTCACCGACGGCAATCTGAATCGGCATCTGAAGGTGCTCGAGCAGGCCGGGCTGATCACGGGCAACCGGGTCACCGGCCGCGGCCGACCCAAGACCTGGCTCGCCATCACCGCCGCGGGCCGCGACGCCCTGGATGCCGAACTCGCCACCCTGCGCGCCCTCATCGAGGCCACCGAACAGCCGGCGCCCGAGCAGGATGCGTCGTAGGCGCGTGGCCGACTGGTCTCCGCCGCACGACCACAGGCATGATCGGGATATGAAGGTTTTCCAGATCGGTGCGGCCGGGGGTGTCGGACGGCGGCTCGGGCGGCTGCTGACCGACCGCGGCGACGAGGTCAGCGGCATGTATCGCAATCCCGAACAGGTCGAGACCGTGCGGGAATCCGGCGCCGTGCCGGTACCGGGGGATCTCATCCACGATTCCGTCGACGAATTGGCGAAGAAGCTGGCAGGGCACGATGCCGTGGTGTTCTCGGCGGGGGCGCACGGCACCGGCATGGATCAGACCACCGCTATCGACGGCAAGGGCCTGGAGAAGGCCGCCGATGCCGCGGCGCTGGCCGGGGTGTCGCGATTCGTGCTGGTCTCGGTATTCCCGGAGGCGGGGCGAAATCGGGAAACCACCGAGGGTTTCGAGCACTACATGCGGGTCAAGAAGATCGCCGACGCCTATCTGACCCGCACCGACCTGAACTGGCTCATCGTCCGCCCGGGCACACTCATCGACTATCCCGGCACCGGCCGGGTCAACGCCGGGCTCGCCATCGAGTACGGCAGCGTGCGTCGCGACGACGTGGCCGCCTTCCTCGCCGCCGCCCTGCACGAACCACGCCTCGACCGGATGCTCGTCGAACTCACCGGCGGACAGACCCCGGTGCACGAGGCCGTGGCCCGCCTGGTGGCCGCGCCGTCCTAGGCCCACACGACACCCCCTCTCGGATGCCGGGACTGCCCACGCTCGACGCCGTGACTCGCCAGCGCCGGTTCGGCGGGTGAGCGTCTGAGCACGTCGGCATCGCGATAACCCAGCGCCGTGTGGGTGCTGCCCGGCCGCCGCACGTCATTCTCCGAGCCGGATCGCCTCGCCGGATGCCGCCGCGACGTCACCCTCCTCCGGTGTGATCAGCAGACGTTTGAGCACCTTGCCCGTCTCCCCGCGCGGCAGTCCGTCGAGGAAGGCCACATCGCGCGGTACCGAGACGCGGCCGAGGCGGTGGCGCAGGTAGCGGCGCACCATCTCCGAGTCCAGCCCGGCCCCGGCATTGCGCACCACGAACGCCGCCAGGCGCTGTCCGAAGTCCGGATCGGGCACACCCACCACCGCGACCTCGTTGACCTGGGGCAGCTGGGCGAGCGCCTCCTCCACCGGACGCGGGAAGACGTTCTCCCCGCCGGAGATGATCATCTCGTCCTCCCGGCCCGCGATGAACAGCCGCCCGCTCACATCCAGATAGCCGAGATCGCCCGTATCCAGCAGTCCGTCGTTCTCCTCGGGTGGCACGGCATTGACATAGCCGTCGAACAGCATCTGGTTGCCGACGAAGATGCGGCCGGTGACGCCCACCGGCACCGGCCGCCGATCGTCACCCAGTACCGCGATCTTCGTGCCCAGCGGCGGTCGCCCCGCCGTCATGGGAGAGATGCGCAGATCCTCCGGCGTGGCGATGGTCGCCCACGACACCTCGGTCGAACCGTAGATGTTGTAGAGGATGTCGCCGAAGGTGTCCAGGAAGCGCAGCACCGTCGAACCCGCCAGCGGCGCACCGCAACTGGCCACGACGCGCAGGCTGGAGGTGTCGTAGCGCGCCCGCACCGCGGTCGGCAGGTCGAGCAGCCGCTGCGCCATGGTCGGCACCACCAGCAGGGTGGTGACCCGGTGCTCGGCGACGAGGCGCAGGGTGTCCTCCGCGTCGAACCGCGCGGGCAGCACCACGGTGGCCCGCAGCGCCGCGCCGAGTTGCAGTCCGGACAGCCCCCAGGTGTGGAACAGCGGAGCCGGTATGAGCATGGTGTCGTTCATGCGCAGCGGAATGCGCGAGAGCAGGGCGGCGAGCGCGCCGAAACCCCGCGCGTTCGGTCGCCGCGCGCCCTTGGGCGCGCCGGTGGTGCCGGAGGTGAGCACCACCAGTCGGCCGGGCTGCGGCGGTTTGCGAAACCCCTTCGCCCCCAATTGGATCAGATCATCGATGGTGAGCCGTCCGGCCGTCGGCCGGTCGCCGTCCGTCGTCACCCGGGGGATGCCCTCGTGCAGGTACCCGACCAGCGATTCCAGCTCACCGTCGACGAACAGGGCCGAGAGCCGGTCGCGCTGCACGATCTCCTCGATCCGCCGCGCCGACAGTCCGGCATTGAGCAGCACCGTGTCCACGCCGAGTTTCCCGGCGGCGACCATGGTTTCGACCATCCCCGCGTGATTGCGCGCGAGCAGGCCGAGCGCGTCGCCGAAGCGCAGCCCGAGCGCGCCCATGGCGTGGGCCAATGCGTCACTGCGCCGGTCGATCTCGGCGTAGGTGCGGCTGCCGTGCCCGTCCACCACGGCGACGCGGTGCGGCGCGCGGGCGGCTCCGGCGGCGTAGGCGCCCGCGAGATTGAAGCCCCAGCGCGCGAGTCCACGCAGTTGCCGGACCACCACGTCGGGACGGCTCGGGCCGACCACGCCGGTTCCGAGCACCTGCCGGGCCACCCCGACCGCCCGCCGTACCCGCGAGTCCTCACCATTGACCGCGACCGAGGTCGCCTTCCCCCGCACGATATCGGCGGCACGCTCCAGTCCGGTTCGAATCCAGCGCACCACCACGGATTTCGGCAACTCCGCCAGCCGGGGATGCAGCCGCCCGACGGCGAAGCAGGTCACCGTCACTCGCGTGCGTACGTCGTCGCCGACCATCCGCACGGTCACGAAGCTGCCGCGGGCCGGACACTGCAATTCCAGGCTCTCGCCCGCGCGGCCCGCCCGCACCCGCACCTCGAGGATGGCGATACCGGTGTCCGGGGTGCCGATGCGGAAGAGCACCAGCGGATTTCCCTCGACCACGCCCACCTGTTCGCACGCCCCGATCCCGGGGTAGACGCGTGGATAGGTCTCGGGTTCGAGCAGCAGCGCCCACAGCGCATGCCTCGGAATCGCTATCTCAGCGGCCGCATCGAAGACATCGGTCACCACCGCAGCGCCACTCCTTGCCGGGCCCGCGCACACCAATCCGGTCGGGATCGCTCCGTTCTACCGATCCGCGCGGCTGCGGGGACTGGAATGCACCGGTTCCCGGTCTATTCACCAGTCGCGGCCGAATCGCTTATGACCGAGCACAATCGGGCCCGCACGGGGATCACCATCACCGGGACCGACGCCGCGTCGACCGCCGCGCGCACGGTGCGGGCGTGATCGGGAGCCAGACGCCGCGACCAGCCCAGGACGACCAGATCGGCCACCCGCGCCGCCACCTCGACCACATGTTCGCCGGGTTCACCGCTGCACAGGGTGATCTCGGGGTGCGGGTGCGGCACCAGGGGGCCGCAGAACCGCGCCCGGAATTCCGTCTCCCATGCCTCGCGGGCGTGCGCGGATTGATCCCAGCACGCCGGAACGGTGCGTTCGTCGAACACGTGCAGCAGGACGAGTTCGATTCCGGCGGTGTGGAACAGCCCGGCGGTCTCGGCGACCGCCCGCGCCGCCTCCTCGGTGCCGTCGAGCGGCAGCAGCACACGTTCGATGGACCCGGGCGTGCCGCCGGGCCGCGGTGTCACCACGGCGGGGACCAGAACCAGGGGATCGCGCGCGTGTTGGAGCAGCCACCAGACGTCGTCGTCGAATCCGACGACGCCCATCAGCACGTCGGGATCGTCCAGGGCGTCGAGGAATTCGGCGTCCGAGGCGTCCTTCGGCGTGTACCGGGTGCCCAGTCGCAGGGATCGGGCCAGGTCGGCCGCGATCACCTCGGTGGTGGGCGCGGGCCGGACCAGGATATCGGTCATGGGGTCTCCTCATCGGTGGGCCACCAGGCCGCGCCGACGACGGGGTGTGCGGCGCGGTCGCCGACCGCCACGGTCACCGGGCCGTCGCTGTGCACGCCGACCCCGGTGTGGGTGATGTCGAGCCGGATGCGGCGGCCCAGGCAGTGGAAGGCCAGCCGCAGCCGCGGCCAGCGGTCCGGCAGCACCGGCCGCACCCGCAGCACGCCGTCACGCACCCGGACCCCGGCGAAGCCGGTCAGTATCGCCTGCCAGACTCCGGCCACGGTGGCCATGTGCAGGCCCACCGCGGTGCTGCCGGTGCGATCGTCGAGATCGAGCCGCAGCGCCGCACGCAGCATCTCCAGCGCGGCGTCGGCACGTCCGGCGCGTGCCAGCAGCGCGGCCATGGCGGCGGGTGACAGCGAGGAGCCGTGCGCGGTACGCGGACCGTAGAAGTCGAGGTTGACCGGCAGCGAACCGGGCACGGTCTCCTCGGGCACCAGGTGGTGCAGCATCAGCACGTCGGGCTGTTTGATCAACTGCGAGCCCGTCACCCGACGCTGCCCGAACAGGACGTCCACCGCCACCGGCGGCCGGGCGCCGACGTCGGCCATGGTGAGCGGTTCCAGCTCGAAGTATCCGGCGAACTGCTCGTAGCGGCCGTCCGGGTGCGCCTGGTCCACGATGTGCTCGGCCAACTCCCGCCAGCGCGCGAATTCCGCTGCCTCCTCGGTGTTGCGGGGATGGAGGCGGGCGGCGCGACGCAGATTCCAGCGAGCCATGACATTGGTGTAGGCGTTGTCGTCGACCGTTTCGTGGTACTCGTCCGGGCCGATCACGCGGTCGATGTGGCCGCGACCGTCCGCGTCCACCCGCACCCGCGCGGCCCAGTAGGCGGCGGTCTCGGTGAGCAACTCACGCGCGGTGGTGTGCGCGAAATCGGGACGCCCGCACCATTCGGCGAAATGATCCACCGCCCAGGCCACGTCGGCGGTGATGTGCTCCTCGAGGTCGCCGGTGAGAATGGGAACCTCGGTGCCGCCGAGGAATCCGCTGCGCGGGGTGACGTCGAAGCCGTCGGCGGCCGACTCCCAGGGGAAGCGCGCACCGACGCGGCCGTCGGCGCGGGCGCGGGCACGCGCGCCCGGCAGCCGCCGCAGCCGGTAGGCGATCATGGCCTCGGCGGCGGCGGGATCGATACTCGCCATGGCGGGCAGCACGAAGGCGTCGGCGTCCCAGAACACGTGGCCGCGATAACCGGAACCGGAGATGCCGCGCGCGCCCACCGCGGATTCGCCGTGCGCGCCCGCGTTGTTCCAGAGTTGGAAGAGCGCGAAGCGCACGCCCAGTTCGACTTCCGGATCGTCGGGCAGTTCGATGCCGACGGCGGACCAGCGCCGCGCCCACACCCGGCGGTGCTGCGTGAGCAGCTCGTCCACCCCCGCCTCCCAGGCGTGGCGCAGCTCGCGCAGGGCGCGGCTCGCGCCGCCACCGTCGGCATCGGTGGCGCAGGCGGTGATGCGGTCCAGGCGCGCGGTGCCGTCGGCCGCGGTGAGCCGCTGGGAGGCCGCCGCGGCGATACCACCGCCGGTGTCATCGGATTCGACTCGCAGACAGCGCGTTTCGGCACCAGGATGGGGTGATACAGCGGCGAGTTCGGTATGCCGCACCCCGGACTCCGGCGGCGGTGGATGCAACGGCGGGCCGGGGTCCAGCCGCCCGGCGTCCGCCTCGACGCGCAGCACGTGCAGACCGGGCCGATCGGCACACGCGAAGCGGAGACTGCGAAAGTCTTGTCCCCCCGCAGTTTCAGTGTGGTGCAGGACGCCGGAATACAGGTCGAGGTAGCGCCGACCGCCCGCTACCGGAGGGTCGACGCCGAGGACCGTCCAGCGCGGCCCCTCCAGCAGATGCTGCTCGGGACCGGTTCCCGCGTACACCCCCTGGGCGAGAATGCCGGGCGCCGCCTCGATATCGGCGTCCTCCGGCGCGCCGCGCGCCGCGATACCGCCCTCGGCGACGGTGAATACCGCCGCATCGGCGACCTCCGGGCGGTTCGCCTGCTGCGGTACCGTCCATCGCCGCGGATCATGGGCGCGCTCGACGGCATCGTCGTCGGGTGTCGCGTCCGGAGCTATGTCGAACAACCCCATTGTCGTTCATCTCCCTCGTCTTTCCTGCCCCGAAGCGGGCCATACCTCTACGATCCGCCACCCGGTCGCCCGGTGCCACCCCCTGGTTACGACAGTGCGCGATAGGGGCCGCGGGTGGCCAGTGGGCGGTAGGTGGGCCGATGCGTACGCCGGTCGATGAACGGCGAGGCGTCGCAGAACCGCTGCGGGAGTGGTGGGGTGACACAGCGCTCCACCACAATGGGCTTGCTGGACAGTGGCTCCGCCGCCCCGGCGGACGGCATGGTATACGGGTACCGCAGCGTGCTGAACTGAAATACCAAGCAGCACAGTGCAATCAGTGCCCCGACCAGCCACGCGAAGGCGCCGGAGAGGCCGATCTGCTTGAACCACACCGCAATACCGGCGGACAGCAGTGCGCCGACGGGAGCGGCCGCGCTCCACAACAGCCGGGCGGGCACGGTCCGTGCGGCGAGCACGCAGCCCACCCCCAGCCACCACGGCGGGCAGAGCGCGACAGCGGCCACGCCGTGCAGCGGGGCGGTGAGCACCTGGAGCGTGCCGGGGTCCGGATGTCGCAACCAGCCGTCCACCACCGCGTTCGCGATCGAATAGGGTACGGCGACCGACAGTGCGGCGATCGCTGTCCAGCTGGTCCAGACCTTCGAATCCATGGGTGCTCCTCTGGCAGGGGGACGCGCCGGGATGAACGCCGACGTCCGCCCCGACCGGCGAGTCGACCGGGGTGCCGACCGTCTCTTCAGCTCTATCGCACCCGTCGCCACGAATGTTGCCTGTCGGGTAACCGGGCACCGATGTGTCGTCCGCCACCGGCCGTGGCGCACCCGCGCCAACCGTTCTCTCCCCCATGGCCCGCGCCCCTCTCCAGGGTTAGTGTCGGACCATGGTGCGCACCGCTCTGGCCGCGGCGAATCCCGACGAACCGGATTCCAGCACGTCCACCACCCGCCCCCACCTGGGCGTCGTCCCCGGCACCCCCGATCCGGGCGATCTGGACGCCGACCGTTTCGCCCACCTGGTCTTCACCGCGGCGGACGCACAGCGCCTGCCCGCCTCCGCTCGGCACCGCATCGCGGCCTACATCCACCTCCAACTGGCCACGCTGGAGGAATTCGGCGACACCGCCGACTCCACCGAGCCCTGACCCGAAACCATTACCGCGACCGGTGTCTCGTTCCGCACAGCACGGACGCGGTAGCGACACCCGCTAGCCGCCGGACCGGGTGGCATCGACCGCGCCCCGGATCCTCTCCGGGGCCGCGGAGCGCAAATCGGTTGGTGCACAGCACTCGCGTTGTTACGGTGTGCGACGTGAGTTCCCCGGAGGCGTCCAGACGATAGCCGACCGGCCCACGGGTCGGTCGGCGTGGCGAGTGCAGGTCCGCCGGTCCGTGAGCGACCGGTGGTCAGAGTTGCGTCGCGACGCCGGATGTGTTGTTCCACAACCATCTCAGGCGCCGTCCACGCGACCGCGCCTCGAATACGGGGAGTCTGCTCTCATGCCCTTCGTGGTGTACGTTCTCGCCGCCGCGGTTTTCGCGCAGGGAACGTCGGAGTTCATGCTGTCGGGGCTGCTGCCCCGCATCGCGCCGGATCTCGGGGTCTCACTCGGCGCCGCCGGGTTGCTCACCTCGCTGTTCGCCGCGGGAATGGTGCTCGGTGCGCCCACCATGGCCATGGTGGCGAGCCGCCTGCCGGTCGGGATCGCGGTCACCGCATTCCTCGGCCTGTTCGGCGCCGTCCACGTGGTCGGCGCTACGACAACGGATTTCGGAGTACTGCTGGCGACACGGGTGTTCGCCGCGATCGCGAACGCCGGATTCCTGGCGATCGTGCTGGCCGCGCTGCCACGCTGGGTCGGTCCGGCGCTGGTGGGTCGTGCGACCGCGGTCGTGGTCTCAGGGGTGACGGTGGCCTGCATTGTCGGGGTGCCCGCGGGGACGCTGCTCGGACAGCTGTGGGGATGGCGGTCCGCCTTCTGGGCCGTCGCGGCCGTCAGCGCGCTGCTGCTGGTGCCGGTGTGGGCGCTCGTTCCGCGTGGCGGCGACGAATCGGCCGCACCGCGAACGGCGGTGCGACGCGAGTGGGCGGTGGTCGCCGACCGCCGGGTGGTCCGTGCCGGGCTGATCGCGATCCTGGTCAATGCCGCGACCTTCGCCGCCTTCACCTACCTCGGCACCATCACCGCCGATGTCGGTGTGGATCCGTACTGGGTGCCGGTGGTGCTGGCGTTGTTCGGCGTCGGCTCCTTCGCCGGGGTGACGGTCGCGGGGCGGTACAGCGACCGGTACCGCGACCGGATCGTCACCGGCGGCACCGGCGCGCTCATCGCCGTCTGGGCGGTCACCGCTCTGACCGCGCATACACTCATCGGGCTGACGGTCATGGCGGCGGTGGCGGGCGCGCTCGCCTTCGGCGTCGGATCGACGCTGATCGCCACGATCGTGGGGACGGCCGCACCGGCCGCGCCCCGTATCGCGGGTGCGCTGGCGACCACCGCCTTCAATCTCGGTGCGGTACTCGGTCCGGTGGCCGCCGGAGTGCTCGTGGACGCCACGCGGCGACCGGTGGCGGCGCTGTGGTGCGGCGCGCTGCTCGTCGGCATCGCCGCGAGCGTGCTCGTACTCGGTCGCCGCGACACCGCGGCGGAGGTGTCCACCGCGCCACGCTGAGCGCCGCTGTCCGTCGACATCCGTCCGTGCCCGTCCGTATCACCCGGATGTCGACGGCACGGAGGCGTCGGCGGTCCGCCCTCTCGCGACACCGCGGAGTCGCCGACTCATCGCGGAGTCGCTGGTTCGGGCACCAGCGGCTCCGCACGTCGGCGGCTCCGAGCGTCAACGCCTCGGTCCCGCAAGGTCTTTCAGATAGGCGCGCAGGGTGGCTTCGATGCGTGCGGCGTCGGTGGGGGTGACGAGTTCGTGCAGGGCGATGCCGTCGATGTACGCGTGCATGCGGGCGGCCTCGGTGTCGGGGTCGCGGGTGGCGTGCAGGTGGCCGGTCTCGGCGAGGTGGTGGCACAGCTGGCGGCAGAGGGTGGCGATGGCGCGCTGGGATCGCTCGGCGAGTTCGGCGAGACGCGGATGGGCCGGGGATTCGGCGATGAGCGCGACATTGACGCGCATCTCGGTGCGGCGTGTGTCGTCGGCGGGCAGCAGTTCGAGCAGCATGGCGGTGACCATGTCCACGGGGTCGGTCACGCCCGCGTGGGCGCGCACCCGCCGCTCGGCGTTGGTGTGGACCAACTCCATCGAGTAGGCGAGCAGATCGGCCTTGGTGGGGAAGCTGTGCCGCAGCGATCCGAGCACGATGCCCGCCTCCGCGGCGACCGTGCGCAGGGATACGGCACTGACGCCGCTGTCCACGATGAGCCGCCAGACGGCGGCGGCCACCTCGGCTCTGCGCTGGTTCTGGTCGATGGTCTTCGGCACGGATTCCATATTAGCTCAACTGTGCTAGATTGGAGTCCTGTTCTAGCACAGTTGAGCTAATACGAGGGGTCGCACGATGTTCGAACTACTGGGGGAACACCCCATCGCCGGAGTCATCCTGGCCTGCGAGGTGGGCCTGTGGGTGCTGCTCGGACTGGGCTTGGCGCTGCGCTATCTCGCGCGCCTGCGGCGGCTGAGTACCGCTGTGCTGCTGGGCATTCCGCTGCTGGATGTGGTGCTGGTGGTCGCCACCGCCATCGATCTGCACCGCGGCGCGGTCGCCGATGCCACCCACGGGCTGGCCGGTGTCTACCTCGGCTTCTCGGTGGCCTTCGGTCCGACGCTGGTGCGCTGGGCCGACGCCCGCTTCGCCCACCGCTTCGCGGGCGGCCCGCCACCGGTGCGGGCACCGAAATCCGGCCCGGCCCGCCGCCGATACCTCTGGCAGGAGTGGCTGCGGGTGGTGAACGCCGCGACCATCAGCTCCGCGACCCTGGGGCTCCTCGTCCTGTTCATCGCCTCGCCGGAGCAGGATCAGACCCTGATGTGGTGGATCGGCCGCGTCTGGGTGGTCGCCGGGCTGTGGTTCGTCTTCGGCCCACTGTGGGAATCCGGGCGCGGACACCGGGAACCGACCGATCGAGATCGGGTCGGCAGCAACGCCTGAACCCGCGCGACACCGTCAGCGTTCGTGCAGATCGTGCCAGAACTCGCCCAGCGAACGGGAGTCGCGGCGCAGGTGCTCGTCGAAGCGGGTGATGAAGCGGAGTTCGGCCTCGATGAGTTCCAGACGGTAGTCGCATTCGATGAGGAAGATGGGATCGACGTCCTCGGCCGCCCGCACGGTGGTTCGCAGTTCGGCGGCCGCGTCGGCCAACGCGCGACGGCGACGGTCGAGAAGCTCGGGGAGTTCGTCCGGCGGCAGCACGACGATCAGCGAGAGCGCCGCCTGGAAATGCGAATACTCCTTGGCGGGCACGGCCACCAGCTCCCGCATCCGCTCCCGCAGCGCGACCCGCCCGGTCTCGGTGTGCCGGTAGACGGTGCGTTCGGGCCGCTGGCCCTGCCGTTCGGTGCGCTGGGCTTCGACATAGCCGGCGCGAACCAGCTGTTCGACGACCATGTACACCGAGGCGTGCTTGTAGTCCATGCTGCGGGCGGCATTGCGATCCTTCAGCAGTTTGCCCAATTCATAAGGATGCATGGGCCTTTCGAGGAGGTACGCGAGCACGGTCAGGGCGAGCCAGTTGCGCAGCGGATCCCGGTTCGCCACCCGGTACCTCCTCTCGCCCGTCCTAGATGTCGAGCACGATGCGCTGCCCGTGCGCTCGCGATACGCAGGGGTAGATGATATCGGTGCGCTGGCGTTCGCCGGGGCCGAGCACATCGTCGCGATGGTCCGGCCGTCCGGCCAGCACCCGGGTGACGCAGCTGCCACAGACGCCGTCCTCACACGACAGGTCGACCGCCGGATCGACATCCCGCAGGACCGAGAGCAGCGTCCGATCCTCCGGCACCCGCACCACCACTCCCGTGCGGCGCAGTTCGGCGTCGAAGGCCGTGTTCTCGACGCCGTCGCGCGCACTGGCCGCGAAGCGCTCCAGGTGGAGTGAGCCGTGCGGGCAGACCACCGCCATGGTCGCGGTGACGGCGTCGAGCAGTTCGGTGGGGCCGCAGCAGTACACCGCGACTCCGGGCGCGGCCTCCCGCAGCAGTGCCGCGATATCCGGGCGAGCCCTGGTGTCGGCGGGCAGTAGCGTCACCCGCTCCGGGTACCGGTGCCGCAACTCCTGCGCGAACGCCATGGTCGCCAGGGAACGACCGCGATACACCAGTCGCCAGTCCGCGCCCCGGGCCTGCAGGCGCCGGATCATGGGCAGGAAGGGGGTGATCCCGATACCACCCGCGACGAACAGATAGGACACAGCGTCGACGAGCGGAAAGTTGTTGCGCGGTCCACGGATTCCGACGCGGTCGCCGACACGCAGTTGGTGGATCTCGAGCGAACCGCCCCGGCCTCGCGGTTCCTTCAGCACCGCGATGCGATAGCACCCGGCGTCGGCGGGGTCGCCGTGCAGCGAGAACTGCCGCACCCGCCCCGACGGCAGCACCACGTCGATATGAGCGCCGGGCTCCCAGGGCGGCAGCCCATCGTCATCCGCGGCGCGCAGCGTGAGGTCGACGGTGCCGTCCGCGACCATCCGGGTCCCGGTCACCACGGCCGCGTGCGCAGGCTGCCCAACTCGTTTGCCCGTCACCGACTTCCGACCCCATCGTGTGGTGCCGCCCGGCTTGTACAGCGACAGCAGCACCGCGCCGATCAGACTCACGGCCGACGCGGCGAACCCCCACAGCGCCACATCGGCCGCCGCGGTGAGATCCGCCGGGGTACCGCCGATGTCGGCCAGCACCGCGGCCTGCGCCGCCGCGGTCTCCAGGGCGTTGTGCAGGAATCCGAACGCCATCACCAGGATCGCGACCGCGATCACGAGTTTGGCCGCCAGCCAGTAGTACCGGACCAAACCCCACGGTGTGGTGATCCCCAGGGCGAGACCGGTGAGGAAGGTGGCGAAATTGCACCAGGGCAGCAGGGTGATGTCGAAGGCGGCCATCAATTCGTAGGCCACCCGGCTGGTTTCGATATCGGCCGCCGTCAGCGCGACGAAGGCCATGGCCGAGATCGCCACCGCGACACCGACCCAGCACGCCGCGGCGATCACGTGCGCGGCCACCAGCGCCTTGCGGGTGCGCGGGCGCACCCGACCCGCCAGCAGCGCCAGCGCGGGCACCACCAGCCAGGTGCCGAACATGGCGATCAGATCGCCCACCGCGAATGCCTGCGCCAGCGCGAGAACCACCAGCGACCAGCCGAGCGCGAGCGTCACCGGCCGCGGCGGCGCGGGCCGCACGGTGAGCCACAGCGCCAGCCCCGCGCTCAGCACGGCGAGCACCACCCACAGCGGGCGATGCACCGTCGGCAGGTAGGGCGGGAATACCGGCGGCACCACCAGCGCGAGCAGGGCGGCGCAGCAGAAGGCGATCAGCAGCGCACGGGCGGGCCGCGCCGCGGCCGCGGTGCGGGGCTCGGCGGATGTTCCGACCGACATCGGGTACCTCGTTCCTGGATCAGTCGATATCGACTATTCGAGTATGCGAGCGACGCCCGCGCGCCACATCCGGGATCACCCTGACTTCACACCCCCCACCCACAGGGCGATGAAGCCGGAATAGCCATGAGCTATCGAGGCTAGAGATCGTTCCCGGTTCGGCGAATGGCTACGGATCGGCAACCCTCGACCGTCCCGGCCTGCGAAGAAAGCGGGTGAGTGCGCACGGCTGGGCAACCTGTGGTCTGATATGTCCCCGAATGCCCCCAGAATCGATGTCTTCCCGGTCACTCACGGCCGGGTCCGTCGGTATCTACACACCACGGGCTCGACGCGAGAGGATTGCAGTACTCGAATGGACAGGGTTCGTCGCACCGTTCGAGAACGCAGCCGCCGCCGGTCCAGCAGCCCGCTGTTCGTACAGCTGCTCACCAGCGCGATCGAGAGCGCGTCGGATTCCATTGCCATCAGCTATGACCCGACCGGGGAGGTCGGCGCCCGGCGGGAGATCAGCTATCTGGAGCTGGACGCGTCGTCGTCGCGGCTGGCACGGGAGCTGATCGCCCGGGGCGTCGGGCCGGGCGACGTGGTTGCCATCGGGTTCACCCGCTCGGTCGAATCGGTACTGGCGGTCTGGGCCGTCGCCAAGACCGGTGCCGCGTACGTGCCGGTCGATCCGACGCTGCCGCCGGAGCGCGCCGCGTTCATCGTGGCGGACTCGGGTGCGGTGCTCGGGGTGACCGGGACGCTGCCGACCGGACTCGATACCGCGATCGACTGGCTCGAACTGGATGATCCGGCGCAGCGGGAGCGGATCGCACGGCAGCCCGCACATCCGGTGTCCTATGTGGACCGGGTGCGCACCCTGTCCGAACGGCATCCGGCCTATGTCATCTACACCTCGGGCTCCACCGGTCGCCCGAAGGGCGTCGTGGTGACCCACACCGGTCTCGCGCCGCTGGTGGCGGCCGCGCGCGAACGCTATCGTGTGGACGCCCACTCCCGGGTGCTGCACGTCTGCTCCCCGAATTTCGATGTCTCCGTACTGGAATTGCTGCTCGCGTTCAGCACCGGCGCGACCCTGGTGATCGCGCCCCCGACCGCCTTCGGCGGCGACGATCTCGCCCGGCTGCTGCGGAGCGCGCGGGTGACCCATATGCTCATCACCCCGGCGGCGCTGGAGACGGTCGATCCGGCCGGACTGGACGAGCTGCGGGTCGTGGTGGTGGCCGGTGACGCGTTCGGACCGACCCTGGTGCGCCGGTGGGCGGCCGGGCGGTCGTTCTGCAACGGCTACGGCCCCACCGAGGCGACGGTGCTCGCGACCAGCAGCGAGGCGCTCATCGCGGACGAGCCCGTCACCATCGGCACGGCGCTCCCGGGTATCGGTGCGGCGGTGCTGGATTCGCGGCTGCGGCCGGTACCCGACGATGTGGTCGGTGAGCTCTACCTGTCCGGCCCCGCACTGGCGCAGGGGTATCTCGGACGGCCGGGGCTGACGGCCGAGCGGTTCATGGCCGGACCGTTCGCCGGGGCGGGCGCACGGATGTACCGCACCGGAGATCTGGTGCGCCGCCGCGCGGACGGCGCGCTCGAATACGTGGGCCGCTCGGATTTCCAGGTGAAGATCCGCGGTTTCCGGGTCGAACTGGGCGAGATCGACGCCGTTCTCACCGCGCACCCCGATATCGACTTCGCGACCACGCTGGGCACCCGCGCCCCGTCCGGGGCGACGGTGCTGGTGTCGTATGTGCTGCCGCGCGACGGCGTCGCCGTGGACACGGGCGAGCTCGCCGCCTTCGCGGGGGCTTCGCTGCCGGGCCATATGGTGCCGTCGGCCGTCATCGCGCTCGACTCGATTCCACTGACACCCAACGGGAAACTGGACCGGCGGGCGCTGCCGGAGCCGGTCTTCGAGACGACGGTGTCGCGAGATCCGGTGGGACCGCTGGAAACCCGCATCGCCGAACTGTTCACCCAGGTGCTCGGGGTGCGGGTCGGCGCGGAGGACTCGTTCTTCGCCGTGGGCGGTGACAGCATCCTCTCGATCCAGCTGGTCTCGCGGGCGCGCACGGCCGGAATCGTCTTCACGCCGCGCGATGTGTTCGAACACCGCACTGTCGCCGCGTTGGCGCGGGTCGCGGTGGAGGGCGCGGACAAGGTGCCGACACTCGCGGAACTGCCCGGCGGCGGAGTCGGCGACATGCCGCTGACCCCGGTGCTCGCGGCGCATCTGGCCGACGGCCGCTCGTACGGACGGTTCACCCAGCAACTGGTGCTCGCCCTGCCCGAGCGGGTGGACCGGGCCGGACTGGTCGCCGTGCTGACCGCGGTCCTGGACCACCACGACATGTTGCGTGCCCGGGTGCGGCGCATGGACGGCCGCTGGGAACTGCGCGCCCTGCCGCCCGGTGCGATGGCCGCGGGTGAGCTGCTCATCCGCGTGGACGCCCCCGCCGACCGCACGGTCGACGAGTTGGGCGAGATCGCCGGTGCCGCACTGGACTCCGCGCTCGACAACCTCGACCCGGCCACCGGTCGGATGATCGCCTGCGTCTGGCTGTCCCGCCCGGACGGCCCCGACGCACTCGTGCTCGCCGCCAATCACTATGTGATCGACGGTGTTTCGTGGCGCATCCTGATCTCGGACCTGGTCACCGCCTGGGCGCAGCACACGGCGGGCGGGCCGATCGCTCTGCCCGCGGTCGGCACCTCCTTCCGGCGTTGGGCGCACGGCCTGTCCGAGGTCGCGGCCACCCGCGCCGACGAACTCGAGCACTGGCTGCGGACCCTGGCGATCGCCGATCCCCCGCTCGGCACCCGGCCGCTGGACCCGCGCGTCGACACCGCGGCGACCGTCCGGCAGTTCAGTGTCGAACTGCCGCCCGCCGTCACCCACGCGGTGCTGACCGACCTACGCACCCGCTATCGGGGCGGCGTCGACGACGGCCTGCTGGCGGCGCTGGCGCTGGCGGTGCGCACGTGGCGGGCCCGGCGTGGAATCGACAGCGCGGCAACGCGTATCCGACTCGAGGGACACGGCCGCGAGGAGCAGGTGGTGCCCGGCGCCGACCTGACGCGCACCGTCGGCTGGTTCACGAGCATGTATCCGGTGGCGCTGGATCTGTCCGGCATCGACACCGAGGCCGCCTGGCAGGGTGGGGCCGCGACCGCCGCGCTGCTGAAGGCGGTGAAGGAACAGCTCATCGCGGTACCCGACCACGGCATCGGCTTCGGCATCCTGCGGTATCTGCACCCGGACGCCGGGACCCGACTCGCCGGTGACCTGGGGCAGATCGGCTTCAACTATCTCGGCCGCGTCTCGGCGGGCGATATCCCCGATGCCCTGGCCGACGGCGGTTGGCTGCCCACCGCCGACTGGGGTGAGCCGCGCGCGCACCAGGATCCGACCATGCCCGCACCCGCGGTGGTGGATGTCAACGCGGTGGTGGCCGAGGGTGAGAACGGTGCGCGGCTGTCCGCGTCGTTCGCCTACGCCGCCGAGATCCTCGACGAGGCGGCCGTGCGCGAGCTGGCCGCGGACTGGGTGGCGGCGCTGACCGTCCTCGCCGATCACGCGCACGATCCGACGGCCGGTGGCCTGACCCCGTCCGACGTCCCGCTGGTGCGGGTCCGCCAGGGCGAGCTCGAGCACTGGCAGACGTCCTATCCGGGGCTGGCGGACGTGCTGCCGCTGTCCCCGCTCCAGCTCGGGCTGCTGTTCCTCACCCAGGTGTCGGAGGCCCAGGCCGATCCGTATCTGCTCCAGTGGGCCATGGAACTGTCCGGCGCGGTCGATCTGGAGCGGCTGCGGCGGGCCGCGCAGGGCATGCTCGACCGGCACGCGGTGCTGCGCACCGCCTTCGTCACCACCGCCGACGGCACCCCGGTGCAACTGGTGGCCGAGGGCGTGGCGGTGCCGTGGAGCGTGCTCGACGGACCCGACACCGATCCGGCGGCGCTGCTGTCCGCCGAGCAACGGCGCGGATTCGATCTCACGGTTCCCCCGCTGCTGCGGTTCACGGTGTACCGCACCGATTCCGGGCGCACCCATCTGGTGTTGACCGCGCACCATCTGCTGCTGGACGGCTGGTCCATGCCGCTGCTCATGAAGGAGCTACTGCTTTCCTATGCGGCGCACGGTGATTCGACGGTGCTGCCGCCGGTACGCCCGTATCGCGACTATCTCGCGTGGCTGGCGCACCGCGATCGGGACGCCGCCACCCAGGCGTGGCGCACCGCGCTGGAAGGCGTGTCGCCGACCCGGGTGAGCACGGTTCTCACCGGACCCACGGAACCGGATGCCGGACACGGGGTGTGCGCCGCCGACCTGACCGAGACCGAGACCGCCGCACTGCTCGACGCGGCCGCGGCCGCCGAGGTCACCGTCAACACGGTGGTGCAGGCGGCCTGGGGGCTGGTGCTGGCGAGCTGTGTGGGACGCGACGACGTGGTCTTCGGCGCGGTGGTCTCCGGACGGCCGCCCCAGCTCGACGGCGTCGACGATATGGTCGGCCTGTTCGCGAACACCATTCCGGTGCGGGTGCGCGTCGACGCCGACGAACCGGTACTGCACCTGCTGACCAGACTCCAGCACGAACAGGCCGCACTGCTCGACGCGCATCACATGGGCCTCACCGAGATTCAGCGCACCGCGGGTGCGGGCGAGCTGTTCGACTCGCTGCTGGCCTTCGAGTCCTACCCGGCGGACGCGGACGGACTGCGGCAGGCGTACGGCACCATCGACGGCCTGGAGATCGACGGCCTCCGGGCGGTGAACTTCACGCACTATCCGGTGGCCGTCGAGGTCGAGGTGGGAGCGCGGGTGCGCATCGCGGTGCAGTACCGCCGCGATACCGTCACGGCCGCGTGCGCGCAGGCGCTGGCGGACCGATTGCGGTCACTGGTCGGGGAATTCGTGGCGGCACCCGAGCGCACGCCCGCAGAGCTGGCGGCGCGGCTCGACGCCGGTGGCGACATGATCGCCCACGTCCGCTATTGGCGGGCGGCGCTCGCCGAGCTGCCCGAGGAGTTGAATCTGCCGGTGGATCGGCCGCGCACCGCCGCGGGCACCACCACCGTCGCACGGCTCGAGATCGACCTCGACGCCGAAATACGGCGGCTGCTCCCGGATTTCGCGCGATCCCGGGGCACCACCGTGTTCACCGTCGCGCACGCCGCCTTCGCGGTGCTACTCGCCCGGCTGTCGGGCGCTACCGATATCGCCATCGGCGCTCCGACCGCCGCGACTTCGGCCGATATCGTGATGCTGCGGACCGCCGTGCCCGGTGGCGACGGTTTCGAACGGCTCGTCGCCCACGCCGACGACAGTGCCCGACAGGCCTTCGCGCACGCGGACCTGCCCTTCGACGGCCCCGTGCGGACCATGGTGTCCGCCGGGCCCGCGCTCCCCGACCGCTCCTGCGAGTTGACGCTGCGGCTGCCCGAGCACGGCCGCACCGTCGAATTCGGTTATGCGCCGGAGCTGTTCGACCGGCCTACCGTCGAGGTGTTCGCGCGGCGCTTCCGACGCCTGCTCCGCGCCGCCCTCCGGGAGCCGTCGCGACCGGTCGGCGATCTGCCGCTGCTGGCGGCCGACGAACTGGCCCTGCTGACCGCGGTGGCCCCCGACGCCGTCATGGCCACCGGTCTGCTGCCGGACCTGCTCAGCCGCGGGCTGGCGCTGGGCGCGGACCGGGTGGCGGTGCGTTACCGGGGCCGCTCCCTCGATTACGGCGAACTCGACTCCGCCAGTTCGCGATTGGCGCGCCTGCTGATCGACCGGGGCGTCGGCCCGGAGCAGGTGGTCGCCGTGGCGCTGCCGCGCTCCACCGAGATGGTGCTCACCGTGCTGGCCGTCGCCAAGGCCGGTGGCGCGCACGTCCCGGTCGACCCGGCCCATCCGGTCGAGCGCATGCGGCACATGGTGACCGATTCCGGTGCGGCACTGGGCATCACCACCACCGAGTACGCCGACCGGCTGCCCGGTGACATCCCCTGGCTGCTGCTCGACGATCCGGACATCGAGCGGGACCGCGCGGCGCGGTCCGGCGACGCGGTCTCCGACGCCGAGCGCCGTGCGTCACTGCGCATGCACAATCCCGCCTACGTCATCTACACCTCGGGTTCGACGGGCCTACCCAAGGGCGTCACCGTCACCCATACGGGTCTGGGCGGTCTGCTCGACGAGGCGGTGCGGCGCTACGAGCTGGAGCCGCACCACCGCTTCCTGCACATCTGCTCACCGAGTTTCGATCCGTCGGTCCTGGAGTGGCTGTGCGCGCTGTCGGTGGGCGCGACGCTGGTCATCACGCCGCCGGAGATCATCGGCGGCACCGAGCTGGCCGAGCTGCTGCGCACCGAGGCGGTCACCCACGCCATCATCACCCCCGCCGTCCTGGGCACCGTCGATCCGACCGGACTGGACGCGCTGGCGGTGCTGTCGGTGGGCGGCGATGTGACGACCCCCGAGCTGCTGGCCCGCTGGCAGCCGGGGCGGCGCTATCTGAACGGTTACGGCCCGACCGAGACCACCATCATCTCCTCCTACGCGGAACTGGAACCGGGACAGCGCATTACGATCGGCGAGCCGGTGCGCGGCATGTCCGCGCTGGTGCTCGACGCCCGCCTGCGGCCCGTTCCGCCGGGCGTCGCGGGTGAGCTGTATCTGGCGGGCGGCGGCCTGGCCCGTGGCTATCGCAACCGGCCCGGGGCGACCGCCGCCCGCTTCCTCGCCGATCCGTGGGGTGAACCGGGCGCGCGCATGTACCGCACCGGTGACGTGGTGCGCTGGTACGCCGCGCCGCACGAACGCGCCGGGAATGTCGCCGATCCCGCGGTGTGCTGGCAGCTCGACTACGTCGGCCGCACCGACAACCAGGTCAAGGTGCGCGGCTTCCGGGTGGAACTCGGTGAGATCGACGCGGTGCTGACCGCGCACGCCGATATCGACTTCGCGGTCACCCTGGGCCGGACACTGCCGTCGGGAGCCACCGCACTGGTGTCGTATGTCCGCGCGGCACCGGGCCGCACGGTCGACACCGCCGCCCTCACCACCCATGCCGCGGCTGTGCTGCCCGCGCATATGGTGCCCGCCGCGGTGCTGGTGATCGACGAGGTGCCGCTGACCGCCCACGGCAAACTCGATCACCGCGCCCTGCCGGAACCGGTGTTCGCGACGGCGGTGACGCGCGCGCCCCGGGGGCCGGTCGAGACCCGGCTGGCCGAATTGTTCGCCCAGGTGCTCGGCGTCGCGTCGGTCGGCGTGGACGAGTCCTTCTTCGCCGTCGGCGGCGACAGCATCATGTCCATCCAGCTGGTGTCGCGGGCCAAGGCGGCGGGCATCGTCTTCACCGCCCGGGACGTGTTCGAACAGCGCACCGTGGCCGCCCTGGCCCGGGTGGCGAGCGTGGGATGCGATGCGGCGCCACCGGCACTGGCGGAGCTACCCGGCGGGGGCGTGGGTGAGATCCCGCTGACCCCGGTACTCGCGGAATTCCTGGCCGCCGGTTCCGCCGACCGATTCGCGCAGACCGTGGTGCTGGCGCTGCCGGAGGGCATCGACCGAACCGGACTGGTCGCCACGCTGGGTGCGGTGCTGGACCGACACGAGATCCTGCGCTCCCGGGTGTGGCGGGACGCGGACCGCTGGCGGTTCGAGACGCTGCCGCGCCCCGCTGTCGACGCCGAAACGCTGATCACGGACACGGCGGTGCCCGCGGACGTCGAACGCGCGGAACTAGCCCGGATCGGCGGTGCCGCGGTCGATTCCGCCCTGGCGGCGCTGTCCCCCGCCACCGGCCGGATGCTCGCCTGGGTGTGGCTGCGCCGCCCCGACGCCGCCGACGTGCTCGTCATCGCCGCGCACCACTATGTGATCGACGGCGTGTCGTGGCGCATCCTCATTCCCGACCTGGCCACGGCATGGACGCAGTACGCGGCCGGGCGACCGATCGCGCTGCCGCCGACCGGTACGTCCTTCCGTCGCTGGGCGCACGGGCTGGTGGACGCGGCCCGCGACCGCGTCGGCGATATCGACTACTGGCTACGGGTGCTGGCCACCCCGGACCCGCCGCTGGGCGCGCGGGCACTCGATCCCACCGTCGACACGCAGGCCACGCTGCGGTCGGTCACGGTGCCGGTACCGGCGGAGATCACCGAGGCGGTCCTCACCACCCTGCCCGCCCGCTATCGCGGCGGCGTCAATGACGGGCTGCTGGCGGCGCTGGCCATGGCGGTGCGCGCCTGGCGGTCCCGGCGTGGCATCGCGGTCCCGGTGACCCGAATCCGGTTGGAGGGCCACGGGCGCGAGGAAACCGTGGTGCCCGGCGCGGACCTGAACCGCACCCTGGGCTGGTTCACCAGCGTGCATCCGGTGGCGATCGACCTGACCGGGCTGCCGGACACCGATCCGGGAGCGGTGGTCAAATCCGTCAAGGAACAGCTGCTCGCGGTGCCGGACAAGGGGATCGGCTTCGGCCTGCTGCGTCACCTCGAACCCACCGCCGCCGACCGGCTCAGCGGGGATATCGGCCAGCTCGGCTTCAACTATCTCGGCCGCACGGGCGTATCCGCCGACGCCGTCGCGCACGACTGGATGCCGACCGCCGCCCTTGGCGACATCGAGGTCGACCACGACCCCGCCCTGGCGCTCGGCACCGTCGTCGATATCAACGCGATCACCGCCGAGACACCCGACGGCCCCCGGCTGGAACTCGGATTCGGCTATGCGAGCGGCATTCTCGACGAAGCCGCGGTGACCGAGCTGGCCGCCGACTTCGTGGCCGCGCTCACCACGTTGGCCGATCATGTGCGCGATCCCGCGGCCGGCGGGCTCACCCCGTCCGATGTGCCGCTGGTACGGGTGTCCCAGGCCGAGCTGGACCGTTGGCACGCCGACCATCCGGGCCTGTCGGACGTGCTGCCGCTGGCGCCGCTGCAGGATTCGCTGCGGGTGCTCATGGAATTGCTCGACGGCTCTGTCGACGCCTACATCATCCAGCTCGCCGTGCGCCTCACCGGAGACCTCGACACTCCCCGGCTGCGCCGCGCCGCGCGCGCCATGCTGGACCGGCACGCGAATCTGCGTTCCGCCTTCGTCGCCGCCGCGGACGGCACCCCGGTCCAGGTGGTGGTGGACGACCTGGAGGTACCGCTGCGGGTCGTCGAGGGCGTCACCGAGACCGAACTGCCGGAGCTGATCGCCGCCGAGCAGCGCCGCGGTTTCGACCCCGCGCTCGCGCCGCTGCTGCGATTCACGGTGTACGCCACCGATTCCGGGACGCGCCACCTCGTGCTCACCGGCCATCACATCCTGCTCGACGGCTGGTCCATGCCACTGCTCATGCGGGAGCTGCTGGTGCTGTACGCGACCGGCGGCGACACCGCGGCGCTGCCACCGGTCCGGCCGTATCGCGACTATCTGCGCTGGCTCGCCCAGCAGGATCGCCCGGCCGCAGCGCGCGCCTGGTCCGAGGCGCTGACCGCCGCCACCCCCACCCTGCTCGCCCCCGAGCTGACCTGGCCCGCCGCGACCGGAACCGGTTTCGGGCGCTGTGATGTCGAGCTGTCGAACGAGCAGACCGCCGCGCTCACCGCCTACGCCGCCGCGGCCGAGGTGACCGCCAATACGGTGCTCCAGACGGCGTGGGGGCTGACCATCGCGGGCAGCACCGGTCGCGAGGACGTACTCTTCGGGGCCACCGTCTCCGGCCGGCCCGCGCAGCTCGACGGCATCGGTGAGATGATCGGCCTGTTCGTGGACGCCATTCCGGTGCGCGTCCGCTTCGACGCGGTGACCACCGCGCGGTCGCTGATGGACGGTGTGCAGGCCGAGCAGGCCGCCCTGCTGGACCATCACCACCTGGGGCTCGGCGCCATTCAGCGTGCGGTCGGACGCGGTGAATTGTTCGACACCATGCTGGTTTTCGAGTCCTACCCGGTGGATGTGGCGGGGCTGCGGCGGGCCGGTGCGGCCATCGACGGGCTGCGGATCGAGGACATCGAGGCCGAGGACTTCACGCACTATCCGATCACGGTGCTGGTCTTCCTGGAACAGCGCACGCTGATGCGGGTGAAGTACCGGCGCGACCTGGTCGCCGACGAGACGGCGCGGGCCGTCGCCGACCGGCTGCACCGGGTGCTGACCGGGCTGCTCGCGGACCCGGACCGCACGGCCGCCGCCTTCGCCCGGGAACTCGATCGCGAATCCGGCGACACGATCTCGCGCTCCCGCTACTGGCGTACCGCGCTGGCCGGACTGCCCGAGCGACCGGAACTGCCGGTGCACCGGGCCGCTGGCACGAATTTTCGTGGGCGCGTGACCTTCTCGGTCCCCGCCCCGGTTCGGGAGGGACTGCACCGGCTCGCGGACTGCACCGGGGTGGCCTGGACCACGGTGGTACGCACGGCCGTGGCGGCGGCGATCGGGCGGCTGGCGGGTGTCGACGATATCGCGCTGGGCACCCCGCGGCCGGGCGGCGACCGCGCCGAACTGGTACTGCGGACGCGGGTGGACAACGCCACCCCCTTCCGAGACCTGCTTCCCCGGGCGCACCGCGACGCGGTGGCGGCGTTCGAGCACGCCGATATCGGGCTCGACGAGGTCGCCGCGCTGATCGCCGCCCGGCAGCCGCTGTTCCGGGTGGCGCTGTCATTCCAGCGTCCACCGGACCCGCATGCCGATGTGGCGCTGAGCATGTCGTCCGACGGCCAGGGTGAGCTGGCATTCGCCGCCCGGGTCTTAGACACCGACGGCGCGACAGTCTTCGCCCGGCGGGTGGTCCGGATGCTCGCGGCGGTCGCCGAGCGACCCGACACCCGGGTGGCGGATCTGCCCCTGCTCGTCGACGACGAGTACGAGCGCCTCACCCGCATGGGCGGCGGGGTGCCGTCCGTCGTGGGCGCGCTGCCCGATCTGCTCACTCGGGGAACCGAATTCGGCCGAGATCGCGTCGCCGTACGCGCGGACGGTCGCTCGTACACCTACGGCGAGCTAGACGACTACTCCTCCCGGCTGGCGCGGGTGCTGATCGAGCGCGGCGTGGGGCCGGACACCGTGGTGGCGCTGGCATTGCGGCGCTCCTACCGCATGGTGGCGGCCATCTGGGCGGTCGCCAAGGCCGGTGGCGCGTATCTGCCACTGGACCCCACCCATCCGGTGGAGCGCATCCGGCTCATGCTGACCGATTCCGAAGCCGCCCTGGGGATCACGCTCACCGACCAGCTGCCCGCACTGCCCGACACCGCAGACTGGCTGACGCTCGACGATCCCGCCGTGTGCGCGGATCGGTCCCCGGCGGCGGTGACCGACGCGGATCGCCGTGCGCCGCTGCGTCCGTCCCACGCGGCGTACGTGATCTACACCTCCGGATCGACGGGCCGCCCCAAGGGCGTCACCGTCACCCACGCCGGACTCGGCGCACTCGTCGGCCACTCCGCCGAACTGCTGCGGCTCGACCCCGATTCCCGCATGCTGCACGTCTGTTCGCCCTGCTTCGACCAATCGCTCGAGGAGATCGCCACCGCCTGCTACAGCGGCGCCACCCTGGTGCTCGCCCCGGCGGATACGGTCGGCGGCGCCGAACTGCACGAGTTGCTGCGCGCCGAGCGGGTGACGCACACCATCATCACGCCCGCCCTGCTCGACACCGTCGACCCGACCGGGCTCGACGACCTCGCGGTGGTGTCCGCGGGCGGCGAGGCCACCACCCCGGACCTGCTGGCCCGCTGGCAGCCGGGGCGGCGCTTCCTCAACGGCTACGGCCCCACCGAGGCCACCATCGGCGCGACCTACACCACGCTGCGGGCGGGCGAACCGGTGTCGATCGGCCGCCCGATACCCGGCGGCTGGGCCGCGGTGCTCGACGACCGGCTGCGGCCGGTGCCACCGGGTGTGGTGGGCGAACTGTATCTGGCCGGTCCGGGCCTGGCGCGCGGCTATCACAACCGCCGCGCCACCACCGCCGAGCGATTCGTCGCGCACCCCTGGGGTGTGCCGGGCGAGCGCATGTACCGCACCGGCGATCTGGTGCGCTGGGTCGGCGTTCCGGCCGCCGGAGCGGTCGGCGGCACGCTGGAATACGTGGGCCGCACCGACTTCCAGGTCAAGGTTCGCGGATACCGCATCGAACTCGGCGAGATCGACGCGGTGCTCACCGCGCATCCGGAGGTGCGCGCCGCGGCGACCATCGGACGCGAGCAGGGCGACGGCGCGGCGTCCCTGGTGTCCTATGTGGTGGGCCACGCCGTCGATACGGCGGAGCTGACCCGCTGGGCGGCGGATCGCCTGCCGTCGTACATGGTGCCCGCGGCCATTGTCGCGCTGGATGCGCTTCCCCTGACCGCCGTCGGCAAGCTCGACCGAAAGGCGTTGCCCGAACCGAGTTTCCGCCCGCGCGCGTACCGAGCGCCCGCGACCGTGCCCGAGTGGACCGTCGCGGCGGTGTTCGCCGGGGTGCTCGGGCTCGAGCAGGTCGGCGCGGACGACGACTTCTTCGCGCTGGGCGGCAACTCGCTGCTCGCCACCCGGGTCAGCGCCCGGCTCGGCGCGGCGGCCGGTGCGCCGGTGCCGGTGCGGCTGGTGTTCACCGCGCCGACCGTCGCGGGCCTGGCGTCCGAACTGGCGACCATCGGCGGCGCTCCGGCACGTCCCGCACTGGTGGCGGGTCCACGGCCGGAACGGATTCCGCTGTCTCCCGCGCAGCGGCGGATGTGGTTCCTCAACCGGTTCGACGCCGAATCCGCCGCCTACAACATCCCGGTCGCGCTGCGTATCAGCGGCGCGGTGGATATCGAGGCCATGCGACGGGCGTTCACCGATCTGGTGCTGCGCCACGAGATTCTGCGCACCGTCTACCCGCACCACGACGATGGTCCGGTGCAGGTCGTGCTGCCGCCCGAGGACGGCGGCGTACCTCGGCTCGAGGTGGACACGCTGCCCGCCGCCGAGGTCGTGTCGGCGGTCGCCGCCCTAGCGGCGACCGAATTCGACGTGACAGCGCGGGTGCCGCTGCGGGCGGCGCTGTGGCGGGTGGACGCCGACGAATTCGTGCTGGCCCTGGTCGTCAACCACATCAGCGGTGACGGCTACTCGGGCGGGCCGCTCACCCGAGATCTGGTGGCGGCCTACGCGGCTCGCGCCGCGGGCCGGGCGCCGGAGTGGAGCCCGCTGCCCGTGCAGTACGCCGATTACGCGCTGTGGCAGCGCGACCTGCTCGGCAGCGAAGCGGATCCGAACTCACCGGCGGCCCGGCAGATCGCCTACTGGCGCGACGCACTCGCCGGATTGCCGGACCAGCTGGACCTGCCCGCGGACCGTCCGCGCCCGGCGGTGCGGTCGTACGCCGGTGGGCGGGTCGAGCTCGGTATCGACGCGAGCACCCATGCGGCGCTGGTGGAGCTGGGGCGCACGCGGGGCGCGACACTGTTCATGGTGGTGCATACCGCGTTCGCGCTGCTGCTGTCCCGGCTGTCGGGCAGCGACGACATCGCCGTCGGCACCCCTATCGCCGGGCGCGGTGCGACCGAACTGGACGATCTCATCGGCATGTTCGTCAACACCCTGGTCTTCCGCACCCGGGTGGAGGCGGATCTGGATTTCACCGAACTGCTGGATCGGCAGCGCGACACCGACATCCAAGCGTTCGCACACGCCGATGTGCCGTTCGAGCGGCTGGTCGAAGTGCTGAATCCGGCCCGGTCCACCGCCCGGCATCCGCTGTTCCAGGTGGGCCTGTCCTTCCAGAATCTGGCCCCGGTGGCGATGGAGCTGCCCGGCCTGCGGGTGACCGCACTGTCGGCCGATCGGCAGCTGTCCCAATTCGATCTGCACCTGATCCTGGCCGACGCCTACGACGCGCACGGTGCCCCCGCGGGCATCGGCGGCGCACTCACCTATGCCACGGATCTGTTCGACGAGTCGACCGCGCGGGGATTCGCGGACCGCTTCCTGCGGGTGCTCGACGCGGTGGTGGCCGATCCGCGCGTGCGGCTCGACGCCATCGATGTGCTGCTGCCCGCGGAACGGGCGCGCATGCGCTCGGTGTGCGACGACACCGCGCATCCGACGGATGCGACCGAGACGCTGGTGTCGCTGCTCGACGCCACGGTCGCGGCCACCCCCGACGCGGTCGCCGTGGTGGCCGCCGACGGTGAGCGCTGGACCTACCGCGATCTCGACGCCCGGGTGAACCGGCTGGCGCGACACCTGATCTCGCTCGGCGTCGGACCGGAATCACGGGTCGCGCTGGCCCTGCGGCGCTCCGTGCGACTGGTGGTCGCGATGTACGCGGTCAGCCGCGCCGGTGGCGCGTACGTGCCGGTGGATCCCGATCAACCCGCCACCCGCACCGACTACATCCTGACCACGGCGGCACCGGTGTGCGTGCTGACCGATGCCGCAACCGGTTTCGCCACCGCCGCCGCACCGGTGGTCACCGTGGACACGCTCGACGGCGATACGGCGAGCGCGGACCCGATCACGGCCGCCGAGCGGCGCGCGCCCGTGCGACCCGGCCATGCGGCCTATGTCGTCTTCACCTCGGGTTCCACCGGCCGCCCCAAGGGCGTGGTGGTGACCCACGGCGCGATTGTCAACCAGTTGCGCTGGAAGACAGCGGAATTCGGGATGTCCGCGGCAGACTCGGTGCTGGTGAAGACGGCGGCGACCTTCGACCTGTCGGTGTGGGAGTTCTGGGCCGCCGCCGCCTGTGGTGGCCGTCTGGTGCTCGCCGCGCCGGACGGGCACCGCGACCCGGCCCACCTCACCGCCCTCATGGTCCGCGAGGGCGTCACCACCCTGCATGCGGTGCCGTCCACGCTGGAGGCGCTGCTGACCGGGCGGCTACCCGACTCCCTGCGCCGCATTCTGGCCATCGGCGAGACGCTGCCCGCCGCACTCGCACACCGCTGCGCCGCCGCCGCACCGCGTGCGACCCTGGCCAACCTCTACGGCCCCACCGAGACGGCGGTGTCGATCACCAGCCATCGCGTCACCGCGGCCGATACCGCGTCGGTTCCGATCGGCGCACCGGTATGGAACAGTCGGGTGTACGTGCTGGACGCACGGCTGCGCCCGGTGCCGGTCGGTGTCCCCGGCGAGCTGTATCTGGCCGGGGCGCAGCTGGCGCGCGGCTATGTCGACCGGGCGCGGCTGACGGCCGAGCGCTTCGTCGCCGATCCGTTCCGACCGGGTGCGCGCATGTACCGCACCGGCGATGTGGTGGCGTGGACCGCGGCCGGTGAACTCGACCATCGGGGCCGCACCGACTTCCAGGTCAAGATCAACGGCTTCCGCATCGAACTCGGCGAGATCGATGCCGTGCTGACCGCGCATCCGGAGGTCGACGCCGCGGTCACCGTGGGTCGGGAAACCCCGGCCGGGGCAACGGTTCTGGTGTCGTATGTGGTCGGAGTCCGGGACGGCGCGACGGATTCGGCGCGGCTGCTCGCCTGGGCCGCCGCGGCGCTGCCCGCGCATATGGTGCCCGCCGCCGTCGTGGTGCTCGACCGGCTGCCGCTGACCTCGGTCGGCAAACTCGACCGAAACGCGCTGCCCGCACCGGAATTCGCGTCCCGCACCTACCGCGCCCCGGTGACGGCCCTGGAGACCACGGTCTGCGAGACCTTCGCCGATGTGCTGGGCCGCGATCGCATCGGCCTGGACGACAACTTCTTCGAGCTCGGCGGCAACTCTCTGCTCGCCACCGACCTGGTGGCCCGGCTGAGTACCGCCGTGGCCGAGGCGGTTCCGGTGCTGTGGATGTTCACCACGCCCACCCCGTCCGGCATCGTCGCACAGTTGCGCAACCGGGGCTCCGACAGTGCCGGTACCGAGGCCGCCTTCGATATCCTGCTGCCGCTGCACGGTGGCGACCCCGCCCGTGAACCGCTGTTCTGCGTCCATCCCATCGGCGGTGTCGCCTGGTCCTTCGCGGGGCTGGCGGCCCACACCGACCGACCGATCTACGGTCTGCAATCACCCGCACTCAGCTCTACCGCGCCCCTACCCGATTCGATCGAGGATTGGGCGCGGCTGTACGTCAAACATCTGCGCGCCGTACAGCCCGACGGGCCCTATCATCTGCTGGGCTGGTCGCTCGGCGGTGTACTCGCCCACGCCATGGCGGTCCAGCTCCAGGACGAGGGCGAGCGGGTCGCGCTGCTCGCGGTCATGGACAGCCACCTGCACCACACGTCGGCCGAAACACCCGGCGAACCGTCCCACGCCGACACACCCGGCACTGAAACACCCGGCACTGAAACACTCAGTGCCGCAAGGACGTCCGTCACCGTGGCGGATCTGCTCGGCGGGCTGTTGGGCGAGCGCGCCACCGACCTGGAGCCGGGCGACGATCCGGACCCGGCCCGACTGGCCGAGCTCATGCGCACGCTCCCGGAACCGTTCGGCTCCTTCGGCACCGACCGCATCGAACGCGTCGTCACCGCCGCGTTCGACTCCGCGGCCCTGGTCGCGGCCTACCGTGCGCGCCCCTTCACCGGTGATGTCGTCTACTTCACCGCCGCACTCGACGATCCGACCGGAACCAGCGGCGCGGCGACGTGGCGGGCGGCGGTCACCGGGATGATCCACAACCACCCGGTGTCCACCACGCACTGGCGGATGACCACAGATGCCGCTCTCCGCCGCATCGCCGCGGCGCTCGACGCCCGGCCCCGCTAGTCGATCACCGCCAGGGCAGACATCCCGCGGCGCGCAGCCGCGCCACCAGGCCGGAGTCGACCGTCGCGCTGGAACCCTGCCCGGCGGCGAGGGCCAGCGCCAGATCCGTACCCAGACCGGCGCCGATGGAGCAGCCGAGCAGGGTGATGTCGACGGATATCGTCTCGTCGCCGCCCCCGGGCGCGGGTTCGTCGGCTCCCGCCGTACCCGTCGCGGTCATGGTGCCGCGGCGAGCGCCGCGGCGATTACGCCAGCCTTGATCGTTCGCACGGCAGGCAGATTGACGTCCTTTCCCGCCTGAGGGCGGGAGATTCCGGTCTGCTGCGGCTAGGCCGCGCTCCCGGCGGGTTCCTGCTTCACCGCCGGTCGCTCGACCGGAGTCGAGACTGACACCAGCTCCACAGGCGTTGAACTCTCGGCCCGTCCGGCCGCGAGTATGTTGATGGCCGCGTTGAGATCGCGGTCGTGGGCCGTTCCACACGTGCACGTCCACTCGCGGACGTGCAGCGGTTGTTTCTCCCCGATCGCCCCGCACACCGAACACATT
>NZ_BAGD01000116.1 GCF_000308635.1 Nocardia otitidiscaviarum NBRC 14405 | reverse complement strand
TGTGGCGCAGAAGCGCAAGATCCAGGACGGTGACAAGCTCGCGGGTCGTCACGGTAACAAGGGTGTGATCGGCAAGATCCTCCCCGTGGAGGATATGCCGTTCCTGCCGGACGGCACCCCGGTGGACATCATCCTCAACACCCACGGTGTCCCGCGTCGTATGAATATCGGTCAGGTGCTCGAAACCCACCTGGGTTGGATCGCCAAGACCGGTTGGCAGGTCGAGGGCGATCCGGAGTGGGCCAAGAACCTGCCGGAGGAGATGTGGGGCCAGGAGGCCGACACCAATATCGCCACCCCGGTGTTCGACGGTGCCCGCGAGGAGGAGCTGACCGGTCTGCTCGGCTCCACCCTGCCCAACCGCGACGGTGAGAGCATGGTCGACGAGAACGGCAAGGCGGTGCTGCTGGACGGCCGCTCCGGTGAGCCGTTCCCGTACCCGGTGGCCGTGGGCTACATGTACATCCTGAAGCTGCACCACCTGGTCGACGACAAGATCCACGCGCGTTCGACCGGCCCGTACTCGATGATCACCCAGCAGCCCCTCGGTGGTAAGGCGCAGTTCGGTGGTCAGCGCTTCGGTGAAATGGAATGTTGGGCCATGCAGGCCTACGGCGCGGCCTACACGCTGCAGGAACTGCTCACCATCAAATCCGACGACGTGGTCGGCCGCGTGAAGGTCTACGAGGCCATCGTCAAGGGCGAGAACATTCCGGAGCCGGGTATTCCGGAGTCGTTCAAGGTGTTGCTCAAGGAACTCCAGTCGCTGTGCCTGAACGTGGAGGTGCTGTCCTCCGACGGCGCCGCCATCGAGATGCGCGACGGCGACGACGAGGACCTGGAGCGCGCCGCGGCGAACCTGGGTATCAACCTGTCCCGCAACGAGGCTGCGACGGTCGACGACCTGGCGCAGTGAGCGATCGGTCCCCGAGGGTCGGAAGACCCTCGGGGGCAACGGAACTAGCGACTTTTGCTCATTCTCAACCCGAACAGGGGAAAGGAAGTTACGTGCTAGACGTCAACTTCTTCGATGAACTCCGGATCGGCCTGGCCACCGCCGAAGACATTCGCAACTGGTCCTTCGGTGAGGTCAAGAAGCCGGAGACCATCAACTACCGCACGCTGAAGCCGGAGAAGGACGGCCTCTTCTGCGAGAAGATCTTCGGTCCCACCCGGGACTGGGAGTGCTACTGCGGTAAGTACAAGCGCGTCCGCTTCAAGGGCATCATCTGTGAGCGCTGCGGCGTCGAGGTGACCCGCGCCAAGGTGCGCCGTGAGCGGATGGGCCACATCGAGCTGGCCGCCCCGGTCACCCACATCTGGTACTTCAAGGGTGTGCCGTCGCGCCTGGGCTACCTGCTCGACCTGGCGCCGAAGGATCTCGAGAAGATCATCTACTTCGCCGCCTACGTCATCGTCGGTGTCGACGAGGAACTGCGCCACAACGAACTCTCCACCCTCGAGGCGGAGATGGAGGTCGAGAAGAAGGCCGTCGCCGATCAGCGCGACGCCGACCTCGAGGCGCGGGCACAGAAGCTCGAGGCGGATATCGCCGAGCTCGAGGCCGAGGGCGCCAAGTCCGACGTGCGCCGCAAGGTCAAGGACGGCGGCGAGCGCGAGATGCGTCAGCTGCGCGACCGCGCCCAGCGGGAGCTGGATCGTCTCGACGAGATCTGGACCACCTTCACCAAGCTGTCCACCAAGCAGCTCATCGTGGACGAGGTGCTCTACCGCGAGCTGCAGGACCGCTACGGCGAGTACTTCACCGGTGCCATGGGTGCCGAAGCCATCCAGAAGCTGATGGAGAACTTCGACATCGAGGCCGAGGCCGAGAACCTGCGCGAGACCATTCGCACGGGCAAGGGCCAGAAGAAGCTGCGCGCCCTCAAGCGTCTGAAGGTCGTCGCCGCGTTCCAGGCCAACGGCAACTCGCCGATGGGCATGGTGCTCGACGCCGTGCCGGTGATCCCGCCGGAGCTGCGCCCCATGGTGCAGCTGGACGGTGGCCGCTTCGCGACCTCCGACCTGAACGACCTGTACCGCCGCGTCATCAACCGCAACAACCGCCTGAAGCGCCTCATCGACCTCGGTGCGCCCGAGATCATCGTGAACAACGAGAAGCGCATGCTCCAGGAGTCGGTGGACGCGCTGTTCGACAACGGCCGCCGCGGCCGCCCGGTCACCGGTCCGGGCAACCGTCCGCTCAAGTCGCTGTCGGATCTGCTCAAGGGCAAGCAGGGTCGTTTCCGTCAGAACCTGCTCGGCAAGCGTGTCGACTACTCGGGCCGTTCGGTCATCGTGGTCGGTCCGCAGCTGAAGCTGCACCAGTGCGGTCTGCCCAAGCTGATGGCGCTCGAGCTGTTCAAGCCGTTCGTCATGAAGCGCCTGGTGGACCTGAACCACGCGCAGAACATCAAGTCCGCCAAGCGGATGGTGGAGCGGCAGCGGCCCCAGGTGTGGGATGTCCTCGAAGAGGTCATCGCCGAGCACCCGGTCATGCTGAACCGCGCGCCCACCCTGCACCGCCTGGGTATTCAGGCGTTCGAGCCGCTGCTGGTCGAAGGTAAGGCCATCCAGCTGCACCCGCTCGTCTGTGAGGCGTTCAACGCCGACTTCGACGGTGACCAGATGGCCGTGCACCTGCCGCTGTCGGCGGAGGCGCAGGCCGAGGCCCGCATCCTCATGCTGTCCTCGAACAACATCCTGTCGCCCGCCTCGGGTCGTCCGCTCGCCATGCCGCGTCTGGACATGGTGACCGGCCTGTACTACCTGACCCGTCTGCAGGAGGGTGCGCGCGGCGAGTACCGCGCGGCCACCAAGGACGAGCCGGAGTTCGGCGTCTACTCCTCGCCCGCCGAGGCGCAGATGGCCGTGGACCGCGGTGAGCTGACCGTGCGTTCGCTGATCAAGGTCCGCCTGACCGATCAGCGGCCGCCGAAGGACGTCGAGGCCGAGCTGTTCCCGGACGGCTGGCAGCGGGGCGACGCGTGGACCACCAAGACCACGCTGGGCCGCGTCATGTTCAACGATCTGCTCCCGGCGGACTACGCGTTCATCGACGAGCCGATGCCGAAGAAGCGGCAGGCCGCGATCATCAACGATCTGGCCGAGCGCTACCCGATGATCGTGGTGGCGCAGACCGTCGACAAGCTCAAGGACGCGGGCTTCTACTGGGCCACCCGCTCCGGTGTCACCGTCTCCATGTCGGACGTGCTCGTTCCGCCGGAGAAGGCGGAGATCATGGAGCGCTACGAGGCGCAGTCGGATCAGATCGAGAAGAAGTACCAGCGTGGTGCGCTCGATCACCAGGAGCGCAACAACGCCCTGGTCAAGATCTGGCAGGAGGCCACCGAAGAGGTCGGTCAGGCGCTGCGCGCGCACTACCCGGCCGACAACCCGATCATCACGATCGTCGACTCGGGTGCGACCGGTAACTTCACCCAGACTCGTACCCTCGCCGGTATGAAGGGTCTGGTGACCAACCCGAAGGGTGAGTTCATCCCGCGGCCGATCAAGTCTTCCTTCCGTGAGGGCCTGACGGTGCTGGAGTACTTCATCAACACCCACGGTGCGCGCAAGGGTCTGGCCGACACCGCGCTTCGCACCGCCGACTCGGGTTACCTGACCCGTCGTCTGGTGGACGTGTCGCAGGACGTCATCGTGCGCGAGACCGACTGTGGCACCGAGCGTGGCATCGTCGTCCCGATCGCGGAGAAGCTGGCCGACGGCACCGTCATTCGTGACGCGCACGTCGAAACCAGCACCTACGCACGCACTTTGGCCGCCGACGCGATCGACGCCAAGGGCAACGTGGTGGTCGAGAAGGGCCACGACCTGGGCGACCCCGCCCTGGAGGCGCTGCTCGAGGCCGGTATCACCGAGGTGAAGGTCCGCTCCGTGCTGACCTGCACCACCGGCACCGGTGTGTGCGCGACCTGCTACGGCCGCTCCATGGCGACCGGCAAGCTGGTCGACATCGGTGAGGCCGTCGGTATCGTCGCCGCGCAGTCCATCGGTGAGCCCGGTACCCAGCTGACCATGCGTACCTTCCACCAGGGTGGTGTCGCGGGTGACGACATCACCGGCGGTCTGCCCCGCGTGCAGGAGCTCTTCGAGGCTCGGGTGCCCAAGGGCAAGGCGCCCATCGCCGAGGTGTCGGGCCGGATCCGGCTGGAGGACGACGACCGCTTCTACAAGATCACCATCATTCCGGACGATGGTTCGGACGAGGTGGTCTACGACAAGCTGTCGAAGCGTCAGCGGCTGCGGGTCTTCAAGCACGACGACGGCACCGAGCGTCTGCTCGCCGACGGCGACCACGTGGATGTGGGTCAGCAGCTGCTCGAGGGCTCGGCCGATCCGCACGAGGTGCTGCGCGTGATGGGTCCGCGTCAGGTGCAGGTCCACCTGGTCCACGAGGTCCAGGAGGTGTACCGCTCGCAGGGTGTGTCCATCCACGACAAGCACATCGAGGTGATCGTCCGCCAGATGCTGCGCCGCGTCACCATCATCGATTCGGGTGCGACGGAGTTCCTGCCCGGTTCGCTGGTGGAGCGCGCCGAGTTCGAGGCCGCCAACCGCCGCGTGGTCGCGGAGGGTGGCGAACCCGCCTCGGGTCGCCCGGTGCTGATGGGTATCACCAAGGCGTCGCTGGCAACGGATTCCTGGCTCTCGGCGGCCTCCTTCCAGGAGACCACCCGCGTGCTCACGGACGCCGCGATCAACTGCCGCTCCGACAAGCTGATCGGCTTGAAGGAGAACGTCATCATCGGCAAGCTGATCCCGGCCGGTACCGGTATCAACCGGTACCGCAACATCCAGGTCCAGCCCACCGAGGAGGCCCGCCAGGCCGCGTACGCGGTGCCGTCCTACGACGACACCTACTACACCCCGGACGGCTTCGGCACCACCACCGGTGCCGCGGTCCCGCTGGACGACTACGGTTTCAGCGACTACCGGTAGTCCGGTGAGCTGTTAGCTCGAGACCATTCGACCCCCGTTCCTCGGAACGGGGGTCGAATGCGTTTGATGGGTTTATGCTGGTCACGACTTCGAGCTTCCACTACGGGAGGGGTTGGCTTCGTGTTTGCCAGTCGCAGGCCGCAGGCGGCCGTGCTGTGTGGAGCGGCGGTGCCGCTGCTCGTGTTCCTCCCGGCCGCCGCGGTACCCGGCACCGTACTCGGCGGGTGTTACGCCGGGGATGTGCTGACCGCCGAACGGATTCCGGGGACCGGGAGCGCCGGACAGAGCGTGCGGCGGGAGGGTGAGGTGTGGGATTGCCGGAGTTCGCTGTTGCCGGGGATCACGGCGGGGCGGTTCCGGGCCGAATTGCCCTGGCGTGGTTTCGGTGCGCCGACATCGGGCAGTTTCACCTGGTCGGACGGCAGTGTCAGTGCGGTGACGGGGCTGCCCAACAGCCTCTGGACGATCACGTCCGGGCCGGGGAGCGGGCATGCCGTGCGCTTCGACCTCGCCATGGAGATGACCGGGGACTGGTACTACACCGAGCATCCCATGGCGATCGTGTCGTTGTCCTTCGTGTCGTAGCCTGCCCGACCTCCCGCGCTCGAATGGCTCAGCGCGGCTGCGGTTCCGGGAGGGCGTCGAAGGCGGGGCGGATGGTTTCCGAGGCCCCGGGGACGAGGGATTCGGCGTAGGTGAGGGCGGCCTCCACCGCCGGGTCGCCGCCGCTCTGCTGGAGGCCGATGGCGCCGCCGATGAGGGCTCCCACCACGGTGGTGATGGGGATGGTGATGAAGTCCAGGATGAACAGGCCCGCGGGGAAGCCGATGAGGAAGCCGATCGCGCCGCCGATGGCGGCCCCGGTGGCCACGGCGGGCAGGTTGGCCTGCACGACGTCGAAGAAGTGCTGCTGGGCGTTGATATCGCGGAGCGGGACCGGGGACTGGCCCGCCGGGGTGAGGGTGAGGCGGCGGCCGTCGTCGGTGATGCTGGGGACGAGTTCCAGTGTGTGGCCGACGATGTCGTAGGTCAGCGGAACGGTGGCGGCCAGGATACCGTCGTCGTCGGTGACGATGATCGCCTCGCCGTCCCAGGTGGGCAGGAACCGACCCGAGGCGATGGTGCCGACGGCGGCGCGATTGTCCGGCGCCAGTTCCACCGCGTAGTCGATGCCGTTCTCCCGGCCCTGCACCCGCAGTGCGGGCTCCGCCGGTCCGGCCGTCGCGGTGGTGGCCGTGGCGGTGAGCGTGGTGATCGCGCACAGCAGCAGCGGAACCAGCGCTCCGGCGAGTCGGGGTGTTACAGAGCGATTTTCGGCTCGGCGCATTTCTTTCCTCGGCTTGCGGCCCACGTGGCCCCGGATGTCTGCGCACAACCTACCCGGGTGGTGTGGCGATCGAAACCCCGCGACACATAGAGGACAGATCGCCGCCGAGCCGGTGCTACCGCGAGGCAGGGGGCGCTGTGTCGTCGATTGTGACTGTCTCCGGCTCACCGCACCGCACCGTCACCACGCCGATGAGAATCAGTGCGCCGCCGAGCAATTGAATCGGTCGCGGCGCTTCGCCGAGCAGCGCCCATGCGAAGGCCAGTGCCGCCAGCACTTCGAACAGGGCCACGAAGGAGGCCAGTCGCGACCCGAGGAGCCGGGTGGCCGCTATACCGGTGACGTAGGCCAGTGCCGCCGTGACCACACCCAGGAACAGCAGTGGCAGCCACCAGGCGGTGGTGAAGCCTTGGAAGACAACGGGTTCGGTGCTCGCGCGGAACGGCAGCACGCCGATCGCACCCGCGGCCAGCAGCGCCACGCCGCCGATCAGCAAACCGCTGGCGGCCAGCACCGTTCCGGGTAGGGACCCGTCACCGTGGGCGGAGAGGACGAAGTACGAGGCCGCGCCCAGCATGGCCGCCAGCGCCCAGGCGATGCCGACCCCGCTGGTATCGGCCCCCGAGGTCAGATCGAGTACCAGCACCAGCCCTGTCAGTCCGGCCACGGCGCCGACCACGGTGGTGGCCCCGGGGCGCTGTCGGTGCCGCAGCCACAGCCAGCCCACCACCGCCACCGGCGCGGTGTACTCGACCAGCAGTGCCACGCCCACCTCCATATGGGCGACGGCGTTGAAATAGGCCAGCTGCGTACCCGCGACGGCCAGCAGCCCGTACCCGACGATCAGTGCGCCGTTGTCGCGCAACAGTTTCCAGTTCCCGCGTAGCTGCACACAGGCGATCGGCGCGAGCACCGCCGCCGCCAGCAGCACGCGTACCGCCACCACCGCCGCGGAACTCCAGCCCGCGTTCATCATCCCGCGCGCCAGCGAGCCGGACAGCCCGAACGACGACGCCGACAGCAGGGCGAGCAGCAGCCCGGACCGCAATCGATTCCGAACCGCCATGTCATGGGTCAATGTCGCCATGGCTAATGACGCTAAGTGGAGTTTGGTAATGTGTCAACATGGTTTTTGCTCATGACACCGAGGCGTCCATGGCTGCGGCGGTGGAGCTGGTGAACACGGCGGCGGAACCGGACAAGCCCGATACTCTGACCGAGACCGCGCAGCTCGCCGACTTCTTCGCCCGGCACGGCTACACCGGCGTGCGGACCGGCGACGAGCGGGAACTCGCGGAGGTCCGCGCCCTGCGCCCGGTGCTGCGCCGACTGCTCACCAGCGACCGAGACGCCGCTGTCGTGCTGGTGAACGACATCCTCGCCGAGCATCGGGCAGTTCCTCGCCTGGTCCGACACGACGACCTCGACTACCACATCCACGCCGTCCCACCCGAGGCCCCGCTCCCCGTCCGCATCGCCGTCGAAACGGCGATGGCCATGATCGACCTCATCCGCGCCGACGAACTCTCCCGCCTCGCCGTCTGCGCCGACGACAACTGCGAGGGCATACTCCTCGACCTCTCCCGCAACCGCTCCCGCCGCTACTGCAGCACCGCATGCGGCAACCGCAACGCGGTCGCGGCCTACCGCGCGCGGAAGAAGTAGCCTGCGGCAGTCGCAACCCTGCTCGGAGCGGCCGGGAGACGGAGGCGACCGGAATCGCAGCTCGAGTGCGGAATTGCGTTGCCAATTCGCCCACCGACGTCGCAAAAGAGTCAGCTGTTGGGTTTATCACTGTCGCTTCCGCTCCGGCTATACGCGCGTACAACTCCGGTGTTAGCGTGCCCCTGCTCGCTCGAGGATCGGTTGGGAGTCTTTCGGCAATGACGACGAGACGGCATGGGCCGCTGGGTACTTACGACGTGGTGTTGATCGGCGGCGGGATCATGAGCGCGACGCTCGGAATTCTGCTGCGGCATCTGGAACCGACCTGGTCCATCGCGGTCTACGAGCGATTGCCGGAGGTGGCGGGCGAGGCGTCGGCGGCCTGGAACAATGCGGGCACCGGGCACGCGGGGCTGTGCGAACTCAACTACACCTCGGAAAAACCGGGCGGTGGCGTCGATATCGAGAAGGCGCTGCGGGTCAATGCGCAATTCCAGTTGAGCCGCCAGCTGTGGTCGCATCTGGTGGAAGACGGAATCCTGGACAAACCACAAGAATTCATCAATCCGGTACCGCATATGACCTTCGTGCGCGGTGCCGGCGATGTGGATTTTCTGCGCCGCCGCCATGCCGCGCTGTCGGAGCATCCGCTCTTCGGTTCCATGCGGTTCAGTGCGGACCCGGAGGCCATCGGGGAATGGGCGCCGCTGCTGTTGCGCGGCCGCGCCAAGGGCGAACCGGTCGCCGCCACCCGCGATATCACCGGCAGCGATGTCGATTTCGGAACGCTGACCCGGAAGCTGTTCGCGCACTTGGAAACTCTCGGCGTGGACGTGTACCTGCGGCACGAGGTGCGGGGGCTGCGCAAGAACAACGACGGTTCCTGGAAGCTGCGGCTGGTCGCGACCGATGACACCGATGACCGCATCACCTCCCGGGTCGACGCCCGCTTCGTCTTCGCCGGTGCGGGCGGTTGGGCGTTGAAACTGTTGCAGCGGGCCGGAATCCCCGAGGTGCGCGGTTACGGGTTGCTGCCGGTGAGCGGACGGTTCCTGCGCTGTGACAATCCGGCCGTGGTCGAGCGGCACGACGCCAAGGTCTACGGCAAGGCTCCGGCCGGAGCGCCGCCGATGTCCATGCCGCATCTGGATACCCGCATCATCGACGGCCAGCAGACGCTGCTGTTCGGCCCGTACGCCGGTTCCAGTCCGAAGTTCCTGAAGCAGGGCTCGGTATTCGACGTCGCGGCCTCGCTGCGGCCGCACAATATCGGCCCGCTCGCGGCCATGACCGCGAGCAATCTGGGGCTGGTGCGGCTGCTGGCGGGCCAGTTGGCGTCCACGCGGCGGCGCAAGATCTCCGCACTGCGGGAATTCTTTCCCGCCGCGGTGGGCGACGAGTGGACCATGATCGACGCCGGCCAGCGCGCCCAGATCGTGAAGGCCGATCCGGTGCGCGGCGGCGTCCTGGAATTCGGCACCGAGGTCGTCGCCGCCCAGGACGGCTCCATCGCCGCCGTACTCGGCGCGTCCCCCGGCGCCTCGACCGCCCCCGCGATCATGCTCGAGGTGCTGCGCCGCTGCTTCCCGCACTACCGCCACCTGTGGGCGCCGCGCCTGCGCGAACTCATGCCCACCATCGGCCGCTCCCTGATCGACAACGAAGCCCTGGCCCGCCGCACCGCCACCCGCACCGCCGAGATACTCGGCCTGGCCGCCCCGTCCGCCGACTGATCCGGCTCCGGCGCGGTTGTCCGTCCGATCACGGCGGCGACGCCCGGCCGGTCGCGGAGCTCGGGCGAGCGATCCCGGGCTGCGACGGGGATGCGGCGGCCCGAACGCCGTCCCCGGCTCGAATGCGGCCGCCGCCTGGCCAGGCTGCATTCGGGTCACCCCGTGACGACAATGCCCCGTCGCACCGGAATGTGCGGCGGGGCATCGTCTTCGGCGCGGCCCGGATGGATCAGGGTTGTCCGCTGGCGTAGGCGACGGCGGCGTCGATGAGGGGCTGGCCGCCGCCGATGGCCAGGCCCGCGAGCCCACCGATCACACCGCCGACCACGGCGGCCACCGGCACGGTGATGAAATCGATGACGAACAGGCCCAGCGGGAAGCCGAGCACGGCGCCGATGGCCGCGCCGATGACCAGTCCGGCGATCCCGGCGGCCTTGGCCTTCTCGAATTCGGCCCAGAAGGTGTCCTGTGCGGAGATGTCGCGCAGCGGCGTGGCTGCCGCGCCGACGGGGGAGAGGGTCAGCTGCCGCCCCGCCGCGTCCACGGTCGGCAGCAGTTCCACCCGCTGCCCGGCGATATCGAAGGCCAGCGGCAGGGTGGTCACCGTTCGCCCGGCGTCGTCGAGCAGGACGACACTGTCGGCGGCCGCCACGAAGCGTCCGGAGCGCAGGGTGGTGACCGCCGAACGCTGGTCATCGGAGAGGGCGACGAGATAGCCGACGCCGTGGTCGTTTCCGTGGATCGCGACCGCCCGGGGCGCGGGCTGAACGTGGGCGGCCGGATCGGCGTGGACGATTCCGGCGGAGAGGGCGGTGGCTCCCAGGGTGAGCAGAGCGGTGGCGGTGATCTTGCTGAGGGTCATCGTGTTCTTTCGTCGGCGCGGCTGCGGTAGGCACGTCGCAGAAAACTTACCGCTATTACCGTTTCGTCCGCTTTCCGAGCATGGACAACCCCGTGCGCACCCGGTATAGAAAATGGAACACGTTTCAATTCGATCGGAGATGCGATGGACAGCGCGACCATGGGCGCCCTGGTGATGGATGGTTTCAAGAAGCTGGGCTTCATCCAGTTCGCCGGTATCGACGCCGAGGACTTCGCCAGCGGCCGCAATGTGGTGCGGATGGCGGCCCGGCCGGAACATCTCAATCACAACGGCGACGTCCACGCCGCCATCCTCTTCGGCTTCGCCGAGACCGCCGCCATGGGCGCGGCCGTCTCCGGCATCGTGGACCTGATGGGCGAGACCTTCATCGTCGCCCGCGACGGCAAGATCGAATACCTGGCCCGCGCCAAGGGCACGGCAAGCCCCTTCCTCGCCACCTCCGAACTCCCCGACGGCACTGTCGACACCATGCGCGCGAATATCGAGTCACGCACCGAAATCGAACTCGCCGTCCCGGTCACGATCACCGACAGCACCGGAAAGGCCGTCGCCACAGCGACTTTCACCGCCGTCATCCGCCCCCGCCGCACCTGATCGACGCGGCGGCCGCGGCATTGCCCAGCGAACCGTCGCCGCGGGCCCCTTCGACTATCGCTCGCTGTCCAGCATCGCCATCTGCTCGGCGGCGTAGCGGTCACCCGCCACCTCGTCGGCGGGCACCGCGGCCTCGATCGCGGTCAGCTCGTCCCGGGAAAGCTGGATGTCCAGTGCGGCAACGGCTTCGGTCCAGCGCTCGGTGCGGCGCGCGCCGATGACGGGAACGATATCGCTGCCCTGGGCCAGCGCCCACGCGATGGCGAGCTGCGCCACCGTGACGCCGCGCCGCTCCGCGAGCTCGGCCAGTGCCCCCACCAGCCGCAGATTCGCGGTCAGGTTCTCGCCCTGGAAGCGTGGGCTGTGTGCGCGAAAGTCGCGGGCTTCCAGCGATGTCCGGTCGAGCAGTGAATCGCTGAGCAGGCCGCGTGACAGCACCCCGTAGGCGGTGATGCCGATACCGAGTTCCCGTGCCGTGGGCAGGATCGCGTCTTCGATGCCGCGTGAGATCAGCGAGTACTCGATTTGCAGGTCGACGATCGGATGCACGGCCGCGGCGCGCTTCAGGGTGGCCGCGCCGACCTCGGACAGACCGATATGGCGCACGTATCCGGCCTGCACCAGCTCCGCGATGGCGCCCACGGTGTCCTCGATCGGCACGGTCGGGTCCAGCCGCGCGGGCCGGTAGATGTCGATGTGGTCGGTGCCCAGCCGCTGCAGGGAGTAGGTCAGGAAGTTGCGCACGGCGGCCGGACGGGCGTCGAAGCCATTCCAGTCGCCATCGGGCCCGCGCAGTGCGCCGAACTTCACGCTCAGCACCACATCGTCGCGCGAACGTTCGGAAAGCGCTGTGCGAATGAGGCTTTCGTTGTGTCCCATACCGTAGAAGTCGCCGGTGTCGATGAGGTTCGCGCCCGAATCCAGCGCTGCGTGGATGGTGGCGATGGAGTTGGCGTCGTCGGCCGCGCCGTACATCCCGGACATGCCCATGGCTCCGAGTCCGATGCGGGAGACGGCGGGCCCGGTGTCGCCGAGGCGGTGCTTCGCGATTTCGATCATGGTTCGATCCTGCGACCGCGCCCGGCGCAGTGGCAGGACCCGCTTATCCAGGGTCAAGCGATCCCTGGCTGATCCCTGATGATCCGGCACAGTGGAGGGGTGGATCGTGACCAACTAGCCGATTTCCTGCGGAAACGCCGTTCGGTGCTGCAACCCTCGGATGTGGGCTTGGCGCCCGGCAACCGGCGGCGCACCCCGGGCCTGCGCCGCGACGAGGTGGCGTTGCTGGCGGGCGTGTCCACCGACTACTACACGCGCATGGAGCAGTCGCGCGCGCCCCGGCCGTCCACGCAGGTACTGGCCGCGCTGGCCCGGGCGCTGCGGCTCACCGACGGCGAGCGCGACCACCTCTACCACCTGTGCGGACACGAGCCGCCGCGCAGCGGTGATCCGCATGTCGGCCCGGGCCTGCTGCATGTGCTGGCCAAGCTCGACGACACTCCGGCCTGCGTCATCTCCGATCTGGGCGAGGTGCTGGTACAGAACCGGATGCACATCCTGCTGGTGGGCGATCTCGGCGACCGCCGGGGTCTGGACCGCTGTGTGCCCTGGCTGTGGTTCACCGACCCGGATGATCGCCGCAAGTTTCCAGAGGACAACTGGGAGGAACTCTCGCGCCACCACGTCGCGAGCCTGCGGGCGACCGCGGCGCGGCGATCCGGTGACGCCGAGGTGATCGACCTGATCCGCCGCCTGCGCGAGCGCAGCCCGGAATTCGAGCGGCTGTGGGACGACCATGAGGTCAGTGCGGGCACCGGCTACGTCAAACGACTGATCCATCCCGAGGTGGGGCTGCTCGAGTTGGTGTGCGAGCCGCTGCTGACCCCCAGCGCCACCCGACACCTGCTCGTCTACTATCCGCAACCCGGCACCGACACCCAGGAGAAGCTGGACCTGCTCCGGGTGATCGGCACGCAGCTGATGAGCGAGAGATAGGCCCGCCCGCGGTCACCCAGCGCGACGCCTTCGCCCCCACGAATAGGAGCGAATCATGGTGCTAGTACCGCCTCTTGCGCGGCTTCAGGTGCAGCCCCGGCAGCGGCGGCGCCGGGATGCGCTGTTGCGGCGTGTGTCCCGCGATGTCCGGGAAACGCTCGAGATCGTGTTTCTCCCAATCATTTCGGGCCGCCTCGATCTCCTCGTGACTGCGCCCCACGAAGTTCCACCACATCACCAGATCCTCGTCCAACGGCTCGCCGCCGATCAGCAGCAGCTGTGCTCCCGCGGTGTCGTGCACGCGAATTCCGGTGCGATCGCTGCCCAGGTAGAACAGGCTGCCGGGCTCGACCGGGGTGCCGTCGACGGACAGCGCGCCGTCCACCACCAGCACGGCGTGCTCGAACGCCGGGTCCAACGGCAACCGCGCATCGGTCCCGGCGTCGACCCGCAGATCCGCGCCCACGATCGGGGTGTAGGCGGTGGCGGGTGAGGTCGCGCCGCCGAGCGATCCGATCAGCACGGTGCCGGAGACTCCCGGCAGCTCGAAACCGGGCAGCTCCCGATGCTGTTCGAAATGTGGTGCGATACCGCGACTTTCGTCCGGCAGTGCGATCCACAGCTGGAGGCCGCGTCCGGAGGGATGTCCCGGCACCCGGTACTCCGAATGTGCGATACCCCGTCCGGAGGTCATCAGGTTCAGCTGTCCGGGCCGGATCTCCACATCCGAGCCGACGCTGTCGCGGTGGCGGATGCGGCCCTCCAAAGGCCAAGTGACCGTTTGCAATCCGATGTGCGGGTGGGGGTCGATATCGTGGCCCTGTGGATTCGCGGGCGAATTCGACCCGAAGTAGTCCAGGAAGCACCACGCGCCGACCGTCGGCAGGTCACGCTGTGGCAGGCTGCGGTGCACGGTCACCCCGCGCACCCCGCCGAGGGGCACCTCGCGGGACGGGAAGAACTCCGCCCGCGGCCCCGGCCTTCCGGAGGGTTCGCACAGCGACTCCTCCGGACGCGACTCGAGGTCGCTCACCGTTTGATGCCCTTGCCGACGACGTGCTCGTCGTACTCCGGATGCTTGTCCAACCAACCCTTGATGAAGGGGCAACGCGGCACGATAACCCTCCCTCGCTCGATCACGTCCTTGACCGCCTCCTCGGCGAGCACCTTGCCCAGCCCCTTACCGCTGAACTCGCTGTCCACCTCGGTGTGGATGAAGACGGTGTCGTTGTCGCGTTCCCGATACTCGCTGAAACCTGCGAGCGAGTTGCCGTACCACACCTCGTACCGGTGTTGCGTGTCGTTGCGCACGACCGCGGCCACGACGGCCTGTTCGCTCATTGTTCAGTTCTCCTTCCGCACCCGCACCGGATGTTTGCTCAGAATCGACACTCGGTTGAACGCGCCGATCGTGGTCGCAGCCCAGATCACAACGGATATCTGGTCATCCGACAAATGTTGCCGCGCAGCAGCATACTCACGCTCCAAGATCGCATCATCCGGAAGATTCGTGACACTCTCGGCCAGGATCAGCGCCGCTCGCTGGCGGTCGGTGTACAGCTCGGGGTCGCGCCGCCAGGCCGGGAGCACTGCCAATTGCTGCGGGGTGACCCCCGCCGCCCGGGCGGCTCGCTCGTGGATATCGAGGCAGACGGGGCAGGCGTTGAGCTGGGACACGCGCACGTTCACCAACTCCATCACGGCCCGATCGAGATCGACGGCCGCGGCGGCGGTGCGAACGGACTGCGCGACGCCCTTCAGGGCCTGGTATATCGCCGGTGACTGTTTGTCGATCCAGACCCGGGCGGGAACCGCTGGAGACTGCATAGTCGGTTCATCGTATGCGGAAGGGTGGCTCCGCGCTCCCCGATCCACGCCACCGCGCGTCGCGAACCGGGATCGAGGGGCGGAAGTCACACCGCGGGAGCCGGATTCATCCCTCAGGCGACGCTGAGCACGATCTTGCCGCGAGTACGCCCGCTCTCCCCGAGCAGATGCGCCTTCGCCGCCTCGGTCAGCGGCAGTACGGTGTCGATCTCGACCCGCAGGCGGCCGGTGGTGATCAGGTCGACGATCTCTCGCAGGCCCGTGGCGTCGGGTTCCACCACGGTCCAGCCCGCCCGCACATCCCGGCCGGTGGTATCGGGCACCGAATCCGCGTCGGGCAGGGTCACCAGGTGGCCGCCCGGCCGCAGCACCCGCAGGGAGCGTTCCCCGTACGCGCCGCCGATGCCGTCGACCACGATATCCACATCGCGCAGCGTCTCGGCGAAATCGACTGCGCTGTAGTCGATCAGCTCGTCCGCGCCCAGATCGCGCAGGAAGTCGTGCTTGTCGGCGCGGGCGGTCCCGATGACGTACGCGCCGCGCGCCTTGGCGATCTGCACGGCCAGGTGGCCCACGCCGCCCGCGGCGGCATGGATCAGGACGCGCTGCCCCGCGCGCACACCGGCGGTGTCGACCAGCGTCTGCCACGCGGTGAGGGCGGCCAGCGGCAGGGCCGCGGCCTGGATGTGGTCGATCTCCCGCGGTTTGCGCACGAAGTGCCGGGTGGGGCCGACCACGTACTCGGCGTATGCCCCCGCCTGCGCCGGGAAGCTCGGCATGCCGAACACCTCGTCACCGGGCTGGAAGAGGCTCACCCCCGGACCGACCGCGGACACCACGCCGGACACATCCCAGCCGAGGATCGGCGGCGTACCCCAGGCGATCAGGCTGCCGCTCGCCCGGGTCTTCCAGTCCACCGGGTTGACGCCCGCCGCGTGCACGCGCACCTGGATCTCGCCCACGCCCGGCTCCGGACGCGCGAGCTCGGCGAGGGTGAGGACCTCGGGCCCACCCCACTCCCGGACGATCATGGCGCGCATGGTGTCACCGGTGCTCACAACTGCTCTCCTCTCGTCGGTGAACGAACGGTCACCAGATTGCGCCGGAATCTCGGGTCGCAGTAGTGGCCGGATGGTCAACATGTGACAGGATCCGGCCATGGCCGTTCCGCACCGCGTCGTCGTCCTCGCGCTCGATCAGGTACCCGTGCTCGAACTCGGAATTCCCTCGCGGGTCTTCGGTTTCGCGGAGGACGAGGGCGGAGGCGGGCTGTACGAGGTGGTCGTCTGCAGTGCGGACGGCGAGCCGGTGTCGACCGCCGAGGGGCTGTCGGTGGCGGTGGCACGCGGTCCGGAGGCGCTCGAACTCGCCGACACCGTGATCGTGCCGCCCGCCGAGGACCTCGGTGCGCTGGAACACGGCGGTGCGCTGCCCGCGTCGCTGGCCGCCGCGCTGGCCCGGATACGCCCGGGAACCCGCATGGTGTCCATCTGCACGGGCAGCTACGTGTTGGCGGCGGCCGGGCTGCTGGACGGCCGGATCGCGACCACGCACTGGATGCACTCCGCCGCGTTCCGTCGCGCCTACCCCCGGGTCCAGGTCGACGAGGACGTGCTGTTCGTGGACAACGGCGACGTCCTCACCGCCGCCGGGGTCGCCGCGGGCCTGGACCTGTGCCTGCATCTGGTCCGCCGAGATCACGGCGCGGCCCTCGCCAATCGGGTCGCCCGCCGCCTGATCGTCCCCCCGTGGCGCGACGGCGGTCAGGCACAGTTCATCGAACGTCCGGTGCCGAATCCCGACGCCGCGTCCACCGCGGCCACCCGGGCCTGGTTGCTGGACCGGCTGGCGGCCCCCGTCACCCTGGACGACATGGCCGCGCACGCGCGGATGAGCGTGCGCACCTTCACGCGGCGCTTTCGCGCGGAGGTCGGTGTCACGCCGGGCCGCTGGCTCACCGCCCAGCGTCTGGACCGCGCTCGTGAGCTGCTCGAACACACCGATCTGAGCATCGATCTGGTGGCCGAACGGTCCGGCTTCGGGACCGGCAACTCGCTGCGGCAACATATGCGCGCCCTGCTGAACACCTCACCACACGCCTACCGGCGCACCTTCCGCCGCGCCGCGTGAGCCGCGTCCGGGCGCGGCGGGGCCTTCGTCCGGAATAACCGGGCGTGCGGTCGAGTTCACTGTCCATCGAACGGTCACTGCGATCTCGGAGCCGCTATGGAAAGCAGCACTCGCGCCGGCGCGGGCGTGCGGACGCGCGTGCGCATTCCGCTGACCTTCGCGGACGGGTACGCGACCGCCGCCGAGGCGGTCACCTTCGACGGGTTGAGCGACGGCCGGGAACATCTCGCGCTGGTGCTGGGGGAGCCCGACCCGCGGCGGGTGCCGCTGGTGCGGCTGCACTCCGAATGCCTCACCGGCGACGTCTTCGGCTCCGCGCGCTGCGACTGCGGTCCGCAGCTGCGCGAGGCGGTGGAGCGCATCACCGACACCGGCGGCGTGCTGCTGTACCTGCGGCAGGAGGGGCGCGATATCGGGCTGTACAACAAGCTCGACGCCTACGCGCTCCAGGATTCCGGGCTCGACACCTACCAGGCCAATACCGCGCTCGGCCTACCCGAGGACGCGCGCGACTACACCGCCGCCGCCCAAATGCTCACGGCGCTGGGCATTTCCGAGCTGGACCTGCTCACCAACAACCCCGACAAGGCGCGTCAGCTGGACGCGCTGGGGGTGGGCGTGCGCCGCACCGTCCGCACGGGCGTGCACGCCACCCCCAGCAACCTGCGCTACCTGCGGGCCAAGGCCGACCACACCGGCCACACCATTCAGATCGCCTGAGCCTCGGGCTGTGCGTAGTTCTCGGCGTACTCGGCGCTCGGCGGGATGGGCGTGATCACGTCGACCAGCGCCCCGCTCGGGTCGACCGTCATGAAGTGACGCTGGCCGAAGTCCTCGCTGCGCAGCTCGAGCGGCATCTTCAGCCCCATCTCCACGGCCCGGGCGTGCACCGCGTCCACATCGTCCACCTCGATGGCGACCAGGAATCCCGACGGCAGCACCCGGTACGCCTCCGGCACGCTCTCGTGGCTGCGCTCCACCACGCCGATCTGCGGCTTGGCCCCGTCCGGCGCCTCCAACTGCACATACCATCCGCTGTCGAACACCACCTGGAAGCCGAACAGCTCCACATAGAAGTCCCGGACCGCCGCCACATCGTCGGCGCAGAGGGTGGGGAAGATGCTGGTGATCATGGCTGAATCCCTTTCTCGATGGTGAGACCAGCATCGGGTCTCCCGCAGCGGGAGAGTCAACTCCCACACCCGGAACGCCCGGCGGTCGCCGCTATTCGCGTCCGGCCGAGGTGAAGTTCATGTCCGCGTACCGGTTTCCGGCGACCTGCTCGGCGATCGGCTCCAGGGTGGCCAGCTCGTCGGCGGTCAGTTCGACCGTCGCGGCGGCGACGTTCTCCGCCAACCGGTCGCGGCGGCGGGTGCCGGGGATCGGGGCCACCGACAGGTCGTGCACCCGCGCCCGCGCGTGCACCCAGGCCAGCGCGACCTGCCCCGGGGTGATGCCCCGCGCCTCCGCGACGGCCCGCAGCGGAGCCAGCAGTTCCGCGTTGCGTACCGCGTTCTCGCCGGACAGGCGCGGAAACGCCCGGCGCGTATCGCCTTCGGCCAGTTCGCCGGTCGCCGCCACGGTGCCGGTGAGGAAGCCCCGACCCAGCGGCGAGTACGGCACGAAGGTCACGCCCAGTTCGGCGGCGGCCGGGACCACGGCCCGTTCCACATCCCGGGAGAACACCGACCATTCCGACTGCACGGCCGCGATCGGATGCACCGCGTGCGCGGTGCGCAGCTCCGGCCCGGTCACCTCGGAGAGCCCGAGCTGACGCACCTTGCCCGCCGCCACGAGTTCGGCCATCACACCGACGGTCTCCTCGATCGGCACCCGCGGATCACGCCGGTGCATGTAGTACAGGTCGATGACGTCGATGCCGAGCCGTCGCAGGCTGGCGTCCACCGCGCGCCGGATGTAGTCGGGGGAGTTGTCGATACCTCGGTAGGTCGGCTCGTCCGCCCTCCGCACGATGCCGAATTTCGTTGCCAGCACCACATTCTCGCGGTGGGCGCGGACGAACTCGCCGACGAACTCCTCATTGTGCCCGGATCCGTACATATCGGCGGTGTCGAACAGGGTGACCCCGAGCTCGAGGGCGTGCTCCAGCGTCGCCCGCGCTTCGTCCGCATCGGTGGGACCGTAGAACTCGCTGATACCCATGCAGCCGTAGCCCTGCACCCCGACCCGGGTCTCGCCGAGGGCGGTGGTGGGCAGTGCTCGCGTGGTGGTCATACGTGTTTCCCTTCGCGTGTGTTCGGTGTGACCACGGTCCGCCAGTCTCGCGTCGGATCGCCCTCGTACAGCGCGATCTTGCAGTCCAGAACGGCCACGGTCTGCTGTAGTTCGGCGATGCGGGCGAGCACGTCCTCGCGGGTGCGGCGGAACATCTCGAGTCGCTGCGGGAAGGTCTCGTCACCCTGGCGTACCAGTTCCGCGTAGCGGACCATGTCGGCGACCGGCATCCCGGTGCGGCGCAGCTTCCCGATGAGCGTCAGCCAGTCCAGGTCCCGATCGCTGAATCGCCGCTGCCCGGTGTGATCGCGCCCCACGTAATCCATCAGCCCGATCCGCTCGTACCACCGCAGCGTGTCCCGCGTCAGCCCGGACCGCTCCGACACCTCACCGATCGAATACTTCGGCAGCTCGTAGTCCGCCTCGTACCGCACCGCCGCCACACTCACCGCTCGCTCCTCTCGTCGAACCCCACCGACGCTAACCACCTGGAGTGCACTCCAAGCAAGCCCCATTCTCCGGAAAGCATCCCAAGCCCACGTCACAACGAATGACCGGCACCTACCGCGGTGATTTCCCCTGTGACCTCACGATCGACTTGGATCGACTGCGCTGACCTTGCCGCCGTGCGCGCCTACGCTGGTGTCATGGCTGGAAAAGACATAGATCGCATCCGGGGGCGTTCGGCGCTGGAGACGGTGCGGGAGAATCCCGTCATCGCCGGGATCGCGCTGTTGCCCGTGGTCGCCGTGTTCGGTGTGGTGTGGTGGCTGCTGGGGTTCTTCCCGGCGCTGCTGCTCCTGCTGGTGTTCGGCGGTGTCGTGGTGTGGAAGGGAAAGCTGCTCGGCTGAGCCCTCAGCGCGGCACGTGGAAGAGTCGGAGATCTCCCGTGCCCGGATCGGCGTCCCGCCATGCCCGGTCGAATTCCAGCACCGCCAGGGCGGAGGTGGGGAATTTTCGGCTCATCCGCTCCGCCGCCTCGGAGTCGCGGTTGCTCGCCAACTCCCATGCCGTCCACGGCATCCCGGGGGCGTGCCCGATCATCAGCAGGGTGGCCACCGCGTCGTCGGTGAGCTGGACGAGTTCGATGAGGGTGCGCGGGGACGCCTCGTAGATGGACTTCTCGTAGGACACCGGGGCGCTGATCCCGGTCGCGGACAGGGTTTCCCGAGTGCGGGTGGCCGTCGAGCACAGCACCGCGTCCACCGCCGGCTGCGTTTCCCGCAGCCAATCCCCGGCCAGTGCCGCCTCCCGCCGTCCGCGCGGGGCCAACGGTCGATCGTGGTCGGCGACCCCGTCCGGATAGCCGGATTTGCCGTGCCGCATGAGGATGAGCGTCCGCGCCATGCGCACCACCGTAAGTCCTGCGGTGCCCGCTCGGGGGCAGGACGCGGACCGTGACCGGAATGCCGAAACCGCCCGGTTGTCATGCGTCGATCGCACGCGCGGAGACACAGTTCACATTTCAGCTCGTGGCCCGACGGGAGATCACCGTCACACTCGAGGCACACTGAAGGGGACGTCACACCGGTGTGCCGATCCATGCCGCGTGACACCTATATTAGAACGTGTTCTACCGACCCCGCTCGAACCCGAGCTGAGTAGCACCGCGACTGTTTCGAGGATCTGCGAGATATGGCCTATGTGATCACGCAGCGTTGTTGCAACGACGCCAGCTGCGTTCCGGAGTGTCCGGTCGACTGCATCCGTCCTACGCCGGAGTCTCCGGAGTTCGCGACGGCTGAGCAGTTGTATATCGACCCGGACACCTGTATCGACTGTGGTGCGTGTGTGGACGCGTGTCCGGTGGAGGCCATTTTCTCCGAGGACGATCTGACCGCGTCGCTGGCCCGGTTCAAGGACGTGAACGCCGCCTATTTCCAGCGCCACCCCCTGGAATCCAACTTCGAGCCTTTGGTCGCGCCGACGCGCGCGCCCAAGGAACTGGGCACGTTGCGGGTGGCGGTGATCGGGGCGGGTCCGGCCGCCTGCTACGCGGCGGAGGAGTTGCTGCGGCGCGCGGAGGTGGAGGTGGAGCTGTTCGACAGGCTGCCCACCCCCTACGGTCTGGTCCGGGCGGGCGTGGCCCCCGATCACGCGGGCACCAAGCTGGTGGCCAACATGTTCGAGACGGCATTCCGTCGCGACACCCTGCAGTACTACCTCAATGTCGAGGTCGGCAAGCACATCAGCCACGAGGAGCTGATGGCCCATCACCACGCCGTGGTCTACGCGGTGGGCGCGTCGACCGACCGGCAGCTGGGCGTGCCCGGCGAGGACCTGCCCGGCAGCCATTCGGCGACGGAGTTCGTGGCCTGGTACAACGGGCACCCCGACTACGCGGATCGGGAGTTCGATCTGTCGGGTGAGCGGGCGGTGATCGTGGGCAACGGCAATGTCGCGCTGGACGTGGCGCGGATTCTGACGATGGATCCCGAGGCCCTGGCCAAGACCGATGTCGCCGACTACGCCCTGGACGCGTTGCGGCGCAGCACCATCACCGAGGTGGTGGTGTTGGGGCGGCGCGGCCCGTTGCAGGCGGCCTACAGCAGCCCGGAGTTCATGGCGCTCACCCACCTGAAGGGGGTGGACGTGGTGGTGGACCCGGCCGATCTCGAGTTGGACCCGGAGAGTCGGGCGGTGCTGGATGATCCGGACGTCGAACCGCACCTGAAGCTGAAGTACACCCTCGCGCAGGAGTACGCGGCCAAGACGCCGACGCCGGGTAACAAGCGGATCGTGTTCCGGTATCTGGTGTCGCCGACCGCCATCACCGGTGACGGCAAGGCCGAGACGGTGGAGTTCGTGCACAACGACCTGGTCACCGAGAACGGTCGTACCGTCGCCCGCGCATCGGACCGCACCGGTTGTCTCGACGCGTCGCTGGTGTTGCGGTCGATCGGGTATCGGGGCGAGCCGGTGGCCGATATCCCCTTCGACGAGGTCAACGGGGTCATCCCGAACGAGAAGGGGCGCGTGCTGCAAGCCGATGGTTCGCCGTTGCCCGGGGTGTATGTGTCGGGGTGGATCAAGCGGGGTCCGCGCGGGGTGATCGGTTCCAATCGGGTCGATTCCGCGCAGACCGTGGATGCGTTGATCGAGGATTTCACCGCCGGGAAGCTGGCCGCGCCGAGCGCGGATCGGGCGGCGTTGCGGGCGTTACTGGCGCAGCGGCAGCCGGATCTGGTGGATCGGGCGGGCTGGAAGGCCATCGACGCGGCGGAGAAGACCGCGGGCAAGACCGCGGGCCGCCCCCGCGTGAAATTCACCAGCCTGGAAAACCTGCTCAAAGCCGCCAAGAGCTAGTCCGAACGCACGGCACGGCCGCACAGGAACCCGGTGCGGCCGTGCCGTGCGACGTTCGGCTCAGCCCGGCAGCGGACCGATCCGCACCGTTGTCGTCGTGATGCCGCCGACCACGAACCACAGCCGCAGCACCGGATGCCCGGTGCGATCACCCGGCTCGTAGCGGGCCCGCACGGTGAGATGCTGGCGCGCCTGCACCGGCGCGATGTACTCGATCACCGCACGGTGCGGCGCGGCCACCAGCTTCGGATAGTCCACCAGGTACTGTTCCACCGCCTGCCAGTACACGGCGTTGTTCACATGGTTGAACTGGTCGATATCGGTGGCGCGCAGCGGAAACGGCAGATCCACATCGGATTCCGGCGGCATCGGATCGGTCAGCCAGGGTCGCCACCGCAGCCGGTGCTCATCGGTGGTGCGGGCCAGCTGGGCCAGCCCCTCGTCACTGATGCGGGTCGGCATATTGGTGGATTCGTTGATATTGATCCAGAAACCCTCGGTCTCGATGAGACCGCCGTTCTCGCTGGTGATCCGCACCCGCATATTGGTCCAGCGCGTGGACAGGGCCGAACACCAGCGGCGTAGCTCCACCCGATCCGGCCAGTACACCGGCCGGACCACATCGATGACCGTGCGGCGCACGATCCAGCTCGGGTCGGTGCGGTGGAAGCTGCCGGAGTGCAAGTCTTCCCAGGCGATGTCCTGCAGGTAGCGGGCCATGCCGTCGAAACGCAGCCGGTTGTACGGATCCACATCGCCGGCCCGGACGGGCCACGCCGAGGCGAAGCCCAAGCCCTCCTGACTCAGCGGGGCGAGTGGCTCATCGAGTGACACTGGTGCTCCTCGCGCGACACGGTGACCCATGGGGTGGATCCGGTGTGCCGCGTTCTCGTGCGGTGCTTGCTGGACACGACTTTACGGTGCGGTCGCCCGCCCCTCGCGTCGAGTCACCTACTCATTTTCCAGGGCATGACAGGGTGGCTGTCCAGGCCGTAGCCTGTTTGGTTGTACATCAGGCAGGGGAGGCGCACGTGGTTGCCGGGGCGCGGGCCGGATCGCGGTTCGGGCAGTATGAACTTCGTACGCTGCTCGGGGTCGGCGGCATGGGCGAGGTCTACGAGGCGTACGACACCGTCCGGGACCGGGTGGTGGCGCTGAAACTGCTGGACCAGGAGCTGGCCGGGACCCCCAGCTATGTGGAGCGCTTCCGGCGTGAATCCCGGACCGCCGCCAGATTGCAGGAACCGCACGTCATCCCGGTGCACGACTGGGGTGAGGTGGACGGGGTCCTCTACATCGACATGCGGCTGGTGCGCGGGCGCGATCTGAAGGCGCGGCTGCGGGCGGAGGGCCCGCTCGCGCCGGACGCGGCGGTCGCGGTGGTCGAGCAGATCGCCGCCGCGCTCGATGCCGCGCACGAGGGCGGACTGGTGCACCGCGACATCAAGCCCGCCAATATTCTGCTGACCGATGACATGTTCGCCTACCTGGTGGATTTCGGTATCGCGTACATCGAATCGGATGTGCAGCTGACCAACACCGGCAGCGCCATCGGTTCCTTCGCCTACATGGCCCCCGAGCGGTTCGAACAGGGGAATCGCCACCTCGGAGCCGCCGTCGACACCTACGCGCTGGCCTGCGTACTGTACGAATCCCTCACGGGCGAGGTGCCTTTCGCGGCCGACAGCAACCTGGCGGCGATCCGCGCCCATCTGATGACGCCCCCGCCCCGCCCGAGCGCCCGGCCCGGCGTCCCCGCCACCTTCGACCAGGTTATCGCCACCGGCATGGCCAAGAACCCGGCCCGCCGCTACACCTCGGCCGGACAGCTGGCCCGCGCCGCCCGCGCCGCCCTGCTGCGGACGGCCGATGCGGACCGGACCCGCACGACCGCGCCGCCCACCGCACCGACAGTGGTCCTCCCGGCACCGCACCCGAACCCCACGACCCGCCCGCACCACCCACCCGCTGACCGGCACCCCGCTGACCGGCGTCCGGCCGATCGCCGTCTCGCCGATGCCGGACAGGCGGGCGACGGGGATGCCGAGCATCCCGCTGATGCGGCGCGGACACCCGGCGGTGGGACGAAACCGGGACGTGCGGGGGAGCCTTTCGGTGGTGTGGCGGGTTCCGGAGGGGAGGGGCCGCCACTCGGCGGGACCATCGCGTTTTCCGGCGGTGACGGCCCGGTTTCCGGCCGCGAGGCCGACTTCCACGGGTTCGGCGGGGCATCGGGGTTCGCGGGGGGCGACCCGGTTCCGGTGGGCGGGGCGGGGTGGCGGGAACATCCGTCCGGGCCGCTGCCGCCGCAGGAGCGGCAGCGTTCGCGGTTGCCGGTGCTGGTCGGTGTGCTCGGGGTCGCCGTGGTGGGACTGGCGGCCGCGTTGGGGTGGGTGGCGCTGCGCGACGACGGAACCCCCGACCGGCCGGGGGCGATCACGTCGCCCGTCACGGCGCGGCCGTCGCCCGGAGTGCCGCTGGACGTGACATCCGTGGCACAGACTCCCGCCGCACCGACCTCCACGGCACCCGCCTCGGTCGTCACCACGCCCGCCGACGCGCGCACCACCTCCGCGCCGTCGGCCCCACCCCTCGGACCGCTGCCGGATTCGGTGTCCGGCAGCGATGGCCAGGGTTTCGTCGACGCGGTCGGCCCACGCTGCAATGCCGACGATCCGGCCTACGCCGTCGGCCACACCGCCGCCTCCCGATTCGTGGTGTGCCGCACCGGCGTCGGCCGCTACTACTACCAGGGGGTGCGGCTCAGCGACGGTGCGCGGATCGAACTCGATGATCCGGTGCCCGCAGCCGATGGCTTCACCGTCACCAACCCCGCCGACGGCACCCGGTACGAGATCGGTCCGCGCTCGCTGACCATCATGCGGGACGGCGAGGTGCTCGCCGACCAGGCGATGATCGAGTACGCCAGCCGCTGAATCCGACCGAACCGGACGGATCGCCCGTGGATCGGTTAGGTTCGGAAGGCATCCAACGCCGGGTAGATCGGAGACTTCGCATGCGTGCAGCCGTGGTGAGCAAGTTGGAAGGGCCGGAGGCGATCGAGGTCGTCGATATTCCGGAGCCCGCGCCCTATCCCGGCGGCGTCGTCATCGACGTGCACGCGGCCGGGGTGGCCTTCCCCGACGTCCTCATGACCCGCGGCCTGTACCAGATGAAACCGGCCATGCCGTACGTCGTGGGCTGCGAGATCGCCGGAGTCGTCCGCGCAGCCCCCGAGGGCGCGCACGTGGCCCCCGGCGACCGGGTGGTCGCGCTGACCCTGCTCGGCAACGCCATGGCCGAGGTCGCCGTCGCACCCGTCGACATGGTGTTCACGCTGCCCGACAACATCTCCCTGCAATCGGGCGCCGGTGTGCTGTTCAACGATCTGACCGTGCACTTCTGCCTGCGCAACCGTGGTCGCCTGGCCGCGGGCGAGACCGTGCTGGTGCACGGCGCGGCCGGCGGCATCGGCACCTCCACCCTGCGCATGGCACAGGCGCTGGGCGCGGGCCGGGTGATCGCGGTGGTCAGCACCGAGGAGAAGGCCGAGGTCGCCCGCGCCAACGGGGCCACCGACGTGGTGCTCACCGACGGCTGGCTGGCGGCGGTCAAGGAGCTCACCGGCGGCCGGGGCGTGGACATCGTGCTGGACCCGGTCGGCGGCGACCGCTTCACCGACAGCATCCGCTCCCTCGCCTCCGGCGGTCGCCTGCTGGTGGTCGGCTTCACGGCCGGTGAGATCCCCACCGTGAAGGTCAACCGGCTGCTGCTCAAGAATGTCGAGGTCGTCGGCGCGGCCTGGGGCGAATGGGCCATGAGCCACCCGGGCTACCTCCAGGAGCAGTGGGCCGAGGTCGAGCCGCTGCTCGCCAACGGCAAGATCCTGCCGCCCGAACCGGTCCTCTACACCCTCGACCACGCCGCGGAAGCCGTTGCGGCACTGGACAAGCGCACCGCCACCGGCAAGGTCGTCGTCACCCTGCGCTGAGCCGAACCATGAAACTGTCGAATCGGGTGCTCAACCGCACCCTGCTCGCCCGCCAACATCTGCTGGAGCGCTCGTCGCTCACGGTGGGCGAGATGTGCGAGCACCTGGTCGGCCTGCAGGCCCAGGACGTCCCGCCGCCATTCGTCGCGCTGTGGAGCCGCATCGCCGATTTCGACCCGAAACCGGTGTCGGCGGCATTGGAGGATCGCTCCCTGGTGCGAATCACCCTGATGCGCGGCACCATTCACCTGGTCACCCCGGCGGACGCGCTGCGCATCGCCCCGCATATCCAACCCGAACTGGAGAAGGTGCCCTTCCGCAAGGGGTTCAACTACGGGGCGATGGTCGGCCTCGATCCGGTGCGGGTGCGCGCCGACGGTGAGGCGGTGCTCGGTGACGAACCCATGTCCGCCACCGCTCTGCGCGAACGCGCCGCCGAGCTCTACCCGGACCGCGATCCGGGGGCGATCGTCCAGACCTGGCTGTACCAGCTGCCGGTCCTGCAAACCCCGCCGCGCGGCCGCTGGCGCGACAACAGCCGCCCGGTGTGGTCCCGGGTCGAACCCTGGCTCGGCGCACCCCTGGACCCGACCTATCCGCTGGAGGAACTGCTGCTGCGCTACCTGCGCGCCTTCGGCCCCGCCACCACCATGGATATGCAGACCTGGTCCAAGCTCACCGCTATGAAGCCCGCGATGGACCGGCTCGGCGACCGCGTGCGCACCTACACCGACGAGCGCGGCCGCACCCTCTACGACGCCGCCGACGCCGAACTCGCCGACCCGGACACCCCCGCCCCGGTTCGCCTGCTCGGCTGGTACGACAATGCCGTGCTCTCCCATCAGGACCGGACGCGCATCATCCCGGAGGGCGGCGCGCCCCCGCTGCGCACCTTCGCCGCCGCCGTATCCCCGATCCTGGTGGACGGCTACCTCGCAGGCGTCTACAAGATCTTCACCGAGCGCGGGACGGCCCGCCTGCGCATCAGCCCCCGCACCGAATGGAGCGGCGCCGACCGCGACGCGGTCACGGCCGAGGCGGAGGCGCTGCTCGCCTTCCTGGAGCCGGAGCTGCGCCCGAGCGTCGAAATCCTTTCCCCGGGAGCGGATCTACGCCCCTGACGCGCTCCCGGTCACCCTCTCGGCGCGGCTGGTTCCAATCCTTCACGTGCCCCGGGCGGATTGCGGTCGACCGTGCGAGCTCGCTGGCCGGGACAGCGGATGTGCGGCGAAGTCCTCGACGCGCAGACGGCAGCCTTAACCCGGCGGAAACAGCGCGCCGTTAGGCTTTCGGGCACCACGTTCATGGCTGCAACGGACGCGGTGCACCGCCCGGATCGGGGCGGGCGAACCAGCCGCATTTCGAGAGGAATGCCGCATGGTGCCGCAGTCAGCAGCCGCCTCGGGCAACGTTGTGAACGACAGTGTCGTGATCGGCGATGTCACCGTCTACACCGCGACCGTCGGGGGGCCTCGGTGGACGTCGGGACAGGATGTGGTCGTCGAGCACGGCCGTATCACCGCCATCGGGCCGAAAGCCGGTGCGGGCCGGTCGCTTCCCACGGTCGACGCTAGCGGCGGCCACCTGATCCCGGGTTTCGTCAACACTCACACCCACCTCCAGCAGTCCGTGTTGCGCGGTGCGGGGGAGGGGCTGCCGCTGCTCGAATGGTTGCACTGCGTAGGCGAATTCACGGTGGCGGCCACGCCCGAGCAGACCTATGCCGCCGCCCTCGCGGGCGGTCTGGAACTGCTGCGCGGCGGTGTCACCACCGTGGTCGAGCACATGTGGCCGAATCCCTCGGCGGCCGTACACGACGCGGCCCTGCGCGCCCTGCACGAGCTGGGCATTCGCGTGGTCTTCGGCCGGGGCCTGGCCGACCGGGCCGACGCCTCCCGCCGCTGGGGTATGGATCCACGCCTGTTGCAACCGCTTTCGGAGGTCTTCGCGCACATCGACACGCTCGACGCGAGGCTCGCGGACACGCGGGTCACGACCGCGCTCGCCGTGCCGAATCCGCGCTGCCTCACCCCCGAGGGGATGGCCGCCGTGCGCGACTACGCCGATCGCACCGGCAAGACCATCTCCATCCATCTGCTGGAGACCCGCACCGACGAGGACATGTGCCGTGCGCACGCGTCCTGCTCGGCGGTCGACTATCTGGATCGCGGCGGCCTGCTGGGGCCGCGCACCCTCGCGGTGCACTGCTGTCACCTCGACGAGTACGGCCGCGGGCTGTTCGCCGAGCGCGGTGTCGCGGTGTCGTACAACCCGCTCAGCAATATGCGGCTGGGCAGCGGGGTAGCGCCGATCCCCGCCATGCTGGCCGCGGGCATCGGTGTCGGGTTGGGCGTGGACGGCGCGGCCAGCAATGACACCCAGGACATGCTGTTGGCGCTGCGCATGGGCGCGTACCTGCAGCGGGTCACGCACGCACGCGCCGATCTGCTCGGCTTCGACGACATGATGCGGATGGCCACCCGCGGTGCCGCTGCCGCCCTGGGCGGTTCGGATGGTCCGGTCGGAATCGCGGTGGGGGACCGCGCGGACCTGACCCTGCTGCGCTTCGACCGGGACTTCGCCTGCCTGCCGGTCCGCGATCCCGGGGCGACCGTGCTGACCACCGCCTCGCCGCGGGTGGTGGACACCGTCTGGGTGGACGGTGAGGCGGTGCTGCGCGACGGGCGCAGTACGCGCATCGACGAACCGGCCCTGACCAAGCTGCTGCTTGACATGCAATAACAGTTAACAACTGCGAAACAAGACATCAATTGCACGTAATTATGTGCGATCAAACTGATATGGACGCTTTGATTGCACGCAAGATCATCGAAAGAAGGTGAGCGCGGTGGTGCTCTACGACACGGTGCGCGACACCGGAACCGCCCCGAACACCGAGCGGCGCTCGGTCACCGAGCCGCTCGCACCGGTTCCGGAAATCACCTGCACGGGGGTGGGCAAGCGCTACGACGGCCAGGGCTCCGGCGATATCGTCGCCCTCACCGATATCGATCTGGAGGTCCGGCGCGGCGAATTCGTCGCCGTGGTGGGGCCTTCCGGCTGCGGTAAGTCGACACTGCTGCGCCTGGCCGCGGGATTGGAGCAACCGACATCGGGAAGTATTGCGGTCCAGACGGATTCGGTCGGCTTCATCTTCCAGGAGGCCACCCTGCTGCCGTGGCGGCGGGTGCTGCGCAATGTCGAACTCGCCGCCGAACTGCGCGGCGTCGACCGCGGCACCCGCCGGGCCCGCGCCACCCGCGCCCTGGCGGCGGTCGGCCTGGCCGATTTCGCGGGCACACTCCCCGGCCAGCTCTCCGGCGGTATGCGTATGCGCGTATCCCTCGCCCGCGCACTGGCTTTGGAACCGAGCCTGCTGCTGCTCGACGAACCTTTCGGCGCGCTCGACGAGATCACCCGGCTGAGCATGCAGGAGGAACTGTTGCGGCTCTACCGCGACAACGTCTTCACGGCCCTGTTCATCACCCACTCCGTCTCCGAGGCGGTCTTCCTGGCGCGGCGCGTGGTGGTCATGTCCGCCCGGCCCGGGCGCGTACACGAAGTGATCGATATCGACCTGCCGTACCCGCGCGACCGGGACCTGCGGTTCGACAGCGCCTTCACCGGCCTGGTCGCCCAGGTCTCCAGCTCGCTGCGGGCGGCCTGCTGATGGCCACCCGCACGCTGGGCGCGCCGACCCGCTCGACCGTCCGTCCCCTGCTCGCCAAGGCCCTGGTGCCGGTGGTGTGCGTCGGCCTCGCCCTCGGGGCGTGGTACGCGGTATCGCTGCTGCTGCTCGCTCCCGAGCGGCGCTTCCTGCTGCCGCCGCCGCACGCCGTGCTCACCGAATCGCTGCTGGACCCGGCCACCGTCGAGCCCATGCTGCGGGCACTCGCGGTGACCGCGCGGGTGGCCCTGGTCGGGCTGCTGGTCGCCGCGGTCCTGGGCGTCGCCATCGGGGTGCTGATGAGCCAGGCCCGGGCGATCGAGCGCGTGGTGTACCCGTACGCCGTTGTGCTCCAGGCCATTCCGGTGCTGGCCGTGGTGCCGCTCATCGGCCTGTGGTTCGGCTACGGCATGTCCGCCCGGACCATCGTCTGCGTACTCATCGCCGTGCACCCGATCATCGCCATGACCCTGTTCGGCATCCAGTCCGTGGACGCCAACCTGCGCGAACTGTTCACCCTCGGCCGGGCCACTCGGCTGCGCCGCCTGCTGTCGCTGGAACTGCCCGCCGCGCTGCCCTCCATCCTCACCAGCCTGCGCACCGCCGCCGGACTCGCGGTGACCGGCGCGATCATCGGCGACATGTTCTTCGCCAAGGGGCAGCCGGGCATCGGCACCCTGCTCGACACCTATCGGGCGCGGCTGCAATCGGAGGACCTGCTCGCCGCACTGCTGCTCGCCGCCCTCTTCGGCGTCGCCGTCTTCGCCCTCTGCACCGCCGCGCAACGTCTCACGGTCGGCCGCTGGCACGCCTCCGGTCGCTGAATTCCATCCTCACCTGTGGAGAACCCATGCACACCTGTCTTCGCCGTGCCCGCGTGGCCGCGCTGACCGCCCTCGCGGTTGTGACCCTCGCCGCCTGCTCCGGCACCGAAATCGACACTACCGCCGTCGAATTGCCCTCGGCCCCAGCCGAACAGCGGTTGGCCGGAACCTGCCCCGACACCGTCGTCGTCCAACTCCAGTGGGAACCCGAAACCGATTCCGGCCCCATCTTCGGCCTGCTCGGACCCGGCTACCGCGTGGACTCCGACAACAACAGGGTCACCGGCCCGCTGGTGGTGTACGGCAAGGACACCGGCGTGGACCTGGAGATCCGCGCGGGCGGCCCGGCCATCGGCTTCCAGACCGTGCCCTCCCAGATGTACGTCGACGACTCCATCACCCTGGGCCTGGCGCACTCCGAACACGCCATCGCCGCGGCCGGACAGCAGCCGCTGATCGGTGTCGCCACCCTGCTGCGCTACAGCCCGCAGCTGCTCATGTGGGATCCGGCGACGCACCCGGACTGGCGGGGCATCGCCGATATCGGCGCATCCGGTGCGCCCATCGTGGTTTCGCAGGGACAGCTGTACCCGGACTGGCTGGTGGCGCGCGGGCTGGTGCGGGCCGAGCAGATCGACGCCTCCTACGACAATTCGCCGTCGCGCTTCGTCGCCGATCCGTCCTTCGCCCAGCAGGGCTTCGCCAATTCCGAACCCTACGTCTACGAGCACGAGGTGCGGGCCTGGAACAAGCCGGTGGCCTACCAGCTGTTGCGCGACGTCGGCTACGAGGGCTACGCCCGCACCGTGAACGTGCGCGCCGACAAACTCGACGAACTGCGCCCCTGCCTGCGCCGCCTGGTTCCCATGATCCAAAGGGCCACAGCCGATTTCCGCGCCGATCCCAGCCACGTGAACGAGGTGGTCGTCGATGTGGTCGACAAGAGCGCCAATTTCGGTCCCTACAGCGCCGAACTCGCCGCCTTCGGTTCCCGGGCGCTCATCGACAACGGACTGATCGGCAATGACACCGACGGCGTCGTCGGCAGTTTCGATCCCGCGCGGGTGCAGCGGGTCATCGACGAATTCGCCCCCATCCTGCGCCGCGGCGGCGCGAACGTGCCCACCACCCTGACCGCCGCCGACCTGATCACCACCGAATTCCTGGACCGCGGCATCGCGGCCACCGACTGAGCTGATCGAAAGGGCAACCATGACAACCGGATACGACCTGTCCGAAGTCGACCGCGAGAAGCGCATGGGCGGACTGGGCGCGGAGACCGCCCGCGAGATCCGCGTCATCGACCTCACCGACTTCGAGAACCGTCGCGCCGAGATCACCGAACAGCTGTGGACCGCCGCCACCGAGATCGGCTTCTTCCAGCTCTCCGGGCACGGTATCCCGCAGTGGCAGCTGGACGACGCCTTCGCTCGCGCCGCGGCCTTCTTCGCGCTGCCGGAATCGGTGAAGGCGCGGTACCCGCTGGTCAAGGCCGACAATGCGGGCTGGGAGAGCCTGAGCCAGGTGCGGCCCTCCATCGGCGTGCCCGACCAGAAGGAGTCCTATCAGATCACTCGACCGCATATGGCGAGCTTGTGGCCGAGCGAGGCCGAACTGCCCGGATTCGTCTCCGCCATCCTGGATTTCGAGCATCGGTGCTGGAGCGTGGCCATGCGGGTGCTGTCCTGTTTCGCCGATCGACTCGGGCTGCCGCGCGACCACTTCACCGCAGCGCACGATCCGGAATCGGAGCAGTACCAGAGCACCCTGCGGCTGCTGCACTACTTCGCCGTCTCCGAGGAACTGCGCGATGTGCCCGGTCGCTGGCGGGCGGGCGCGCACACCGACTTCGACTGCCTGACCCTGCTGTTCCAGCGCGACGGGCAGGGCGGGCTCCAGGTCTGCCCCGGCAAGGAGATGGGCGAACAGGCATGGACCTCCATCACGCCCTCGTCCTCGCTGATCACCTGCAATATCGGCGATATGCTCACCCGCTGGAGCGATGATCTGTTGCCCTCCAACTTCCATCGGGTGCGCAGTCCGGGCCGCGACGAGTACCAGGGTGAGCGCTACAGCATCGCCTATTTCGCGCAGGCCGACCGCGACGCTGTCATCCAGGGTCCGCGCGGCGTCTACCCGCCCGTCACCGCCGCCGACTTCCTCGCCGAGCGGGTGCGGGCCAACTACCGGCCGCGGATGTAGTTTCGAGCCAGCGAGAAAGGACACCCATGGCCGACGACACCAGCGCCGCCCTGCTCGGCCCCTCGGTACACCGGCAACTGCGGCAGCTGGTGCTCTCCGGTGAACTGGAACCGGGCGCGCCGCTGAGCGTGCTCGCCCTGTCCGGTCGCCTCGGAGTCAGCCGCAGCCCGGTCCGCGAGGCCGTGCAGCAGCTCATCTACGAGGGTCTGGCCGTGAACGTCCCGCACGCGGGGGCGCGGGTGGCCGTGGTGGACGACGCTCGGATTCGCGATGTGCTGGCCGTGCGCGCGGTGCTCGACGGTCTCGCCGCCGCCGAGGCCGCCTCCCGCCTGACCGAAGCCGACCTGGTGAAACTCACCGGCATGCTCGACGCCCAGGCGGACAACCTGCGCGGTGACGCCGACCCGGCCCGCGACACCGCCCTGGACCTGGAATTCCACACCTTCATCCGGGACCGCGCCGGAAACCCCACCCTCGCCGAGGAACTCGCCCGCCTCGAATCCCAGGCCCACCTCTACCGCGGCGACCTGTGGAGCCACGACCGCAACCGCAGTACCGCCCTGCGCGAGCACCGCCGCATCCTCGAGGCCCTCGAATCCGGCGACACCGCGCAGGCCCGCACCGCCGCCGAGGCCCATGTGCGCGGCCTCATCACCCGCCTGCACCGCCGCTGACCAGCCGCCCCGGCAATGCCGCGCCGCCCACGCGGAGACGGTGCGTGATCAGTGTCCACGACCGGGGAGCCGGAGTCGCTGTGCTGCCGGAGGCGAGGCATGGATCAGGTGGCCGCGCTCGACGCGCAGCCGCTCAGTGCGCGTTGCGGTAGGCGGGGGCCTTGCTGGTGGCGGTGGGGGTGAGGGTGCGCAGCAGCGGCAGGGTGCGGCGCGGCACCACCGTGGACAGCACGATCACGCTGTGCGACCGCACCACCGAGGTGGTGCGGTCGATACTCAGCAGCACCGTTTGCAGACCGGCGTGGGAGTCCGCGCCGATACGGCACAGCACATCGCTGGAACCGGTGGTGGCGTACGCCTCCAGCACGCCGGGAATGGCGGCCAGATCGGCGGCCACCGCCTCCAGCGCACCCTGCGCGATCTCCAGGGTGACGAAGGCTTCCACATCGAAACCGGCTGCGCTGACATCGATCTGGGGGTCGTAGGAGGCGATGACCCCGGCCTCCTCCATCCGGGCGATGCGTGACTGCACGGTCGCGCGGGCCACTCGAGTACGGCGGGACAACTCGAGGATGCCCGCCTTCTGATGCTCGTGCATGGCGGTGAGGATGGCCAGGTCCAGCTCGTCCAGCTTGGCGGGAGTGCGTGCCATGGCGGATCTCCGTTCGCAGGGTGTTCTATTCAAATTGTCCAGCACCAACGGCAAGATGGTGACGCAATTCACCAGGGTGTCTACTGAAAATCGGCGATATTGCCCATCAGCGGCCGTCGGCCTTTCCTGGATTCATGAGCATCGAGGCAACCGCCGCACCTGTTCAACCGCCGAATCGGCCCACGGCCACCGACTCACCGCCCGAGGACGAATTGCGTCGCCTCGTCGGTCTGGTGGACCACGACGCGGCCGCCGACCCGTTCCCGGTGCTGGGCTGGGACGCGCTCGTGTGGGTGGTGGGCAACGCCACCCAGGCCGCGCACTATCTGGAATCCGCCTTCGGGCTGCGGTTGGAGGCGTACTCGGGTCCCGAGACCGGCAACCGCGACCACAAGGCGTACGTACTGCGCAGCGGTGGCGTCCGATTCGTCGTCAAGGGGGCGGTGGATCCGGCGAGTTCCCTGGTGGCACACCATGATCGGCACGGGGACGGAATCGTCGACATCGCGCTCGAGGTCCCGGACGTGGACCGCTGCATCGCCCACGCCCGCGCCCAGGGCGCGACCGTGCTGGTCGAACCGCACGACGAGACAGACGAATTCGGCACGGTGCGCGCCGCTGCCATCGCCACCTACGGCGAGACCCGGCACACCCTGATCGACCGTTCCCGCTACACCGGCCCCTATCTGCCCGGCTATATCGCGCGCACCTCCGGTTACGAACCGCGCCCCGGCGCGCCGCGCCGCCTCTTCCAGGCCATCGACCACGTGGTCGGCAACGTGGAGCTCGGACGCATGGACGAGTGGGTCGAGTTCTACCGCCGCGTCATGGGTTTCGAGAACATGGCCGAATTCGTGGGCGACGATATCGCCACCGACTACTCGGCGCTCATGTCCAAGGTCGTCGCCAACGGCAACCACCGCGTCAAGTTCCCCCTCAACGAACCCGCCGACGGCCCCAAGCGCTCCCAGATCGACGAATACCTGGAGTTCTACCAGGGCCCGGGCGTCCAGCACATCGCCCTGGCCACCAATGACATCCTCACCGCCGTGGACTGCCTGCGCCGCGAGGGCATCGAATTCCTCGCCACGCCCGACACCTACTACGAGGACCCGGAACTGCGCGCCCGCATCGGTCACGTCCGCGTCCCCGTGGAGGAACTCCAGCGTCGCGGCATCCTGGTCGACCGCGACGAGGACGGCTACCTGCTCCAGATCTTCTGCAAACCCGTCACCGACCGCCCCACCGTCTTCTTCGAACTCATCGAACGCCACGGCTCCCTCGGCTTCGGCAAGGGCAACTTCAAGGCCCTCTTCCAGGCCATCGAGCGCGAACAGGAGGCCCGCGGCAACCTCTGAACGGATGCGGCAACGCCGTGGCGAACCGCTCGGACGAGCCGAATCCCGCGATGTCGGTAGAGTTCGTGCCATGCGGATGACGTCGGCGATTGTCACGGGGATGACCTTCGCTCTGCTGCTGTCGGCGTGCGGGGGGAAGCAGGAATCCGATGCACCGACCGGGCTGCGCCCACCGCCCAGGGTGGCCACACTGGGCCCGTTCGTGGGCGAATGCGGCCATGTCACCGACGACGAGGTGCGCGATATCGGCGCCCTCGGCGCGGTGACCCGGGTGTTCAAGAACTCCGTCGGCTGCAACTGGCAGGGCGGCGGGGTCGGCGGCGCGAGCGTCACCTTCGCCTCCTATCGCGGCAGTCCCATCGACCGCGAGAAGGCGTGGGTGGCCAGCGTCGGTCGCGATCCGGAGACCATCGAGGTCGGCGGCAAGACCGGCTTCCAGGCCCTGGACCCCAGCAACCGGGTGTGCGACCTGGCGGTGCAGCTGGACGACGACTTCTTCGAATGGTCCATCTCCTACGGCCTGTTCGGCGGCGAGGGGCTCGGCAATCCGTGCGATCGCAGCCGCCGACTGGCCGAACTGACCGTGCAGCGACTCGGATGAGGGGCAACGGCATGACGGACGGCGGCACGGCGCTCCCGCGCGGGCGGCGCGGCATCCGGCTCACCGGTGCGGCGCTGGCCGCCCTGGCGCTCACCGCGACCCTCGCCGGCTGCGGCCGGACCATCGAGGGCACCGCCCTTCCGGCGGGCGGCACCACCGATGACGGCGGCGGGCGCATCAACACCAACTTCGACAAGCTGCTGCGCGAATGCGAGGTGGTCTCGCTGGAGGACATCGGCAAGACCGTCGGCGAGGGCACCTATGTGAACCCGTCCTTCAACGGCGCGGTCTGCATGTGGGATCTGGACGGCGGCTCCTCGGGCAGCGGCATGGTGACGCTCAGCTGGTACGAACTCGGGTCGCTGGCCAACGAGAAGAAGAACAACGATCGCCTCGGCTATGTGACCAACGACATCACCGTGCAGGGGCGTCGCTCGCTGGAGACCCGGCGGCCGAACGACCCCGATTCGTGCGGTGTCTTCGCCCCGGCCGCCGATGCCGGAATCGTGGGCTGGTGGGTGAACTACCGTGCGGGAGGGTCACATCCGGATCCCTGCGAGGCCGCGCGCAAGCTGGTGGAGCTCACCTTGAACCTGGCCCGCTAGTCGATCTACCTGCCCGCTTCCATACCACTCCGGGACCCCGTTTTTGCCCCCGGAAACGCCGACGGGTATCGTGGATCGCTGTGCCCGGAAGCATGCGGGCAGGTTCGTGCGCAGTACGTAGGCCAGCGAGAGCGGCTGACCGTTTCAGCGTGCCCTGAACAGGGCGTGTAAGCTGCGCACGACACGCCCGACCTCGTGACAACGAAATGTCGCGGGAACTGGGCGGAAAGCTCGAATGACACAGACATGAAGTTCCAGACACCTGGTTACTAATAAGGAAAGCCGGTCTATGCCAACCATCAACCAGCTGGTCCGCAAGGGTCGCCGCGACAAGGTCGCCAAGACCAAGACTGCGGCCCTCAAGGGGAGCCCGCAGCGTCGTGGCGTGTGCACCCGCGTGTACACCACGACCCCGAAGAAGCCGAACTCGGCGCTCCGCAAGGTCGCCCGTGTTCGCCTGACCAGCCAGGTCGAGGTCACGGCTTACATCCCCGGTGAGGGTCACAACCTGCAGGAGCACTCGATGGTGCTCGTTCGCGGCGGTCGTGTGAAGGACCTCCCGGGTGTGCGCTACAAGATCATCCGCGGTTCCCTCGACACCCAGGGTGTGAAGAACCGCAAGCAGGCCCGCAGCCGCTACGGCGCCAAGAAGGAGAAGAGCTGATATGCCGCGCAAGGGCCCCGCTCCCAAGCGTCCGCTGATCAACGACCCGGTCTACGGCTCCCCGCTGGTGACCCAGCTGGTCAACAAGATCCTCCTGGACGGCAAGAAGTCGACCGCCGAGCGCATCGTCTACGGTGCCCTCGAGCAGGCTCGCGAGAAGACCGGCACCGATCCGGTCGTGACCCTCAAGCGCGCGCTGGACAACGTCAAGCCGTCGCTCGAGGTCAAGCCCCGCCGCGTCGGTGGCGCCACCTACCAGGTGCCGGTCGAGGTCCGTCCGGGCCGCGCCAACACCCTGGCGCTGCGCTGGCTGGTCAACTTCTCGCGCGCCCGTCGCGAGAAGACCATGGTCGAGCGTCTGGCGAACGAGCTCCTCGACGCCAGCAACGGCCTGGGCGCTTCGGTGAAGCGTCGCGAGGACACCCACAAGATGGCCGAGTCCAACCGGGCCTTCGCGCACTACCGCTGGTGATTCGGTGCCCGGCGATGCCCGGGCGTCGAGTCACGGTCCGGCGCGGCACCTCATGGTCGCGCCGGACGTTGAGACAGAGATGACCCGGAGCAAAGCCAGGGTCGTACCCGAAGATCCCACTAGCTAAGAGCGGGGAAGATTTCCGTGGCACAGGACGTGCTCACCGACCTGAACAAGGTCCGCAACATCGGCATCATGGCCCACATCGATGCCGGTAAGACGACGACCACCGAACGCATCCTCTTCTACACCGGTATCACCTACAAGATCGGTGAGGTGCACGACGGCGCCGCCACCATGGACTGGATGGCGCAGGAGCAGGAACGCGGCATCACCATCACGTCGGCCGCGACGACCTGTTTCTGGAAAGACAACCAGATCAACATCATCGACACCCCGGGTCACGTCGACTTCACCGTCGAGGTGGAGCGCTCGCTGCGCGTGCTCGACGGTGCCGTCGCCGTCTTCGACGGCAAGGAGGGTGTCGAGCCCCAGTCCGAGCAGGTGTGGCGGCAGGCGGACAAGTACGACGTGCCGCGCATCTGCTTCGTGAACAAGATGGACAAGCTGGGCGCGGACTTCTACTTCACCGTCCAGACCATCAAGGACCGCCTGGGCGCCAAGCCGCTGGTCCTGCAGCTGCCGATCGGCGCCGAGGACACCTTCGAGGGCGTCGTCGACCTGGTCGAGATGAACGCCAAGGTCTGGAAGGGCGAGACCAAGCTCGGCGAGCAGTACGAGGTCGTCGAGATCCCGGCCGACCTGGCAGAGAAGGCCGAGCAGTACCGCCAGGAGCTGCTGGAGACGGTCGCCGAGTCCGATGAGGCGCTGCTGGAGAAGTTCTTCGGCGGCGAGGAGCTCAGCATCGAGGAGATCAAGGGCGCGATTCGCAAGATGACCGTCAACTCCGAGCTCTACCCGGTGCTGTGCGGTTCGGCGTTCAAGAACAAGGGCGTGCAGCCCATGCTCGACGCCGTGATCGACTACCTGCCGAACCCGCTGGACGACGGCGGCACCGACGGCCACGTCCCGGGCAAGGAAGAGGAGATCCTGCACCGCGACGCGAGCGTCACCGAGCCGTTCGCCGCGCTGGCGTTCAAGGTCGCCACCCACCCGTTCTTCGGCAAGCTGACCTACGTCCGGGTGTACTCGGGCAAGGTCGACTCCGGCGCCCAGGTCATCAACTCGACCAAGGGCAAGAAGGAGCGTCTGGGCAAGCTGTTCCAGATGCACTCCAACAAGGAGAACCCGGTCACCGAGGCCCAGGCCGGCCACATCTACGCGGTCATCGGCCTGAAGGACACCACGACCGGCGACACCCTGTGCGATCCGCAGAACCAGATCGTGCTGGAGTCCATGACCTTCCCGGATCCGGTCATCGAGGTGGCCATCGAGCCGAAGACCAAGGCCGACCAGGAGAAGCTGGGCACCGCCATCCAGAAGTTCGCGGAGGAGGACCCCACCTTCAACGTGAAGCTGGATCAGGAGACCGGCCAGACCGTCATCGGCGGCATGGGCGAGCTCCAGCTCGATATCTACGTCGACCGCATGAAGCGCGAATTCAAGGTCGAGGCGAATATCGGCAAGCCGCAGGTGGCCTACCGCGAGACCATCACCAAGCCGGTCGAGAAGCACGAGTACACCCACAAGAAGCAGACCGGTGGTTCGGGTCAGTTCGCCCGGGTCATCATCGGCCTGGAGCCCTTCACGGGTGAGGACGGCGCGACCTACGAGTTCGAGAACAAGGTCACCGGTGGCCGCGTTCCGCGCGAGTACATCCCGTCGGTCGACGCCGGTATCCAGGACGCCATGCAGTACGGTGTGCTCGCCGGCTTCCCGCTGGTCAACGTCAAGGCCCTGCTGCTGGACGGCGCTTACCACGAGGTCGACTCGTCGGAAATGGCATTCAAGATCGCGGGTGCGCAGGCCCTCAAGGAAGCGGCCCGCAAGGCCGGTCCGGTGATCCTCGAGCCCATGATGGCTGTCGAGGTCACCACGCCCGAGGACTACATGGGCGAAGTGATCGGCGACCTGAACTCCCGCCGTGGCCAGATCCAGGCCATGGAGGAACGCAGTGGTGCCCGTGTCGTCAAGGCGCTGGTTCCGCTCTCGGAGATGTTCGGCTACATCGGTGACCTGCGGTCGAAGACCCAGGGCCGGGCCAACTTCTCCATGGTGTTCGATTCGTACGCGGAGGTTCCGGCCAACGTGTCGAAGGAGATCATCGCCAAGGCGACCGGCGAGTAGTTCGCTGCTGGGGCGGATTCGCGAGTATCCGCCCCGAGTCGGTCGGCTGAACGACCCCCTGTAAGAAAAACAACGCACTGCTGCAAAGCAACGCACTACTAGTCCAGGAGGACAACAGTGGCGAAGGCGAAGTTCGAGCGGACGAAGCCCCACGTCAACATCGGCACCATCGGTCACGTCGACCACGGCAAGACCACGCTGACGGCGGCCATCACCAAGGTGCTGCACGACAAGTACCCGGACCTGAACCAGAGCTTCGCGTTCGACCAGATCGACAAGGCTCCGGAGGAGAAGGCTCGTGGTATCACGATCAACATCTCCCACGTCGAGTACCAGACCGAGAAGCGGCACTACGCCCACGTGGACGCCCCCGGTCACGCCGACTACATCAAGAACATGATCACCGGTGCCGCCCAGATGGACGGCGCGATCCTGGTCGTGGCGGCCACCGACGGCCCGATGCCGCAGACCCGTGAGCACGTGCTGCTCGCCCGTCAGGTCGGCGTGCCCTACATCCTGGTCGCGCTGAACAAGGCCGACATGGTCGACGACGAGGAAATCCTCGAGCTCGTCGAGATGGAGGTCCGCGAGCTGCTGGCCTCGCAGGAGTTCGACGAGGACGCCCCGGTCGTCCGCGTCTCGGGCCTGAAGGCGCTCGAGGGCGACGAGAAGTGGGCGCAGTCCGTCATGGACCTGATGAACGCTGTCGACGAGTCGATCCCGGACCCGGTCCGTGAGACCGACAAGCCGTTCCTCATGCCGATCGAGGACGTCTTCACCATCACCGGTCGTGGCACCGTGGTGACCGGTCGCGTCGAGCGCGGCATCATCAACGTGAACGAGGAAGTCGAGATCGTCGGCATCCGCGAGAAGTCGACCAAGACCACCATCACGGGCATCGAGATGTTCCGCAAGCTGCTCGACCAGGGCCAGGCGGGCGACAACGTCGGTCTGCTGGTCCGCGGTATCAAGCGCGAGGACGTGGAGCGCGGCCAGGTCGTCATCAAGCCGGGCACCACCACCCCGCACACCGAGTTCGAGGGCCAGGCGTACATCCTGTCGAAGGACGAGGGCGGCCGCCACACCCCGTTCTTCAACAACTACCGCCCGCAGTTCTACTTCCGCACCACCGACGTGACCGGCGTCGTGACCCTCCCCGAGGGCACCGAGATGGTCATGCCGGGCGACAACACCGAGATGAGCGTCAAGCTCATCCAGCCGATCGCCATGGAAGAGGGCCTGCGCTTCGCGATCCGTGAGGGTGGCCGCACCGTCGGTGCCGGTCGCGTCACCAAGATCATCAAGTGATTCGCTGAATCACCGGTAGACGGCGTCGCTCCGAAAGGGGCGGCGCCGTTTGCGTTTTCGGTCCTGTCGTCGGGCGTTCAGGGGCGGTCGTCCTCGTCCACCCAGTCGGAGACGACGGTGCCCGAGACCATGCCGTCGGAGCCGGGTAGCACGGTGGTGGGTCGGTCGTCCTCGTAGGCTTCCGCGATCTCGGCGGCCCGTTGCCGGTGTTTGTCCTCGACCTCCGGCTCCGGAATGATCGGCCGCTCGTCCTGTTGCGCGGATTCCTCCCGAATCCGCCGTTCCTCTTCGGTGCTCATGCCGCAGATCTGCCCGCTGCCGGGCCGGTCAAACGGTGTGCGGTACCGAGTAAGGGACTCGGGTGGCTAACTCGGCAGCGGAGCGTGGACCGCGCCGAGGATGCGACCGGAGTCGAAAGTCGCTGCGGCGGGCGGGAGTTCGCCGGGGCGGCCGCTGGTGAGGACGCGGACGGCGCCGGTGCCCGCGGTGGGGCGGCCGAGGGCGTCCATGCGGCGCAGGGTTTGGCCCGCGACGGCCTCGGCGCTGTCGAAGATGCGCACACCGCGGGGGAGGGCGGCGAGGATGGCGTCGAGGACGAGCGGGTAGTGGGTGCAGCCGAGCACGATGCCCTCGGTGCCGGCCGGGGTGCGTTCGGCGGCGCTCGCGATGGCGCGTTCGATGGCGGGCAGGTCGCCGCGGTCGATGGCGTCGGCAAGCCCGTGGCAGGCCACGCCCATTACCTCGGCGTTCCCGCCGAAGCGGGCGATGAGATCGGCCTGGTAGGCGCTGGCCGTGGTGGCGGCGGTCGCCCAGACCGCCACCTTCGAACAGACCGCGGCGGCGGGTTTGATGGCCGGGACGGTGCCGATCACCGGCACCTCGGGGCCGACTTCGGCGCGCACGTGTTCCAGCGCCGTCACGCTGGCCGTATTACAGGGCAGCACAATGACTTCCGCGCCCTCGCGCAAGGAGGTACGCGCGGTGTCGAGCACCCGGTCGATGACCCACTGTTCGGGTTTCGGACCCCACGGGGCACCGTCGGGATCCATCTGCAGCAGCAGATCCAGGTCGGGCCGCAGCTTCCGCAACCACGCACCCGTGGGCAGCATGCCCAGGCCCGAATCGATGAGCGCGACGATCACCCCTGCCACGGTAATGAATGCGGTGCGGGCGGTGCGAATCGCGTCCGGCGAACAGGACGAATCCGGTACTCAGCCCACGGGCTGGGTGTCGGCGAGCCGTGCGCGCATCTTCATGACCTTGCCGGTCATGCCCGCCCCGACCACGGCTACCAGGTCGCCGTTCCGGAAGTAGTGCGCGAGGAATTTGCGGCCCTGATCCTCGACGATCCGGACCTCGTCGGCCAGTGCGGGTAGACCGAGCACCTGAATTTTCAGGTCGTACTGATCGCTCCACACATACGGCACCTGTGGACCGGGCGGTTCGGCACCCAGCAGTGCGCAGGCCAGTGTCTTGGCCTGCTCTCCGGCATTGGTCCAGTGCTCGACGCGCCGGTTGCGCCCGCTCCGGTGCGGCCAGGCGGCCACGTCGCCCACGGCCCAGACCCCGTCCACGGCGGTCCGGCCGGTCTCGTCGCAGACGATGCCGCCACCCACGGCGGGTTCGGCGAGCGGGATACCGGACTCGGCGAGCCAGTCGGTCGCCGGAATCGAGCCGACGCCGATGACCACCAGATCGGCGTCGATGGCGGTCCCGTCGCTGAGCCGTACGCCGCGTACGGTCTCGCCGGCGACGTTCAGACCCTCGACTCCGATTCCGCAGCGCACGTCCACACCCTCGGCCCGATGCGTCCGCGCCACCAGCGCGCCGACCTCGGTGCCGAGTGCGGCGGCCAGTGGTGTGGGCTGCGGTTCCACCAGCGTGACCGGCACGCCGTGGGCGCGGAAGCTGGCGGCCAGTTCGCACCCGATGAACCCGCCGCCCACCACCACGGCCTGGCGCGCGTCGGCGAGGTGGGCGCGCAGTCGGACCGCGTCGGCGTGCGATCGCAGTACGTGCACCCCCGTCGCCCCGGGCAGTCCCGGAATCCGCCGGGGACGCAGGCCGGTGGCGATGACGAGCTGGTCGTAGCCGAGGGTCGAGCCGTCGGCCAGCCGCACCTGCCGCGCCGCGGTGTCCACTCCGGTCACGGCGGTGCCCAGGCGCAGGTCGATGCGCTGTTCGGCGTAGAACTCGGCGGGCCGCAGCGCGGTGTCGTCGGTCTGGCCGCGCACGAACTGTTTGGACAGTGGCGGCCGGTCGTAGGGTGCGCGATCCTCGTCGCCGACGAGGGTGAGTGCACCCGCGAAGCCCGCTCGGCGCAGTTCTTCGGCCGTCCGGAGCCCGGCCAGCCCCGCGCCAACGATTAGAACGTGTTCCACCGAGTGCGACATAGAGGCAACCCTAACCTTTTCGGGTCACGTCGGGGGATCGGTTGTGCCGTGCACCACAGTCATATCGCTCCCGAATCGTAGCCCCCTATTTATTGATCGGGCGGTCAATCAGGAATAGAACGAAAGAAGGATAAACCGAAGCCTTGAAGGAGGCACACCATGTTCACCGACAGCCGTGCACAGGACGCGGTAGCCGTCGTCCTCGGCGCCATCGCCGCTCTGTCGCCCATCTGGGTGGATACCAGCAACCGGGCGATGTGGACGTTGATCGTCCTCGGCGTCCTGATCGCCGCCACCGGCCTGGCGCAGCTCGCCAAGGTCGCCGGCGCCACCGCCGACTACGCCATGGCCGTGCTGGGCGCGCTGCTGTTCCTCTCCCCGTGGGTGATGAACTTCAGCTCCTACACCAACGCGTCGTGGACAGCGTGGATCGTGGGCGTATTGACCGTCGTGGTCGCCTTGGCGGCGCTTCCACAGGTCGCGGGACGCATGCATACGGCACACTGATATACATGCCTGAACCGCGAGCGGGGCGTCGCCGCAGCCGCAAGGTCGACGGCGACGCCCGTCAGCTCATCCTGGATGCCGCCGAAAAGCTGTTCGCGGCACAGGGCTTCGACGCGACCCCCACCGCCGCCATCGCCGCGGCCGCGGGTGTACCCAAGGGTCTCGTCTTCTACTACTTCCCCACGAAGGAAGCGATACTCACCGCCTTGATGACCGAACGGGTGCCCGCTCGGCCGATCGAGGACATCGCCGCGGTCATCGCCCCCGGCGATCCGGCCACCAGCCTGGTGAACCTGGATGCCGCGCTGAACCTGCGCGACCACCACTCCTCTGTGCTCCGCGTGATCATGTGGCGCGAGGCCGATACCCATCCGGACGTCCGTAAGCAGTTGCGCTCCATGCGCGATCAGCTGTTGGACGTGACCGCCCGGGTATTGCAGGCCAGCGCGCCCGGGCCGGTCAAACCCGGAACGCTGCGCGCCTGCGCGGCGGCCTGGGTGTCGGCCATGTTCGCCATCGCCAGTACCGACCGCCTGCACGCGCTGGACGGTATGACGCTGCCGACCGCCGAGGAAGTGCTCAATGTGGCACAGGTGGTGGCGGCGGGCATGACCCAGTTGGGCTGAACTGGCGATATCCATTCCATCCCCAAAATTGTTGTTCGCAAAACGGATTCGTATCAGCCCCGGAGCGCGGGGTTCACGACGGCCCGGTAAGAATGTCGGCCATGGATGCCGACTACACCTCCGACCTGGGGCACACGCTGACCTCCCGGTCCGAGAACTACCGCCTGACCAACCCCGATACCTCGGACTCACGGTATGCGGCGAATTCGACGCTGACCGGCGTGGACACCGGCGGACACGCCGCGCTCGGACGCCTGAGCCCGCCCGAGGCCCCCGCGCAGTGGAGCAACTCCGGCAGCCACCGCACCGCCGAACCCGAATCCGCCCAGCAGAATTCGCGCCCCGCCGACTTCCGCTCGGAGTTCGCGCCGATCAACGGCAGCGCCTCCGCATCCGCGCGCACGGATTTCGGCAACGGCACGCCCGACACCGCACAGTCGGCGCACAGCGGCAGCGCACCTGCCACCGGTGATTCGGCGTTCGGCGGTGGTTCGCCCGCCACCGGGCATTCGGCGTTCAGCGGTAGCACTCCGGGTTCCGAGGGCTCGGCGTTCACCGCGGGTACCGGCAGGGGCGCGGCATCCGGCAAGGTGCCGACGGCCGCCGCCCCGGGGGCCTGGGATACGTCCACCTCCGGTGGTTCCCACTCCGCGCCGCCGCCGGCCGACCGGCCCACTCGTGCGCGAGAACGTCAGGCAGCCGCGGCTTCCGGCGCGACCGTGGAGCCACAGCACGTCATGCGGCTACTGCTGGCCAGCCATGAACTCGACACCGCTGCGACCAAGGCCGAGTCCGGTGAGATCACCGTCGCCGAACTGGCTCGCGCCGCCCACCGCACCCGCGCGGCCGCCGTGGAACTCGTCTCCGCCTGGTACGGAGGGGCGGAGGAGATGCGAAATTTCGCTGAGGCGCTGTTACAGGCCGCGTCGGAGGGTACCGGCAGGCACTAGCGCAGGTCGACCCGCCGCCCACGGCACGTCGCCGGGACGACGGTGCACGCCGGTTCGGGAGGTCGCCACCACCGCGCTTCGGTCGCCGGGGGCCGCCGCTGTCGGGCGCAGCAGGTCGATGCGTCTTGCGCCGACCGGCAAGAGTGCCGACACCCGCAACGCCACCGATGCCGAAATCCCGGGGGCAGATACTGCGTGCATGCCGCCTGAGCACACGCGCCGCCTGGTCCATGTGCCCGCATGGCGCGACGAGGGCCGGATCCGATGGTCGTACCATCCGGATATGGGCGAGTTGACGGCGGAAGCGGTGCGGACAGCGCTGGCCGAGCTGGCCGATCCCGCGGATGCGGCGCACCTGCGGCGGTTCTTCAAGTGCGGGCCGGGGGAGTACGGGGAGGGTGACGTCTTCATCGGGGTGCGGGTGCCGCAGACCCGCAAGGTCGCGAAACAGTTCGGGGGACTGCCACTTTCGGAGGTCGACCGGCTGCTGGACAGCGAGGTGCACGAGCACCGACTGGCGGCCCTGGTGATCCTGAACGCGCGGATGGCGACAGCATCGCGGGTGCGCACGGGCAGTGCCGAGGAGCAGTGCGCGATCGTCGAACTGTATCTGGCCGCGATGCGGCGGGGGCGGATCAACAATTGGGATCTGGTCGACGTGTCGGCCGAGCACATCCTCGGCCCGTGGTTGTTGGAGCAGCCCCGCGATCCGCTGTACGAACTGGCGGCGTCGGATTCGCTGTGGGAGCGGCGGATCGCGCTGCTGACCACCTTCGCCTTCATCAAGGCGGGTGATGCGAGCACGACGCTGGCGCTGTGTGAGCGCGTGCTGTCCGACCGCCGCGACCTGATCCAGAAGGCCGCGGGGTGGATGCTGCGGGAGGTCGGCAAGCGGGTGGACCCGACCGCCCTCATCGACTTCCTGGAGGCGCACGCCGCCGACATGGGCCGCACCGCACTGAGTTACGCCACCGAACACCTCACCGCCGAACAGCGCGCGCACTACCGAGCACAGCGCTGACGGCCGCCCGCCTCGAACTCACCCCCCGGCCGCCGAACCTCCCGATGGTCGCGTGTGGCTGGGCGCGCTGTGCCCAGACCCCGCGCGGATGCCGCGACCGGGCCGTCGAGGGCACACCGCCCGCGAGCGGGCGGGTCGCACCCCGGGGCTGATCAGAACTGGATCTTGAGGTGGTCGGTGACCGGGCGGGCCTGGCAGCCGAGGATGTAGCCGTTGGCGATGTCCTCGGGATCGAGGATCTCCGCGTTCTCCATCTCCACGGTGCCCTCGAGCACGGTGCAGGCGCACGATCCGCATTCGCCCTCGAGGCAGGAGTAGGGCACGTCCAGGCCCTTGGCGAGCATGATGTCCACCAGGGTCTGGCTGCGCGGCCAGTTCATCTCGTGGGTCTCGCCGTCGAGTTCCACCTCCACGCTGGCGGCGTCGGCGGCCTCCTCCGCACTGATCTCGGCGCGGGCGACATCGGCGAACGGATCGCCCGACAGCGAGTTGAAGACCTCCGCGTGGGTGCGGTTGCGCGGCACTCCGAGTTGGGCGAGGGCGTCGTGCACCCGGTCCATGAACGGCTTGGGACCGCACATGAAGGCGCTGAACTCGGTGTAGGGCCGGGTCAGGGTGGCGAGCGCGTCGGCGGTGGGCAGACCCTGCAGCTGTTCCAGCCAGTGCACGACCACCAGCCGCTGCGGGTTCTTGTCGGCGAGTTCGCGCAGTTCGTCGGCGAAGATCACATTGTCGTGGTCGCGGTTGGCGTACACCAGCACGACGCGCGAATTACCCCGTGCCAGAGCCGATTTCAGGATCGACATGACCGGCGTGATGCCGGACCCGGCGGCGAAGAGCAGTAGATCCTCGTCGAGGTTCTTGGGCGTGAAAACGCCTGAGGGCGGCAGTACTTCGAGGGTGTCGCCCGCTTTCACGTTGTCGCACACCCAGTTCGAAGCGTATCCGTCCGCGGTGCGCTTGACGGTCACCTTGGGTGCGTCGTCGGTGTGCGGTGAACTCGCCAGCGAGTAGCAGCGCGCCACCGACCCGGTGAGGTCGCTGGGAATGCGCAGTGTCAGGAACTGCCCCGGCTGGTAGGTGAAACGTTCGCGCAGTTCGGCGGGAACGTCGAAGACCAGCGAGCAGGAATCGGCCGTCTCCTGGATGACCGCGGAGACCCGCAGCACGGCCGATCGCGAGCTGTGCGGTACGTCGACGGTGGTCATAGTGTCCTCTCGAACCCGGCGCTGTGTGGCCAAACTAGAACGTGTTCTAGTTTCATACTACGTGGCCGTCCCGCTGCCGGACAAGCTGGGCCTCGAGCCCGGCGATCAGTACGTCCATTCCGAAGTCGTAGGAGTACTTCCCACGCAGGTCCGATAAATGCTTGGTGGCCCGTTCCACCGCCTCCGGCAGCGCCCGGTCGTCGTGCAGCGCCGAGCGGTCGCGCGGATTCACCCGACCCCGGCCGAACAGGTAGGTGTGGATGGTCGCGTAGCCGGAGAGCACATTGCGATCGCTGAACCCGGCCTCGAACAGGATCTCCATCAGCGCCGCGATGAGATCGAGCTGCTTGCCCAGCATCTGTTCGATCAGCACGTCGCCGAGGCCGGGATGTTTGCGCAGCTTCTCGTCGATCTGGTCGATGAGATCGCGCAGCCGTCGCTGCCACGGCCCGGCGTCGGGCGGCGGCTTGCGCACGCCGGTGAGGGCGGCGGTGGCGACCAGGTCGAGTAGCTCGCGCTTGTCCGCCACGTAATAGTACGGAGCCATCGGGGACACCCCGAGTTCGCGGGACAGGCGGCGCATGGAGAGCTTCTCCACGCCGTCCTGCCGGACCACCCGAAGGGCGGCCTCGACGATCTCGGACTCCGACAGAGTGTTGCCGCCCCCACTCGACTGCATACGTCCGACTCCCATGCCACCTCGACCATTGCGGGTACGGCGACGGCCGTCCCTACTACCTGCGCTGCTGTTGTTCCACGCAGTCTAGAGCGCGCGCTCCGCCGGTGGTCCCGCCACGTTCCGGTCCGGGCACGGGTCTTCGGGAGCGGCGTGCCGATCCCGTTTGCCGCCTATGTGCTGACCTAGCATCTCTGGAATGCGCCATGATCGACTTCCCGATGGTTTCGGGGTGCGAATCGATCCCAGGGTGCGCACTTACTCCGGTGGACGTTTCCTGGTCGGTGGCTCGCCGACCGGGTTGCTGCGGCTCGCGCCGGAGGCTGCGGCCCGGATCGGCGACGGCTACCTCGAGGTGACCGATCCGCTCTCGGCCCGGGTGGCCAGACGCCTGCTCGATTCCGGGGTCGGTAATCCGCGTCCGCGATTGCTGCCCTCGCCGGAGGACGTCACCGTGATCGTGCCGCTGCACAACGACGCCGCCGGGTTGGAGCGGCTGCTCTCGGCGCTGCGCGGGCATTCGGTGATCGTGGTGGACGACGGCTCGGATCGCCCGGTCCGCATTCCGCCCGCACGCGGCACCCGCCGTCGGGTGACGGTGCTGCGCTCGGATCGCCGCCGCGGCGCCGCCGCCGCGCGCAATCTGGGATTGCGGGCCGCCACAACCGAATTCGTGGCGTTCCTGGAGTCGGACGTGGTGCCGCGCAGCGGCTGGCTGGAGGTCATGCTGGGTCACTTCAGCGATCCCAAGGTGGCCCTGGTCGCCCCGCGCCTGCTGGCCATGGACCCGGATTCCACGGTGCTGGCCCGCTACGAGCACATGCGCGCGTCGCTGGAGCGTGGCCGCCGCGAGTCCGCGGTGCGCTCGCGCGGCCCGGTGCCCTATGTCCCGGGCACCGCACTGCTGGTGCGCCGTGACGCCCTGACGCGTGCGGGCGGATTCGACGAGACCATGACCGCGGGCGCGGATATCGACCTGTGCTGGCGGCTGGAGCGCGCGGGCTGGCGGCTGCGCTACGAGCCCGCCGCGCGAGTGGCGCACGAGTGCCCGGTATCGTTGCGAAAGTGGTTCGCGCACAAGGTCTCCGAAGGTGCCGGTGTGGCTCCGCTGGGGCAGCGCCATCCCGGGATGGCGGCGCCGCTGGCGGTGCCGCTGTGGACCGCGGTGGCCGCCCTGCTGTTCGCCACCCTCACCCGTTCGGGCGTGTTCTGCGGTCTGCTCACCCTGTGCGCCACCCTGGCCCGGCTGCGCCGCGTCTTCGCCGAACTCGACAATCCCACCCGGGTCTCGGCCATCTATCTGGCGCGCGGTTTCTCCGCGGGGCTGTGGCGGCTGGCGTCGGCGCTGTGCCGCCACTACTGGCCCGTCACCGTGCTGAGCATGGTGCTGTCGCGTCGCATTCGCCGCATCGCGTTCACCATGGCGATGGCCGACGGCCTGGCGGACTGGTTCACCCATCGCGAACCGGGCGGCCTGGACCCGGTGCGCTACCTGGCCTGCAAACGTCTGGACGACGTCGCCCACGGCACCGGCCTGTGGTGGGGAGCGGCCCGCGCGCGGTCCGCGGTGACCCTGCGCCCGACGCTGCCGCCGCACTGAACCGGCGTCCTTCCCGCAACCTCGCGCCGGGGCGTCGGCCACGAAGAACAAACCCGAATTAAAGATAAATAGACACATCTCACATTTTGTGAGGGTGCTGTCACGGTGTGACCTGCCGGACAAAGAACCTGCTTCCGGGTTGTATCCACTCCTTCGTCGGTACAGTTTGTGCCCGAAGGGAAAGGCAAATGGTCAGCAACATCGCAGGTGGGAGCCCCTCCCAGCACGGCGCCGAATCGGGCTCACAGCTGGGTGCGCTCGAAGCCTATGCCGCACAGGCCCACGGCTATCTGAGCGTCGGCCCCGAACAACTGGGTCAGTTGGCGGGTCTGCTGCGGCCGATGGTCCTGGAATCCTGGCTGCGCAGCCTGCGCGGCGGCGTCGATCCCATGGACGATGGTGACGGGCGCGGCCTGAGAGGCGCTGACCTGCAACGGTATCGGGACAATCACGCGATCGCCGCGGTGATGCCGCTGGTGGACAAACTGCTGCTGCGCGACGCCACCGGCACCGGGCTCATCGTGGTGGTGGCCGACCAGTTCGGCCGGGTGCTGTCGGTGCACGGCACGCCCGATCGGGTGAGCGCCGCGGCCGAGGCCGGATTGCGGGAGGGCAACGACCTGTCCGAGCGCCGGGTCGGCACCAACGCGGTGGGCCTGGTGGTGCGCACCGGCCGCGCGGCCTGGATCCACGGGCCCGAACACTTCCTGCACCGCATGCATCAGATCACCGGAGCCGCCGCGCCCGTTCACGATCCGGACGGCCGCCTGGTCGGCGTGCTCATGATCGCGGGCGGGGTGCGGGTGGCGCGCCCGGAGATCCTCGCGCTGGTGAAGGCCGCCGCCACCGCCGCGGAAATGGATCTGCTGCTGGCGGCGGTGCGCTCCGGCCGGGATCAGCAGGTGCGCCATCCCGCCGATGCACTGCACCCGCCCGCGCCGGAACGCCTCGGTCTGGAGGTGCTCGGGCTCGGGCAGCCGCAGCTGACCGTGGCGGGGGAGCGAGTTCCGTTGTCGCAGCGGCATGCCGAGATCCTGCTGCTGCTCGCCGAACACACCGAGGGGCTGAGCGCGGACCATCTCGCGCTGTTGCTGGACGACGCCGATCTGGACAACGCCACCATCCGCGCCGCGGTGTCGCGACTGCGTTCGGTGGTGGGTTCCAAGGTCTTCGGTTCGCGTCCCTATCGATTGCTGGTGCCTATCGCCACGGATGTGGAGGCGCTGCGCGCCGCGCTGGATTCCGGTGATGTGGAGGCCGCCGTTCGGCTCTATTCGGGGCCGGTTCTGCCGCGTTCGACCGCCCCGGGAGTCATAGACATTCGCGATGAGTTGCGCGTGCGGTTGCGCACCGCTGTGCTGCGTTCCGGGGATACGACCGTGCTCAGCAGATGGACCGCGGGCGCGGAGGGGCGTGACGACGCGGCGGCCTGGGTCGCCTATCGCGCTACCGTTGACCGGGACTCTCCCTTGTATTCGCAGATAGAAGCCAAGATTCGCGTTCTCGATCGGCGTATGGGCGCCGATGCAACGCAGATGCAACGTTTCGGCTCCTAGTCTCCACATCCGAAAGCGCGGTCAGTCACATCTGACGACCGCAGTGTGGCGACACCCACATTCGCGGTGGCCGCCGCGTTCTCCCGTGAGCCAACTAGACGCTCGTCCAACTTTTTTTCCGGAAAAAGTTCCGTTTTATTCTGTAAACGCCTAGTCTTCGCCATACATGGACCGCATCCATGTGACGCAGGTGACAGTGCGGCCACTTTTGGACAGTGTCCACCAGTGGTCGCGTGAGTTGGAGGAAGAGCTAGAGCAGTAGATCCAGATGCGGGAAGCGCCCGGGCTCCACATGGTTTCGGCCCGCCTCGCACCCGCGTTCCGGCCGCCGATCCGAGGGCAGAGGATCTCTTTCGGTGCGGCTGGGAAGTCCGCAGCAGATCACGCGTGTGGCACCCCGTGGGCGGGGTGGCGCGCATTCGTCGAATTCCCGTGGTGGTTCCGCGGCACGGGCATCGCGCAGACGGTGCTCGGGCCTGATTTGTGCTGCCTGAAAAGCGTTTCGCCGCTTGTTGATTCGTCATATCGAGGAGGCTCTGGTGCAGGGTACGGAGTTGGATGGTGTCGGAGTGGCCCGGCGGGTCGAGCCGGTGGTGACGGATCCCGTGCCGTTCCCGCTGGCTCCGGCGCAGCTGGGCGTCTGGTACGCGCAGCTCCTCGATCCGGAGGTGCCGATCAATGTGGCGCAGTACGTGGACGTCGCCGGCGAGCTGGACCCCGCGCTGCTGAACCAGGTGCTGGTCGGCGCGGCTCGCGAATTCGGTTCCGCCCTGGTGCGTTTCGTGGAGATCGACGGGCAACCCCAGCAGGTTGTGGACCCTTCGCTGTCGGTGGAACACCAGATCGTCGACCTGCGCGCCGCCGCCGATCCGATCGCCGCCGCCCACGAATGGATGCGCGCCGATGCCACCGCGCCGGTCGATCTGCTCACCGATCGCCTGTTCGCCGGAGCCGTCCTGCGCGTCGCCGATCGGCGCTGGTTCTGGTACATGCGAGCGCACCACATCGTGCTCGACGGTTTCGGCGCGCTCACCAACACCATGCGGGTGGCCGAGCGCTACACCGCGCGCGTGCGCGGCACCGAACCCGGCCCGGTCCGGTCCGGAACGCTGGAGTCGCTGGTGGCGGGCGAACTGTCGTATCGCGACAGCGACCGCTTCGCAACCGACCGCGCCTACTGGAGCGAGCGGATCCGCGGGCTGGAGCCCACCACCCTGTCGCGGCGCGTGGCCGCGCCCGCCGCCGGAAATCGTCGGTACGGCCGAGCACTGCCGCCGCGGTTGACAGAGGCCATGAATTCCCTTGCGGCCACGCATGATTCATCGGCGGCGGTGGTGCTGCTGGCGGCCTTCGCCGCCTACCTGGCACGCCTGACCGACCGCCCGGAGGCCGTGCTGTCCATGCCGGTGACGGCCCGCACCACGGCGGTCATGCGGCGTTCGGCGGGCATGCTGTCCAATATCGTGCCGCTGCGGCTGCCACTCGACGCCGACGCCACCTGGGCGCAGCTGCTGCGCACCACCCGGCTGGAGGTGTCGGGCGCACTGCGGCACCAGCGCTATCGGCTCGAGGATATGCACCGCGACACCGATCGCGACGGCGGACCCGGCGGGCGGACGCTGTACGGGCCGCTGGCCAACATCATGCTGTTCCCCGCCGACCTCACCCTTGGCGACGCCCCCGGCCGGTATCACGTGCTCACCAGCGGTCCGGTGGAGGACCTGAGCATGCAGGTCTACTACGGCGACAGCGACCGGGTGCACCTGGAGTTCGAGGCCAATCCGAACCTCTACACCCACGACGAGATCGCCAGACACCACGGCCGTTTCGTCGCCTTCCTGGAGCGGCTGCTCGGGGCCGATCCGGGGACGCCGCTCGGTGCCGTGCCGGTGACCACCGAGCTGGAACGCACGGTGAGCCTGCGCACCTGGAACGACACCGGCCGCCCGGTGGGACGCGACGCCACGCTGGTCTCCCTGTTCGCCGCGCAGGTGCGGCGGACGCCCGACGCCGTGGCACTGCGCTGCCCGGGCGCACCGGGGTGCGAGCTCAGCTACGGCGAACTCGACGCACGTGTGAATCGGCTGGCCCGGCATCTGATCTCGCTCGGCGTCGGACCGGAGTCGCTCGTGGGTCTGCACCTGCGGCGCTCACCCGAACTGGTGATCGCCATGTACGCGATCCAGGCGGCGGGCGGTGCGTACGTACCGCTGGACCCGGATCATCCGGCCGAACGCCTCGGCCACATTCTCGATACCGCGCGGCCGGTGTGCGTGCTCACCCGGACCGCGGACCGGCCCACGGCCCTGGACGCCCCCGTGATCAGCGTGGACACCCTCGAGCTCGACGGCTACCAGAGCGCGCCGCTGATCGATGCCGAGCGCCTCGCGCCGCTGCGGCCCGCGAACACCGCCTACGTCATCTTCACCTCGGGTTCCACCGGCCGCCCCAAGGGTGTGGCGGTCAGCCACCGCTCGATCGTCAACCGGCTGCTCTGGATGCAGACCGGCTATGTGGCGCTGACCGATTCCGACCGCGTCCTCCAGAAGACGCCGTTCACCTTCGACGTCTCGGTACCGGAATTCTTCTGGCCGCTGCAGGTGGGCGCGCGGTTGGTGCTGGCGCGCCCGGACGGCCACACCGATCCCGACTACATCGCGGACCTGATTCGCCGCGAGGGCATCACCTCGGCGCATTTCGTGCCGTCCATGCTGACGGCCTTCGTGACCGCGCTGGAGACGCCGGACGCACACGCGGCGTCCGGGGGACGCAACGCAGTTCGAACGTTGCGCCACGTATGGTGCTCGGGCGAGGCGCTGCCGGTGAGTCCGGCACTGCGCGTCGCCGCTTTGACCGGGGCTCGCGTACACAACCTGTACGGCCCCACCGAAGCCGCCGTAGAGGTCACCTGCCACGAGGTGACCGGCGGGGACGCCGAATTCGCGCCGATCGGCGCGCCGGTGTTCAACACCCGGTTGTACGTGCTCGATTCACGTCTGCGACCGGTTCCCGTAGGGATCCCGGGTGAGCTGTATCTGTCGGGGGTTCAGCTCGCCCGGGGCTACGTGGCGCGCCCTGGCCTGACGGCCGAGCGCTTCGTGGCCGATCCGTTCGCGGCCCCCGGCGAACTCATGTACCGCACCGGCGATCTGGTGTGCTGGAACACCCGCGGCGAGGTGGAGTACCTGGGCCGCACCGACTTCCAGGTGAAGCTGCGTGGGCTGCGCATCGAACTCGGCGAGATCGAGACGGTGTTGGCCGCGGTGGAGCGGGTGGCGCACGCCGTGGTGCTGGTGCGCGACGACCAACTCGTCGCGTATGTGGTGCCGTCGGCTTCGGGCGCGGTGAGCGAGGAGCGGCTGCGGGCCGCCGCGGCGCGCGCCCTGCCCGCCTATATGGTGCCGACCAGTTACCTGCTGCTGGACGACCTGCCGCTCAACAGTTCCGGCAAATTGGATCGCAAGGCGCTGCCCGCGCCGCGCCGCACCGCCGCGGCCTACACCGCCCCCGCTTCCCCGGTCGAGGCGACGGTGGCGCGGGTGCTGGGCGAGGTGCTCGGCCACGAGCGGGTCGGGCGCGACGACGACTTCTTCGCGCTCGGCGGCAACAGCCTGGTGGCCACGCGGGTGTCGGCGCGGCTGGCCGCCGAGCTCGGCTGCCGGATCGGCCTGCGAGAGCTGTTCAGCGCCACCACCGTCGCGGCGCTGGCCGCCGTGATCGAGCAGCATTTCGTGGATGCCGACGCGGAGGTCGGTGCAGCGGTCCCGGTGCCGCGTGAGCGTCCGGAGGTACTGCCGCTGTCCCCGGCGCAGCAGCGCATCTGGTTCCTGAACCGGCTCGACAGCACCGGCGCCGACTACAACATGCCGTTCGTGGTGCGGCTGCGCGGCGACGCGGATATCGCGGCGCTGCGGGCGGCGGTCGCGGATGTGGTGGCCCGGCACGAGGTGCTGCGCACGATCTTCCCACGCACCGATGCCGGCGCATGCCAGCGCGTGCTGCCGGCCGACGCGGTATCGCCGTTCGTGGACCCCCGCTGGCCGAACGGCATGGACTGCGGACTCTTCGGCGGCAGTGCGCCGCTCGCGGATTACGCACGGCCGACCCCCGCCGCCACCGCTCTTCCCGTGCCGGGCACGGCCGAAGTCTCGGGTGCAGCCGATTCAGTCACGGCGGCGGCCGACTCCGCGGCGGGCGTGGTCGACCCGGTGGCGGGTGCGCAGGCTGCCGTCGGCGGTGCGATGGGGGCGGACGTCGAGCCGATCAGCGCTGCGGAGCTGGATGCCGAATTGCGTCGCTTCGCGGCCGAGGGCTTCGATCTGGAGCATGAGATCCCCTTCCGTGCACGGCTTTTCCTGATCGCCGAGCGGGATCTGGCACTGGCGGTGGTGTTGCACCACATCGCCGCCGACGGACTGTCGCTGCCCGTCCTGGCGCGCGATGTGGCCACCGCCTACGCGGCGCGGCGTGCGGGGCACGCGCCGGGCTGGGCTCCGCTGCCGTTGCAGTACGCGGATTACACGCTGTGGCAGCGGGAACGGCTCGGTGATCCCGCCGACGAACACTCGCTCGCGGCACGGCAGCTGCGCTTCTGGACCGAGGCCCTGGCGGGCGCGCCGGAGCAGTTGGACCTGCCGTCGGATCGGCCGCGTCCCGCGGTGGCGAGCGGAGCCGGAGCCACCTACCTGCTGGAAGTACCTACCGGTCTGCATGTGCGCCTGGCGGAAACCGCTCAGGAACACGGTGTTTCGACCTTCATGCTGGTGCACGCCGCGCTCGCGGTGCTGCTGGCCCGGCTGTCCGGAGGCGACGACATCGTCATCGGCACCCCGGTGGGCGGTCGCGGAGAGCGCGAACTGGACGAACTGATCGGCATGTTCGTCCAGACGCTGCCGCTGCGCACACCGGTCGACGGACGAATCCCGTTCTCCGCGCTGCTGGACCGGGTACGCGAAGTCGATCTTGCCGCCTTCGCGCACGCCGATGTGCCGTTCGAGCAGCTGGTCGAGGTGCTGAACCCGGCACGCTCGCGAGCCCGGCATCCGTTGTTCCAGGTGATGCTGTCCTGGACGGGCGCCGGGGGTATCGGTGTCGAACTGCCCGGATTGCTTGCCACGGCGGGTACCCTGGACACCGGAGTGACCAAATTCGATCTTTCGATCGCGGTCACCGAAAGCTTCGCCGGTGCCGGTCCCGGGGAAGGTCCGGCACCGGCGGGGATCCAGGCGGAGTTCACCTTCGCCACGGATCTATTCGATTCCACCACCATCGCCGAGTACGCGCGCTATCTGCTGCGCCTGCTCGACACCATCACCCGCACCCCCGGCACCCCGGTGGCCGACCTGCCCCTCCTGGACGCGAACGAAGCCCGCGAAGTTCTCGAGCTGGGCACGGCCACAACGGAATCCGCCCGTGCCGCGGGTGGTGCGGGCGCTCAGGTGGCCGCGACCGCCGTGACCGCTGAGCTCGCCGAAACGGTGATCGCGGCATTCGAACGCCAGGTTCGGGCCACCCCCGCCGCCGTCGCGCTCATCGACGGCCCCTGGGTGCTCACGTACGCGGAGATGTCGGCGCAGGTCAATCGGCTTGCCCGGCTGCTCGTTTCGCTCGGCGTCGGACCCGACGCCCCGGTGGTGCTGGGGATGCGGCGCTCGGCCGAATTCGTGCTGGCGGCCTACGCGGTGCTCACCGCGGGCGGCGCGTACGTGCCGGTCGATCCGGACCAGCCCGCGGCCCGGGTGCGCCGGGTGGTCGAGACCGCGCGACCGGTCTGTGTGCTGACCACCTCGGACGACGGCTGGGAAGCCGAGACCGATGTGGCGGTGGTGGTCGTCGACACCGCCGGACTGTCCGCCTTCGCCGCCGACCCGGTGACCGATCTGGACCGCCGGGGGCCGCTGCGGGCGGCGAACCTGGCCTACGTCATCTTCACCTCCGGCTCCACCGGAGTCCCCAAAGGCGTTGCCGTCCAGCATGCTTCGGTCGCGAACCAAATCTCCTGGATCGCCGCCGAGTACGACGTCGCCCGCACCGACGTGGTGCTGTTCAAGACCCCCGCCACCTTCGACGTCTCGGTGTGGGAACTGTTCGCCCCGTTGGTGCGCGGCGCGACCCTGGTGGTCGCCGCCCACGACGGGCATCGAGACCCCGCCTACCTCGCGGAGACCATCGCGCTCTACGGGGTCACCATGACCTCGTTCGTGCCCGCCATGCTGGCGGTCTTCGCGCAGTCCGTCGCACCGGCCGAAATCGCCTCGCTGCGAACGGTGCTGGTGGCCGGTGAGGCATTCGGCGGCGAGATCGCCGCCGCCTTCGCCCGGGTGAGCAATGCCGCCCTGCACAACCTGTACGGCCCGACCGAGTTCACGGTGCACGCCACCCACGCCCCCGCCGACTCGGCCGCGTCCGGCCCGGTGCCCATCGGCCGCGCGGTATCCGGCGCGCACGCCTACGTCCTCGACGCCCGCCTGCGACCGGTGCCGCCCACGGTGCCCGGCGAACTGTACCTGTCCGGCGTACAGCTGGCGCGCGGCTACCACGGCCGCGCCGATCTCACCGCCGACCGCTTCGTCCCGGACCCGTTCGGCCCCGGCGGCTCTCGCATGTACCGCACCGGCGACCTGGTGCGCTGGAACCGCGCGGGCGCACTCGAATACCTGGGCCGCCGCGACTTCCAGGTGAAGCTGCGCGGCCAGCGCATCGAACTCGGCGAGATCGAGTCCGCCCTGCTGGCCGCCCACGACGTGCGCGCGGCGGCGGTGACGGTGCACCACCACTCCGCCGGCGAGCTGCTGGCGGCCTACGTGGTCACCGATCTCCCCGAATCCGAACTGGCCGAGGTGCTGAGCGAGCGCCTGCGCGGGATCCTGCCCTCCTACATGGTGCCGACCGCCTACACGCGGTTGACCGAGATGCCGCTCACCGCCTCCGGCAAGCTGAACCGCACGGCGCTGCCGGAACCTCAGGTGCGCACCACGGCCTACCGCGCCCCGGTGACTCCCGCGCAGCGTGCGGTCGCGGAGATCTTCGCCGAGGTACTGGGCGCGCGCCGGGTCGGCCTCGACGACGACTTCTTCGCACTCGGTGGTAACTCCCTGGTCGCAACCCGTATTTCGGCGCGGCTGGCCGCGGCGATGGGCGCGGAGGTGCCGGTCCGCCTGCTGTTCGAGCATCCGACGGTCGCTCGTCTGGCCGACAACATCGCCCCCGGTATCGAGCGTCCGCGGCCACCGCTGGTGGCGGGGGTGCGGCCGGAGACGGTGCCCCTCTCCTACGCGCAGCAGCGCATGTGGTTCGCGAACCGCTTCGACGCCGCGTCCGTCGCCGACAATCTTGTCGCCGCACTGCGACTGGAGGGTGAACTCGACCGGGACGCGCTGGCGGCCGCGGTCACCGACGTGGTCGCGCGGCACGAAACGCTGCGCACCGTCTATCCGGCGGTGAACGGCATCGGGCGGCAGCGGGTGCTGCCGGTCGACGCGGCGGCCGTGGCTCTCGTGACGGCGGATATCGCCCCTGCCGAACTCGACGAACGTATTCGTGCCCTGGCCGCCGAACCGTTCGCGGTGGCCGAACGGGTGCCGCTGCGCCTGACGCTGCTGCGTACCGGGGAGCACGATCACGTGCTGGTGGTCGCGGTGCACCACATCGCGGCCGACGGCTGGTCCATCGCCCCGCTGACCCGCGATCTGTTGGCCGCGTATGTCGCTCGCCGGGCCGCCGACGCACCGGAGTGGCCGCCGCTGCCGGTGCAGTACGCGGATTACACGCTGTGGCAGCGTGATCTGCTCGGCACGGCCGACGACCCGGAATCCCTCCTGGCCGAACAACTCCACTTCTGGCGCGCCGAACTCGACGGACTGCCCGAGGTGCTGGCCCTGCCGACGGACCGGCCGCGTCCGGCCACGCCGTCGGGTCGAGGAGCCGCGCATCGCTTCGCCGTCTCCGCCGACCTGCGCGACCGGCTGCGACGGCTCGCCGAGAGTCAGCACGCCTCACTGTTCATGGTCGTGCACGCGGCCTTCGCCGCACTGCTGGCGACCCTGTCGGGCCAGCGCGACATCCCCATCGGCACGCCGGTCGCGGGCCGTGGTGAACGGGCCCTGGATGATCTGGTCGGCATGTTCGTCAACACCCTGGTGCTGCGCACCGAGGTGCACCCGGAGCGCTCCTTCACGGAGCTGCTGGCCGCGGTGCGGGACGCCGATCTGCGGGCCTTCGCCCACGCCGAGGTGCCGTTCGAGCGGCTGGTGGAGGAGTTGGCCCCCGCCCGGGTGACGAACCGGCATCCGCTGTTCCAGGTGGCCCTGACCTTCCAGAACCACAGCCTGCCCGCCGGGGCGGTGGCCGACCTGCGCGTGGCGGCCCTGCCGGTGACCACCGGAACGGCCAGGTTCGATCTCCAGCTCACCGTGGCCGAACCGGATACCGGCGACCTGGATGTCGAGATCACCTACGCCACCGATCTCTTCGACGTGGTGACCATCGACATGCTCGCCGGACGTTTCGAGCTGATGCTGGAGACGGTCGCCGCCTACCCCGCGCTGCCGGTCGCCGATATCCGCCTGCTCGGCGAGGGGGAGCGGCACTGCCTGCTGTACCGGTGGTCGACCACGGCACCGGGAGTGGACGCGACGGCCACGCTGGCCGGTCGTTTCGCCGCCGCCGCGGCGATCGATCCGGCGGCCGTGGCGGTGCGAGTGGATGGTTCCGCCCTCAGCTACGCCGAGTTGGATGCGCGGTCGAATCGGTTGGCGCGTCGGTTGATCGCCGCCGGTGTCGGGCCGGAGGCGTTGGTGGCGGTGGCGTTGCCGCGGACCGCGGATCTGGTGGTGGCGTTGTTGGCGGTGGTGAAGGCGGGTGGTGGTTATCTGCCGATCGATCCGAATTATCCGGCTGATCGCATCGAGTACGTGGTCGATGACGCGCGGCCGGTGTGTGCGCTGACCAGCGCCGGTGCGAATCTGCCCGCGGGCTGGTTCGGCGGACCCGTGATCGATGTGGACACCGCGGAACTCGACGGCTACTCGGCGGCCCCGGTGACCGACCGGGATCGCCGCGCGCGGCTGGATCCCGCCCATCCGGCCTACGTCATCTATACCTCCGGCTCCACCGGCCGCCCCAAGGGGGTGCTCGTTCCGCACCGAAACGTGGTGCGGCTGTTCGACAATACCGAGGGCGATTACGGTTTCGGGCCGTCGGACGTGTGGGTCATGTTCCACTCGTACGCTTTCGATTTCTCGGTGTGGGAGCTGTGGGGCGCTCTGCTCTACGGCGGCAGCATCGTGCTGGTCGACTATTTCACCTCTCGGTCGCCGCGTCAGTTCCGGGAACTGCTGGCAACCGAGCGGGTGACGGTGCTCAATCAGACGCCGACCGCGTTCTATCAGCTGATCGCCGCCGACGCCGAAGCCGCCGCCGCTGCCGACGGGGAGGGCGCTGGCGATCTGGCCCTGCGCTATGTGATCTTCGGTGGCGAGGCGCTGGAACCGCAGCGGCTGCGGGACTGGTTCGCTCGTCATCCGGAGTCTCCGGTGCTGGTGAACATGTACGGCATCACCGAGACCACGGTGCACGCGTCCTACCGGCCCATCACTCCGGAGATCGGTGCCACCAGCGTGATCGGCGGTGCGCTGCCCGGCCTGGCGCTGCGCGTACTGGATGCGCGCCTGCGTCCGGTGCCGGTGGGAGTACCGGGCGAGATCTATGTCTCCGGTGGCCAATTGGCTCGCGCCTACCTCGGCCGCCCCGCGCTCACGGCGGCCCGCTTCGTGGCCGACCCTTACGGTGCGCCCGGTGCGCTGGCCTACCGGTCCGGCGATCTGGCCCGCTGGACCCCGGCGGGGGAACTGGAGTACCTCGGCCGGGCCGACCAGCAGGTGAACCTGCGCGGCTTCCGCATCGAACTCGGCGAGATCGAGGCGGCGCTGCTGGCCGAGCCCGGTGTCCGGGAGGCGGCCGTGGTGGTGCGACGTGACGAGGGTGTGGACGGGGCCCGCATCGTCGGCTACGTGGTGGCCGACGCCGCGGTCGACCCCGCGCTGCTGCGGGAGGCGGCGGCGCGGCGGCTACCCGAGTACATGGTCCCCGCCGCCGTGGTCGCGGTGGAGCATATTCCGTTGACGGTCAACGGCAAACTCGATCGCGCCGCCCTGCCCGCACCGGTGTTCGAGACCACCGGTTACCGGCGTCCCACCGGTGTCGCGGAGGAGATCGTCGCGGGGGTGTTCGCCGAACTACTCGGCCTGGAGCGGGTCGGCGCGGCCGACGACTTCTTCGCCCTGGGCGGCAGCTCCCTGCTGGCCGCGCAGGCGGTGGCGCGCATCGGTGCCGCGCTGGACGCCGAGCTCGCGGTCCGCGCGGTGTTCGAATATCCCGGTGTGGCCGCCCTGGCCGCCCATGCCGAGGCGCATGCCGGTGCCGGTACCCGCATTCCGCTGGAAGCCCGGCCGCGCCCCGACCGGCTGCCGCTGTCGTACGCGCAGCAGCGCATGTGGTTCCGCAACCGCTTCGACGCGGATTCGGCCGCCGACAACATCCCGCTGGTCATCCGGCTCACCGGCGCACTCGACACCGAATCGCTGGCGACCGCGCTCGGCGATGTGATCGAGCGGCACGAAGCACTGCGCACCATCTACCCGGACGGTCCGGACGGGCCGCACCAGCAGGTGCTTCCCGCGGCACCGCGAGCGCTGGCGACGCTCACCGTGACGGCGGACGACATCGTCGGGCGCATAACGGAATTCGTGTCGGCCGGGTTCGATCTGACCCGCGAGACCCCGGTGCGCGCCGTGCTCCTGCGACTCGACACCGTCCCGGAGACGCACGTACTCGCCCTGGTGCTGCACCACATCAGCGCCGACGGCTTCTCGCTCGGCCCGTTGGCCGCAGACCTCATGACCGCCTATGCCGCGCGCCGCTCGGGCACGGCCCCGGCCTGGCGTCCGCTACCGGTCCAGTACGCGGATTACACACTGTGGCAGGCGGAATCGCTCGGTTCCGCTGCCGATCCGGAGTCGGCGCTGGCGCGGCAGCTCGCGTACTGGCGCACTCGCCTGGCGGGGCTGCCGGAACATCTGGACTTGCCGACCGACCGCCCGCGCCCGGCCGTTTCCACCGAACGCGGCGGCACCCATCGCTCGCGAATCGACTCGCATCTGCACAGCGGTCTGGCCGAGCTGGCGCGCAAGCACGATGCGACGCTGTTCAGCACCCTGCACGCGGCGCTGGCGGTCCTGCTGGCGCGGCTGTCCGGCACCGCCGACATCGCCATCGGCACACCGGTGGCGGGACGGGGTGAACGCGCACTCGACGGGCTGGTCGGTATGTTCGTCAATACGCTGGTCCTGCGCACCGAGGTCGACCCGCGCCTGAGTTTCGACACGCTGCTCGGGCAGGTGCGCGAAACGGATATCTCGGCCCTCTCGCACGCCGACGTGCCGTTCGAGCGGCTGGTCGAGGAGCTGGCTCCGGCGCGGGCACGTAACCGGCATCCGCTGTTCCAGGTGGCCCTGACCTTCCAGAATTTCACGCTGCCCGACCTCGAATTGCCCGGATTGACCGTGCGTGCCGAGGACGCCGATACCGGCACCGCGAAATTCGACCTCCAGTTCACCGTCACCGAGCACATCGACGCCGACGGCCGCGCCGGCGGCATGGTGGTCGAGATCACCTACGCACGCGATCTCTTCGACGCCGACAGCATCGCGGTGCTGGCTCGCCGCTTCGAACAGGTGCTGGCCGCGGTGGCCGCCGATCGCACCGTGGTGGTCGGCGACATCCAGTTGCTCAGCGCCGAGGAACAGCGGCGTGCCCTGCACGAATGGTCGCGCACCGGGGCCGATATCGCGGCCGGTCACACCATCGCCGACCGTTTCGCGCGGGCCGCGATGATCGACCCCGCCGCTGTGGCGGTGCGGGCCGGAGCGGAGCGACTCACCTTCGCCGAGTTGGATGCGCGGTCGAATCGGTTGGCGCGGAGGTTGATCGCCGCCGGTGTCGGGCCCGAGGCGTTGGTGGCGGTGGCGTTGCCGCGGACCGCGGATCTGGTGGTGGCGTTGTTGGCGGTGGTGAAGGCGGGTGGTGGTTATCTGCCGATCGATCCGAATTATCCGGCTGATCGCATCGAGTACGTGGTCGATGACGCGCGGCCGGTGTGTGCGCTGACCAGCGCCGGTGCGAACCTGCTCGCGGGCTGGTTCGGCGGACCAGTGATCGATGTGGACACCGTCGATCTCGACGGCTACCCCGATGTCCCGGTGTCCGACGCCGACCGGCGCGCCCCGCTCGACCCCGCCAACGCCGCCTATGTCATCTATACCTCCGGCTCCACCGGCCGCCCCAAGGGTGTGGTGATCCCGCACGCGAATGTGATTCGCCTGCTGGACAATACGCACCGTCACTACGGTTTCGGGCCGTCGGACGTGTGGGTCATGTTCCACTCGTACGCTTTCGATTTCTCGGTGTGGGAGCTGTGGGGCGCTCTGCTCTACGGCGGCAGCATCGTGCTGGTCGACTATTTCACCTCGCGGTCGCCGCGTCAGTTCCGGGAACTGCTGGCAACCGAGCGGGTGACGGTGCTCAATCAGACGCCGACCGCGTTCTATCAGCTGATCGCCGCCGACGCCGAAGCCGCGGATGATCTGGCGCTGCGCTATGTGATCTTCGGTGGCGAGGCGCTGGAACCGCAGCGGCTGCGGGACTGGTTCGCTCGTCATCCGGAGTCTCCGGTGCTGGTGAACATGTACGGCATCACCGAGACCACGGTGCACACCTCGTACCGGCCCATTCCGGCCGACACCGGCAGCGCCAGCGTGATCGGCAGCGCGCTGCCGGGACTGGCCATGCGCCTGCTGGATTCGCGCCTGCTGCCGGTGCCGGTGGGCGTACCGGGCGAGATCTACGTCTCCGGCGGGCAACTCGCGCGCGGCTATCTGAATCGGTTCGGCCTCACCGCCGCTCGTTTCATTGCCGATCCCTACGGTGCGCCGGGCGCGCTGGCCTACCGATCCGGTGATCTGGCCCGGTGGACCGCCACCGGCGATATCGAATACCTCGGCCGGGCCGACCAGCAGGTGAATCTGCGCGGCTTCCGGGTGGAACTCGGCGAGATCGAGGCGGCGCTGCTGGCCGAACCCGGTGTCCGGGAGGCGGCCGTGGTGGTGCGACGCGGCGAGGGGGACGACGAGGCCCGCATCGTCGGTTACGTCGTGCCCGCGGACGCGGACGAGCTCGAGGTGGCCGCGCTGCGCCAAGCCGTCGCCCGACGGCTGCCCGAGCACATGATTCCCTCCGCCCTGGTCGTGCTCGAGCGCATTCCGTTGACCGTCAACGGCAAACTGGACAAGGCGGTGCTGCCCGCGCCGGTCTTCGAGTCCCGCACCTACCGCAGGCCCGCCACCTTCGCCGAGGAGATCGTCGCGGGTGTGTTCGCGGACCTGCTGGACGTGGACCAGGTGGGCGCGGACGACGACTTCTTCGCCCTGGGCGGCAGCTCGCTGCTGGCCGCCAAGGCGGTGGCCCGCATCGGCGGCGTTCTCGACGCGACAGTCGGCGTTCGGATGCTGTTCGAATTCCCCCGGGTGGCCGACCTGGCCGCCCGCATCGGCACCGATGCCGAATCCGCCCCACGGCCGGTGCTGAGGGCGGGGGTGCGGCCGGAGCGGTTGCCGCTGTCGCCCGCGCAGCAGCGCATGTGGTTCCTCAACCGCTTCGACCGCACCTCCACGGCCTACAACATCCCACTGGCGCTGCGGCTTTCGGGTGCACTCGATGTCGAGGCGTTGGCGGCCGCCCTCGGTGACGTGATCGACAGGCACGAGTCGCTGCGGACCGTCTATCCGGAGACGGCCGCCGGGGCGGCGCAGGTGATCCTGCCCACCGATCGGGCCGTGCCGAGCGTCGCTCCCGAACCGGTCACAGAATCCGAACTGCCCCAGCGTATTCGGGAACTCGCGGACACTACCTTCGACGTCACCGTCGATATCCCGGTCCGGGTCCGGCTGTTCCGTATCGATGCCACCGAGTACGTATTCGCCGGTGTGCTGCACCATATCTCGGCCGACGGCTCCTCGCTGGTGCCGTTCGTTCGGGATCTCGTGGTGGCCTACGCGGCCCGCCTGAACGGATGTGCTCCGGCCTGGACGCCGCTCGCCGTCCAGTACGCCGACTACGCCCTGTGGCAGCACGCGCTGCTCGGTTCCGAACACGACACCGGCTCGCTGGCCGCCCGGCAGCTGGACTACTGGCGGGAGACGCTCGCCGGGCTGCCCGACCAGCTGGACCTGCCCGCCGACCATCCCCGTCCGGCCCGGCAGAGTCTGCGCGGCAAGCGGATTCACTTCACCGTGGACGCCGATCTGCACGCCCGGCTCATCGCGGTGGGTCGGGAACGGGGCGCGACCCTGTTCATGGTGGTGCACGCCGCCTTCGCGGCGCTGCTGGCCCGGCTCTCGGGCAGCCCCGACATCGCCGTCGGCACCCCCGTCGCCGGGCGCGGCGACAGCGCGCTCGACGACGTGATCGGCATGTTCGTCAACACCCTGGTGCTGCGCACCGACGTCGATGCCGCCGCGCCCTTCACGGAGCTGCTGACCCGGGTGCGCACCACCGATATCGCCGCCTTCTCCCACGCCGACGTGCCGTTCGAGCGTCTGGTGGAGGTGCTCAATCCGGAACGCTCCACCGCACGGCATCCGCTGTTCCAGGTCGGCCTGTCCTTCCAGAACCACGAGCGGGCCGCCCTGCGACTGCCCGGCCTGACCGTCTCCGAGATCGAATTCGACAACGACATAGCGCAATTCGATCTGCACCTGTTCGCCGTCGACGAATACGACGAGGCCGGATCGCCCGCCGGTATGGCGATGACCCTCGGCTATGCCACCGACCTGTTCACCGCGGACACCGCCCGGCGAGTGGTGGACGCTTTCGCCAGGACGTTGGCCGCGATCGCGGCCGCGCCGGATACCGCCGTCGGCGACATCGACCTGCTGGGACCCGAACTGCGACAGCGGATGCTGCGGGACTGGAACGACACCGCGCACCCGGTGCCCGCGACCACGCTCGCCGCCCTGGTCGATGCTCAGGTCGCGCGTACTCCGCATGCGATAGCGCTGCTGGACGCCGACGGGAACCCGCTCGACTACGCCGTGTTCGACGCCCGCGTGAATCGGCTGGCCCGCCACCTCATCGCCCGCGGTGTCGCTCCCGAGCGCACCGTGGCGCTGGCCATGCGGCGTGGCATCGATCTGGTCGTCGCCATGTACGCGGTCGTCAAAGCCGGTGGCGCGTACGTGCCGATCGACCCCGACCACCCGGGCGAACGCATCGCCCACATCATCGACACCGCCGCACCGGTCTGCGTGCTCACCACCGCCGCCGACGGGCTGCCTTTCGACACCGCCGTCCCGGTGCACGAGGTCGACGCGCTCGACCTCACCGCGCTGTCGCCCGCGCCGATCCGCGACGACGAGCGGGTCCGTCCGCTGCGTGCGCACAACCCGGCGTACGTCATCTTCACCTCCGGCTCCACCGGCAAGCCCAAGGGTGTCACGGTGACGCACGCGGCCATCGTCAACCAATTGCACTGGCTGCAAAGCACTTTCGACCTCGGTCTTGGCGATCGGGCGCTGCTCAAAACGCCCGCCACCTTCGACCTGTCGGTGTGGGAGTTGTGGTCGCCGCTGGTCACCGGCGGCAGTCTGGTGGTGACCGCGCCCGGCGACGAACGCGATCCGGATCGGCTGCGAGCCTTGATCGAGCGGCACGGCGTCACAGTGCTGCATCCGGTGCCGTCGCTGCTCGCCATGCTGTTGGCGGGTGGACCGCTGCCCGCTCCGGTGCGTGCCGTGCTCACCATCGGTGAGACCCTGTCAGTGGCCACCGCTGCCGAGTTCCTGGAGAAGTCCGGCGGCGCACGGCTGTTCAACCTCTACGGCCCGACCGAGGCGGCGGTCTCGATCACCGCGCACGAGGTGCGCGAGCCGACCGCGCACACCGTGCCGATCGGTGGCCCGGCCTGGAACAGCCGCGGGTACGTGCTCGACGACCGCCTGCGGCCCGTGCCGGTGGGCGTGCCCGGAGAGCTGTACCTGGCGGGTGATCAGCTGGCCCGCGGCTATCACGGCTGGCCCGCCCGTACCGCCGACCGCTTCGTCGCCGACCCGTTCTCCGGCGGCCGCATGTACCGCACCGGCGATATCGTGCGCTGGCGCGCCGACGGCGCACTGGAGTACCTGGACCGCGCGGACTTCCAGGTCAAGATCGGCGGCCACCGCATCGAACTCGGTGAGGTGGAGACGGTACTGCGCGGCTGCGACGGGGTGAGCGCCGCCGTGGCGGTCGCCCGGCCGGTCGCGGCCGGGAATCGGCTCATCGCCTATGCGGCGGTGCCGCAGGCGAATCCGGAGCAGCACGACGACACGGCCGCGGCGCTGCGGGCCGCCCTCGCCCGTGCGCTGCCCAGCTATATGGTCCCGGCCGCCGTGGTCGTACTGGACAGCCTGCCGCTCAATGACAATGGCAAGGTCGACCGAGCCGCGCTGCCCGATCCGGTACTGCCCGACACGGCGCACCGCGACCCGGCGACCGTCACCGAGAAACTGGTGGCCGCCGCGTTCGCGGAGGTTATCGACACCGATGCGCTCATCGGTGTGGACACCGATTTCTTCGCCCTGGGTGGCAATTCGCTCATGGCGACCCGACTGGCCGCACGCCTCGGCGAGGATCTGGGCGTGCGGGTGCCGGTGGCCGCGGTATTCGACGCGCCGACGGTCGGCGGCCTCGCCGAGCGGCTGACCACCGCCGAGTCGGATGCGGCCCGCCCGCTCCCGACACGGCGGGCCGGCACCGGCCCCGCGCCGCTATCGCTCGCCCAGCAGCGCATGTGGGTGCTCAACCGATTGCAGCCCGACGCCGCGGCCTACAACGTTCCCGTCGCCATCCGGCTGACCGGCACGCTGGACGGGCGGGCGCTGGCCGCCGCCGTGCGGGATGTACTGGGCCGCCACGAGATTCTGCGCACCCGCTACCCGGAGATCGACGGTGAGCCGGTGCAGGAGGTGCTCGCCGTCAGCGCGGTGGAGTTCGATCTCACGCCGGTTCCGCTGGCGCACGACGAACTCGACGCGCGGATGGGCGAGTTCGTCTCCGCCGGTTTCGATGTCACCGCCGCCGCTCCGGTGCGGGCTCGTCTGTGGCGGACCGCGCCGACCGAACACGTGCTCGTCGTGGTCCTGCACCACATCAGCGCCGACGGCTACTCGGTCGCGCCCATGACCCGTGATCTGGTGCTCGCCTACACCGCGCGACTGAGCGGTGCCGCTCCGGCCTGGGCACCGCTGGCGATCCAGTACGGCGACTTCAGCGCCTGGCAGCGGGAGCTGCTCGGTTCCGACACCGATCCCGGCAGCCTGCTGTCCCGGCAGCTGGCGTTCTGGACCGCCGAACTGGCCGGTGTGCCGGAACAGCTGCCGCTGCCCACCGATCGTCCCCGCCCGGCACGGCGCGAGATGCGCGGCGACGCGCTCGAGGTCGACGCCGGGACGGACCTCACCGCTCGACTGGCGCTGGTGGCGCGCGAGCACGGCGTGACCCTGTTCGGCGTGGTGCACACCGCCTTCGCGGTGTTGCTGTCGAAGCTGTCCGGTGTGCGCGACATCGCCATCGGCGCACCCGTCGCGGGCCGTGGTGAGCGGGCGCTCGACGACCTCATCGGCATGTTCGTCAACACGGTCGTGCTGCGCACCGAGGTCGACGCCGCGCTGCCGGTGCGTGAACTGCTGCGGCAGGTGCGCGACCGCGATCTCGCGGCGTTCGCCCACGCCGATGTGCCGTTCGAGCGCGTGGTGGAGGCCATGGGCCGCACCCGATCCAGCTCGTACTCGCCGCTGTTCCAGGTGATGCTGACCTTCCAGAACGTGCCCACCGGAAAGGTCGCCCTGCCCGGTGTGCAGGTGCAGGTGCTGGAACCCGAACTCGGCGAAACCAAGTTCGACCTGCATCTCACCGGAATGGAGCGCTACGACGAGCGCGGTCGGGTGACCGGATTGCGACTGCGGTTCGCCTACGCCACCGATATCTTCGACGCCGCCACCGTCCGGTTGCTCGCCGACCGCCTGCTGCTCGTGCTGCGGGCCATCGCCGACGATCCCGCCACCCCGGTGCGTGCGGTCGATATCCGCACCGCGGCGGAGCGGGAGCGACGCGGGGCGAAAACCACTGCCGCCGTCGTCGATCCGGACGCCGGCGGGCGGAGCGCGGAGCATCCGGCGGAACTTCCGGCGCTCGTCGCGGCCGCCGCCACCCTCGCACCCGATGCCATCGCGCTCGCCCACGGTGAGCACCGCATCACCTACCACGCCCTGGACACCAAGATCGCCGCCGTGGCCCGCGCCATGGGCGCGGCGGCGAAGCCGGAGGCAGTGGTGCAGGTCGCCCTCGCCGGACTGGCACCCGGCATCGTGGCCGCCCTCGGCGCGGGCGGCCTCACCCAGGCCCTGTACACCCTCGCGGGGGATGCGCGCGGTCTGGTCCTTCGCTCGGCAAGTACGGAAGGAAACGTCTGATGCAACACGCGGAGTCGGTAGCCCTGAGCCGGTTCGGCAGTCACGCGGCGCTGCGCAGCGCCTACGGCACAGCGGACCTGCCGAATCTCATCGAAACGGTGGCCGCGCTCGAACCCGAGCGCGTCGCCCTGCGGCAGGGCGACACCACTGTCACCTACGCGGCCCTGGCCGCCGAGGTCGGGGTGCTGGCCGAGGCCATGGGCGGGGCGCTCGAACCCGACGCCCTGGTCCAGGTCGTGGTCTCCGGTCAGCTGCCCGGCCTGATGGAGGGTGCGGAAGGCGCGCTGGCCACCGTGCTGGACGAGCTGCTCGCCGATGCCGTCGACGCGGCTGCGGGGGTGCTGGTCCCGAACCTCGCCCCGGTCGAAACCCTGGTGACCCTGTTCGAGGAGCAGGTGGAGCGTACTCCCGACGCGGTGGCGCTGCGCTGCGGCGACCAGAGTCTCACCTACGCCGAATTCGCCACCCGCGTGCACGCGCTCGCCCGGCGGCTGCTGGACTACGGCGTCGGGCCCGATGTGCTGGTGGGGCTGTCGGCCAGGCGCTCCGTCGAATTGCTGATCGGTATGTACGCCATCCTCGAGGCGGGCGGCGCGTACGTGCCGATCGATCCGGATCACCCCGCCGACCGCATCGCCTACGTGCTGGACGTCGCGGCCCCCGCGCTGGTGCTCACCACCACCGACGATCGGCCGGATCTCGACGCGGACGTGCCGGTGCTGTGCATCGACGAGTTCGAGCGCACCGCCGGGGACATCGCCCCCGATGCCACCACGCTCAGTGCGGATCCCTACCTATCGCAGCCGGTAGGGAGCAACACCGCCTATGTCATCTTCACCTCCGGCTCCACCGGCCGCCCCAAGGGCGTGGCGGTGTCGCACCGCGCCATTGTCGCCAATCTCCGCTGGCGGCAACGGCTCTACCGGCTCGACGACAGCGATGTGGTGCTTCAGAAGACGCCCTTCACCTTCGACGTGTCGGTGTGGGAGTTCTTCTGGCCGTTGCAGACCGGTGCGACGCTGGTGATCGCGGCGCCCGACGGTCACCGCGACCCGGCCTACCTGCTGCGTGCCATCGACGAATACGGCATCACCATCGCGCATTTCGTCCCGTCCATGCTGGCGGTCTTCGTCGCCGAGGCCGCGCTCGCACTCGACCGCGGTGAGCCGGGGGTGGCCGATTCGCTGCGCGCCGTCTTCGCCTCCGGTGAGGCGCTGCCCGCCGCGACCGCCGCCGCCTTCCGCGACGTGAGCGGTGCCTGTCTGCACAATCTGTACGGCCCCACCGAGGCAGCCGTGGACGTCACCGCCCACGAGGTCACCGCCGCCGACGTCGATACGGTGCCCATCGGCGCCGCCGCCGATGACACCGAATTGCTGGTGCTGGACGACGATCTGCGCCCGGTGCCGTCCGGGGTGGTCGGTGAACTGTATCTGGCGGGCGTGCAGCTGGCCCGCGGCTATGTGGCGCGGCCCGGTCTGACCGCGGAGCGGTTCGTCGCCAATCCCGAAGGCGCGCCTGGTGATCGGATGTATCGCACCGGCGACCTGGTGCGCTGGACACCCACCGTGGACGGCGGTCCCGACGAACTGGAATACCTGGGCCGCAGCGATTTCCAGGTGAAGCTGCGCGGCCTGCGCGTCGAGCTCGGCGAGGTCGAGGCCGCCCTGCTGCGTCACGCCGCGGTGGCGCAGGCGGCCGTGGTGCTGCACCGGCACGCCGGTGGTGACCATCTGGTGGGCTATGTGGTCGGCGAACGCGATCTGGACACTGCGGCGGTGCTCGCGTCGACCCGCGAACTGCTGCCGGAGTACATGGTGCCGTCACTGCTGACGGTGCTCGACCACATGCCGGTGAACGCCAACGGCAAGCTGGATCGCCGTGCCCTGCCGGAACCGGTGTTCACCGACAGCACCGCCGAGTACCGCGAGCCGGAAACGGCCGCCGAGCTCACCGTGGCCGCCATCTTCGCCGATCTGCTCGGGGTCGAGCAGATCGGGGCGGACGACGATTTCTTCGCCCTGGGCGGCAACTCGCTGATCGCCACCCGGGCCATCGCCCGCACCGCCGAGGCGCTGGGCATCGCCATCGACGTGCGTGACTTCTTCGACCGCCCCACGGTGGCGGCGTTGGCCGCGCTGGCCGACACCGCCGCCACGGCGGCGTCCCTGCCCGCCCTGGTGGCGCGACCGCGTCCGGATCTGGTGCCGCTGTCACCCGCACAGCAGCGCATGTGGTTCCTCAACCGCCTGGCGCACACCGAATCCGAGTCCGCCACTGACGGCTTCGATACGGCGGCGGTCGACAACATCGTGGTTGCGCTGCGGCTGCGCGGCGAACTCGATACGTCGGCACTGCGCGCCGCCGTCGCCGATCTGGTCACACGGCACGAGATCCTGCGCACCTACTACCCGCAGACCGCCGCCGGACCGGTCCAGGTCGTTCGCGACGATATGGCCGTCGAACTCACCCCGCGCGATATCGTCGCGGAGCGGCTGAACGATGCGGTGCGGGCGGCGGCCGGACGGGGATTCGACGTCTCCGGTGAGGTGCCGCTGCGGGTCGAACTGCTCCGGATCGGTCCCGCCGACCATGCCCTGGTGCTGGTCGTGCACCACATCGCCGCCGACGGCGTCTCCCTGGTTCCGCTCGTGCGTGATCTGGTGCTGGCCTACGGCGCCCGCCGTGACGGTGACGGTCCCGGGTGGGAGCCGTTGCCGGTCCAGTACGCCGACTACGCGCTGTGGCAACGCGAGTTGCTCGGCGACGAGAACGATCCCGACTCGACCGTTGCCCGCCAGCTCGAGTTCTGGACAAGCGAACTCGACGATTTGCCCGCCCAGCTGGATCTCCCCGCCGACCGCCCGCGCCCGGCCGTATCGAGCTATCGTGGCGCCTCGCTCGAGTTCACCATCGACGCCGACCTGCGCGCGGCCGTCGACCGGCTGGCCGCCGTCGGCGGCGCGACCCCGTTCATGGTTCTGCACGCCGGACTGGCCGCGCTGCTGGCACGACTATCGGGGACCACCGATATCGCCATCGGCACCCCGGTCGCCGGGCGGGGAGACCGGGCGCTGGACGATCTGGTCGGCATGTTCGTCAACACCCTGGTGCTGCGCACCCGGGTGGTGGCCGGGTCGTCGTTCACCGAACTGGTAGCGCACGCGCGCGAGCGGGACCTGCGCGCCTTCGCCCACCGCGACGTGTCGTTCGAGCGTCTGGTCGAAGTGCTCAATCCGGCCCGCGCCCGCAACCGGCACCCACTGTTCCAGGTCGCGCTGTTCATGCAGAACCTCGGCACGACCACACCCGTGCTGCCGGGCCTGGACACCACGCCGGTCGAATTCCGCTCCGATTTCGCCAAATTCGACCTGAACCTCACCGTCTCCGAGTGCGACGCCGGGTACCGTGCCGAATTCACCTACGCCACAGATCTTTTCGATCAGGCGACGGTACGAGAGTTCGCGGCCAAGTTTCTGCGCCTGTTGCGCACCGCCACGGCGCAGCCGGATCGTCCGATCGGTGATATCGAACTCCTGGGCGCGGGCGAACTCGACTATGTCACCTCGAGCTGGAATGCCACCGGGCACAAGGTCGCCGAGCGGTTCCTGCACGAGGGCTTCGAGGCCCAGCTACGCCGCACGCCCGACGCCGTCGCCGTGATCTCCGGCGACACCGAACTCACCTACACCGAACTGTCCGAGCGGGCCAACCGTCTGGCCCGGCTGCTCATCGACGCGGGCGTCGGACCGGAATCGCTGGTCGTCCTCGCCATGGCGCGCTCGGTCGAACTCGTCACCGCCATGTACGCGGTGCTGCGCGCGGGCGGCGCGTACGCGCCCGTCGATCCGAGCCACCCGGCCGACCGCATCGCCCACATCCTCACCACCGCCCGTCCACGGGTGGTGCTGACCACCACCACCGACGACTTCACACTTCCCGAGGGTCTCGAGGCTCCGCTGTACCGCGTCGACGACCTCGACCCCCGGGCGCACTCGGCCGCACGGATCACCGACGCCGAACGCCGCGCCCCCCTGCACCCGGACCATCCGGCCTACGTTCTGTTCACCTCCGGCTCCACCGGCGCCCCCAAGGGCGTGGCCGTGAGCCACCGCGCCATCACCAACCAGATGGCGTGGATGCACGCCGAATACCGCGTTCGCGCCGCCGACCGCTACCTCCAGAAGACCGCCAGCACCTTCGACGTCTCGCTGTGGGGTTACTTCCTGCCGCTGCGCGCGGGCGCGACCATGGTGCTCGCCGCTCCCGACGGCCACCGCGACGCCCGCTACCTCGCCGAAACCATCGCCCGGCACGGCATTACGCTCACCGACTTCGTCCCGTCCATGCTGGCGGTCTTCGCCACCCACGCGCGTCCGGGCGAACTCGATTCGCTGCGCGATGTTTTCGTCGCCGGGGAGGCGTTCCCGCCGGAGACCGTCGCCGCCTTCCGCGCGGTGAGCGACGCCGGACTGCACAACCTGTACGGCCCCACCGAGGCCGCCGTCACCGTCACCGCTCGCGAGGTGGACGAGCCCGGCGACCAGCCGGTACCCATGGGTGAGCCGGAATGGAACACCCAGGTGTACGTGCTGGACACCCGACTGCGCCCCGCGCCGATCGGCGTACCCGGCGAACTGTATCTCGCCGGTGCGCAATTGGCGCGCGGCTATCACGGGCGGGTCGATCTGACCGCGGATCGCTTCGTGGCCAACCCCTTCGGCACCGGCGAACGCATGTACCGCACCGGGGATCTGGTGAAGTGGTCCGCCGAGGGAGAACTGATCTACCTGGGCCGCATCGACTTCCAGATCAAGTTCCGCGGCCAGCGCATCGAACTCGCCGATATCGAGACCGCGTTCGCCGCCGCACCCGAGGTCGCCCAGGCCGCGGTCCGGCTGGTCACCGCCGAGGCCGGTGACTACCTGGCGGGCTATGTCGTCCGCGCGCCCGGGGCCGACCTCGATGTCGACCGGCTGCGCGCGGGCCTCACCCGGCGGCTGCCCGCGTACATGGTGCCCACCGCCATCGTCGAACTCGATGCCCTGCCACTGGGCGCGAGCGGCAAGCTGGACCGCCGGGCGCTGCCGATCCCGGTGTTGGCGGCCAGGCGTTTCCGCGCACCGGTCGACGCCGTCCAGCGCCTTGTGGCGGGGGTCTTCGCGGAGGTGCTCGGGATCGAACGCGTCGGGCTGGACGACGATTTCTTCGCCCTGGGCGGCAGTTCGCTCACCGCCACCCGGGTGACCGCCCGAATCGGCGCCGAATTGGATGCGCGGATACCGGTCCGCATCCTTTTCGAGGCCCCGGCGGTGGGCGAATTCGCCACCGCTGTCGGTGCGCTCACCGATACCGTGCCGCGGCCGGCTCTCACGCGCCGCGCCCGTCCCGACCGGGTGCCGCTCTCGCTGGCCCAACAGCGGCTGTGGTTCCTCAACCGACTGGAGAGCGAACAGGGCGGGTCCGGTCTGTACAACCTGCCCGTGGTGTTGCGCTCGAGCGGCCACCTGGACACTTCGGCGCTGGAGCGGGCCGCCCTGGATGTGCTGGCCCGGCACGAATCGTTGCGCACCTGCTACCCGGATACCGAATCCGGTCCGTACCAGCGCGTACTGACCGTCGAAGAGGTCGGGTTCAGCCTGAGTCCGGTACCGGTGGCCGCCGCCGACGTGCCCGAGGCCGTGGCCGAGATCGTGCGCGCTCCGTTCGATGTCACCCGCGATCTGCCGGCGCGCCTCGCACTGCTGCTGGTCGACCGGGACGCGAACAGCGAGGACACCACGGACACCGCATCGACCGCCGACGAGTACATCCTCGTCGTGGTGCTGCACCATATCGCCGGTGACGCGCTGTCGATGCCGCCCCTGGTCCGAGATCTCGTGCGCGCCTATACCGCTCGCCGCGCGAACCAGGCTCCCGACTGGGAGCCGCTCGCCATCCAGTACGCCGACTACACGCTCTGGCAGCGTGAACTGCTCGGCTCCGACGCCACCCCGGGCGATCTCGCCCATCGGCAACTGGGCTTCTGGCGCGACACTCTCGCCGAACTGCCCGCCCTCCTGCCGCTGCCGACCGACCGACCGCGACCCGCGCGACCACGAAACACCGGGGGAGCGGTCGAGTTCGAGGCGGGGGGCGACGTGCTGTCCGGGCTCCGAGACATCGCCCGCTCGCACGGCGCGACCCTGTTCATGGTGGTGCACGCCGCCTTCGCGGCCACGCTGTCCCGGCTCGCGGACACCGGTGACATCGCCGTCGGCGCACCGGTCGGCGGGCGCGGTGACCGTGAACTCGACGACATGGTCGGCATGTTCGTCAATACCCTGGTGCTGCGTACCCGGGTGGATGCCACGATGCCGTTCGCGGACTTCCTGACCCGAGTGCGCGATGCCGATCTGGCCGCCTTCGCCCATGCCGACCTGCCGTTCGAGCGCCTGGTGGACGACCTCGTCACCGATCGTTCCACCGGCGCGCATCCGCTGTTCCAGGTCATGCTCAGCGTCACCGACGACGACGCGGCAGCGCGACTGTCCCTACCCGGACTGACCATCACGCCCATCGAGATCGCGGACACCACCGCGAAATTCGATCTGCACCTGGTGGCGGGCGAACGCTCCGGCGGTTTCGGCGGCAGCCTGCGCTACGCCGACGAACTCTTCGACGCCGAGACCGCGGCGTCCTTCGCCACCCGCTTCGTCCGGGTACTGCGGGCCGTGATCGCCGACCCGCGAATCCGGATCGGCGATATCGACCTGCTCGGCACCGCCGAACGGGCCCTGGTGTTGGAGCAGTGGAACGACACCGAGCACCCGCTGCCCGACGGCGCGACCCTGCTGTCGCCGTTCGAGGCGCGCGCCGCCCGCAGCCCCTTCGCCACCGCGGTCGTCCACCGGGGCATCAGCCGCACCTACGGCGATTTCGCCGCCCAGGTCCACCGCCTGGCGCGCCACCTGGTCGCCCAGGGCGTCGGACCCGAGACCCTGGTCGCCCTGGACCTGCGGCGCTCCGTCGACCTGGTCATCGGCATGTACGCGGTACTGGCCGCTGGTGGCGGCTATGTACCGCTCGACCCCGACCATCCCGCCGAGCGCCGCGCCCATATCGCCGATACCGCGGCACCGGTCTGCGTGCTCGCGGTCGACGACGGACCGGATTTCCCCGGCGTGCCCCGCATCCGCATCGACGAACTCGACACCACCGGCTACGACGACGCGCCGCTGACCGACGCGGACCGGCTGGCCCCGCTGCGCCCGCACCATCTGGCCTACGTCATCTTCACCTCGGGTTCGACCGGCCGCCCCAAGGGGGTGGCCGTCCCGCACGCCGCCGCGCTCAACCAGATCCGCTGGCTCGCTGCCGAATACCGGCTCGGCATTCACGATGTCGTCCTGCTCAAGACCCCCGCCACCTTCGACGTCTCGGTGTGGGAACTGTTCGCTCCCTTGGCGACCGGAGCCCGACTGGTCGTGGCCGAGCCCGACGGCCATCGCGATCCCCGCTACCTGGCCGAGGTGATCGCGGCCGAGCGGGTCACCATCACCTCCTTCGTCCCTTCCATGCTCCGGGCTTTCGCCGAGGAGGCCCCGCCGCGCGCGGCCGACTCCGTGCGCGCCCTGCTGGTCGCGGGTGAGGAGTTGACCGCCGATACCGTGGCCGCCTTCCGCCGCCTCGGTACGACCCCATTGCACAACCTGTACGGCCCCACCGAATTCACCGTGCACGCCACCGTCGCGCCGGTCCCCGCCGAGATGGACGGCCCGGTCCCGATCGGCGGTCCGGTCTGGAATACCCGTGTCTACGTGCTGGATTCCCGCCTGCGTCCGGTCGCCCCCGGGCTGGTGGGCGAACTCTATCTCGCGGGAACCCAGCTCGCCCGCGGCTACCTCCGGCGCTGCGAGCTGACCGCGGATCGCTTCGTGGCCAACCCCTTCGGCGTCGGCGAGCGCATGTACCGCACCGGCGACCTGGTGCGCTGGAACCCCGACGGGCAGCTGATCTATCTGGGCCGCAGCGACTTCCAGGTCAAACTGCGCGGCCTGCGCATCGAACTCGGCGAGATCGAAGCCGTCCTCACCGCCCAGGCTTCGGTGGCCCGAGCGGTGGTCACACTACGCACCGACCCCCCGACCGGCGATCGACTGGTCGCCTACCTCGTTCCCGCGCTCGAGCAGCCCGCGCCGGACGCCGCCGCGCTGCATGCGGCGTTGTCGCTGTCGCTGCCCCCCTACATGGTTCCGTCGGCCTTCGTCGTCCTCGACGAACTCCCACTGAACGCCAACGGCAAACTGGACCGCACCGCCCTGCCCGCACCTGCCCCCGAGGAACGCGAATTCCGCGCCCCCACCGGCTATTCGGAATGCCTCGTCGCCACCGTCTTCGCCGACGTCCTCGAACTCACCACCCCGGTCGGCGCGGATGACGACTTCTTCGCCCTGGGCGGCAACTCACTGGTCGCCACCCGCCTGGCCGCCCGGCTCGCCAAGCGCACCGGCGTGCCCGTCCCGCTGCGCACCATCTTCGACAACGCCACCGTTCACGCCCTGGCGGCCCGGATCGACGCCGCCGAGCCGACCGGCGCCGAACCGGTGGCGCTCCCACCGGTCACCGCCCGGCACCGCGGCGACACCATTCCGCTGTCGATCGCCCAGCAGCGCATGTGGTTCCTCAATCGGTTCGACCCCCGCGGCGGCGGTTACAACATCCCCTTCGCCCTTCGCCTCACCGGCCAGCTCAACGTTGCCGCGCTGCGTAGCGCCATCGCCGACCTCATCGCCCGCCACGAGACCCTGCGCACGCTGTACCCGGAATACGACGGCCAGGCCACCCAGCTGATCCTGCCGCCGGACACGCGACTGGTGGATCCGGCGGCGGAGCCGGTCACCACCGCGGAGCTGCCGGGCCTGGTGGAGGCATTGGCGCGCACCACCTTCGACGTCACGGTGGAGGTGCCGCTACGCGTTCGCCTGCTGCGGCTCATCGATGCCGACGAGCCCACCCACCTGCTGCTGTTCGTCATCCACCACATCGCCGCCGACGGCTGGTCCTTCGCGCCGCTCACCCGCGATCTCGCCCACGCCTATGTCGCGCGGTGCGCCGATACCGCGCCCAACAGCGCCCCCCTGCCCGTGCAGTACGCGGACTTCGCGCACTGGCAGCGCGATGTGCTCGGCAGCGCCGAGGACGCCGGTTCGGTACTCGCTCGGCAGCTGGAGTACTGGCGCAACCGGCTTCGCGGCGTACCCGAGGCGTTGACGCTGCCCGCGGACCGCCCCCGTCCGGCCGTCGCGACGAATCGCGGCGGCGAGGTGAGCAGCCACCTGGACGCCGACCTGCACGCGGCCACCGTCGATTTTGCCAACGCCGCCCGCGCCACCCCGTTCATGGTGCTGCACACGGCACTGGCCGTCCTGCTGGCCCGGCTCTCGGGCACCCGCGACATCGTCATCGGCACACCCGTCGCCGGTCGCGGCGACGAGGCGCTGGACGACCTGGTCGGCATGTTCGTCAACACCCTGGTGCTGCGCACCGATGTCCGACCCGACGCCACCCTCGCCGAACTGCTGGCGCAGGTGCGCGACACCGACCTGGCCGCCTTCGAACACGCCGCGGTACCGTTCGAGCAGCTGGTCGAGGTGCTGAATCCGGTTCGCTCCCAAGCGCATGCGCCGATCTACCAGGTCGGGTTCACGCTCCAGAATCACAGCCAGCCCGAGTTCCGCCTGGCTCGCCTGGCCATCGCCGCCATCGACGCGGGAGTGCGCCCCATCCAGTTCGACCTGGACTGGACCCTCACCGACCGTTACGACACCGCGGGCGCGCCCGCGGGTATCGACGTGCACCTGCACTACGCCCTCGACCTGTTCGACGAGGTGACGGCGCGCGACTTCCTGGCCGCCTTCGAACGGGTACTGCGCGCCATGATCGCCGATCCGCGGTGTGCGGCGGGCGATGTGGAGTTGCTGTCGGTGGCCGAGCGGGGGCTGCTGCTGTCCGACCGCAATGCCACCGTCCGGCAACTGCCCCGCGAAACCCTCGCCGATCTGCTCGACCGGCGGGCCGAACTCGATCCGGACGCCGTCGCCCTCCGTTTCGAGGGCGACTCGCTGACCTACGCCGAGCTGGCCGCGCGGGCGAATCGGCTGGCGCGCCGACTGATCGCGGCAGGTATCGGCCCGGACGACATCGTGGGCGTCACCGCGCACCGCTGTTTCGACATGGTGATCGCGCTCTATGCCGTCGTACATGCGGGCGCGGCCTATCTGCCGGTCGATCCGGAGCATCCGGCCGATCGCATCGCACACGTCCTCGCGACCTCGAACACCACGCTGGTGCTGACCGTCGGCGGCGTCGACCTGCCCGCGGTCGACGGCGTGCGATACCTCGATACCACCGCGACGGAGCTGTCCGCGCTGGCGGCCGGACCGGTCACCGACGCCGAGCGCCGTGCCCCGCTGCGCCCCGACAATCTCGCCTACGTGCTGTTCACCTCCGGCTCCACCGGTCTGCCCAAGGGGGTGGCGACCAGCCACGCCGCCATCATGAATCAGCTGCGCTGGCTGGAGAACCGCTACGGGGTCACTCGCGACGACCGCATCATGCAGCGTGCGCCGCTCACCTTCGACGTGTCGGTGTGGGAATGTTTCCTGCCCGCACTCGTCGGCGCGCCGCTGCTGATTCCGCGGCCGGGCGGTCACCGGGACCTCGACCATCTGGCCGGGCTCATGCGTGAGTTCGGCGTCACCATCGCCGAACACGTGCCTTCGGTGCTGGCGGCGCTCATCGCCGAGGGACACGGCGACGCGCTGCGGTCCTTCCGCCACCTGCACACCGGCGGCGAGGCGCTGCCCGCCGAACTGCTGACCCTGCTGCGCGAGCACGTCGGCGGCGCGGTGCACAACGCCTACGGGCCCACCGAGGCGGCCATCTCCGCCGTTTACCACGAATTCGGCGTGAGCGACGCCGACCACGAGGTCCCGATCGGCCGACCCAACTGGAACACCCGCGCCTATGTGCTGGACGCCCGGCTGCGCCCGGTGCCGACCGGCGTCACCGGTGAGCTGTACCTGGCCGGTGCGCAGCTGGCCCGCGGCTATCAGGGGCGCGGCGCGCTCACCGCGGAGCGCTTCACCGCCGACCCGTTCGGCGTGCCCGGAAGTCGCATGTACCGCACCGGCGACCTGGTGCGCTGGAATCGGGACGGCGATCTGGTGTATTTGGGCCGCAACGACTTCCAGGTGAAGCTGCGCGGCCAGCGGATCGAACTCGGTGAGATCGAGGCGGCACTGCTGGCGGTGCCGGGTGTCGCCCATGCCGCCGTACTGCTGGCGCAGGATACGGCGGGCACCGAATGTCTGGTCGGATATCTCGCCGGAGAGGACATCTCCGAGACCGCCGTGCTGGAGCAGGTGCGCGACCGACTGCCCGGATACATGGTGCCCGCCCATCTGGTGGTGCTGGACGATATGCCGCGCACCAGCGTCGGCAAACTCGATCGCAAGGCGCTGCCCGCCGTCGAGTTCACCGCCGCCACTACCGCTTTCCGAGCACCTCGGGAAGGCGCGGAGTCAGTGCTCGCGGCCCTGGTGGCGGATCTGCTGGGCAGCGGACCTGTCGGCGCGGACGACGACTTCTTCGGTCGCGGCGGCAATTCACTGCTCGCGATGCGCCTGGTGGCCCGCGCCAACGCGGCGCTCGGCTGCGATCTGAGCGTGCGCGAGGTCTTCGACGCACCCACCGTGGCCGAACTGGCCGCGCGGGCCGTCCGCACCGACCGGCAGACCGCGGCACTGGCGCCGCGGCCGCGCCCGGAGCGAATCCCGCTGTCCCTGGCGCAGACTCGGATGTGGCTGCTCAACCGCCTGGAACCGGGATCGCCGCTCTACAACATCCCCGCCGCGCTCCGGCTCACCGGAACCCTGGATATCGACGCCCTGCGCGCCGCCGTCAGCGATGTCATGGCACGGCACGAGGCGCTGCGCACGCTGTTCCCGGCGGACGCCGACGGCCCGCGGCAGGACATCGTCCCCGTGACCGACGTACCCGCGCCCGACCTCGAGCCGGTAGACGCAGCGGATCTGTCCGGCGCGGTGGCGGCCGTGGCCGGACGCGGATTCGACCTGCGCACCGAACTGCCGGTGCGCGTCGCCCTGCTGCGGGCCGCCCCGGACGAGCACGTACTGGTCGTGGTGACCCATCACATCGCCGCCGATGGCGTGTCCACCGGACCGCTGGCCCGCGACCTCATGGTGGCCTACGCCGCTCGCGCCGAGGGCACCCGGCCGTCGTGGCGGCCACTGCCGGTGCAGTACGCCGATTTCACGCTGTGGCAGCGGGAAGCGCTCGGCGACGCCGACGATCCTGCCTCGGCGCTGGCCGCCCAGATCGCCCACTGGCGCGCCGAACTCGCCGGCCTCGCCCCCGTGCTGGAACTGCCGACCGACCGCCCGCGTCCGCCGGTGTGGACCGGCCGGGGTGCGGCGCTGCTGTTCGAGCTGTCCGCCGACACCACCGCCGCGATCGCGGAACTCGCACGCCGCCATGGAGTGTCGACCTTCATGGTGGTGCACGCCGCCTACGCGGTGCTGCTGGCGCGCCTGGCCGGAACCGACGACGTCGCTATCGGCACCCCGATCGCTGGACGCTCCGAACAGGCCCTGGACGACCTGGTCGGCATGTTCGTCAACACCCTGGTGCTGCGGACCCCGGTACGCTCGGACGCCACCTTCGCCCAGCTGCTCAGCACCGTCCGCGATGCCGACGTGCGGGCTTTCGCCCACGCCGACCTGCCGTTCGAGCGGTTGGTGGACGAACTGAACCCGGTGCGTTCCCAAGCGCATTCGCCGATCGTGCAGGCGCTGCTCACCTTCGAGCATCGCGACGACACCGTCCTGCGGCTGCCCGGCCTGGAGGTCTCCGGCTTCCCGATCGAGAACACCGCCGCCCAGTTCGACCTGTCGCTGGCCTGCACCGAGATCGCCGCCGAGGACGGCCGCACGGCGCTGTCGGTGGCCCTGCGCTATGCCACCGACCTGTTCGACGCCGGTACCGCGTCCGCCTTCGCGGACCGGTTCCAGCGGGTGCTGCGGACCGCCGTCGCCGATGCCGCCGTGCGGGTCGGCGATATCGACCTGCTCGCCTCCGCGGAACGCGAACTGCTGCTGTCCGAGCGCAATGCCACCGCGGTCGGGCTCACGGCCGGACGATCCGAGCACGCCGCGCTGTCCCTGGCCTCGCTCTTCGAGGGCCAGGTCGCGCGAACACCGGACGCGAGCGCGGTGACCTACGGCAATACCAGCCTGACATACTCCGAATTCGCTTCCCGGGCACGAAGGCTCGCCCGATTCCTGATCGCAGAGGGCGTCGGCCCGGATACCTTCGTGGCCCTGGGCATGCGCCGCTCCATCGACCTGGTCGTCGGCATGTACGCCGTCGTCATGGCCGGTGGCGCATACGTGCCGCTGGACCCGGACCACCCCGCCGACCGCATCGAGTACATCCTCGGTACCGCCGATCCGGTCACCGTGCTCACCTCGGGTGACGACCTGGATGTCGATACCGCGCAGGTGCGCATAGACAGGCTCGACCTGTCGACCTACACCGACACCCCGGTCACCGACGCCGATCGCCGCTGTGCGCTGCGGTCCGGCCACACCGCGTACGTGATCTTCACCTCGGGGTCGACCGGTCGCCCCAAGGGTGTCGCGGTCTCGCACGCCGCCATCGTGAACCGCCTGGTGTGGATGCAGTACGAGTACCGCATCGGCACCGGCGACGTGGTGCTGCAGAAGACCCCGGCCACCTTCGACGTTTCGGTGTGGGAGTTCTTCTGGCCCTTGCAGATCGGCGCCCGTCTGGTGCTCGCCGCACCCGACGGTCACCGTGATCCCGCCTACCTGACCGAACTCGTCGCCCGCGAAGGCATCACGGTCGCCCACTTCGTGCCGTCCATGCTGGCCGTCTTCGTGGCCGCACTCGACGCCACCGACGGGCACACCCGAATCCGGTTCCACCAGGTATTCGCCTCCGGGGAGGCGTTGCCGTCCAAGTCCGCGCAGCGGCTGCGGGAGCTGACCGGGGCCCGGCTGCACAACCTGTACGGGCCGACCGAGGCCGCCGTGGACGTCACCTATCACGAGGTCACCGACGCCGACGTCGATACGGTTCCGATCGGCGTTCCCGTCTTCAACACTCGGGTCTACGTGTTGGACGCACGCCTGCACCCCGTCCCGGCGGGCGTCGCCGGCGAGCTGTACCTGGCCGGGGACCAGCTCGCCACGGCCTACGTGGCGCGGCCCGATCTGACCTCGGATCGGTTCGTGGCCAACCCCTTCGGCGACGGCGAGCGCATGTACCGCACCGGTGACCTGGTGAGGTGGAACGCCGATGGTGAGTTGGAATATCTGGGACGCACCGACTTCCAGGTCAAGCTGCGCGGACTGCGCATCGAGCCGGGCGAGATCGAAGCCGCCCTCGCCGAGCTGGATTCCGTCACCCAGGCGGTGGTGGTGGTGCGTCACGACCAGCGCACCGGAGATCAGCTGGTCGCCTACCTCACGGCCGCCGGTGACATCGACCCGCAGCGGGTGAAAGCCGAATTGGCGCAGCGCCTTCCGGCGTACATGCTGCCGAACGCCGTCGTGGTGCTCGACGAGATGCCGCTCAATGCCTCCGGCAAGCTGGACCGCGGGGCGCTGCCCGCACCGTCCTACACCCCCGAGGTCTACCGCGCCCCCGCCACCGCGGCGGAGCAAACGGTGGCCGCCGTCTTCGCCGAGGTGCTGGGTCGCGATCGGATCGGCCTGGACGACGACTTCTTCGAACTCGGCGGCAACTCGCTCATCGCCACCCGGGTGGTGGCCCGGCTCTCGGCCGCGCTCTCGGCCGATATCGAGATGCGGGCCGTCTTCGAGGCCCCCACCGTGGCGGCACTGGCCGCGCACGCCGCCATCCGGACCGGCACCGCCCATGATCGTGCGCCGCTGACCCCGGCCCCGCGGCCGGAACGGATTCCGCTGTCCCCGGCCCAGCAGCGCATCTGGCTGCTGAACCGCCTCGAGGCGAGCGCCGCCGTGTACAACATCCCGCTGGTGGTGCGCCTGTCGGGAACCCTCGACGTCACCGCGCTCGGGTCGGCCGTCGCCGATGTGGCGGCCCGGCACGAAGTGCTGCGCACCAGCTACCCCGACACTCCGGACGGTCCGGTGCAGCGGATACGGCCGCCGGACGCGGTGGCCGCCGAACTCGTCCCGGTCGCCTCGGCCCCCGCGCGGCTGACCGACGACATCGCCGCCGTCGTGGCCCCCGGCTTCGACGTCACCACCGACCCGCCCTTCCGAGTGGCGCTGCTGCGGCTGGCCGCCGACGACCACGTCATGGTGTTCGTCGTCCATCACATCGCGGCCGACGGTTGGTCACTGGCTCCGCTGGCCCGCGATCTGGTCACTGCCTACACGGCCCGGACCCACGGCGCGGCTCCGGACTGGACGCCGCTGCCGGTGCAGTACGCCGACTACGCCCTCTGGCAGCGTGCCCTGCTCGGCGCGGACGACGACCCCGAATCGCTGGCGGGTCGGCAACTCTCGTACTGGCGACGGCAGCTGGCCGAACTGCCGGAGGAACTGCGGCTGCCGACGGACCGCCCGCGCGGTACCAGGCCGACCTTCCGCGGCGGTCGCTTCGCCTTCACCGTGGACGCCGAAACCCACGCTGCGCTGGCGGAACTGGCGCGCGAACACAATGCCACCCTCTTCATGGTGGTGCACGCCGCGCTGGCCGTGCTGCTGGCCCGCCTGTCCGCGAGCACCGATATCGCTATCGGCACCCCGGTCGCGGGCCGTGGCGAGGCGGCGCTGGACGACCTGGTCGGCATGTTCGTCAATACCCTCGTGCTGCGGACCGAGGTGCGCGGCGACGATACGTTTCATGCGCTGGTGGAATCGGTCCGTGACACCGATATGGCGGCGTTCGCCCACGCCGACCTGCCCTTCGAACGGCTGGTGGAGGCCGTGCGCCCGGCCCGCGCCAGCGGCCGCCATCCGCTGTTCCAGGTGGCGCTGACCTTCCAGAACTTCGCCGCGACCACCGCCGAGCTGCCCGGCGTCACCATGACCACGCTGGATGCCGCGGGCGACGACACCGCCCGATTCGATCTGTCGGTGGCCCTGCGCGACCAGATGACGGCGGCGGGCGCACCCGCCGGCATCGACGGCGAGATCACCTTCGCCCGCGACCTTTTCGACGACGAGACGGTCGAGGTCCTGGCCGAGCGGTTCCTCCGGTTGTTGACGGCCGCCGCCGCGCGGCCGGAGACCGCGGTGGGTGATCTGCCGCTGCTGTCGGCGGCCGAGCGCGCCGGATTCACCGCCGTGCCCGCCGCGAGTCGCACGGCACTGCTGCCGGAAATCGCGAGCCGCGGCAGTATTCACGGCTACGAGCGGATCGCCGTGCGCGCCGAGGGCGGCGAGATCACCTATCAGCAGTTGCACGAGGTGAGCAATCGCCTGGCCCGACTGCTCATCTCCCGGGGCGTGGGCCCGGAGCGGCGGGTAGCGGTGGCCTTCCCGCGCTCGGCCGACGGGGTGGTCGCCGCGCTGGCCGTGGCCAAGGCAGGCGGCGCGTTCGTCCCCGTCGACCCCGCCCACGCCGCCGACCGCGTGCGCTACGTCCTCGCCGACGCCGCGCCGGTGCTCGGCGTCACGCTCGCCGAATTCGCGGCGGACCTGCCCGCCGACCTGCCGTGGCTGCTTCTCGACGATCCGGCCGTGGTAGCCGAGTGCGCCCGCTACCGCGCCACCGACCCGACCGATGCCGACCGGCTGTCCCCGCTGCTGGTGGACCACCCGGCCTACCTGATCTACACCTCCGGTTCCACCGGAAAGCCCAAGGGCGTCACCGTCACCCACGCGGGTCTGCGGCCCTTGGTCGACCATGCCGTGGTGCGATACGGGCTCACCGCCGAGGACCGGATGCTCCAGATCCGCATCCCCGTCGCCGACCCGTTCGTGCTCGAATGGCTGTGCGCCTTCGCGACCGGCGCGACGCTGGTGATCGCGCCGCCGTCGGTGTACGGCGGCCCCGAACTCGCCGAACTCGTGCGAGACGAGGGGGTGACCCATGCCCTGATCCCGCCCGGCGTGCTGGCCACCATGGACCCCGTCGGACTCGACCGGCTGCGCGTCCTGCACGTCGGCGGCGA
>NZ_BAGD01000117.1 GCF_000308635.1 Nocardia otitidiscaviarum NBRC 14405 | reverse complement strand
GCCGGGACGCCGAACCGATGGCCTCGGGGTCGCCGTAGCGCACCACACTCACCGTCAACTGCACCTCGTGCGGGCTGACCAGGGGGCTGGAGGAGATCGAATACTGACGCGGTTGCAGCTTCTTCAGCGTGCCCAGCCACTCCACCAGATCGGCCCGCACCGGGAAGTCGCGCAGCACGTCCACCGCCTGCCGATCCCACAGGTAGCTGTCCAGCTCGTTGCGGTTGTCGCGGCGCAGCAGTTTCGCCAGCCGCGGGCTCGGATTGTGGTCGGCGATGAAGCCGAGCAGATCCTGCGACACCTTGGTGATGTCGAAATGGGTGCGCAGCGCCTCGGCGAGTGGCACCTCGCGATCGTCGACCTCGATCCCGCGCCGCCCGTCCAGCCCGGTGGCATCCAGCCATTCGGCCACCACCTTGTCGCAGTTGGCGGGCCGCACCCCCAGTGAATCCCCCACCTCGTAACCGGCCTCGAGCCCGCGCAGATCGAACCCGAACTGCCGCACCTCCTTCGCCGACCCCGGCCGCGACAGCAGCTCATTGCGCACCAGCGGTGCGGACACCGGCGCATTCCGGGTGAAGGGCGCGGGCGCGGTGCGCCGCGTACGCGCCGCCGTCGCGGTGGCGGACCGCCCTCCGGCCGCCGCACCACTCCGGGCCACGGCCGTTGCCGGAGAACCGCTCCCGCCGACGGCTCTTCCGCCGCCGAATCCTGCATGCCCGCCGCTGCGGGCCGCTCCGCCGTCGAACCCGGCAGGACTGCTCCCGACCGCCGCTCCGCCACCGAATCCGGCAGGGTTGCCGTCGACGGGCGTTCCGCCGTTGAACCCGTCAGGGCTGCCGCCGATTCCGTTGCCGACGCCGTGCTCTGGCCGGGTTCGTCCGGCAATGTCGCCGGTTCCGGCCGTCTCGTCGGCGAATCCGTTGACCTTTCCGGCCGTCTTGCTGCCGACCCCGACCGTGCTACTGCTCGCCGGGCCGCCGCTCGACGAACCGTTGCTGGCTCCACCGGCACCGCTGACGGCAATCGCGTTGCCACCGAATGCGACTGGTCGGCCGCCGCGTGCGGCTGCTCCGCTGCCGCCGGTGAATCCGGCGCTGCCGCCACCGAACGCCGGGCCGTCGATCCCGGCCGCGCCGGTTTCGAAACCGGCGGCGTCACCACCGAATCCGGTGGGGGCGTCATTGTTCCCACCGCGCCCGCGATCGGCAGAGCCCGCCGGGTCGCCGTCGTCTGCTGCCCCGTCGGCCCCGGTGAGGGCTGCGAGTGCCTCCGTCAGCCACTGGTCGGCCAGGTCCTCGTAGTCCGGTTCGCTGTCGATGCGGGGGAGCAGCCGGGTCGCACCGCGTTTCGCGAGCAGTTCGTCGAGTTTGCGGCCGTGGCCGCAGAAGTCGTCGTAGGAGGAGTCGCCGAGGGCGAAGACGGCGTAGCGGACGCCGACGAAGCGGGTGGCGCTGTCGGTCAGCCGTTCCCAGAAGTCCGCGCCGTTGTCGGGCGGTCCGCCGTCGCCGAAGGTGCTGCTGATGATGAGCACGTCTCCGGTCAGGTCGGACAGTTCGGCGGAGTCCATATCGAGCAGCCGTGGCGTGAAACCGGATTCGGCCAGCCGGGTGGCGGCGGCCGCCGCGAACTCCTCAGCGGTGCCGGTCTGGGACGCCCAGAGCACGGTCACCGTGCGCGGCGGAGCCGCCGCGGGCGCATCGGCGGGGCCCGCGTCCAGCCCGATGCCGGCGGTGCGGGAGTACATTCCGGCCAGCAGCCCGTCGACCCACATGCGAGCGGCGGGCGAGATGGGCGCGGTCTCCGGCAGCACCGGCTGCCCGGTCACCGGAAGCGAGTGCAGCGCGGCGAGATATCCGCCGAGATAGACGCGCTCGGTCTCGCTGAGGGTGGGCGCGGTGGCCCCTTCGAGTCCGAGCATGGCCGCCAGCGGATGCGGTCCGCTGGACATCACCGGCGCGGCCGCCGCTGCTCCGCCGGGCGGACCCGCTGCGCCCGCGGCTACTCCCGCCGTGCTTGCGAGCATCCCCGCTGCGCCCGCGAGCACTCCCGCTGCGCCCGCAGACGACTCCCGGGCATCCCCGGTCATCCCCGCAGCGCCCTCCGACAGCACGGCCACCTTCCGCAGCCGGACGGCGCATGCCTTGAACTCCGGTTGCAGCGAGGCCGGGTCCACCGCGTCGTTGGTGACGGCATTGATGGTCAGGTACTCGCCCTGTTCGTCATTCCAGTGGAACGGCGCGAAGCAGGAGCCCGGCCGGGTGCGGTCGGCGACAACGACCGGCAGCACCGCCCGCCCACGGCGGGAGGCGATTTCGAGGTGGTCCCCGTCGCGCACGTCCAGCCGGTCGGCGTCGTCGGGATGCACCTCGACGAACGGCTTCCCGTTCAGCTTGGTGAGTTTCGCGATCTTCCCGGTCTTGGTCATGGTGTGCCACTGGTGCTGGAGGCGACCGGTATTGAGCACGAACGGGAAGTCCTCGTCGGGCATCTCCTCGGGCAGCAGATGCGGGCGCGGCCAGAACACCGCGCGGCGGCTGGGCGTGGCGAAGGCCAGCCGCGGGGTGTGCCCGTCCGCGGCGGTGAACAGCGGCTGGCTGACACCGTCGTTCAGATAGCGAATGAGATTGCGCCGCCGCTCCGGATCGGGGCACGGCCACTGCATGGGCCCCTCGCGCAGCGCCTCGTAGCTGATGCCGCGCAGGTCGTACCCCGTGGCCGGATTGCTGAACCGCGTGATCTCCTCGAACACCTCGGCGCTCGACGCGTAGTCGAATCCCTCGAACCCCATGGCGGTGGCGACCTGCGCGATGAGCAGCCAGTCCGGCCGCGCCTCGCCCACCGGATCGACCGAGCGCCGCAGCAGCGTCATGGTGCGTTCCGAATTCACCATCACCGCATCCGATTCCGCCCACAGCGTGGCGGGCAGCAACACGTCGGCGTAGGCGTTGGTGGCGGTCTCGGTGTACACGTCCTGCGCGATCACCAGCTCCGCCGCTTCCAAGCCCGCGATCACCGTCTTCCGGTTCGCCACGGAGGCAACCGGATTGCTGCAGATGACCCAGCACGCCTTGATATCCCCATCGGCCAGGCCGCGGAACATCTCGATGGTGCCGGGACCGCCGGTGTCCCGGATGGTGCCCGGCTCCACGTCCCACACGGTCTCCACGAAGGCGCGATCGGCCGCCGACAGCACCGCGCGCTGTCCGGGCAGTCCCGGACCCATATAGCCCATCTCCCGGCCGCCCATGGCATTCGGCTGTCCGGTCAGTGAGAACGGCCCGCTGCCGGTGCGCCCGATGGCCCCGGTGGCCAGGTGCAGATTGCAGAGGGCGTTGGTGTTCCAGGTGCCGTGCGTGGACTGGTTCAGGCCCATGGTCCACAGCGACATCCACTCGCCCGCCGCGCCGATCCAGCGGGCGGCGGTGCGCAGATCCGCCTCGTCGACACCGGTGATCTCGGCGACCCGCGCGGGCGGGTAGTCGGCCAGGAACTCCGGCATGGCCGCCCAGCCCTCGGTGTGCTCGGCGATGAATTCGGCGTCGATGTCCCCGTTCTCGACCAGCAGGTGCAGCAGGCCGTTGAGCAGCGCCAGATCGGTGCCGGGCGCGATCTGCAGGAACAGGTCGGCCCGCGCCGCCGTATCGGTGCGGCGCGGATCCACCACGATCAGCTTCGCGCCCGCCTTCAACCGGTCGGCCATGCGCAGGAACAGGATCGGATGGCAGTCGGCCATATTCGCGCCGATGACGAAGAACAGGTCGGCGTGGTCGATGTCGTCGTAGGAGCCGGGCGGGCCGTCCGCGCCCAGCGACTGCTTGTAACCGGTGGCCGCACTGGCCATGCACAGCCGCGAATTGGCCTCGATGTGCACGGTCCGCAGGTACCCCTTGGCCAGTTTGGTGGCCAGGTACTGCGCCTCCATCGACATCTGCCCGGACACGTACAGCGCGATGGCGTCGGGTCCGTGGGTGTCGAGGATCACCCGCAGCCGGTCGGCGGCCTCCTGGACGGCCGCGTCGACCGGCACCGCCACCGGTGCCTGCCCGCGCTCGGGCCGCCGGTACGCGGTCGCCATCCGGCCCGGTGTGGTCTGTAGTTCGAGATGGGTCGCCCCCTTGGTGCACAGGCGTCCGGCGTTGACCGGGTGCAGCTTGTCACCGCTCACCTTGGCGATCACGGTCGCGCCGTGTTCGTCGGTCCCGGTGTCGACGGTGATGCCGCAGCCCACGCCGCAGTAGGAGCACGCCGTGCGGGTGCTCGTGCGGGGGGTGGCTGCATCCGACATGAGACCGATCATCCCGATCCCCGATTGCGCCGGATTTAACCGACGTTATCGGCAGGTGACAAAACTCCTCACCGCGCGCGCGAGCCGCGGTGAGGTCGCTGACCTGCGGTGAGTTAGGACACAGCAGCGAAATCGGCCCGCACCGTCAGCCCAGTTTGTAGGCGCGGTGCAGCGCCACCACCCCACCGGTCAGATTGCGCCAACCAACCCGCGACCACCCGGCGTCGGCAATGCGCAGCGCCAGCTGTGACTGCGTCGGCCAGGCCCGGATCGACTCGGCCAGGTACACGTAGGCGTCCGGATTGCTGGAGACCGCGCGCGCCACCTTCGGCAGCGCCTTCATCAGGTACTCCATGTAGACGGTGCGGAACGGGCCGAACACCGGCGTGGAGAACTCCGCCACCACCAGCCGTCCGCCCGGTTTGGTGACGCGCAGCATCTCGCGCAGCGCCAGATCCGGATCGGCCACATTGCGCAGTGCGTAGGCGATGGTCACGGCATCGAAGGAGGCATCGGCGAAGGGCAGGCGCATGGCGTCGGCGGCCACCATCGGCACCTTGCGATGCCGTCCGGCCGCGAGCATGCCCTGCGAGAAATCCGCCGCCACCACCCAGGCGCCGGATTTGGCCAGATCCACCGTGGATACGCCGGTTCCGGCCCCGAGGTCCAGCACCCGCTCACCGGGCCGTAGCGCGAGGGCCTTGCGCGTCGCCCAGCGCCAATACCGGTCCTGTCCCGCGGAGATGACGGTATTGGTCAGGTCGTACCGCTTCGCGACCCCGTCGAACATCGACGCGACCTCGTGCGGCTGCTTCTCCAGCGAGGCCCGAAACGATTCCCGCCGCTCTGTTTTCGCCACAGTCGAACCCTAGCGTTCCCGGCGCGACAGCAGCCACAGCGTGGGCAGCGCCACGCCCCAGGTCACCACGATCACCGACAGCGTGGGGATGATGGCGACCCGCACATCCCGGCCCGCCACCCGCACCAGATCCGGATCGCTGCGCCGGTACTCCACGTTGATGCGTTCGCCCACCGTCAGTTTGGTGGGGTAGAGCACGCCCACCCGCGGATTGTGGGTCTTACCGTCCGGAGTGACGAAGATGACGGCCGAACGCAGGCGGCCCGCCGACAGCACCTCACCGGTAGCCACACCTTTGTCTGAGTTGATCAGATAGTCGTCGCGCCAGGCCGCGAGCAGCAGCAGCACCGATAGCGCGCTGATAGCGGTAGCGGCGATGAGGACCCCGATCCGGGTCCGCCGCAAGCGAAGCGCACGGTGCCGCATCGTGTTGGCAGACTGGCTGGTTTCCGACACTTCACCAGCTTATTCAACGGCTCGACTAGCGTGTGCGGCCATGTCCCGAAAAATCAGCTTCACCGTGCAGTACAGCGTTCCGGTCGAAGATCTTCACCGGGCACTCACCTCCGACGACGTGTGGCGGTCGCGCTTCGCCGATGCCGCCACCGCCACCCTGGATCTCTCGCACCCCGAGGGACCCGGCACCATCCGCATCCATATGACCGAAAAGGCGCCCGAGGAGAAGATTCCCAGCATCGTCACCAAGGTGCTCAAGAGCGAGCTCGTCCTCGAGCGCACCGACAACTGGGGCGCCCTCGACGGCGAGATCGCCAAGGGCGACTTCAAGGGCGCGTCCAAGGGCATCACCACCGAGATGGAGGGCACCTACGAACTGCGGCCCACCGCCGCGGGTTCCGAAATCGAGGTGAACGGCATCGTGGCCGTCAAGGTCGCCCTCGTGGGCGGCGCCATCGAACCGCTGGTGGAGAACCTGCTCCACAAGGTGATGGACAGCGAGCGCAAGCACATCGAGGCTTGGTACGCCACCCAGAACGCCTAGGAACCAAGCAGTTTCGTGCCCGCCCGTATCGCACGGGCGGGCACGCCCGTCTCGGGCACACCGCACGACGTACCCCCCGCTGGAACGGCTCGGTATCGGTGGCACCTACCGGCCGGATCGACGGCCGACCGCTAGAGGTGCCGGGGGCCGCCCGCCAGCTGCTCCAGGCGCGCGATGCGCTCGGCCATGGGCGGATGGGTGGAGAACAGGCGGGCCGCCTTGTCCCCGGCACGGAACGGGTTCGCGATCATCATGTGCGATTCGGCCGCCAGGCGCGGTTCCGGCGGCAGCGGGGCGGCCTGCACCCCGCGTTCGATCTTGCGCAGGGCCGAGGCCAGGGCCAGCGGGTCGCCGGTGAGTTCGGCACCGTCCTGATCGGCCTGGAATTCGCGGGAGCGGGAGACGGCCAGCTTGATCAGCGTGGCCGCGATCGGACCCAGCAGCGAGACCAGCAGGATGCCGATCATATTCGGGCCCTCACCATTGCGGTTGCCGCCGAAGGCGCTGGCGAAGAAGGCCAGATTGGCCAGCCCGGAGATGACCGAGGCCAGCGCGCCCGCCACCGACGAGATGAGGATGTCGCGGTTGTACACGTGCGAGAGCTCATGGCCCAGCACCGCGCGCAGCTCGCGCTCGTCCAGGATCTGGAGGATGCCGGTGGTGCAGCACACCGCCGCGTGCCGGGGACTGCGGCCGGTCGCGAAGGCGTTCGGCGCGTTGGTGGGGCTGATGTAGAGCCGCGGCATGGGCTGGCGCGCGGTGGTCGCCAACTCCCGCACGATGCGATACATGACCGGCGCTTCCAGTTCGGTCACCGGCTGCGCGTGCATGGCCCGCAGCGCCAGCTTGTCGCTGTTGAAGTACGCGTAGGCGTTCATGCCCACGGCCAGCAGGATCGACAGCACCAGGATCGTCGGATTGCGGAACATCGCCCCGGCGAACACGATCAGCGCCGACATGCCGACCAAGAGCCCGAAGGTCTTCAACCCGTTCGAAAAACTGTGCCCGTGCATCGGTCTCCTTCTGCCGCGCCCCTCCCAGTGTGCGTTACACCAGGTCAACGATGAGCACGGTGAAACGGGTTCCCGGATGCGACCCGGGCCACGGTCGTCGGCTCAGCCCACGCGTTCGATGGTGTAGCGCACCAGGCGCTCCAGCGCCTCGTTGGCGGGCCCGGCCGGCAGCGCGGACAGCTCCGCGTGCGCGATATCGGCGTACCCCTGCAACTTCTCCTTGGCCAGCAGCATGCCGCGCGAGCGCGACAGCAGCTCCAGCGCCTCCTCCACCTCGGCGTCGGTCTCCAGCGGGCGGGCCAGCAGCTTGCGCAGCCGGTCGCCCTCCGGGCCCTCGTCGCGCAGCGCGTACAGCACCGGCAGGGTGTGCACCCCCTCGCGCAGGTCGGTGCCCGGAGTCTTGCCGGACTGCTCCGACACCGAGGAGATGTCGATGATGTCGTCGGAGATCTGGAAGGCGGTGCCCACCGCGTCGCCCAGCCGCGCCAGCCGCTCCACATGCTCGGGGTCCGCACCGGAGAAGGTGCCGCCGAACCGGCCCGAGGCCGCGATGAGCGAGCCGGTCTTCTCCCACACCACCCGCAGATAGTGCTCCACCGGATCCTGGGATTCCTTGGCGCCCAGCGTCTCCCGCATCTGTCCGGTCACCAGCTCGGCGAAGGTCTCGGCGATGATGCGCACCGCGTCCGGACCCAGCGTGGACACCAGGCGCGAGGCGTGCGCGAACAGGTAGTCGCCGGAGAGGATCGCGATGGAATTGCTCCAGCGCGAGTTCACGCTCGGCGCGCCGCGGCGCATCGGGGCCTCGTCCATCACGTCGTCGTGGTACAGCGTCGCCAGATGCACCAGCTCGACCACGGTGCCCGCCGTGATCAGGTCCGGGCTGTCGGGCTTGGGGCCCAGCTGCCCGGTGAGGATGGTGAACAGCGGCCGGAACCGCTTCCCGCCCGCCCGCGCCAGGTGCAGCGCGGCCTCCTGCAGGAATTCCTCCCCGTCGGACAGCTCTCGAATCAGCAGATCCTCGACCTCCACCAGGCCGTTCCGCACGGTCGCGGCGAGCTCCGGATCGCCGAGATCCACCCCCGCAACCACGGTGCTCTCATCGCTCACAGCCGATGCGCTCATTTCATCTCCCAGTGCCGCGTCCGACCCCACGGGGAAGAACCTAGCGTGTCGCCACTTATATCCCCATGGAACACCACCGTAGTGGGACGCAAAGAACACCGGCCGCCCCCGCACCTCCACCCCCGGCCCGTAGCGAAACCAACGAGGTCCGCGTCTGCGGCGAGCCTCCCTGTTCGCGTCCGTAGCGCAGCCTGCCCTACGGCTCGTGTCCGTGGCAGGGACTTCCTGGTCCACATCCGTAGCGCAACCCTCATGGGTTCGCGGCGCGTCCCGGTTCTGGACTGACCGGAGCGGAGGAGCGAAGCGGAGGGAGGGAAGAACCGGGACTTTCAGCGCCGCGAATCCGCCCGGAGCGCAGCGGAGGGCAAATCAAACACAGCCCGTGCCAGTATGGGTCCCATGGGTTCACCGGAGACGACGCCCGGGCAGGGGTCGATGTCGGACGTATTGCCCGCGCACGCGGAGGTGCTGGTGGTGGGGGCGGGACCGGCCGGGTCGGCCGCCGCCGCGTGGGCGGCGCGGGCCGGGCGGGACGTGCTGGGCGTGGATTCGGCGGTGTTCCCGCGCGACAAGACCTGCGGTGACGGGCTGACTCCGCGCGCCACGGCCGAACTGGAGCATCTGGGGCTGGGGGAGTGGCTGCGCGCGCATACCGTGAACCACGGGCTGCGCATGGCCGGGTTCGGGCGCGAGGCGCTGCTGCCCTGGCCCCAGGGGTCGTTCCCGAGTTACGGCAGCGCCGTGCCGCGCACCGAACTCGACGACAAGCTGCGCGAGACCGCGATGAAGTCGGGTGCGCGCATGGTGGACGGCGCGCGTGTGGTCGAGGTGGCCCGCGACGGCGACCGGGTCACCGGCGTCACGGTGAAGACCGACGGCGGGTTGCACGCCATCAGCTGCAAGACGCTGATCGTGGCCGACGGCGTGCGGTCGCCGGTGGGCAAGCTGCTGGGCCGCACCTGGCATCGGCAGTACGCCTACGGCGTGGCGGCCCGCGCCTACATCACATCCGCCCGCAGCGACGACCCGTGGATCACCTCGCACCTGGAACTGCGGGATGCCGAGGGCAGCCTGGTCCCCGGCTACGGCTGGGTGTTCCCGCTGGGCAACGGTGAGGTCAATATCGGCGTCGGCTCCCTGGCCACCGAACGCCGCCCCTCGCACATCTCGCTGAAACCGCTGCTGCAGCACTATGTCTCGCTGCGCCGCGAGGAGTGGGGGTTCGAGGGTGAGGCGCGCGCGGTGGCGTCGGCGCTGCTGCCCATGGGCGGCGCGGTCTCCCGCGTGGCGGGCCGCAACTGGGCGCTGGTGGGCGATGCCGCCGGATGCGTGAACCCGCTCAACGGCGAGGGCATCGACTACGGCCTGGAGGGCGGCCACATGCTCGCCGGGATTCTGGACGAGCCCGATCTGTCCACGCTGTGGCCGGATATGCTGCGCGCCCGCTACGGCCGCACTTTCTCGGTGGCGCGCCGACTGGCCGGATTCGCCACCCATCCCAAGACGGTGCCGCTCGGCGGCCCGCCGGTGATGCGCTCGAAGCTTTTGCAGCGCACCGCCGTTCGCGTGATGGGCAATCTGGTCACCGATGAGGACGTGGATCTGACCGCCAAGCTGTGGCGCGGCGCCGGGCGCGCCTCCCTGCGCTTCGACGAACTCCAGCCCTTCTCCTGATCCGCCATGGCGTCCCGTCCGGTTCCCGAGGATCTGCTCCCGCATCTGCGCCGAGCCCGGGATCTGGCCGACCGCAACTACGCCGAGCCGCTGGACCTGGACGGTCTGGCGGCCGCGGCGGGCGTGTCCAAGTACCACTTCCTGCGCAGTTTCGCGGCCACCTACGGCAAGACGCCCGCCGTCTACCTGGCCGAACGCCGCATCGAGCGCGCACAGGATCTGTTGCGCGCCACCAATGTCACGGTGACCGAGGCGTGCATGCTGGTGGGCTACAGCTCGCTGGGTTCGTTCAGTCGCAAATTCACCGAACTGGTGGGCCTGTCGCCGTCGGACTACCAGGCCAAATTCGCGGCCGAGGGCACTCCGCGCATTCCCGGCTGCTTCGTGTTCATCCACGGCCTGTCGGATCGGCGGCCGCCCGACTAGCGACACGTTCGAGCAGAGCAATTTCGGAGAAGCCGGGCGCGGGGTCGGCTCCATAGCCTGGGGGCATGACCGCAATTACGCACGTCTCGCTCGCCACCGTGTACGTCCTCGACCAGACCGCCGCCAAACGGTGGTACACCGACAAGCTGGGCTTCGTCGAAACCGCCGATGTGACCATGGGCGACAACGGATTCCGCTGGGTGACCGTCGCCCACCCGGATCATCCGGAACTCGAGGTCACCCTCATGCTGCCCGGCCCGCCGCTCGACGACGACCTGGCCGAGGCCACCCGCCGCGCCCTCGCCAAGGGCAGCCACGGGGCCCTCGGCCTGGCCACCGACGACTGCCACAAGACAATCGAGGAACTCACCGCCAAGGGGGTGGAGATCGTGCAGCCGCCCGCCGAGCGTCCGTACGGCGTGGAGGCGGTGATCCGCGACAACTCCGGCAACTGGCTGGTCATTGTGGAGAAGCGCCCGTTCGACCCGGGAAACTAGAGAAAACGGACGTCGGGCGCGGCACCCGGTCGGGTGCCGCGCCCGTGCTCGTACGGTGCGGACAGCGTCGGCTGCGGGTAGGTGTCTGTCGCGGGTGTCGCCCGCCGTTCGCGAAACATCGGCACCAACGCAGTCCTGATCCCTCGGGCCCCCGAGGCTGTCCTGATTCTCAGCGGTAGTTCACGAACTAGCGGTAGTTCACGAACTGCAGCGCCACCTCGAAGTCGCTGTTCTTCAGCAGTGAGATCACGGCCTGGAGGTCGTCGCGGCTCTTGGAGCTGACCCGCAGTTCCTCGCCCTGGATCTGCGCCTTCACGCCCTTGGGGCCCTCGTCGCGGATCTTCTTGGAGATCTTCTTCGCGTTGTCCTGGGAGATGCCCTGCACCAGGGTTCCTGTGATCTTGTACACCTTGCCGGAGGCCTGCGGATCACCCGCGTCGAACGCCTTGAGCGAGATATCGCGGCGAATCAGCTTCTCCTTGAACACCTCCAGCGCCGCCTTCACGCGATCCTCGGACTCGGCCTGGATCACGATCTTCTCCTCGCCGGACCATTCGATGCCCGCACCGGTCCCGCGGAAGTCGTAGCGGGTGTTCAGCTCCTTGGCCGCCTGGTTGAGCGCATTGTCCACCTCCTGTCGGTCGACCTTGCTGACGACATCGAACGATGAATCGGCCACGCTTGTGCTCCTGTCCGAGATCGGAAGTTTGTGGGGGGTTCGAACGCCGACCGTAGTCCGTCGGACACCGCGTTTTCCAGCCGGTTTGCATTCCGGGCGGGGGTTCGATGTATTCTCGTCACCGCGCTGCAAGGCGTACCCAGGCAGGTTGCCCGAGCGGCCAATGGGAGCAGACTGTAAATCTGTCGGCGAGAGCCTACGTAGGTTCGAATCCTACACCTGCCACACTCGAACCCCTTGGGACCGAACCGGTCCCGAGGGGTTTTGTGTTTGCTGTGTTCGATTGCCTCCGCTTCGCTCCCCCGCTCCGGTCAGTCCAGAACCGAGACGCGCCGCGAACCAGCGGCGGGCGGGCACCGGGAATCGGCCAGAAAATCGCGGTTGACCAGCCGGTTTGGAGTTGGGTCAAGATGTTGTGTAACCTCGTTCAAGTCTTCAGCGCCCCGCCCTTCGGGTCGGAGCCAAGCAGACATGCCCCCTTAGCTCAGTCGGCAGAGCGTTTCCATGGTAAGGAAAAGGTCAACGGTTCGATTCCGTTAGGGGGCTCGCCGGATTGCCGGTGGTGACCGACTCGGCACTCCCTTTAGAATGACCGGGCCGTCGCTGCTGCCAATACCGCGCGTAAGGCGGTGTAGCTCAGGCGGTAGAGCAAACGACTCATAATCGTTGTGTCGCCGGTTCGAGTCCGGCCATCGCTACATACTGATACCCATCAGGCTGACCGGAAAGAAGGCAAATCGTGGCCGCGAAGTCCACTGATATCCGGCCAAAGATCACCTTGGCCTGCGAGCAGTGCAAGCACCGCAACTACATCACCAAGAAGAACCGCCGGAACGACCCGGATCGGTTGGAACTGAAGAAGTTCTGCCCGAACTGCGGTACCCACCGGGCGCACCGCGAATCCCGCTAACTTAACCCCGCGCGCTCTACCGCGTGGAAGAAGTGCCGGAACGGTAAGCCGCTACGTCCCTCCTACACAGGGACAGTGGCCCCGGTCCGGCACTTGGTGTATATAGCGGTGGTTCAGCGCTCCGCCGATCCCGGGTTGGGATCAGATAGGGACTTCTCTGCCGTGAATCTCAACTCTGCCGTGACTCTCAACACCGAGGTCGTACAGGATATCGAGGCCGACATGGTCGATTCGGGTGAAGCTTTCGATCCCGCCGCACACGCCGCCGCCATGGTGGGCCACCACTACCGTGTGGCCGACTACTACGAGGTCGGCCGCGAGAAGGTGCGCGAGTACGCCCGCGCCGTGCAGGACTACCACCCGGTGCACTGGGACGAGGATGCCGCCCGGGAGTACGGCTACGACGGTCTGGTCGCGCCGCTCACCTTCATCTCCCTGGTCGGAATCCTGGCCCAGCGCAAGCTGTTCGAGCAGGTCGTCACCGGTTACGACCTGAGTCAGATCATGCAGACCGATCAGATCCTGGAGTTCCACCGCCCCATCAAGGCCGGTGACCGGCTGTCCTGCATCGTCTACCTGCACTCGTTCCGGCAGGCGTTCGGCGGCGACATCATCGTCACCAAGAACGATGTGGTCGCGCAGAACGACGAGTTGGTGCTCACCACCTACACCACCCTGATCGGTCGCAGCGGCGGTGACATCGATCCCAATCTCTCCGACGCGGTGCGCAATGTGCTCATGCACGGCATCGGCCCGGACGAGCGCCCCGACCATCAGGCCCACGCCGATGCGGCGAACCAGGTGCACGCCGCCCCGGTTCCGGTCCAGCAAACGCAGGGCGATGTGCCCGCCAAGCACGCCATCCGCTTCGACGACGTCACCGTCGGCCAGGAGCTGCCCACCCGCATCGTCCGGCTCACCCGCGGCGATCTGGTGAACTACGCCGGTGTCTCCGGCGACGCCAACCCGATCCACTGGAGCGACGACGTCTGCAAGCTCGTCGGCCTGGAGAACGTGGTGGCGCACGGCATGCTCACCATGGGCCTGGGCGGCGGCTTCGTCACCTCCTGGCTGGGCAATCCGGGCGCGGTCAAGGAGTACAACGTCCGCTTCACCAGCCCCGTCTACGTTCCCGTCGACCGCGCCGCCGAGATCGAGTACACCGGCAAGGTGAAGTCCATGGATCCGGAGACCAGGACGGCCGTCGTCGCCATCGTCGCCAAGTCCCAGGGCCGCAAGATCTTCGGCCGCGCCACCGCCACCGTGCAGCTGGCCTGATCGAGGCATACGACACCGGGCCACATACCCGATTGGCGATTCCCGAGTGGATTCCCGTACACTCGGGACTCTGGGGTCACCAGCCGCTGCGCGCTGCTCGGAGGAGCGGCGCGCGTGTTGTGTGAGTCCCGGGTACAACTGAATATGAAACGGTGGCTGGACGACCGACAACTCTGTTCAGCCGAAGGGGCGTAGCTCAATTGGCAGAGCAGCGGTCTCCAAAACCGCAGGTTGCAGGTTCAAGTCCTGTCGCCCCTGCCCTGAATGCCAGCGACGAGAGAGGATCGACGTGAGCGAGCGGGATGATCGCCACGGCGCTGCCGAGGACGGCGAAGACACCGCGGTGGCTCGCCCGAGCGGTAAGCGTTCCACCCGGCGACGCACCGCGGCCTCGACGCCGTCGCTGACGAAGACCTCGACGGGTCCGGTCGCGACCATCGACCGGCCGTCCAAGAAGGCGAAGGCCGACACGGGTCGTTCGGGCAATCCGTTCAAGCGCCTGGTGAAGTTCCTCAAAGAGGTCATCTCGGAACTGCGCAAGGTCATCTGGCCGAACCGCAAGCAGATGATCACCTATACGAGCGTGGTCCTGGTGTTCGTGGTCTTCATGGTCGCGTTCATCGCCGGATTGGATGTGGCGTTCGTGAAGGGTGTCGACTGGCTGTTCGGCTAGCTGACCGCCGACGCCAGGTACCGTCGCGGACAGGTGGTTCGGCCGAATGTCCGAGAGGGCGGAGCCATCCGCCGGGTAAGAAACCCGGCGCGCACAGGATGTACGTGACGACACAGGAAAGCGAGTGCCCAGTGAGCACCCCGGAGAACGGCACAACCGACGAATTCCCGGTCGACGACACGGTGGACGCCACCGAGAGCGTCGAGGAATCCGCGGCCGCTGAGCCGACCGCGGAAGCTGAGCCCGCCGCGCCCGTAGACGCCGAGCCCGCCGACCCGGTCGCGGAGATGAAGGCAGCGCTGCGCCGCGCCCCCGGCGACTGGTATGTCGTCCACTCCTACGCGGGATACGAGAACAAGGTGAAGGCCAATCTCGAGACCCGCATCCAGAACCTCGGTCTCGAGGACTACATCTTCCAGGTCGAGGTTCCGACCGAAGAGGTCACCGAGATCAAGAACGGCCAGAAGAAGAACGTCAACCGCAAGGTGCTGCCGGGCTACATCCTGGTCCGCATGGATCTGAACGACGAGTCCTGGGGTGCGGTGCGCAATACCCCCGGCGTCACCGGATTCGTGGGCGCGACCTCGCGGCCGTCCCCGCTGTCGATCAACGACGTGGTGAAGTTCCTGGTCCCGGCCGCGCAGCAGAAGAAGGCCGCCCCGGCCGCCGCCGCTGCCGCCGCGTCCCCCGCCGCCGGTGGCGAGGCCGCGCCCGCCAAGCCGGTCATCGAGGTCGATTTCGAGGTCGGCGAGTCGGTCACCGTCATGGACGGCCCGTTCGCGACGCTGCCGGCCAGCATCTCCGAGGTCAATGCCGAGCAGCAGAAGCTCAAGGTGCTGGTCTCGATCTTCGGCCGCGAGACTCCGGTCGAACTGGCCTTCACCCAGGTCGCCAAGATTTAAGCGCGTGGAGGCGGTGGCCCGGGTTCGCCCCGGCGTCACCGCCTTTTTCGCGTTCGCATAGACTTGACGGGTTGTGCCTCGGTCCGATACTTGACTTTCTCCGAGTTCGGGTCGGGGCACAGTCCCGGATAAGGCTTACGGGAATCCGTAAGGAACCTACCCAAGGAAGAAAGATGCCCCCGAAGAAGAAGAAGGTCGCTGGGCTCATCAAGCTCCAGATCCAGGCCGGCCAGGCCAACCCGGCTCCGCCGGTCGGTCCGGCGCTGGGTCAGCACGGCGTCAACATCATGGAGTTCTGCAAGGCGTACAACGCCGCGACCGAGTCGCAGCGCGGCAACGTCATCCCGGTCGAGATCACGGTCTACGAAGACCGCTCGTTCGACTTCAAGCTGAAGACCCCGCCCGCCGCCAAGCTGCTGCTCAAGGCCGCCGGTGTGCAGAAGGGTTCGGCCGAGCCGCACCGCAACAAGGTCGCCCAGGTCACCATGGACCAGATCCGTGAGATCGCCAAGACCAAGCAGGAAGACCTGAACGCCAACGACATCGACGCCGCGGCGAAGATCATCGCTGGCACCGCCCGCTCGATGGGAATCACCATCGCGGAGTGAGCCTTCGCGGCATGCGCTCAGGGTCCGGAGGCGGCAGCCTGCGTAACCACGTAGGACCCCGCGAATGCCGCAGTTGGATACAGGCTCCCGTGGGAGGGACGGCCAGTCCCGCACCACTTCTGACTGAGACAAGGACAGACAATCATGGCAAAACGAAGCAAGGCTTACCTCGAGGCGGCCGCCAAGGTCGACCGCTCGCAGCTGTACTCCCCGCTGGCGGCCACCCGCCTGGCGAAGGAGACCGCCACCAAGAAGACCGACGCGACCGTCGAGGTCGCCGTCCGTCTGGGCGTCGATCCCCGCAAGGCCGACCAGATGGTCCGCGGCACCGTCAACCTGCCGCACGGCACCGGTAAGACCGCCCGCGTCATCGTGTTCGCGGTCGGCGACAAGGCCGCCGAGGCCGAGGCCGCCGGTGCGGACGCCGTCGGCGCCGAGGACCTGATCGAGCGCATCCAGGGCGGCTGGCTGGATTTCGACGCCGCCATCGCCACCCCGGATCAGATGGCCAAGGTCGGCCGGATCGCGCGCGTGCTGGGCCCCCGCGGCCTGATGCCGAACCCGAAGACCGGCACCGTCACCCCCGACGTGACCAAGGCCGTCAACGACATCAAGGGCGGCAAGATCAACTTCCGCGTCGACAAGCAGGCCAACCTGCACTTCGTGATCGGCAAGGCGTCCTTCGACGACACCAAGCTGGTCGAGAACTATGGCGCCGCCCTCGAGGAGATCCTGCGTGTGAAGCCCTCCACCGCGAAGGGCCGCTACGTCAAGAAGGTGACGATTTCGACCAACACCGGACCGGGCATCCCGGTGGATCCGAACCGCACCCGCAACCTGACCGACGAGGACGCGTAATCCTCCCGGTCGCGTAGCACACGCGAAACCTGAAGAGCCGGTGCGGAATTCCGCACCGGCTCTTTGCTTTGCGCACCCGTCGGGTTCGCGCACGGGGTGGTCACCGACCCCGTTTTGGCGGATGGGTGGCCCTTCGGCTATTCTGATCCACGGTCATCGACGCGTTCGATGTCCACCCCAATCGTTCTACCGAAGACCGTTGGTCGCTGCCGTCAGGCAGTCGAAGGTCCGGCGATATTGCCGGCGGCCCACGCAGGGAGAGCCGAGGTTGGGAAACATCGCGAATCACCTCGCCACATGTTTCTTGTACGCCCCGGGACCACTCTGCGTCCGGGGCGTTTGCTTTGTCTCCGGGCCTCCCACCGGACGTCGGTAGTTCATCGAGAACCGACCATCCAGAGAGGAGGCGAAGTATGGCCAAGCCCGAGAAGGTCACCGCGGTCGCGGAGATCGCGGAGCAGTTCAAGGGATCCACGGCCGCCGTTGTCACGGAGTACCGTGGCCTGTCGGTCGGCAAGATCACCGAGCTGCGTCGTGCGCTGGGTGCGAACGCTACCTACTCCGTCGCCAAGAACACCCTGGTCAAGCTGGCCGCCGCCGAGGCGGGCGTCACTGGCCTGGATGACTTGTTCGTCGGTCCGACCGCGATCACCTTCATTTCCGGTGAGCCGGTCGACGCCGCGAAGGCCCTGAAGCAGTTCGCCAAGGACAACAAGCAGCTGGTCATCAAGGGCGGCTACATGGACGGCGCCGCGCTGTCCGTGTCCGAGGTCGAGAAGATCGCCGACCTGGAGTCCCGCGAGGTCCTGCTGGCCAAGCTGGCCGGCGCCATGAAGGGCAACCTCTACAAGGCCGCCGGGCTGTTCGCCGCCCCGGCCTCGAAGACCGCCCGCCTGGTCGCTGCGCTGGAAGAGAAGAAGCGCAACGAGGGCGAAGCGGCCTGACGGCTGCACCTCACAACCACCGAGCATGTCGTCGCCGCCGCGCGGCGATGATCACCACCGAAAGGAAACACAATGGCCAACGTTGAGCAGCTGCTCGAGGAAATCGGCAACATGACCCTGCTGGAGCTCTCGGAGTTCCTGAAGGCGTTCGAGGAGAAGTTCGAGGTCACCGCTGCCGCTCCGGTCGCCGTCGCCGCTGTCGGCGGTGCCCCGGCCGCCGGTGGCGCCGAGGCCGCCGAGGAGCAGGACGAGTTCGACGTCATCCTCGAGGGTGCCGGCGACAAGAAGATCCAGGTCATCAAGGTGGTCCGCGAGATCGTCTCCGGCCTGGGCCTGAAGGAAGCCAAGGACCTGGTCGAGGGTGCCCCGAAGCCGATCCTGGAGAAGGTCGCCAAGGACGCCGCCGAGGCCGCCAAGGCCAAGCTGGAAGAGGCCGGCGCCAAGGTTTCCGTGAAGTAATTTCACGGCACACGCCGCGAAGGGCGGCCCCGTCACGGGGCCGCCCTTTTCGTATTTCCGATACCGGTATCCGATGTCGGCTCACCATTGTGATCGTGCCGTGATCGACGATCACGAACAGTTGTTTCTACTCGTGAGTCAGGTCCCGGTGTCCGGGACGGGTCACATGCGATACAGTGACCGGACCTACTGTGATGCGCCACACCGCGCGAAGTAACCCGTGGTCTGCCGCAGTAGTGCGCTCGTCGGAGAATTGTGGAGGTTGGCGTGGGCGTCGAGGTCAGGACCGAAGGCATCACCAAGTCGTTCGGTTCGCAGCGTATTTGGCAGGATGTCACCCTGACCCTGCCGCCGGGGGAAGTCAGCGCTCTGCTCGGCCCTTCCGGTACCGGTAAATCCGTCTTCCTGAAGTCACTGATCGGTCTGCTGCGCCCGGAGCGCGGGTCCATCTACATCGACGGCACCGACATCACCACCTGCTCCAACAAGGAACTTTACGAGATCCGCAAGCTCTTCGGCGTGCTGTTCCAGGACGGTGCGCTGTTCGGCTCGATGAACCTCTTCGACAATGTGGCCTTCCCGCTGCGGGAGCACACCAAGAAGTCCGAGTCGGACATCAAGAAGATCGTCATGGAGAAGCTGGAGCTGACCGGTCTGCTCGGCGCGGAGGGCAAGCTCCCGGGTGAGATCTCCGGCGGTATGCGCAAGCGCGCCGGGTTGGCCCGCGCGCTGGTGCTGGATCCGCAGATCATCCTCGTCGACGAGCCCGACTCCGGTCTGGACCCGGTCCGCACCACCTATCTGTCGCAGCTGCTGATCGACATCAACTCGCAGATCGACGCCACGATCCTGATCGTGACCCACAACATCAACCTCGCCCGTTCGGTGCCCGACAACATCGGCATGCTGTTCCGCCGGCAACTGGTCATGTTCGGCCCCCGCGAGGTGCTGCTCACCTCGGAGGAGCCGGTGGTCAAGCAGTTCCTCAACGGCCGCATGAACGGCCCCATCGGCATGTCCGAGGAGAAGGACGAGGCCCAGATGGCGCGCGAGCAGGCCATGTTCGACGCCGGTCACCACGCCGGTGGCGCCGAAGAGGTCGAGGGCATCATTCCGCAAATGCGGGCGACCCCGGGCATGCCGGTGCGTCAGGCGGTGCACCGCCGTCGCGAGCGGGTGCGCCAGATCATGCACACGCTGCCGCACGCCGCTCAGGTCGCCATTCAGGAATCACTCGACGAAAACGGCGACACGCAGGTCATTCCCGCGTACCAGGGCGCGTTCGACACCACGGCTGGACACGACCTGACTAACGGGTAACATACGGCCCGTGAATCGATCCCTGACACGGCTGCGCACACCGGTCGAGTCGGGACTTGCCCAAGCCGGCAACATTTTCGCGCTGCTGCTCGACGTGGCGCGCAAGACTTTCCGTCGGCCGTTCCAGTGGCGGGAGTTCATCGAGCAGTCGTGGTTCATCGCGAGCGTCTCGATCCTCCCGGCCGCGCTGGTAGCAATCCCGTTCGGCGCGGTGGTCGCCCTGCAGACCGGCTCGCTCATCAAGCAGCTCGGCGCGGAGTCGTTCACCGGCGCGACCAGTGTGCTCGCAACCGTCCAGCAAGCGGCTCCGGTGGTGACCGCACTGATCATCGCCGGTGCCGCCGGGTCGGCCGTGGCCGCCGATCTCGGCTCGCGCACCATCCGCGAGGAGATCGACGCCATGGAGGTGCTCGGCATCGATCCGGTGCAGCGCCTGGTGGTGCCGCGGGTGCTGGGCATGATGCTGGTGGCGCTGCTGCTCAACGGCCTGGTCTCGGTGGTCGGCATCGCCGGCGGCTACTTCTTCAACGTGGGGTTGCAGGGCGGTACGCCGGGCGCGTATCTGGCGTCGTTCTCCGCGCTGGCGCAGCTGCCGGACCTGTGGATCGGCGAGATCAAGGCGGCCATTTTCGGTCTGGTCGCGGCGGTCATCGCCTCGTACAAGGGGTTGCATCCAAAAGGGGGTCCGAAAGGAGTCGGTGACGCGGTGAATCAATCCGTGGTGATCACATTCCTGGTCCTCTTCTTCCTGAACCTGATCCTCACCCTGATCTATCTTCAGGTCGTCCCCGCCAAGGGCGCGTGATCCATGGTCGTCGCGCAGCGCACCACACCCCTCGGTCGGTCGGCGCGCCGGGTGGTCGGCGTGCTCAAATCGCCGGTGAACGTCATCGACCGCGCGGGCGATCAAATGTCGTTCTACACCCGCGCCATCGCCTGGATTCCGCGCACGGCCGTGCACTACCGCAAGGAGGTCATGCGGCTGCTGGCCGAGGTGACCTTCGGATCGGGCGCGCTCGCGGTGATCGGCGGCACCATCGGCGTGATCGTGTTCATGTCGGCGTCGGTCGGCGTGGTGGTGGGTCTACAGGGCTTCAAGGCGCTCGACGCCCTCGGTTCCGGCGTGCTCACCGGCTTCCTGACCGGCTACATCAACACCCGTGAACTCGCGCCGCTGGTCGCGGCGCTGGCCCTCTCGGCGACGGTGGGCTGTGGATTCACCGCGCAATTGGGCGCCATGCGCATCTCCGAGGAGATCGACGCGCTCGAGGTGATGGCGGTGCCGGGCGTGCCGTTCCTGGTGACCACCCGGGTGATCGCGGGATTCCTGGCCGTCATTCCGCTCTATATCGTCGGCCTGCTGGGCACCTATCTGGCGTCGCGGTCGATCAGCATCTATTTCAACGGGCAGAGCAGCGGCTCCTACGACCACTATTTCAGTTTGTTCCTACCACCCGAGGACGTGCTCTATTCGTTCCTCAAAGTATTGGTATTCGCCTTCGTCATCATCCTGGTGCACTGCTATTACGGCTTCAACGCCACCGGCGGTCCGGCGGGTGTGGGCGTGGCCGTCGGACGTGCGGTGCGCGCGGCGATCGTGCTGGTGAACATTCTCGATTTCTTCCTGTCCCTGGCGATTTGGGGCACGACCACGACGGTGCGGGTGGCCGGATGAGCAATCCGAGGCGCGTGCAACTGTGGCGGTCCACGGAGACACTGCGCACCCGGACCCTCGGGGTGCTGTTCTTCGTGGTGATGGCGCTGTTCCTCAGCACCACGATCGCCGTCTACAACAAGGCGTTCGTGGAGACCGTGCGGGTCGACCTCATCACCGACACGGTCGGAAACGCGTTGACCCGCAACGCGGATGTGAAGGTTCGCGGCATCACGGTGGGCGAGGTGCGCTCCAGCGATTTCACCGACGGCGAGGTCACCCTGCACCTGGCCATCGACCCGGATCGGGCCGAGCAGATCCCGGCCAATGTCACCGCCCGGCTGCTGCCGAAAACCCTCTTCGGCGAGAAGTACGTGGACCTGGTGTGGCCGGAGCATCCGACCGGCAGGCTGACCGAGGACGTCACCCTGTACCAGGACACCTCCGGCAACGCGGTCGAGGTGAGCCAGCTGCTGGACAATCTGCTGCCGCTGTTGCAGGCGGTGCCGCCGCAGTACCTGGCCTCCACGCTGGGCGCGCTCTCGCAGGCATTGCAGGGCCGGGGCGAGGAGCTCGGCAACACCATCGACCGGCTCGATCGCATCTTCGCCGAGGTGAACGTGGAACTGCCCACGCTGCAGGAGGATCTGCGCCAGTTCGCCACCGTCGCCGACACCTACGCCGACGCCGCCCCGCAGCTGGTCTCCGCGCTGGACAATCTGCGCACCACCAATGCCACCATCGTGCAGCAGCGTTCACAGATCGACACCCTGCTGGCCACGCTCACCCCGAGCGCCGCGACCACCGCCGACTTCCTGATCGCCAACCGCGACAACATCATCGACGTGGCCGCCGACTCCCGGCCCGCACTGGAGGCGCTGGCGAAGTACTCGCCCGGCTACTCCTGCGCGCTGGCGAACTTCGCGCAGATGAAGCCGCGCATCGACGACATCTTCGGCAAGGGCACCGATCTGCCGGGCTCGCGCGTGTCCGTGGAGATCGTCAATCCGCGCGGCCGCTACCTGCCCAACCAGGACGAGCCGCGCTGGTTCGATCCCCGAGGGGCCATGTGCATCCCGGAGTATCCGCTCGGCGTGGACCCGGGCCAGTACACCAACGGCTCCGGCAATGACGGCTCCTATCAGCCGCCCAGCCGCAATCCCGGCGACCAGAGCATCGGACTCATGCCCGAACCCCAGTACCGCGTATACGGACCGTTCACTCCCAGCTCTGTCGGATCGCCCGCCGAACAGCAGACCATCGGCGCGATCTACGGTGCGGCACATGGCGTCTCGCCGGACGAGGTGCCGAGCTGGGTGACCCGGATCGCGGCCCCGGCCCTGCGCGGCAGTGAGGTGAGCGTGCGATGACCGACAAACTGCGCGGCCTCGGCCCCACCCTGACCAAACTCGTCGCCTTCGTGGTGGTGACCGTGCTGGCCACCGGCATTCTGGGCCTGACCATCGCCAACTACACCGGCGGCGGCACCGAGTTCAAGGCTCGCTTCACCGATGTCACCTCGCTCAATCCGGGCGACGAGGTGCGCATCGCCGGGGTGCGGGTCGGCAAGGTGACCGGGGTGTCCATCGTGGAGCGGCGGCTGGCCGAGGTGCGGTTCGAACTCAACGACCGCGACTGGCTGCCCGCCTCCACCACGGCCACCATCAAGTACCGGAATCTGGTGGGGCAGCGCTATATCGCGCTGGAACAGGGCCCGGGGGAGCAGGGCCGCAAGATCAACGGGGGCGCCACCATCCCGCTGGAGCACACCACGCCCGCGCTCAACCTCACCGAGCTGTTCAACGGCTTCCGGCCGCTGTTCCAGACCCTGACACCGGATGACGTGAACAAGCTGTCCTACGAGATCATCCAGGTCTTCCAGGGCGAATCCGGCACCATCCGGGATCTGGTGGCCAGCACCGCCAGCCTCACCAACAAGATCGCCGACAAGGACGCGGTGATCGGCGCGGTGGTGGAGAACCTGAACGCGGTACTGGACGCCGTCAACTCGCGCGACGGCCAACTCGATCAGCTCATCGTCAACACCGAGGCACTGATCTCCGGACTGAACGCCGAACGCGGCACCATCGGCCAGGCGGTCAGCTCCCTGGGCGACCTGGCCGCCGCCACCGCGGACCTGCTGGTGCCGACCCGGCCCAATCTGCAGGGCGCGATCGCTGGGCTCGAGCAGCTCACCGGCACCCTCAACGCCCGGCAGCCCGAGGTCGACGAGGGGCTGACCAATCTGCCCATCAAGATGGAGAAACTGGGCCGGGCCGCGAGCTACGGCTCCTGGTTCCAGTTCTACCTGTGCGGCATCGACATCGTCGCCGGGCCCGGTGTGCAGGACGCGCCGCAGCTGAACCTGCCCGCCGACATGCCCACCATCAACCAGCCGATCTACACCAACCCGGCGCCGCGCTGCCACGGAAAGGGAGGCCGCTGATGGACGACCGGACCGTACTCGGCGCGCGCAGCCCCGCCTTCATGGGCGGGATCGGCCTGGCCATGGTGCTGCTGGTGACCATGACCGCGTTCAGCCTGGATCGGCTGCCGATCATCGGCGCGGGCACCAAGTACACCGCGGAATTCTCCGAGGCCGCCGGGCTGAAGCAGGGCAACGAGGTGCGCATCGCGGGCGTCAAGGTCGGCTCCGTCCAGGATGTGCGGCTCGACGGCGACCGGGTGCTGGTGGACTTCCGCACCCAGGACGCCTGGGTCGGCAACGAGACCACCGCCTCCATCCAGATCAAGACGCTGCTGGGCCAGAAGTACCTGGCCCTGGACCCCAAGGGCTCCGGCGCGGCCGACCCCTCCGAACGAATCCCGCTGTCGCGCACGGTATCCCCCTACGACGTGGTGGACGCCTTCAGTGACGCCGCCGAGGACATCGAGCAGACCGACACCGCACAGCTGGCCCAGAGCATGCGGGTGCTGTCGGAGGCGTTCTCGGCGACCCCGCCGGAGATCCGCGGCTCCATCGACGGCGTCGCCCGGCTCTCGGAGTCGATCGCCAAGCGGGACGAGAAGCTGCGCACCCTGTTCGCCGCGACCAAGCAGACCAGCCAGGTGCTGGCCGACCGCAATGCCGAATTCGAACGCCTGCTCGCGAACGGCGGTCAGCTGCTGGCCGAACTCAATATCCGGCAGCAGGCGATCCGGCAGCTGCTCACGGGGGCCGAGACCATCGGCGCGGAACTGAGCGCCCTGGTGCACGACAACGAGGAACAGATCGGGCCCGCCCTCACCAATCTCCGCAAGACCATCGACATCCTCAATGCCCACCAGGCCGACATCGCCAAGACGCTGACGCTGGCCGCGCCGTTCTACGGCCTCTACGCCAATGTGCTCGGCACCGGCCGCTGGTTCGACGCGGTGATCACCAACCTGATTCCGCCCGCGCTGCCGGAAGTGCCCGGCTACCGCGAACCGATCCGGAAGATGGGAGGCTAGCCATGGCTCGCGACGTGCTGACCGGCCTGCGGGAATCCCCGCGCGGCAGGGCGATCCTCGCCGCCGTCGTAGCGGGCGCGGTGCTCATCGCCGCCGTGGCGTGGTGGGGTTTCGACAAGTTCACCACCACCCGGATCACCGCCTACTTCGACAAGTCCATCGGCATTTACGAGGGCTCCGATGTGCGCATCCTCGGCGTGCCGGTGGGCCGGGTGGACTCCATCGAGCCCGTGGGCGATCAGGTGAAGATCGTCATGAGTGTCGATCGCGAATACGACATCCCGGCCGACGCCAAGGCCGCGCAGATCACACCCTCGGTGGTGTCGGACCGCTACATCCAGCTCGCGCCGGTGTACCGGGGCGGGCCGAAGATGGGGCGCGAGGCCACCATTCCTAAAGAACGCACCGCCACCCCGGTCGAGGTGGACCGGCTCTACCGGAGCATCACCGAACTCTCCGACGCGCTGGGGCCCGAAGGCGCCAACAAGGAGGGGGCGCTCAACGAGCTGGTGCGCACCACTTCCGCCAATCTGGCCGGAAACGGCGAGGCGCTGGCCAACAGCTTCGAGCAGCTGTCCAAAGCCGCCGCGGTGCTGGGTGATTCGCGATCCGACATCTTCGACACGGTGAAGAACCTGCAGGTGTTCGTGACCGCGCTGGCGCGCAACGACGCCCAGGTGCGGCAGTTCAACGCACAGTTGGCCGATCTGGCGGGCTTCCTCGCCGAGGAACGCAGCACCCTCGGTGACGCGCTGAACCTGCTGTCCGTCGCGCTCGGCGACGTGGCCCGGTTCATCGACGACAACCGGGAACTGGTGCAGGCCAATGCCGACGCGCTGACCCAGCTCACCCAGACCCTCGCCGACCAGCGCGAGGACCTGGCCGCGGCGCTGCCGCTCATCCCGACCGCGCTGAGCAATCTGATCAATGTGCACAACGGTGAGACCGGCACCCTCGACATGCGCCCGAACTTCACCGATCTGCAGGATCCCTTCGGGGTCATCTGCAAGATGCTGGATCTGGGCAAGCTGCGCCCGGGCGACCCGAAGTTCGACGCCATCACCCGGCAGATGCGGCCCATCCTCGATCACTGCGAGACCATTGCCGCGCAGATCACCGCGGGTGTGACGACACCGTCGCTGATCCTGCCGTTCGGCATCCTGAGCGGCGAGAACCAGCAGCGTGCCCCGGTGCCGGGCACCGTGCCCGGCAATCCATCGGACCAGGCCCCGCCGTCGGAAGGAGGTGGACAGCGATGAACAGCCCCCGCTCGCGCGTGCTCGCATCGGGAATCCGCCGCCGCGGCAGCGCATTCGGCCGTCGTGTCGCCGCCGTGGCGACCGCCCTGAGTGCGGTGACGCTGCTGGCCGGATGCGGCGACGGCGCGTACAGCATTCCGCTGCCCGGCGGACCGAGCGTCGGCGACGATCCGCTGCACCTCGATATCCGCTTCGCCGATGTGCTGGACCTGGTGCCGCAGTCCACGGTCAAGGTGGACGGTGTGGCGGTGGGCCGCGTCGACAGGATCGAGCTCGCGCCGGACGGCTGGACCGCCAGCGTCAAGGCCGTGGTGCGAAATTCGGTGGACCTGCCCGCCAATGCCCGCGCCGAGGTGCGGCAGACGAATCTGCTGGGCGAGAAGTTCATCGAACTGTCGGTGCCCACCCACGACCCGGCCCCGGCCAAGCTGGCCGACAATGCGGTCATCCCGGTGGCGAACACCCGCACCGCCACCGAGGTGGAGCAGGTGCTCGGCGCGCTGTCCCTGCTGCTCAACGGCGGCGGCGTGGCGCAGTTGCAGCCCATCGTGGTGGAGTTGAACAAGGCGCTCGAGGGGCGCGAGAGCACGGTGCGCGATCTGCTGGAGCAGGCGAACACCCTGATCGACGGACTGAACCGGCAGGTCGACGACATCACCCGCGCACTGGACGGGCTCGACACCCTGAGCAGTCGCCTGAGCGGGCAGACCACCCAGATCTCGCAGGTGCTCGACGAATTGCCCACCGGCATCCGGATTCTGGAGGAGCAGCGGCCGCAGTTGATCCAGCTGCTCGGACAGCTGGACCGGGTCGGCCAGGCCGGATTCGACGTCCTGGACAACTCCAAGGACGATCTGATCCGCGACCTCAACTCGCTGCGCCCCACACTGCAGGCGCTGGGTAGCGGCGCCGACGACCTGGTCACCGCGTTCCCGCTCATTCCGACCTACCCGTTCCCGGACGAGGCCATCAAGTCCGCCTTCGGCGGACAGGTCAACACCTGGCTGTCGGTGGACCTGCAGATCGGCACGCTGCTGTCGAATCTCGGTGTGGGCAAACAGGACCCGGTGTACATCCCGCCGAACGGACGGCCGGTACCGGTGGACGGATCCAATCCGTACTACAACGGCAACGGCCCGCGTCCGGGCTGGCCGACGGTCTCGCTGCTGCCGCTGCCGCCCACCGTGGTGCGCCCGCAGCTCCCCGCCGGACTGCCCATTCCGACCGATCCGCTCGGTTCACTGCTCGACCAGCTGGGAGTGGGTGGTCCGCGATGAGCAAACTGGTGCGCTACCAGCTGATCGCCTTCGGGCTGATCGCCGTGCTCGGCGTGGTGTTCGTGGGCGCGAAATACGTGCGCCTGGACAATATGCTGGGCTTCGGCCAGTACCGGGTGCAGGTGCGGATCGTCGACACCGACGACAAGCGGGCGACCACGGGCAATCTGTCTCCGGGCGCGGAGGTCACCTACCGGGGCGTTCCGGTGGGCCGGGTGGGCAAGCAGGAGATCATTCCCGACGGCGTGCTGATCACGCTCGAGCTGGACTCCGGCGCGCCCAAGGTGCCGCAGAGCGCGAAAGCCGTGGTGGCCAACCGATCCGCCATCGGTGAGCAGTACGTGGATCTGGTGCCCAGCAGCGCGGGCGCGCCGTATCTGCGGGACGGCTCCGTCATCGACGGCGCGCGGACCCCGATCCCGGTCGAGGATCTGCTCGCCAGCGTGAATCACTTCGCCAGCACCACCGACCTGGTGGCGCTGTCCACCACCATCACCGAACTCGGCAAGGCGTTCGACGGCAAGGGCGACGAGCTCCAGGTGCTGGTGGATTCGCTGGCCCGGTTCACCGAGACCGGCGTGGACGCGCTGCCGCAGACCCTGCAGCTCATCCGGGACGCGCAGACGGTGCTGACCACCCAGGCCGAACAGTCCCCGGCCATCCGGCAGTTCAGCGACGGCCTGGACCGGCTCTCGGCGCAGCTGCGCTCCAGCGATCCGGACGTGCGGCGGCTGATCGGCACCGGCACCGACGCGGGCAGTCAGATCTCGCAGCTGCTGCGGGAGAGCGGTGACGCGCTCACCCGCGACCTGGCGAACCTGCGCACCCTGCTGCTCACCATCTCGCCGAAGTTCTACGCGCTCGGCCCGGTACTGCAGATGCTGCCGCTGCTGTCCATCGGCGCGTCGGCGACCGCTCCCGGCGACGGCACCACCCACTTCGGCCTGGTGCTGGAGACCAACAATCCGCCCGCCTGCACGGTCGGTTACGAGGGCACGCAGCGGATTCTGGACGAGATGCGGGCGCAGAACCCGGATTTCGACGACAGCCGCGACGACTTCCCGTTCAATACCGAGGCCAAATGCTTGGTGCCGCAAGGCAATCCGACGGCAGTGCGCGGTGGTGAGCGCGCCGAGTTCGCCGATCCGAGCGTGCCGCAGCCGTGGGACGACAACCCCAAGGTCGATCCGGAGAAGTTGAATCTCAATCCGGTCGCCACCCAACTGGCCACGCTGCTCGGCGTGACGCCGAAACGGTGAGGAATCCGGCGGAAAGTATGGTGACGGCGTGAGTCAGCAAAACGACAGCGAATCCGTCGACCGCTCCGCGCGCACGGGCGTCACGGTGGCCGCCGTCGCCCTGCTCGCGGTGGCCGCGGTGGCGGCGGCGTGGTTCGGCTACGCCTGGATCGTGGGCGGGCTCGTGCAGGACAACGGCCGCGCCGACGCTCGCGACACCGCCCTGAACGACGCCCGGCAGGCCGCGGTCAACCTCATGACCTTCGACCCCGACGACGTCGACGGATCACTGCGGACCATGCTGTCCTCCACCACCGGCGCGCTCCGGGAGGAGCAGACCAAGGATCTGGATTCGTTGAAATCCCAGGTCGCCGAGGCGCGGACCCGCATGCGGTCGGAGGTGGAGGGCGCGACCATCACCTCGCTCGCCAGCGAGAACGACCGCGCCACCGCCTTCGTCGTGCTGCGCATCACCCGCGCCTGGCCCGGCGGTCAACCGGCCACCTTCCGCCAGCTGTGGAATCTGGACATGGTGAAGGAAGGCGACACCTGGAAGGCCGAACAGGCGCGGAATCTGGGTGAGCCGGTATCGCTCGACGCGGGCGCGCTGCCCACCGAACCCGCACCCACCGAGCAGCCGCCCTCCGGCGATCAGCCGCAGTCCGGGGAACAGCCGCAGAGCGGGGATCAGCCCGAGTCCGCCGAGCAGCAGCCGACGGATCAGCAACCGCAAGCGCCGGGCCGATAGGAGGCAGCGACCATGGCCGACAAACGACCCGTCAACCGCGTCACGCCCAAGCGCCGCACCTCCGGCACGCCGCAGGATTCGTCCTCCCGCCGCGCCCTCGGCCGCGAGGGACAGGCCGGATCGGCGCGACGGACCACGGCGGATGCCGACCGCTCACGCGCCGGTGCTGGGTCCCCGAAGGTTCGGCTCGGGAAGGCGGGGCGGGCGACATCGAGTGCCGCCGCGACATCCCCCGGCGGGGAGACCGCGTCCCATGCCGCCGCGGCGCGCGGCGGTTCCTGGCGGCTCGCGATCGGCTGCGGTATCGCCGCGGTCCTGCTCGGCGTCTTCGCCGTGGTGGCGGCCCTGCGTCCCGGCGTCGACGACGACAATCTCGCCTATGTCGACAATCAGGCCACCGATGAGGTGAAGGCCGCCGCCGATCACGCCCTGTCCACGCTCTACGGCTACCGGGCCGCCGAGATCGACCAGTGGAAGGACTCCGTCGGCGCGGTGCTGACCGAGCGGATGCGCGCGGATCTGGAGAAGTACATCGACACCACGGTCAGCACCATCAAGCAGGCGGCGACCGACACCGAGGTGACCACCGATCCGATCGGTGTGACTTTGCTCACGCCCGAGCGCGCTGAACTGCTGGTGAACCTCAATGTCTCCGCGGTCCGGGACGGCACCCCGGAACCGCTCGCCTCCGGTCCGGTGGTGCTTCGGATGCAGAAGGTGGACGGCCGCTGGCTGGCCGCCGAGATCGCCGACAACTGATCCGTCAAGGAAATTCACGCCCCTGGTGGGGGCCGGTTTTTCGGTGATCTGCCAGCGCGCCAAACGATCTCGCGCCACGCGTCGGACCGGCCGCACTTGACGAGTTTCGTCCGAGCCGTCACGCTATTCACAACAGCGGCAGCTGTCACAGGGGTTCGCCCCGAATGGTGACCCGGCAATCGCAGCCAGCGGAAGACGGGGACTCCCGGTGGGCCGGGAACACCGACAGCGTGTCAGTTGAACCGGTACGGCGCGCCAGCCCGCCGCGACCCGCAACGGGTGGTACTTTGACACCCCCGTAGGTTTGGGTGTAGTTTTGGACGTTGCGCTGGCTGCCTCCTGTCCATACCTTGTTCGCATCGACGAAAGTTCCACCTTCCGGTGTTACTTCCGCTGGTTGCTGTTCGGGTTTCGTTCGGGTGGGGACCAGCGGAATTCGTAGCAGACAAGCGACGGTCGCGGACCACCACGCGACTGCGCGTGAGGTGCTGGAAGGACGCATCTTGGCAGTCTCCACCCAGACCAAGGCCACCACGGCGGGCCGTGATTTCTACACAGTCCCCGGAGCCCCGAAGCGGGTGTCTTTCGCGAAGATCCGTGAGCCTCTGGAGGTTCCGGGTCTTCTCGATCTACAGACCGATTCGTTCGACTGGCTGATCGGCGCGTCAGACTGGCGGGAGCGAGCGGCGGCGCGCGGCGACGTCAATCCGACCGGCGGTCTCGAGGAGGTACTCGAGGAGCTCTCGCCGATCGAGGACTTCTCCGGCTCCATGTCGCTGTCCTTCTCCGACCCGCGCTTCGAAGAGGTCAAGGCCTCCATCGAGGAGTGCAAGGACAAGGACATGACCTACGCGGCGCCGCTCTTCGTGACCGCGGAGTTCATCAACAACAACACCGGTGAGATCAAGTCTCAGACGGTCTTCATGGGCGACTTCCCGATGATGACCGACAAGGGCACGTTCATCATCAACGGCACCGAGCGCGTCGTCGTCTCGCAGCTGGTGCGTTCGCCCGGTGTCTACTTCGACGAGACCATCGACAAGTCCACCGAGAAGATGCTGCACTCGGTGCGCGTCATCCCGTCGCGCGGTGCGTGGCTGGAGTTCGACGTGGACAAGCGCGACACCGTCGGCGTGCGCATCGACCGCAAGCGCCGCCAGCCGGTCACCGTGCTGCTGAAGGCCCTGGGTCTGACCACCGAGGAGATCACCGAGCGCTTCGGCTTCTCCGAGATCATGATGTCCACCCTGGAGAAGGACAGCACTCCGGGCCAGGACGAGGCGCTGCTCGACATCTACCGCAAGCTGCGTCCGGGCGAGCCGCCGACCAAGGAGTCCGCGCAGACCCTGCTGGAGAACCTGTTCTTCAAGGAGAAGCGCTACGACCTCGCGCGCGTCGGCCGCTACAAGGTCAACAAGAAGCTGGGCCTGCACGCCGGTGAGCCGGTCGTGGGTTCGGTGCTGACTCGCGAGGACATCGTCGCGACCATCGAGTACCTGGTCCGTCTGCACCAGGGCGACAAGGTCATGACCGCGCCCGGCGGCGCGGAGGTGCCGGTCGAGGTCGACGATATCGACCACTTCGGCAACCGTCGCCTGCGCACGGTCGGCGAGCTGATCCAGAACCAGATCCGCGTCGGCCTGTCCCGTATGGAGCGCGTCGTGCGTGAGCGCATGACCACCCAGGACGTCGAGGCCATCACGCCGCAGACCCTGATCAACATCCGCCCCGTGGTGGCGGCGATCAAGGAGTTCTTCGGCACCTCGCAGCTGTCGCAGTTCATGGACCAGAACAACCCGCTGTCGGGTCTGACCCACAAGCGTCGCCTGTCGGCGCTGGGTCCGGGCGGTCTGTCCCGGGAGCGCGCGGGCCTCGAGGTCCGCGACGTCCACCCGTCGCACTACGGCCGCATGTGCCCCATCGAGACCCCGGAAGGCCCGAACATCGGCCTGATCGGTTCGCTCTCGGTGTACGCGCGGGTCAACCCGTTCGGTTTCATCGAGACCCCGTACCGCAAGGTCGTCAACGGCATCGTCACCGATGAGGTCGTGTACCTCACCGCCGACGAGGAGGACCGCGAGGTCCGTGCCCAGGCGAACTCGCCGATCGACGCCGACGGCAACTTCCTCGAGGAGCGCGTGCTCGCCCGCCGCGGCAACGAGGAGATGGAGTTCGTCTCCCCGGCCGAGGTCACCTACATGGATGTCTCGCCGCGCCAGATGGTGTCGGTGGCGACCGCCATGATCCCGTTCCTCGAGCACGACGACGCCAACCGCGCCCTCATGGGCGCGAACATGCAGCGTCAGGCCGTGCCGCTGATCCGTTCCGACGCCCCGCTGGTCGGCACCGGTATGGAGCTGCGCGCCGCGGTCGACGCCGGTGACGTGGTCGTGAACGCCAAGGCCGGTGTGGTGGAGGAGGTTTCCGCCGATTTCATCACCGTCATGCACGATGACGGCACCCGGCGCAGCTACCGGCTGCGCAAGTTCGAGCGTTCCAACCAGGGCACCTGCGCGAATCAGCGTCCGATCGTGGACGAGGGGCAGCGGGTGGAGGCCGGGCATGTGCTCGCCGACGGTCCGTGCACCGAGAACGGTGAGATGGCCCTGGGTAAGAACCTGTTGG
>NZ_BAGD01000118.1 GCF_000308635.1 Nocardia otitidiscaviarum NBRC 14405 | reverse complement strand
ATGGACGTGCTCCAGCACGCGTGGTTCGACAAGTGGCTCAAGGGAATCGACAACGGCATCGACTCGTTCGGGCCGGTGACGGTCAAGCAGCAGGGCGGTGGCTGGGTCAGTCTGCCGTCGTTCCCGCGGCCCGGGGTGGAATACCGACGCATGTATCTCGCGGCCCCGCCCAGCGGCACCGGCGCACACAGCGTGCACGACGGTTCGCTGTTCACCGCGCCGCACCCGAGCGTCGACACCCTCACCGTCGCACCGGGTCTCACCGGCCTGTGCTCACGGGACGCGGCGCAGCAGCTGGTCGGCATCCCGTCCATCATCGACGCCTGCGGCAAGGACTCCCGCATCTGGGAGTCCAACGGCCTCACCTTCACCAGCGCTCCGGTGGCCGAGACAACCACCATCTCCGGTCCGATCGCGGTGCGGCTGCGGACCGTGCACGACGCCGCCGACGGCTACTGGACCGTCACCGTCAACGATGTCGCTCCGGACGGCCGCTCGACCACGCTGTCGACCGGCCAGCTCGTCGCCTCGCTGCGGCAGCTGGACGAATCCCGCAGCACCCGACTGCCGGGCGGTGACTACACCGACCCGGTGCCCGACCTCTCGCTCGACACCCGGCAGCCGACGCAACCGGGCGTCCCGGTGACACTCGACATCTCGGTGGCGGGCGTCGAGGCCGTACTCCAGCCGGGGCATCGGCTGCGGGTGGACGTCTACGCGGGCAACTTCCCGAAGGGCCTGCCGCCCACCGCCATCACCGCCGATACCGAACTACGCCCGCAGCACCTGCTGCTCGACCCGTCCGAGCCCAGCTTCGTCAACATTCCGGTGCAGGGGAATTCGGGCTGGTAGCGGACGGCCGATGCCGGCTACGCACCGTCGGGAACGGCGAAAGCGTGCTCCAGCGGGGGCAACATCGCGCGGGCGTCGTTGCCCGAGAACCACTGCCCGACAAGGAAAGCGGCGGCCGCCTCGAGATAGCGCGCCTGGGCCAGGCCGCCCGCGCGGACCGGACGCAGTCCGAGATCCTCCGCGAGGGCGGCCACCCGATCCAGCGATTCGGTGTCGTCACCGCAGAGGGGAACGGTCAGCGGCCGCCCCTCGAAGGTGCGCAGGTCCGCCGCCCACACCTCGGCCGCGCACACATTGAACGCCTTCACCACGTGCGCGCCCGGGGCTTCGGCCGCGATGCGTTCCGCCACCGCCGGCTCGGTGAGGGTGAAACCTCCGGTGTCCGGGCGGAAGGCATTCGTGCAGTCGATGATGGTGCGGCCCCGGAATCCGTCCGGGTCGCGCAGCACGTCACTCAGCGCGGCGACGGGGAGCGCGAGCAGTATCGTCTGCCCGAACTCGGTCGCCTGCTCGATGCCGCCCGCTGTCGCGGAGTGGCCGATGGCATCGGCCGCTTCCGCGGCACGTTCGACGCTGCGGGCACCGATGACGATCTCGTGTCCGGCCGCGGCCCAGCCGCCGCCCAATGCTCGTGCCATCTGTCCGGCTCCGATGATTCCGATTCGCATATCAACTCCTCCAGTCCTGTCGACGTCCGACGACGGTAGGAATTCCGAAAGGCACTCGCGGGTGCCCATGTCCGCTGGCACGCTGGAACGGTGAGCATCAGCACCGGGGCGACCGCGCCCCCGACGCGGGCGCCGGATTCGGCGGAACGGGTCGAGTTCGCGCCCTACGGCGACTGGGAATCGGACTGTCCGGCGCGGCTGATATTGGACCTGTTCGACAATTCCTGGCTGCTGGTGATCGTCTATGCGCTGCGGGACGGTCCGCTGCGGCCGGTGCAGTTGCGCGGCGCGATCGGCGGCATCAGCCAGAAGATGCTCACCCAGACCCTGCGGCGCATGGAGCGCATGGCGCTGGTGGAACGTCACCGCTACCCCGAGGCGCCCCCGCGCGTGGAGTATTCGCTGACGCCAGCGGGTCGGGATCTGCTGCCGCCCATCCTGGCTCTCGGCGCGTGGGTGGGCCGGCACGGCGACACGGTTCGCGCATCCATGTACGGAGGTGATTTCGACGACTGAGCATGTCGCTTAGCCGTGCCCGATATGCCGGACCTGCCCTGATCTGAAACGTACGGACCGGCTGGTAGGGGCGCGATTTCGGACCATCGCACCGTTCCCCAACACTGTGTGAACGGTGGGCTAACGTGTGCCAAAGTGCCCGTGACCTGCACGAAACTTAGTGCACCCGGGGTCTGGACACCTATTGGCGACCGTACGATTCACAGTGTGAGCGTTCCACAGGCCGTGCTGTTGGCAGTCCTCGCGGCCGTCGTCGGACTGGCCGTGGGCGGACTGCTCATTCCCTATGTGAACGCGCGGCAGGCCCGCCGCGCCGCCGACGAATCCGGCCTCACCATGTCGCAGGTGCTCGATCTCATCGTGCTCGCCTCCGAGAGCGGTATCGCCGTCGTCGACCAATACCGCGATGTCGTGCTGGTCAACCCCCGCGCCGAGGAACTCGGCGTGGTGCGCGACCGGCTGCTCGACGAACGCGCCTGGCTGGCCGTACAGGAGGTACTCGGCACCGGGCACGACGTCGACTTCGACATCACCGCCAAACACCCCATGCCCGGCCGCGGCCGGCTCGCGGTGCGCGGCGTCGCCCGGCCGCTGTCGCAGGAGAACCCCAACTTCGTGGTCCTCTTCGCCGACGACGACTCCGAGCAGGCGCGCATGGAGGCCACCCGCCGCGACTTCGTGGCAAATGTCTCGCACGAGCTCAAGACCCCCGTCGGGGCCATGAGCCTGCTGGCCGAGGCGTTGCTGGAATCGGCCGACGATCCCGACTCCGTGCGGCACTTCGGCGAACGACTACACGGCGAGGCCCGGCGCATGGGCAAGATGGTCACCGAACTCATCGCGCTGTCGCGCCTGCAGGGCGCGGAGAAGCTGCCCGAACTCGAGGCCGTCTCCGTGGACACCATCGTCGGCCAGGCCATCGAGCGCTCCCGCACCGCCGCCGAGGCCGCGGGCATCACCGTGAGCACCGACCGCGACAGCGAACTCGAGGTGCTCGGCGACCAGACCTTGCTCATCACGGCCCTGTCCAACCTGGTGGAGAACGCCATCGCCTACTCGCCGCGCGGCTCGCACGTGTCGGTGAGCCGGTCACTGCGCGGCGGCTACGTGAACATCGCCGTCACCGACCGCGGCATCGGCATCGCCAAGGAAGACCAGGAGCGGGTCTTCGAGCGGTTCTTCCGCGCCGACAAGGCACGCTCGCGCGCCACCGGGGGAACCGGGCTCGGGCTGGCTATCGTCAAGCACGTGGCCGCCAACCACAACGGTGAGATCACCCTGTGGAGCAAACAGGGCACCGGCTCGACGTTCACGCTGCGGATACCGGTCCACCCGGCCGATCCCGCGCCGAGCGAGAAGAAGACGTCCGCCGGGGCTCCGGCGGGGAAGAAGGAAACCGGCCCGCGCCCCGCCGGGCGGGCCAGAACAAACGGTGTGGAGGCAACCCGATGACGAGAGTGCTGATCGTCGAGGACGAGGAGTCGCTGGCCGATCCGCTCGCGTTCCTGCTGCGCAAGGAGGGGTTCGAAGTCGCCGTGGTCGGCGACGGGCCGGCCGCACTGGCCGAATACGACCGCTCCGGCGCCGACATCGTGCTGCTCGACCTCATGCTCCCCGGCATGAGCGGCACCGACGTGTGCAAGCAGCTGCGGATTCGCGGCAGCGTGCCCGTCATCATGGTGACGGCGCGCGACAGTGAGATCGACAAGGTGGTCGGCCTGGAACTCGGCGCCGACGACTACGTGACCAAGCCGTACTCCTCGCGCGAACTCATCGCCCGCATCCGCGCCGTGCTGCGCCGCGGCGTCGGCGACGAACCCGACAACGGCACCGAGACCAGCGTGCTGGAGGCCGGTCCCGTCCGCATGGATGTCGACCGCCACACCGTGCAGGTCAACGGCAAACCGGTCACCCTGCCGCTCAAGGAGTTCGACCTGCTCGAATACCTGCTGCGCAACTCCGGCCGCGTACTCACCCGCGGCCAGCTCATCGACCGCGTCTGGGGTGCCGACTACGTCGGCGACACCAAAACCCTCGACGTTCATGTCAAGCGGCTGCGCTCCAAGATCGAAGCCGACCCCGCCAAACCGGAACACCTGGTCACCGTGCGCGGCCTCGGCTACAAGCTGGAGGCGTAGTCCCGGAACCACCGCGCCTGTTCCGCAAGCCGGAGCAGGCGCGAGGTCGCGCTGTCACTGCCACGCCGCCACTGTCGTCGCCGCGCGCTGTGGTCGCCGTGCTGTCCGCCGCAGTGCCCGTGACCGCCGTGGGAGTGAGTCCGCCCCAGGTCGAGGTGTGTCGGGTCCGCGCGATAGCCGACACTCACAGCGCTTCCCGCTGGCGCATCCGGCCCGGTGTCGTGGCCGTAGCCGGCTATCCCGCGCAGTTGCCGTGGTGGACGACCCTCTACACATCGCGCCCGCTTCGAGTCATCGAAGCGGGCGCGATGCGCGGGAAGCGGGACTCAGAACGAGGTCCATGCCTTGCCGAGCGGGGTGTCGATCGGCTCGAGCCAGATGCCGCCGAAGTCGTCGTCCTGGGCGCAGTCGTAGACGTCCATGCCCTCGCCCTTGCAGGCGATCATGCGGGAGGTGCCGTAGGGGCTGATGATCAGCAACTTGCCGTTCTTGGCGGCGTCCAGGGCGGCGGGGGAGTCGAAGGGCACGAAATCGGCGGTGCGGTCGGAGTATTCGGGAGGCAGTTCCGCACCCGCGCCCGGGGCCAGAGCCAGTAGGGCTCCGGCGGCCAGCGCGGCGGCGGCGAACGTCTTCTTGATCATGCGCGGATTCATAACAGGGCCCGGTGAACCCGCGATAGCCGGAAGGTGTCACCCGAGCTAGGGATGACTCACCACACCGCGTCCCGGCCCGCGAGCAGCCCGCAACCGGGACCGCACGCGGGCCGTGATTCGCATTGGCTGCTGCCGAGGGGGCGGGCCGTGACCCCGGGCTGGCTGCTGCCGAGGAGTTGGGCCGTGACCCCGGGCTGGCTGCTGCCGAAGAGTCGGGCCGTGGCCGCGCTAGCTGCTGCCGAAGAGGCCGGGCAGGCCGTCGGCGCTGCCGGTGCCGCCGGGGGTGCCCGGCCCACCCGGATCCGGTTGGGAGGGATCGCGCACCCAGACCTCGATGGTCTTGGTGCTGCCGCCTTGCGAGCAGGTGATCAGATGGCGGCCCGGGGTCGTCGGCGTCCAGCTCAGGTGCGCCTCTCCGACCGGCCACGGCACCTTGGGGCCGCTGATGTCCTCGCCGTTGTCGGACCAGTAGACCAGCAGCCCGATCCCGGCCCCGCTGAGCTTCGCGCTCAGCTGGTACGCGGTGTCGATCACGTGGTCGCTGCCGGACACCGTGATCGAGTCGACGGTGGCGCTCGCCTGCGGTGCGGCGAAGACCGAGATGGTCGCCGCGGCCGCGAAACCCGCTATGCCCGTGCCGATCCGGCGCGAAAGAAGGCTCATGGGATATCCGTCCTCAGTCCGTGGTGCCGCTACTGCCGCTGCCGAGCGGTCCGCCGGGGCCGAAACCGCTTCCGGTGCTGGAACTTCCGGAGCCGATCGGAGCCTGCTTCACATCCACCGTCACGGACCGGTGGCTGCCGCCCTGTTCGACCGTGATGATGTGCTGCCCAGCGGTTTCCGGCTTCCAGGTGATGCTGGACTGCCCCGGCGGCCACGGCACCTTGGGCGCGCCGATGAATTCCCCGTTGTCGCTGAAGTAGACGAGCAGACCCGCGGACGCGCCGCCGAGAGTCGCGGAGATGGTGTATTCACCGCCGACGCGGAAGGTCGATCCTTCGACCGTGACCGTCTCGACCGCGGCGCAGGCGGCGGGTGCCGTCAGAACGGCCACGGCCGCCGCGGCGGCGAATCCGGTGAGGCCGACGCCCGCGCGGGCGGCTCTCCGGGGGGTGTTGATGCGCATGGTGCTCTCCTGTGTGCGGCCCACGCAGGTGGGCTTCCGCACCGTAAGCGAACACCTCTGTGAAATGTGGACGTTTCAGGAAAATTCGCAAGCAAGCGTCCGCTTGGTTGCTCGGATGCGGGGCGGGCACCCTGGGCAAACGCGCAGCGTCCGCCCGCATGACCGGTCTCGCTCAGTCCTCGTGCGCCGCCCGCTCCGCGGCGATGGCCGTCGCCGGATGCACCGCGACGATGCCGAGCCCCTCCCGGCGCTTGCAGTGCCGCGCCAGCTCCTCGTACGCGGGCTGCCCGAGCAGCTCGATCAGTTCGGGCGCGTACGCCTGCCAGACCGGCCGCGTCCCCACATGCGCGTCGGGCGACCCGGTGCAGTACCAGTTCAGGTCCAGCCCGCCCGGCCCCCAGCCGCGCCGGTCGTACTCGGTGATCCAGGTCTTGAGAATCTCCACCCCGTCGGGCCGGTCCACCCACTCCTGCACCCGCCGGATGGGCAGCTGCCAGCACACCTCGGGCTTCACCGTGAGCGGCTCCAGACCCTTGCGCAGGGCCATGCTGTGCAGGGCGCAGCCGATGCCGCCCGCGAAGCCGGGGCGGTTCAGGAAGATGCAGGCGCCGTCGATCCGGCGCGTGCGCAGGGCGGGCTCGTCGTCGAGTTCGTCCTCTTCGAGGTAGAGCTTCTTGCGGACCTTGCCGGTGTCGTCCACCGCCTCGTCCATCAGTTGCCAGTCCTCGCGTGTGAGCATTTTCACACCGCGGTGGAGTTTCTTGCCGTCGTCGGCATCGGAGAGGAAAGCGCCGTGTGAACAGCAACCGTCGTCGATGCGGCCCTCGATGATGCCCTGACATGCGGGGGTGCCGAATACGCACGTCCAACGCGAGAGCAGCCAGGTGAGGTCCGCCGCGATCAGGTGCTCGTCATTTGCTGGGTCGACGAACTCGATCCATTCTCGGGGGAAGTCCAGCTCGACCTCGGGACTTGGATCGATCTTCGCCGCTGATCGGAGCCCGGTGGGCCCGCTCGCGGATGCGCCTGCCGTCACACCGCGGAACGCTAACAGTTCAGTCGCCGCGCCTGAAGGGACGCCACACCCAGTACCGTGTTCTTGTGCGGCTCGGTGTCCTGGATGTGGGAAGCAATACCGTCCACCTGCTGGTGGTGGACGCGCATCGCGGTGGCCATCCGCTGCCGATGAGTTCTACGAAGGCGACCCTGCGGTTGTCGGAGAATATGGACGACCGGGGGCGGATCACCCCGGAGGGTTCGGCGCGGCTCACCCGCACCGTAGCCGAATTCGCAAGCATCGCAAAGACTTCCGGTTGTGTAGAGCTGATGCCCTTCGCCACCTCGGCGGTGCGTGAGGCCACCAACTCCGAAGAGGTGCTGGCCCTGGTGCGCGCCGAGACCGGCGTGAACCTGCGGGTGCTGAGCGGTGTCGACGAGGCCCGCAACACCTTCCTGGCGGTGCGCCGCTGGTACGGCTGGAGCGCGGGGCGGATCCTCAACCTGGATATCGGCGGCGGATCGCTGGAGATGAGCAACGGTGCCGACGAGGACCCTGATGTGGCGCTGTCGCTGCAACTGGGCGCCGGGCGGCTCACCCGGGACTGGCTGCGCCACGACCCGCCGGGCAAGCGCCGGGTGGCCGTGCTGCGCGACTGGCTCGACGCCGAACTGGTGATTCCGACCAAACAGCTGCTCGAACCCGGCCGTCCGGACCTGGCCGTCGGCACCTCGAAGACGTTCCGCTCGCTGGCCCGGCTGACCGGCGCCGCCCCCTCGGCGGCGGGTCCGCGGGTGCGGCGTACGCTCACCAGTTCCGGTCTGCGTCAGCTGATCGCCTTCATCTCTCGAATGACGGCCGCCGACCGGGCAGAATTGGAAGGCGTAAGTTCGGATCGGTCACAGCAACTGGTGGCTGGCGCATTGGTCGCGGAGGCGAGTATGCGGGCACTGTCGCTGGATACGTTGGAAATCTGCCCCTGGGCACTGCGGGAGGGATTGATCCTGCGAAAACTGGATACCGACTTGGATAGCGAACCGATAGCTGGTGGGGCACAATCTGATGCTCGTCCGCCCCTGGAGGGCACCCCGATCGAAACGGTAATTCGATGACCGACGATTCGAACCAGCTGTCCGTCGCCGAACTGCTGGCCCGCAACGGCCAGCAGGGCTCCTCCGCTTCCGGCGGGGGCGGGCGGCGTCGGCGCAGCGGCCGCGGCATCTCCGTGGCGGATCTGACCGGCGACATGCCGCAGGTGCGGGAGGGCTCCTCCTCGCATGCGGCACCCGATGACGAAATCGGGGCCGACGGGGCGGCCGCGTCCGCGTCGATGGAATCGGACTTTTCGAACTTCTCGAATTATCCGGACTACTCGAACTATTCATTGGATACACCCGCGCAGGAGTCGAATTTCGGCTACTCGTCGGGCTCCGAACAGGAGAATTCTCCGCTTTCCGGTCCCATCTCCTATTACGATCCGCTCGCCCCCACCGAAACTCCGGACGCGTCGGCGCAGTCGTCGGAATACGACTGGAACTCGCCCGGACAGCTGGACTGGCCGCCCACCGAAACCCCGGCCGCCAACGGTTACGGGGCATCCGGCCGCACACCCGGTGGCCGCCGCGCCCGCCGGGAAGCGGCCGAGGCCAATGGCTACGGCGACGCGGGCGAGTCGAACGGTTACGACGCCAACGGGAGCTCCTACGGCGCGAACGGGCACGGGGCGAACGGCAACGGCTACGGCGCGCAGCACCTCGGTGGCCTGGACGGAGCCGAGCGGCCGAAGAGCGGCCGCCGTCGCAAGCCCGACCCGCTCGACGATCTCGAATCCGAGGCGTCCGACACTGCCGGGCAGCCCGAATTCGGTGTGCCGGGGGCCGGCGCGCATGGCTTCGGGGAATCCGGTGCGAACGGATACGGCTTCGGCGACGCCGGCGCACGCGGGTTCGGTGAATCGGAGATCCGCGGCTTCGGTGAGCCCGGCGCGCGTGGATTCGGCGAGCCGGGTGCGCGTGGCTTCGGCGAGCCGGGCGCACGCGAGTTCGGTGAGCCCGGTGTCGGGTCTCGCGGTTTCGGTGAACCGGGCACCGGTGGTTACGGCGAATCGGGCGCGCGCGGTTTCGGTGAGCCGGGTGCCGGTGCCCGCGGTTTCGGTGAGCCCGGACCCGATGCCCGCGGTTTCGGTGACCCCGGCGCGGGCGGGCGTCGCTTCGGCGAGCCGGGCCCACGCGGGTTCGGCGAGCCGCCCGCCGAACCCGGTGCGCGTGGCTTCGGCGAGGACGCGGTGCCGTCGGGCGCGGCCGGAACCCCGGCGACCGAAGCGGGCGGCCGTCGCCGTCGCCGCTTCGATCCCGACGACGAGACCACCGAGGTGCGTCCCTTCCGCGGCGCCCCGGCGGCCGCGGCACTACCGAGCTGGGGCGCGCAGGAGCCCGAAGCGCTACCGCGCGAAGGCGCCGCGCCCATGTCCCGCTCCGCACGGCGACATGCCGAGGAGCGGCGAGCGGACGCGCGCCCCGAGGCGGAGGCGTGGGACGAGGACGAGCCCGACGAACCCGCGCCGCGCGGCGACCGCTCCGGCGCGGGCAAGCTGCCCGCCTGGTCGGCGCGAAGACGCCAGGCGACCGACCCCACCCCGCAGTCGGACGACCGGGCCGCCGCCTGGACGCTGGCCAGCCAGGACCAGCAGCTGGTCTCCGGCGAGACGGTTGCCGGTGATCTGCTACGCGACGCGCGAGATCGCGATGACGAACCGGCCCCGCGCCGTTCGCGACGGTCCGGCGAACGCTCCTTCGGCAAGGGGGCGTTCGGGCGCAAGTCCCGCGCCGCCGAACCGGACGATATGTACGACGGCGCCACCGAGGTCTATTCCCCGCTGCGGGATGACGATGAAATCGAGGACGACGCAAGAACTTCCGTGGTCGCACGGGTCACCGCCGTCGCCAATCGCGCCCGCCGCGCCCGCACCCCGCGGAAATCCGACGAGGAAGAGAATCGTCGGCAATGGCTGATTCTGGGCGGGCAGAGCACCGCCGCCGCGGTCGCGGGAATGTTGCTGTTCAAGGGATTCGAGCGCATGTGGGAAATGCTCCCGTGGGTTGCGCTGGCGCTGGCGATGATCGTGATTCTCGGACTCGTCGCACTCGTCCGAGTTCTGCGTCGCACCGACGACATATTCAGCACTGTGATTGCTGTCGTGGTAGGCGTCTTCGTGACGCTGGGACCGCTAGCCTTTCTACTCAGTACTAGCTGAGCAGGGAGCGGGCAGTGGGGAATATCGGGCAGACGCCGGGGGTCGTGCGCGAGAACGTCGGGGGGCACAGGGATATCCGGGTGGGCTTGTCCACCGCCTCGGTGTATCCCGAAAACACCGAGGCCGCATTTCGGTACGCGGCCGAACTCGGTTACGACGGCGTGGAACTCATGGTGTGGGCGGAACCGGCCAGCCAGAGCATTTCCACGGTGCAGACGCTGGTGCACCGCTATCAGGTGCCGGTGCTCGCCGTGCACGCGCCGTGTCTGCTGATCTCGCAACGGGTGTGGGGGTCGGACCCGATCGCGAAACTCACCCGCAGCGTGCACACCGCGGAAGCGTTGGGGGCGGCGACAGTGGTGGTGCATCCGCCGTTCCGCTGGCAGCGGCGGTACGCGGAGGGGTTCGCCAAGCAGATCCTCGAACTCGAGGACAGCAGCCCGATTGCGGTCGCGGTGGAGAACATGTTCCCGATGCGGGTGGCGGACACCTTGTTCGCGCGGGGTGAGGCGTCCATCCGGCGGTTGGAGCGGCGCGGCGGGCCGGGGCCGTCGCTGACCGCCTTCTCGCCGTCCTACGACCCCACCGACACCGGATTCCGGAACTACACGCTCGACACCTCGCATACGGCCACCGCGGGCATGGATCCGCTGGCGCTGGCCGAGCGGATGGGCTCCGGACTCACCCACATCCACCTGGCCGACGGGCGCGGCGCGGCGCACGACGAACACCTGATCCCGGGCGAAGGCTCGCAGCCGCTGGTGGAACTCGGCGCGGCGGTGACCGGCAGCGGGTTCCGGGGCCAGGTGGTGATCGAGATCAATACGCAGAACGCGCGCACCACCTTCGACCGGGCCGCGATGCTGCATCGCGCGCTCACGTTCGCGCGGCGGCATTTCAACGGGGCCGGGGCGGACGCGCAGCAGCCGGAGCCCAGCGGGGCTCGGCGCGGGTAGGGGCTGGGTTGCCGGGGCGGTGGGGTGCTTGCCCGGAGTGTCTGCGCTTGCCCACCCTGCGCCCCGGGCGCAGACTGCCCAAGCGCAGGCGCAGGACTTGGCAGAGCGTAGGGCTTGGACTGCCCGGAGTTCTGCGCGGACCGCCGAACACAGACGCGGATTGGCCGAATCCGGCGCGGATCGCGAGGTGTGGTCGCGGACTCGCCGAGCCCTGGCGTGGACCACTCGAGTTCGGGGCCGGGGCGGTGGGGGTCAGGCCGGTCCGAGTTGTGGGTCAGTTGGTGGGGAAGTGATTCGTAGCACGGGAGGACCGATCGGTTCACTAGTGTCGTACGCTGTACAAACCTAGTGAGGAGGAGTAGCGGATGACAGTGGAGTCGACCGTCGATCGAGGGCTGGTCGGCAGCGGTGTGGGTGACGCGCCGTTCAGCCGGGTGTGCGCGGTGACCGAGTTGGCGTCCGAATCCGCCGAGATCGGGCGTTACGCGGGCATTATCGAGTCGATCTGGACCATCGGGCCGAAGCTGCACGGCGGCACCATGGTGGCGGGTAGTGCCGCGGCGGCGGTGGCGTGGCTGCGGCGGACCGCACCCGAGCGCGCCGCCATGTTCCCGATCGCCGCCAGCTCCGACTTCCTCGGCGCCCCCGATCCGGGCGAGGTCGAATACGAGGTGCGCACCCGTAAGCTCGGCCGCCAGATCTGCCTGGTCGACGTGGGCCTCATCCAGGGCGGCCGCACCCTGGTGCACACCGCCTTCACGTTCAGTCACCTCGACGACATCGAGCCGGTGTACGCGCCCGACAAGTCCGAGGGCATGCCCGCCGCACCGTCGGCCGATGCGCTCGCCTACGACGACGACAACCCCATGGGCAAGATCGTCCATGTGGCGCAGGGCTCCGAGGTCGCCCTGGACGGCACCTCCGCGCCCTTCCTCACCGGCGGGCAGGGCGAACCCGAACTGCGCCTGTGGATCCGCCCCTTCGCCGCCGACGAGGCCGACGCCGACGTCTTCGCCTTCTTCGCCATGATGGCGGCCGACATGAGCCCGCCGGTCCCCATGAACCGCGGCCACTTCGGCTGGGCCCCCACCGTCCAGCTCACCACCTACCTTCGCCGCCGCCCCACCCCCGGCTGGCTCCGAATCATCGCCTCCGCCAAGGAGATCGGCGGCCGCATGTTCGACGAGGACCAACTCGTCCTGGACGCCACCGGCGCGATCGTCGCCCAGAGCCGCCAACTCGCCTTGATTCCCCAGAACCCCTGAGCCGAAGCTGGTCCGCCCGCTAGCAGGGACGAATCTCCGCGGACCCCCACGTATCGGAGAAGGCGACAACTGATCTCGCGAGGTCCGGGGTAACTCGTCGGGTACGTCCAACACCGGGTCGGCACCCGACGCAGGCACGCATGCGAGACCGTCAACGGCACTCGGCCGTGCGCTGAAGTCCCGGGGAGGCGGTACGGCTAGCCTTGGAACTCATGACGAGGATTGCGGTGATCGGTGGAGGCCGGATCGGGGAGGCGTTGGTCGCCGGCCTGCTCGAATCCGGGCGGGCGAGCAAGGATCTGGTGGTGGTCGAGCCGGTTCCGGCGCGCGCGGATGTGCTGGCCCAGCGGTTCGGGTCGCGGGTCACCGATTCGGTGAGCGATGCCGTCGTGGGCGCGGATCTGATCGTGGTCGCGGTGAAGCCGCACGATATGGACGGCGTGCTGACCGAACTCGGCAAGGCGGAGCTGGGCGACGATCGCGACCAGGTGCTGGTATCCCTGGCTGCCGGTATCCCCACCGGCCGCTTCGAGGCCAAGCTGCCCGCCGGGTTTCCGGTGGTGCGCGTCATGCCGAATACGCCGATGCTCGTCGGCCAGGGCATGAGCGCCATCGCCCCCGGCCGCTACGCCCGCCCCGAACACCTGCGGATGGTCACCGAGATGCTGGAGTCGGTGGGCAAGGTCGTCACCGTCGCCGAGGCGCAGATGGATGCCGTCACCGCCGTCTCGGGCTCCGGCCCGGCCTACTTCTTCCTCATCGTCGAGGCCATGATCGACGCCGGTATCGGCCTCGGTCTCACCCGCGACGTGGCCTCCCAACTGGTGGTGCAGACCATGCTCGGCGCGGCCGCCCTACTGGACGAGTCCGGCCAGTCTGCCGCCGAGTTGCGGGCGGCCGTCACCTCCCCCGCGGGCACCACCGCCGCCGCCGTCCGCGAACTCGAACGCGGCGCGGTGCGCGCGGTCTTCCACGATGCCCTGCACGCCGCCAAGGACCGCTCCGCCGAGATGGGCGTGACCTCCGACTAGACCGCTCCACCGAACCCCGCCCCGCCCCCGGAGCGGCACTCCCGCCACGGCCATACCCACGCACTGAGCGAACCGTTCCGGAGTGGCTTCGCAGCCCGGCACACCCTGCAAACCGACCGCTCCCACATGCTCAGCAGCCCGTCCGGTTCGCGTCGCGTCCCGGCTCTGATCGGAGCGGCACTCGCAGCCCGGCACACCTGCCCGACCACCCGCTCCCACGAGCTGAGCGGCCCCCGTGTGGTTCGCGGCGCGTCCCGGTTCTGGACTGACCGGAGCGGAGGAGCGAAGCGGGGGAGCGGAGGGAGGGAAGAACCGGGACTTCCAGCGCCGCGAACCCGCCCGGAGCGAAGCGGAGGGCAATTAGACACAGTTGCTGGTTTGCTGCCGGGCTCCGACTCGCCCCAGCAAAGGTGGATTTCTCACACCCGTCGCAGCAATCCCACTGGTCACGATAAGCTGCAAGGAGCACGTGCGTGTCTGTTCCGCCGGTGGGGAAGCCGGCGGCGCGGACGTGCCGGAGGTCAGTGGCGCATGATGGGAAACAGTCAAGCGAGGTCCGGAAACAGCCCAATAAACGCAGGGAACGTCATCGGCGGTGGAACCCAGTTCCTCACGGTCGCCGAAGTGGCGAGTCTGATGCGGGTTTCCAAGATGACGGTGTACCGGTTGGTGCATTCGGGAGAGCTGCCCGCGGTGCGGGTCGGCAGATCCTTCCGGGTGCACGCCAAAGCCGTGCACGACTACCTGGAGACGTCGTACTTCGACGCCGGGTAGGCACGGTCGACGACCGGTTTCGTTCGCCGAACGATGGCCCGGTAGCATTGACCGGCATCCTGTACGTGCCGGTGGTGCCGTCGGGTCTTCGTCGGCCCGTTACGGGTTTGGACTGTGCAGGGTCAGGAATGTTGAACCCCGCGGACGCGGGGCTGACGACCCGAGTAGAACGCGAGGAACAACCCTATGGGTTCTGTGATCAAGAAGCGCCGCAAGCGCATGTCGAAGAAGAAGCACCGCAAGCTGCTTCGTCGCACCCGTGTGCAGCGGCGCAAACTCGGCAAGTAAGAGCTGAGCTGTAGCTGAAGCCCGTCGCCCGCCGCGACGGGCTTCAGCTTTTTCGTCGGGTGACCGAACTCATCGTTAGATCCTGGTTAATACTCTTCGGCGACCCCCTGTCCTGCGGCTACCCTGGGAGCGCGGGAAAAACAGAAATGGGGGCTTGCAAGTGGGTTCCGGTGGGCCGAGCATCCGAGACGGGCATGTGCCCCGGGTTGTGATGGTTACCGGTGCGAGCCGGTTCTTCGGTGGCAATGTGGTGGCCCGGCTGGCCGCCGACGAAACCATCGAACGAATCATCGCCGTCGACGCGAAACAGCCGAGCCGGGAGTTGCTCCGCCGGATGGGCCGCGCCGAGTTCGTTCGGGCCGATATTCGAAATCCGTTGATACGCAAGGTGATCGATGGAAATCAGGTGGATACGGTGATCCACCCGGCGGCGCTGTCCCGGCCACCCTCGGGTGGCGGTCGCGCGGCCATGAAGGATATCAACGCCCTGGGCGCGATGCAGCTGTTCGCGGTCTGTCAGAAGTCCGAGCACGTGCGTCGCGTGGTCGTCCGGTCCTCGTCGGCCGTGTACGGCTGTAGCGCGAAGGATCCGGTGCGGTTCACCGAGGAGATGAGTGCGCGCACCCCACCGCGCGGCTGGTTCGCGCGCGACATGATCGAGGTGGAGGGATTCGTGCGCGGGCTCGCACGGCGGCGTCCCGATATCTCGGCGGCGATTCTGCGCTTCTCACCGATCGTGGGACCGCAGTTGGCCAGTCGCGGGGTGCAGTATTTCCGTTCGCCGGTCACGCCCACCATCCTGGGGCGCGATCCGCGGCTGCAACTGCTGCACGAGGAGGACGCCATCGCGGCGCTCACCCATGCGGCCATGGGCGCGCCGGGCGGCACCTTCAATGTCGCGGGTGACGGTGCGATGGCATTGTCACAGGCCATCCGCCGCGCGGGCCGGATCGAATTGCCGGTTCCCTTCCTGGCTTTCCGCACCTTCGGTCGCAGCATCATGGGACCGGTAATGCGGGAATTCACTGCCGAACAGATCGACTACTTCCATTTCGGCTGCGGGCTGGACACCACCCGGATGCGTACCGAACTGGGTTTCGAGCCGCGCTGGACCACGGTGCAGGCTTTCGACGACTACATAGGGGGCGCAGCGTTGCGGCCCGTAATCGATCCCCGCTGGATCGACGCCGCGGAGAACAAACTTCTCGGCCTGCTCGGGGCCGGGACGGGAGCACACCAATGAACGACGTAGCGAAGGTGATTCGACTTCACGATGTGGATTTCGAGGCGCGGCACCGTCCGTCGCGTCAGTGGCCGGGTGAGCGCACGCTGAGCCCGGTCACCTCGTTGACCGATCGGCTCGCCGAAGCCGAAGCGCGGCAGCCGAAATCGCTGGGGGAGCTGATTCGCGGAGCCGTCGCCGACGGGGTCCGCACCACCGCCGATTTCGCGCGGCGTCGGCTCACCGGCGACTATCAGGTCGACGAATTCGGTTTGGACGAGCACCTGCTCGAATCGGTGATCCTCCCGGCGCTGCGGCCGCTGTCGGAGCTGTGGTTCCGGGTGGAGGTCAGCGGCATCGAGAATCTCCCAGAGTCCGGTGGTGCGCTGGTGGTCGCCAACCACGCGGGCACGGTTCCGTTGGATGGGCTCATACTCCAGCTGGCCGTGCACGACCGGCACCCCAAGCAGCGGGCGCTGCGGCTGCTGGCGGCGGATCTCGTGTTCGAGCTGCCGCTCGTCGGCGGGCTGGCACGCAAGGCCGGACATACCCTGGCCTGCCCGGCGGATGCCGAAAGGCTGTTGCGCGCAGGGGAAATCGCGGGTGTGTTCCCCGAGGGGTACAAGGGGATCGGCAAGCCGTACTCGGAGCGGTACAAGTTGCAGCGGTTCGGGCGCGGCGGTTTCGTCTCGGCGGCGGTGAAGACCGGGGTGCCGATCATTCCGTGCTCGATCGTGGGTTCGGAGGAGATCTATCCGAAGCTCGCGGATATCAAGCCGTTGGCGCGTCTGCTCGGCGTCCCGTACTTCCCGGTGACGCCGCTGTTCCCGCATCTGGGGCCGCTGGGTGCGCTGCCGCTGCCGTCCAAGTGGCATATCGAGTTCGGTGCGCCCATCTCCACGAGCGGGTACGAACCGGCCGACGCGGACGATCCGATGACCATGTTCGAGATCACCGATCAGGTGCGCGAGAACATCCAGCAGACGCTGTACAAGCTGCTCACCAAGCGCCGCAACCCGTTCACCGGTTGAGGCGGATCCAGGTGTGACATGTGAATGGCCCCGGTCCTGGCGGAGGGGGGCCATTCGGCTACCTGGGGGTATGAGCTGCCGCTGCCAGTGTGTTTCCCGCCACTTTGTCTACGACGGCCCGTAGTGTGATCTACTACACGCTGTAGTCTGCGGACATGCCTATGTGGATCATCCCGATCATCTCGATCGTCAGCGCCGTGCTCATCGCCATCCTCTTCGTGGGTGGTTTCCCCAAGGATGACCACTGATCAACCCGCTTTGGCCTCGCGCTTGCGCGTGAGGACCGCGGCGGCCGCACCGCCCGCGGCACCCAGTGCCAGGGCGGTCGGCACGCCCACCTTCGCGGCCTTGCGCCCGGTGCGGAAGTCGCGAATCTCCCACCCGCGATTCTTCGCCACCTCGCGCAGATCCGAATCCGGATTGATCGCCACCGACGTGCCCACCAGCGAGAGCATCGGCACGTCGTTGTGACTGTCGGAGTAGGCTGTGCAGCGCTTCAGGTTCAGGCCCTCGCGGATCGCCAGGGTGCGCACCGCGTGCGCCTTGCCGAGTCCGTGCAGGATGTCGCCCACCAGGCGGCCGGTGAACACGCCGTCGCGGCTCTCCGCGACCGTACCCAGCGCACCCGTGAGACCTAGTCGCTTGGCGATGACCTGCGCCAGCTCCACCGGCGTCGCGGTGACCAGCCACACCTGCTGACCGGCATCGAGATGCATCTGCGCCAGCGCGCGGGTGCCCGGCCAGATCTTGTCGGCGATGATCTCGTCGTAGATCTCCTCACCCAGTTCGGCCAGTTCGGCGGTGGAGCGTCCGGCGATGAAGGCCAGCGCCTTCTCCTTGCCGCTGGCCATATCGGCGCTGCTCTCCTTGCCGCTGACCCGGAATTTCACCTGCTTCCAGGCGATATCCACCAGATCCGAGGTCTTGAAGTACTTGCGCGCCGCCAGCCCGCGCGCGAAATGCACGATGGACGCGCCCTGCACCATGGTGTTGTCGACATCGAAGAACGCCGCCGCGGTGAGATCGCGTGGCACCGATTCGGCGACCGGCTCCTCGGCCTCGTGCAGGGCTAACGCGGCCTCGGCACTGGCCTCACCCGCCAGGTTGGCGCGGACCTCCTCCTCCGTCGGGCCGAACGGGCTGCGGGCGATCCGGGTGAACTGGTCCTGCAGGCCACCCCAGCGGGTGGGAAATTCACCGAATCGTCCCGCGATGAAACTCGTCCTCGCCTCTTTCGATCGTTCCGGCACCAGTACCTCCGCGGGGTTCACGTGAACACGTCCACAGTATCCCGGCCCGATGGCCGGAACGTAGACGGCGATCGACAAGTGTTGAATGACGCTATGAGCGATCCCACCCCGCAGGTGACCCTGCTGACCCGCGCCGGGTGCCACCTGTGCACCATCGCGCTCGAACAATTGCGCGTCGTCTGCGCGGAATTCGGCATCGAACCCGCCACCGTGGATGTGGACGAGGCCGCGGCCACCGATCCGGGATTGCGCGCCGAATACGGCGACCGGCTGCCGGTGGTCCTGCTGGACGGGCGGGAACACAGCTATTTCGATGTGGACGAGCCGCGACTGCGGGCCGATCTCGCCCGGTGAAACGCGGCGTGGACGCCGGGGGAGATTTCCGGCGCGTCCCGTAGCGGTGTCCGCACGATAGGGGTTGAATGACCCACGGGGCCGGAGCCTGGCACAAAGTGACTGAATTCACCGACTTTGTGAAGGGCTGCACAAGCGGTTACGGTGGTGGCACGCAACCCGCCTCGAGGGTCTCTCGGGGGCAGTGGTAGCAGCCCCTAGAACCCGACACGACCTGCAACGCGACCGCCTCGCGACGGTCGCCCCGGCGTCGGGTCGACAGCACGAAACCCGGACACCCACCCCCGGCCGGACGAGGAGCGCAAGCGACGTGACAGAGCAGCATGAGACGCCCGGTGGCGTCTCCGGCAGGGCTCTGCAGAAGGACATACCGCAAGCCACGGTAGCGCGGCTCGCCACGTATCTCCGGGTGCTCGCCGTTCTCGCCGACGAAGGTACGGCCATCGTATCGAGTGAGGAACTGGCTGTCGCGGCGGGTGTCGGTTCCGCCAAACTGCGCAAGGATCTTTCGTTCCTCGGACCCAACGGCGTGCGCGGGGTCGGCTACGACGTGATCAAGCTGCGCGACCGCATCGAGGACGTGCTGGGCCTGTCCGAGGGCCACCGCGTGGTGCTGGTGGGCGCGGGCAACCTGGGCCGCGCGCTGATCGGCTACGGCGGTTTCCGGCGGCGTGGTTTCTCCATGGTCGGCATCTTCGATAACGATCCGGCGGTCATCGGCACCACCGTGAGCGGCCTGCCGATCCGCGATGTGGCCGAACTGCCCCGGGCCATCGGCCTGCTGGAACCGACCATCGCGGTCATCACGGTGCCCGACGCGGCCGCGCAGGGGGTCTGCGACCTTCTGGTCGAGGCCGGTATGCAGAGCATTCTCAGCTTTTCCCCGGTCGCGCTGGACGCACCCGACGCCGTGGAGGTGCGGCGGGTCGACCTGGCGGTCGAAATGCAGTTGCTGTCCTTCGAACGCGCCCGCAACGCCGAGCTCGAGGCCGCCGAATCCGAGGTGGCGGCCGGGGAGACGGTGGGCGCGGATACCGTGCGCGCGGCGGCCGACGCGGCGCTGGAGCGCACCGTGCACACCGCCGAACGCGGCACGCGGCGGGTGACGCCGATTCAGACTTCTCATGCGGCAATGGAGCCAACCAAGGGATCGGTGGTCACGCCATGAGTGTGCTGCTCGTCGGTATTTCACATCGGAGCGCGCCGGTCGCGGTGCTGGAGAAGGTCGCGATCACCGAGGACGACCGCCCCAAGCTGACCGACAGGATGCTCGCCTCCAGCCACGTCTCGGAGGCCATGATCGTGTCCACCTGCAACCGGGTGGAGATCTACGCGGTGGTCGACGCCTTCCACGGCGGGCTCGGCGAGATCAGCGACATGCTCACCAGGCACTCCGGACTACCGCTGCCCGAACTCACCAAGCACGCCTACGTGCGCTACGCCGAGGCCGCCGCCGAGCACCTGTTCGCGGTCGCCTCCGGCCTGGACTCCATGGTGGTCGGCGAACAGCAGGTGCTCAGCCAGATCCGCGCCGCCTACGCCGCCTCCGACGCGCAGCAGGCCGCCGGACGCACCCTGCACGAGCTGGCGCAGCACGCGCTGCGCGTGGGCAAGCGGGTGCATTCGGAGACCGGTATCGATCGCGCGGGCGCGTCGGTGGTGTCGGTGGCCCTGGATCGGGCCCGCGCGGTGCTCGGCGCGGCGGAGCTGAGCCGCGAGGCCGCCGCCAGCGTCAGCGAGAACGCGGTGGCGCCCTACGACTCGGCGCTCATCGGCCGCACCGCGCTGGTGCTCGGCGCGGGCGCCATGGGCGGACTCGCGGTGGCGCAGCTGGCGCGGGCCGGGGTCGGGCGCATCATCGTGGTGAACCGGACCCTGGAGCGGGCGCAGCGCCTGGCGCGCACCGCCACCGATATGCACGGCGTGACCGCCGACGCCATGGAGATGTCGCGCATGGTCGAGGCCATGGCGGCGGCCGATCTGGTGGTCACCTGTACCGGCGCGGTCGGCGCGGTGGTGACCCTCGCCGACGTGCACCGCGCCCTGGCCGGTCGTCCGCATCAGCATCTGGTGATCTGCGATCTGGGCCTGCCGCGCGATGTGGAGCACGCCGTGGCCGGGCTGCCGGGCGTCACCGTCATCGACATGGAGACGCTGCAGCGCGACCCGTCGGCCGGGGCCGCCGCCGACGACACCGTCGCCGCGCGTGGCATCGTCGCCGACGAACTCGCGAAATACCTTGCCGGACAGCGCATGGCCGAGGTCACCCCGACCGTGGCCGCGCTGCGCCAGCGCGCGGCCGAGGTGGTCGAAGCCGAACTGCTGCGCCTGGATTCGCGGCTGCCGAGCCTGGCCGCCGACGATCGCGAGGAGGTGGCGCGCACCGTGCGCCGCGTCGTCGACAAACTGCTGCACGCGCCGACGGTGCGGGTCAAGCAGCTGGCCTCCACACCGGGAGGCGACAGCTACGCCGAAGCACTGCGTGAGCTGTTCGAACTGAAACCCGGTGCGGCACAGGCGGTCGCCGCACCCATGGAGATCGCGGCGCTGGGGGAGCTCGCCGACGATTTCACCGCCGCACATCTCGGGGACGAACAGGGGCCGAACTCATGACCGGAGCGATGGTGCACGGAGATCAGGACACGAGGGCGCGCGGCACGATCGAATCACCGTGGCGCATCGGTACCCGCGGCAGCCAGCTGGCGCTGACCCAGGCGGGCACCGTGCGCGACACCCTGATCGCGGCGGGCCAGCACGCCGAACTGGTGATCGTGAAGACCGCGGGCGACAAGTCGTCGGATCCGGTCGAGAAGATCGGCGTCGGCGTGTTCACCGCCGCCCTGCGCGAGGAGTTGGCCGCGCAGACCGTCGATATCGCGGTGCACTCCTACAAGGACCTGCCGACCGCGCCGGACGAGCGCTTCACCATCGCGGCCGTACCGCCGCGCGAGGATCCGCGCGACGCCCTGGTGGCGCGCGACGGCCTCGTCCTCGGTGAGCTGCCCGCCGGTTCGGTCATCGGCACCTCCGCCCCGCGCCGCGCCGCCCAGCTGCGCGCGCTCGGACTGGGTATCGAGGTGGTGCCGCTGCGCGGCAACCTCGACACCCGCATGCGCAAGGTGGCCGAGGGTGAACTCGACGCCGTGGTGGTGGCCCGGGCCGGACTGGTCCGCATCGGCCGCACCGACGTCATCACCGAAAGCCTGGAACCGGTGCAGATGCTGCCCGCCCCCGCACAGGGTGCGCTGGCGGTCGAGTGTCGCGCCGAGGACACCGAACTCGCGACCATCCTGTCCGCGCTCGACGACCCCGGCACCCGTGCCGCGGTGGCCGCCGAGCGTGCGCTGCTGGCCGAACTCGAGGCCGGTTGCACCGCTCCGGTGGGTGCACTGGCCGAGGTCGTCGAATCGCTCGACGACGACGGCCGGGTGGTGGAGGAGTTGTCGCTGCGCGGTGGCGCGGCGGCGATCGACGGCTCGGACGTGATCCGGGCGTCTGTGGTCGGCTCGCTCGCGAATGCCGCTGAGCTGGGCCGTTCATTGGCGCGTGAGCTCTTGGAGCTGGGGGCGCGCGACCTGCTCAGCGCCCCCTCGGTAGGCGCTGCCGTTGACAGCAATCCCAGCCCGATGGAGAACAACCCATGACTGAGCGCAGCGAAGGAATCATGAGCACAGGGCCGTCGGCCGTGACCGTATCGAGCGCCGGCGAGGTGCGGGCATGAGCCGGGCCGCCAAGAAGCACCCCGGACGGATCCTATTCGTGGGGTCCGGCCCGGGTGATCCGGCGCTGCTCACCGTCCGGGCCCGCGAGGTGCTCGGGCGAGCGACGCTGGCGTTCACCGACCCCGATGTCGACAAGGGCGTGTTGGCGCTGATCGGCACCGCGGTCGAGGCGGGCCCCGACGGGGAGCGTCCCGTCGACGTGCGCCCGGCGCTCGGCGACCCGACCGAGGTGGCCAAGACCCTGATCTCCGAGGCGCGGGCCGGGCACGATGTGGTGCGCCTGGTCTCCGGTGACCCGCTGACCACCGATTCGGTGATCCAGGAGGTCAACTCGGTCACCCGCTCGCACATGGTGTTCGAGGTGCTGCCCGGACTGCCGTCGGGTGCGACCGTGCCCGCGTACGCGGGTATCGCGCTGGGCTCCAGCCACACCGAGGTGGATGTGCGCGGCGAGGTGGACTGGGCGGCCGTCGCGGCCGCGCCGGGTCCGCTGGTGCTGCACGCGACCTCTGGGCATCTGGCCGAGACCGCGAGCGCGCTGGTGGAGCACGGGCTCGCCCCGCAGACCCCGGTGGCGGTGACCGTGCGCGGCACCACCCGCCAGCAGCGCACCATCGAGGCCACGCTGGCGACGCTCAACAACGCCGCTTCCGAACTGGTCGGCCCGCTCGTGGTGACGGTCGGCAAGGAGGTCGAGAAGCGCTCCAAGATGTCGTGGTGGGAGTCGCGGGCGCTGTACGGCTGGACCGTGCTGGTGCCGCGCACCAAGGAGCAGGCCGGTGAGATGAGCGAGAAGCTCGTCATGCACGGTGCCATTCCGATGGAGGTACCCACCATCGCGGTGGAGCCGCCGCGCTCGCCCGCACAGATGGAGCGCGCGGTGAAGGGCCTGGTGGACGGGCGCTACCAGTGGGTGGTGTTCACCTCCACCAATGCCGTGCGCGCGGTGTGGGAGAAGTTCGGCGAGTTCGGGCTCGACGCCCGCGCGTTCTCCGGTGTGAAGATCGCCTGCGTGGGCGAGGCCACCGCGGAGAAGGTGCGCTCGTTCGGCATCAATCCCGAGCTGGTGCCGTCGGGGGAGCAGTCCTCCGAGGGGCTGCTGGCCGACTTCCCGCCCTACGACGACGTTTTCGATCCGGTCAATCGGGTGCTGCTGCCGCGTGCGGATATCGCCACCGAGACCCTCGCCGAGGGGCTGCGCGACCGCGGCTGGGAGATCGACGATGTGACCGCCTACCGCACCGTGCGCGCCTCGCCGCCGCCCGCGGAGACCCGCGAGATGATCAAGACCGGCGGTTTCGACGCGGTGCTGTTCACCTCGTCCTCCACCGTGCGGAATCTGGTCGGCATCGCCGGTAAGCCGCACGCGCGCACCATCGTCGCGTGCATCGGCCCCAAAACCGCCGAGACCGCTATCGAATTCGGCCTGCGCGTGGACGTGCAGCCGGATGTGGCGCAGGTCGGCCCGCTCGTCGAGGCGCTCGCCGAGCACGCCGCCCACCTGCGCGCGGAAGGTCTGCTCCCGCCGCCGCGGAAGAAGAGCCGCCGCAGCAGCCGGTAACCGGCCGCGATCTTCGACGCCAACGGGCCCCGCACTCGAAACGTGCGGGGCCCGTTGCTTTCCCGGTCCCGGGTGACCCCGGAGTCCTCATCTCTCTCCGAGGCCGAATCCGGGCCGGGCCGCGGCGGCCGACTCGGTTCGATCGAAACCGACTGCCGCAGTTCATCGAAGCCCTTTCCACTCCTAGGGCAGGTGCCGCCTCGTCGCAACCGCTGGGCGCGCCGCCTCGTCGTGATCGCAGGGACGTGGTCCCGTCGTGATCGCCGGGTCGTGCGGCCAGCCCTGTGGTTGCTGATCACCGCACCGCACAGAGGATCCTGCGGCTCGCACTGTTCAGATTCCCGCAACGCCGTATGCGTGGGTGCTGGGCCGTGGTAGCCGTCGGAACGGTCAATCGGCACCGGCAGCCACTGCTGTGGGACCGAGCTGTTGGGTGGCGAGGTCGTGCGCCGGGGCTGGTGCCATTCAGCGGAGTCGTCCTTGCCGCCCGCAACTTGGCCGCAGTCCTCGAAGTCGGTCTGGGTGTATGCGGTGTCGGGGGGTGCGCCGGTACCCCGCACCGGAATGGCGCGGTGCGGGATACCGGCTGGGGTCGGCGGCGGGTGGCGCACCCCCATTGCCAGCGCCGATCGCCGCCGGTGTGGTTCAGCGGCGGGCTTGCATGAGGCGGCGGACCATGCGGCAGGTGGTGGGAGACGGGGGATGGACGCCGATCACCTCGGCGGTGTGGTGGATCTTCTCGTCGGTCACCTGGTCGGGGGTGAAGGCGCCCGCGTCGAGCAGGGCGATGGCCAGGCGCATGGCCTTGAGGCGGCGGTTGTGGGCGATGTACCAGGAGCGGGGGCGCCCGGCGGGGAGCGGCTGTTTGACGAGCGGCCGCCAAGGCTGGGCGATGGGGTCCCCCTTCTTCGGGACGGTTGCGGTGGGCAGGGTGGCGATGGCAGCGAGCACGGTCGATCCTCTCGTCGCGATCGGGGCCGCCCGATGCGATCCCTCGAACACATATTCGATTGTACCGGCAACCTACGACAAAATCCGCTGCTCACCATGGGTGGTGCGGCCGCACCCCGGTCGCGATTTCTCGCACGGCCTGCCAAGCTGTCAGCTATGTCTGCCGTGTTTCCCGGCGCCGGGCGGGTGGGTGCCGCGGTGGTACGGGTGCTGGATGGGGACGGCGCCGCCGTCGGCACCGGCTTCGTGATCGGCCCCGGTCGCGTCGCCACCTGCGCCCACGTGGTGACGGCCGCCGTCGGTCCGGCCGCCGACATCGCGACAGCCGTTGTAGCCCTGGACTTCCCGTTGCTCGACGGCGCACCGCGGGCCACCGCACGCGTGCACAGCTGGGATCCGGTGCGTACGGACGGCCGCGGCGATATCGCCGTCCTCGAACTCGACGACGTGCCCCACGCCGATCTCGCCCCGCCGCCGCTGTGGCGCGCGGATCGCCCGTGGGGCCGCGAATTCCGAGCGATCGGCTTCCCCACGGAACTCATCGACGGCGTCTGGGCGTGGGGCGAGTTCCGCGCCCCCCAGGGCTCCGGCTGGCTGCAACTGCACGCCGCCGACGGTGCGCAGCCGCTCACCGGTGGTTTCAGCGGTGCACCGGTCTGGGATGCGGGCAGTGAGGCCGTGGTGGGGATGGCCGTGGCCGCCGACCGCCGTCGCCTGACCCGCACCGCGTTCATGATCCCGGTGAACGAGGTGCTCGGTCTCGACCCGGATTCGCTGCCGAACCCGTATCGCGGTCTGGAACCTTTCGGCGAGAACGACTCCCACCTGTTCTACGGGCGCGGTCCGGATATCGACCGCGTGCTGGCGGCATTGGCTGAGCTGTCCGTGGTGGCGGTCGTCGGCCGCTCCGGAATCGGCAAATCGTCCCTGGTGCGCGCGGGCGTGGTGCCGCGCCTGCGCGCCGAGGGTGTGCGGGTCGTGTACCTGAGTGCTGAAACATCCTGGACGGCAGCCGAGCCCGAAGTGTCGCTGACAGCAGTCGAGCATGAAGCGTCGCAGGTGGTAGCGGAGATCGAAGTGTCGCGGGAGGCGGTCGAGTCTGCGGCGTCGCGGGCGGCAGCCGAGTTCGCGATCGGCCCGGCACCGCGTGCTGCTCGCAGCCCGGCCGTCGGAACCGGCGACGGTGCCGAAGCGTCGACGGTGCTGGTGGCGGACCAGTTCGAGGAGTTGGTGGCGACCGACCCCGCCCGCGCCCGGGAACAGCTGGGCGACCTCCTGGGGCGCGCCGCGGATCCGTCCGTACGGTTGCTGCTCACCCTGAGCTGGGATGTGCTGGAAGCGCTGACCGCCGGCGACCTCGGCCACGCCCTGGACCGCGCCACCATCGCCCTCGCACCCATGGGCCGCGAGCAGCTGCGTCAGGCCATTCGGGGCCCCGCCGCCCATGCTCCCGGCGTGGATCTCGACGACGACCTGGTGGAACGCCTCGTCGACGACACCGTCGGCGAACCCGGTGGACTGCCACTGCTGGAATCGGTGCTGACCGAACTGTGGGAGCAGCGTCGCGGCGGCCGCCTCACCCTCACCGACTACGAGGCCGTCGGCCGCGCCGCCGCCTCCATCGCCCGCCGCGCCGAGCGGGTGTTCGGCCAGTTCACCGCTGCGGCCGACCGTCGTGCGGCCCGTCGACTGCTGACCATGCTGGCCGCGCCGCGCGGCGACGGCTTCGTCCGGGTGCCGGTCTCCATGCGCGACGTGCCCGAATTGCGCTCGGTGGCAGGACGATTGGCGCGGGAACGGCTGGTGGTCACCGGTCGCGGCACGGACGACGCCGACGTGGTGGAACTCGCCCACCAGTCGCTCATCGGCAACTGGCCCCGGCTGCGCGCATGGCTGGAGTCCGACCGCGACTTCCTGGAATGGCAGCAGCGCACCGAGCGCGCCCGCCGCACCTGGGTGGCGCACGGCCGCGACGACGGCGAACTGCCGCGCGGCGGCGCCCTCCAGGACGCGGAGGAATGGCTGAGCCGCCGACCCGACGACATCGCGGATCCACTGCGCGAGTACGTATCCGCCGGTATCCGGGTGCGGCGGCGCGAGGTGGCGCGCTGGCGGGTGCTCACCGCCGTGCTGGCGGTGCTGGCCCTGGTGGCGGCGGGCGCCGCGGCGGTGGCGTACCGCACCGGTGAACAGCGCGAGCAGGCCCTGCGTTCACTGGCGGGCGTCGCCCTGGCCGAACGGTCGCTGCAACTGGCGCAGTCGCGGCCGAATCTCGCCTTGCAGTTCGCCCAGGCCGCGGCCCGGCTCGCGCCCGGTGACCATACGGTGGAGGCGGCGCTGCTCACCCAGCAGTTGCGGCTGGCCTCGGCGGTTTCGGTGCGCACCGGCCTCGGTGAGGACGTGCGGCTGGTGGCCGCCGACCGCACCGCCGCCGTGGTCGCGATCGGTGACGGCGACGGTACCGTCGCGGTCTGGCGCGACCTGTTGGACGGTGGCAGTGAGCCATGGCGGCTGCCCGTGCGCGATGTCGTCTCGCTGGTGCTCAGTGCCGACGGCAGTCGGCTGGCGACCGTGAATACCGTTGGCGGCGTTCGGCTGTGGGATGTGGACCGGCGGGCGGGGCCGTTCGAGGTGCTGGCCGACGGCCCGGTCGCTCCGGCCGTCACCGCTATCAGCGCGATGTTCTCCGCCGACGGAACGCGATTGGTGGTCTCCCGCGACCCGCGCCGATCCCCGGTCCCCGTCGACCACGGCAAGCGGCTGGCCGCGGACGTGGGCGACCCCGACACCGTGACGACCTTCGACACCACCGGGCCGGACCCGATACCGCTGGCCTCCTACACCGCCGAGGTGCCTTCGGAATCGATTCCGGTGCATGTGGATTCGTCCGGACGAAGCTGGTTCCTGGCCGTCGACGAACGCGGCGACCAGCGGTACCGGCTGCGCGCCGCGGACGGCACCGCGCTGCGGCCCACCGATCCGGCCCAGGGCACGGTCACCGACTGCGGTGACGGCCGCCTGGGCGAGATCACGGTGCCCGAGCCCACCGGCCCGCGCGTGTACGGGGTGGGTTCCGGCTGTGCCGCAGTCCCGCCCGGCGCGGTGATCGAACGCGATGAGACCGGGCGCTACCTGGTCGCTGCCTTCGCCCCCGAAAGCGCGGCCTTCCAACTGGTGCACCTGGTGGATCTGGTCACGCGGCAGACGTACAAGGTGCAGGCGCGCTATCAGAGCACCGGCAGGCCGTCGTTCCTGGTGCGGCCCGGCGCGGCCGGGCCGGAGCTGTTCGTGGTCGGCGCCGATGACCTGACCAGGCACGCGCCCGCCGCCGCGGTCGGCTCCAGCGCCGAATTCGGTGCGGATCCGACCCTCATGCACTGGAGTGCCGACGGCCGCTTCGTCGCCGAATTCCACGCCGACGCCGCCCGGGTGGACCTGCGGGAGGTGCTGCCGATAGTGCGGCCGCCGACCACGCTGACGCTCGACGGCCGCGACGCCGCGCGGATGCGCGACATGACCGTCACCGCGGACGGGGCCTACCTGGTGCTGGGCTTGGATTCGCATGAGCTGCTGGTGTATTCGATTCCGGAGCTGCGCCCGGTCGCCCGCCTGGAACTGCCGGTGCCGCTGGAATACGCCGGTCCGCACGCCCGCCGGGTGCCGGTCGCCCTGGTGGCGTCGCACGCGGACGAGGTGGCGGTGCTGCACGCCGGCTATGTGAGCCGCTGGCGGGTGGGCACCGGAGCCGCGCTCGGGGGACCCCAGCAGGTGTGGCGTGGCAGTGCGGACTTCGCCGATATCGCGGAGCGGGCCACGGCCCTGCGCAACGGGACGGCGGTGGGCGATCTGATGATCTTCACCCGGCGTGGGCTGGTGATCTGGGACAGCGTGGCGGGCCGCCGGATACGTGAGCTGACGGGATCGGACACGGGGTGGATCGACACCCTCGCCAAGACTGTCGATCTCCCGATCGCCTATGTGTGGACGGAGGTGCGGCGGGTGGAGCGCTGGGATCTGGCGACCGGGCGGATCATGGCCGCCCCCGTCGCGATTCCGTGGGCTCCGCTGGTCGAACTCACCCCCGATGATCTCATCGTCACCGGATGGGTGTCGGCCAAGTTCCACGTCCTCGACGCCGAGCGCGGAACCCTGGTGAACACCCAGCTACCCGCCACCGCGCTGCGGTTGTGGATGGCGCGCACCGGCACCGACATCCACTTCATCACCGACCACGGCCTGCTGAGCCTGAATCTGGACCGGGAAAACATCCTGGACCGCTTGTGCGCGGTCAACGACCGCGCCTTCACCGAGGCGGAGCGAGAACTGCTGCCACCGGGCGCGGATGCCACGCCCCCGTGCGGTGGATGATCCGGAATTCGTACCCAACCTTTTCGCCCGCCGCGCGGTCGTACTCCATACGGCCGGTGCGTGCCCTGCGAGGGGTATGGCGCGCCCGGCCGCACGACCAGGAGGCACGATGCGCAAGCTGCTCAGCAGAGATCTGTCCGCACTGCTCGGTGCGACCCGGGCGGCGGTGCTGGAGGCCGTCGCCGACGGCGGCAGCACCACCGAACTCGCCCTGCGGCTCGGAATCTCCCCGTCCTCGGCCAGCGAGCACGCCGCCGTCCTGCGCGGCGCGGGCCTGATCACCAGCACCCGCACCCGAAACCAGGTGCGGCACCGGCTCACCCCGCTCGGCGCGGCCCTGCTCGGCCTCGAATCCCCACCCCGCCCCGCAACCGATCCGACCCCACGCACGCTCGACCCGAAGGCGGCGATCACGCACAACCGCCACCGCTCCGAGTTGGCCCACGCCACCGCTCACCTCGGCGACCGACCGCGGTGAGACTCCAACCACCACCGCATCACACCGCACATCCGATGCGCCTCACCGCGCCAGGCTCGCCCGCACCGCCGGGACGGAGCCGGGCTCACGCTGCCGAGCGGGAGCCCCCCAGGTTGTCGTGCCGCACGCGCTCCGGCTTCGGCCGGGATGTGAGCGCTCGCTCAGGCCGCCTGCAATTGCGCGCGGACCTTCGCGAGCGCGCCCGCCACGTACGCCTTGACCGTGCCCGCCGCCAGGCCCATCATGGCCGCGGTCTGCACGTAGGTGTTGCCCGCGTAGGTGTGCAGCACCACGGCCTCGCGTTCGCGCGGCGGCAGTTGTTCGAGGGCGGTGATGAGGGCGTGCCGCAGCGAGATCTGTTCGTCGAAGGCGATTCCGGCCCGGTCGGCGAGGGTGACGATGCGGTCCTGGCCATCGGGGTCGAGGTGGGCGCGGTCGACGGCGGTGCGCTTCCAGCCGTCCTTGATCAGGTTGCCGGTGACCCGCCACAGGTAGCCGCGCATGGCCGCGGTGTCGCGCACATCCGGCCGTGCGGCGTAGGTGCGCACCAGCGCGGTCTGCACGATGTCCTCGGCGTCGCTGCGATTGGGCACCTGGGTGACGGTCCAGCCGATGAGCCGGTGCCGTTCGGTCTCGTAGACCTCCACCAGTAGTTCGTCGAACCGGCTCGGTGCCGGTGCGCCGTCCCGGGCGATGCGCACCAGCGCACTTCCGGCATACGGGCTGGAGATCAGCAGCAGGGGTTCGTACGCGCATTCCCGCAGCAGTTCGCCCAGCAGTTCGGCGAGCTCCGCGTCGAATGCCGCAGATTCCCGATTCGCGTCCATTCCCACCTCGCGCCAGCCACCGACACCGCGCTGTGCACCTTACGGCACCAACCCTCCCGTTGACCGGCGCAGTACCGATAGGCCCGGGTGTATTCGCAGGTCAAGCGGATTCCCAGGGCGGGAGCGGACCGTCCCGCAACCCGTTCGCTCCGGGGGCATATCATCGCCCTATGACCGGATTGGACCGCCCACGGCGGTTGCGCCGTACTCCTGCACTGCGTCGGCTCGTCGCCGAAACCACCGTCGAGCCACGGCATTTGGTTCTGCCCATGTTCGTCGCCGACGGGATCGACGAACCGCGCGAGATCTCCTCCATGCCGGGCGTGTACCAGCACTCCATGGATTCGCTGCGCAAGGCCGCCGTCGAGGCGGTCACCGCGGGCGTGGGCGGGCTGATGCTGTTCGGCGTGCCGAAGCCGGAGGACAAGGACGCGGCCGGCAGCGGCGCCAGCGACCCCGACGGCATTCTCAACCGCGGGCTGCGGGCGCTGGTGCAGGAGGTCGGCGGCTCCACGGTGGTCATGGCCGACACCTGCCTGGACGAGTTCACCGATCACGGCCACTGCGGTGTGCTGAGCCACGACGGCGCGGTCGACAACGACGCCACCCTCGACCGCTATATCGATATGGCCCTGGCGCAGGCCGAGACCGGGGCCGACCTGCTCGGCACCAGCGGCATGATGGACGGCCAGGTGGCCGCCATCCGCGCCGGGCTGGACGCGGCCGGACATATCGACACCGGCATCCTGGCCTACGCCGCCAAGTACGCCTCGGCCTTCTACGGCCCGTTCCGCGAGGCGGTCGGTTCGTCGCTGCAGGGCGACCGCCGCACCTATCAGCAGGATCCGGCCAACCGCCGCGAGGCCATTCGCGAACTGGATCTGGATCTGGCCGAGGGCGCGGATATCGTCATGGTGAAACCCGCCATGTCGTATCTGGACATCCTGCGCGAGGTCGCCGACCGGTCCACAGTGCCGGTGGCCGCCTATCAGATCTCCGGTGAGTACGCCATGATCACCGCCGCCGCGCAGAACGGCTGGATCGACCGGCGCGGCGCGATTCTGGAGTCGCTCACCGGAATTCGGCGGGCGGGCGCGGATATCGTGCTCACCTACTGGGCGACCGAGGCAGCGCACTGGTTGTCGTGAATCGAATCGCTCCACCGACGGGCCCACGGCCCGTTCCCGAGGATGTCCGCACCGCCACCCAGCTCTGGTGGGCCGCGTTGGCCGTGGGCGTGGTGCAGGTGATCGCCACCGTGCTCACGCAATTCGGGCAGCGCAAGGACTTGGCCGAGGAGTTCTTCGATCAGGTGCGGGCCGATCAGCCGACGGCCACCCTGGCGCAGGTCGAACTCATGGTGATGGTGGTACTTGTCATCATGGCCGTGCTGTGGTTGGCGCTGCTGGGCGCCGGCGCGGCGGTGGTGTATCAGTTGGGGCGCGGAAAGTCTTGGGCGCGAACGGTTCTCATGGTGCTCGGGGTCTTCCTGGTGGTGGGCGGACTGGGTGCTCTGTTCGGTCCGGGCACGGGTGGGATCGCGGGTCTGGTGGCCGGTGGCGCGTCCGTCGTGCAGGCGGTGCTGGCCGCCGGGGCCGTATTCCTCTGCTACCGCGCGGAATCCGACGCGTACTTCCGTCCCGGACCGCGGTGAGCGCACCGGAGTTTGTACCGGCGGGTAGGCACGGTATGGTGAGGACAGTCACAGGGAAATTGGGAACCGGAAGTCGGGCATCATCCGTTGGGCAATGGTGCGCTCGGCTCCGGTGGTTCGGAGGCAATGATGCGAGTGGTGATTCAGCAGCCGCACAGCCTTCGGCGAGATCTGCTGGTGCTGAGTCTGTTGATTCTGTTCGGACTGCTCACCCTCGCCGTGCTGTTGATTCCGGGGCTCGTCGGCTGACCCCCATGACCGAGACGCCGGGCCCATGACCGACGCGCCAGCGGCCCCCGCGCCTCCGGTGCTGTTCGCCGAGCCGGGTGCGCGCTGGCGGACCATCGCCTACGGTCCCGCCCTCTGCGGTCTCATTCTGGTGCTGGAAGTGGTGCGCGGCGGCGCGATCCACTGGTTCGGGCTGGCGTTCTGCGCGGCGCTGCTGGGCGGATTCGTCTGGCTGCAGGTGGTCGCCGGGCGACGGCACATCAGTGTCGAACTCACCGACACCCACCTGCGTCAGGGCACCGAACTGCTGCCGCTGCGGAATATCGCGGCCGTGCTGCCGGAGGTCGACGAGGAGTCCTGGGATGATGAGGACTGGCAGTCGGCCAGGGCGCTCGGGGAACTCACCGGGGTGCCGCGGCGGCGCGGCGGCATCGGACTGAAGTTGCGCGACGGCGGGCTGGTGCAGGCGTGGGCGCGCGATCACCGCACGCTGCGCGCCGAACTCACCGCCGCGCTGGAACGGCTGCCGGAGCTGGAGGACCGGGATGCCGTGGGCAGGGATATCGAGGAACGGGACGAGGAGAAGGGGGCGCGCTGATGCGGTGGCTCGCCGTGCTCGCCGAATTTCTTCTGGTGCCGCTGTGCGGGGTGACGGCGGTGTGGAGTTGGCGGCGAGGTGTTCAGACCAGCTGGTATGCGCCCAATGGCGATATGCCGGGCTTCGAGGCGGTGCGCTACGCGGGCCCGTGGCTGCTGCTGGCGGCGGTGGCCGTGGCGGTCGGCGGGCTGCTGCTCATCGATGCCGTGGCGCGCACGCGGCGGACAACCGCCGGACACTGACGCGCCATCGCACCGATTGAACGCCCGCGGGGCGGACAATCTCCGAATATGACGCTCATACCCGTGTTCTCCTGGCTGGATTTGCTACCGGTGCAACTGAACTGCCTGCTCAGCACCGGGTGGGCGGCGTTCTGCCTGGGGCTGCCGCTGTCCTGACGACCTATCGGGTCCAGTTCTGGTACACGTCCAGCACCCGTCCGCCGCGGGTGCCGGGTGCGTTCAGGAACACCACGACCGAGCCGTCGGGATGCTGCGCGGCCTCCATCAGCACCTGCCGCAGCGAGGCGTGCACGCCGCCGTTGTCGTCCCGGTAGATCCGGGTCTCCGGATGCAGTCCCGCACCCATCCGGTTCAGTGGCACGAACATGCTGACCACGGCGGGCAGCGGTCCGGACGCCACCATCGCGGTCTCCTCGTGCGACAGGTGCATTCCGATCCGGCCCTGATCCGGTTGGACGATCGGCACTCCCGCGCTGGCCTGTCCCGCCCCGAGCGCCAGTCCCGCCACGGCGGCGAACAGTCCCGCGCCGAAGAGTGCGATCCGCATGAAATTTTCCTCCCGATAGTCCGAATATGCCCTGGTGCTCGAGATTACGCACCAGCAACTACACAGCGAATGAATGACGCGCCGTGTGCGTTGGACCACCCCACTACACCCTGTCGTCGACGCTGGATCGGGCGGCTGCGACACTGGAAGCCGTGAGTTCTTCTCCGCGTCTGAGCCAGGCATCGGTGCCGGTCTCCGCCCAACTCTTCGCACGCGCCGCCGAGGTGATCCCGGGCGGCGTGAACTCGCCGGTGCGAGCCTTCAATTCCGTCGGGGGAACACCCCGGTTCATCGCCTCGGCGCGCGGCTGCACGCTGACCGACGCCGACGGTAACGACTACGTGGATCTGGTGTGCTCATGGGGGCCCATGATTCTCGGGCACGCGCACCCGGACGTGGTCGAGGCGGTGCGCCGCGCCGCCACCGGTGGCCTGTCGTTCGGCGCGCCCACCGAGGCCGAGATCGAACTGGCCGAGGCCATCGCGGCGCGGGTCGCCCCGGTGGAGCGGGTGCGGCTGGTGAACTCCGGCACCGAGGCGACCATGAGCGCGGTGCGGCTGGCGCGCGGATTCACCGGGCGCTCCAAGATCATCAAATTCTCCGGCTGCTACCACGGACATGTGGACGCGCTGCTCGCCGACGCCGGTTCGGGCGTCGCCACGCTGGGCCTGCCCACCTCACCGGGCGTCACCGGGGCGCAGGCGGCCGACACCATCGTGCTGCCGTACAACGACCTGGAGGCCGTCGCCGCCGCCTTCGCCGCCCATCCGGGTGAGATCGCCTGCGTCATCACCGAGGCCGCCGCGGGCAATATGGGCGCGGTCGCGCCGCTGCCCGGCTTCAACGCCGGACTGCGGCGGCTCACCACCGAGCACGGCGCGCTGCTCATCATGGACGAGGTGATGACCGGCTTCCGGGTGAGCCACTCCGGCTGGTACGGCATCGACGGCGTCGCGGGTGACCTCTACACCTTCGGCAAGGTGATGAGCGGCGGGCTGCCCGCCGCGGCGTTCGGCGGTCGCGCCGAGATCATGAACCACCTCGCGCCGCTGGGCCCGGTGTATCAGGCGGGCACGCTGTCCGGGAATCCGGTCGCGGTCGCCGCCGGTCTGGCCACGCTGCGCGCCGCCGACGAATCGGTGTACGCCACGCTGGACAAGAACGCGCAACGCCTCGGCGGACTGCTCACCGCGGCGCTCACCGCCGCCGGTGTCGGCCATCAGGTGCAATTCGCGGGCAATATGGTGAGCGTGTTCTTCGCCGACACCCCGATCACCGACTACGCCACCGCCAAGGCCAGCGAAACCTGGCGCTTCCCGGCGTTCTTCCATGCGCTGCTCGACCACGGTGTGTACGCGCCGCCGAGCGCGTTCGAGGCATGGTTCGTCTCCGCGGCGCTCGACGAGGACGCATTCGACCGTATCGCTGCCGCCCTGCCCGCCGCCGCCTCCGCCGCGGCCGCCGCCACCCCCGAAGGATCCGCGTGAGCTCCGACCATTCCGACACCGGTCTGCCGGCCCCCACCCCACAGCCCGTCTCCACCACCGACGCCGCCCGCCTGCTGAACTCCCTGCGCCAAGCGGAGAGTGACTCCGCAGCGGCCCGCTCGGCCGAGGCGAGCACCGCCTCGGATACCTCGGAGGTTTCGAGTACTCCGGACGCCTCTGACGCCGCGGATGCTGCGGTGCCCGGCGCGGATGCCGACAGCGCCGCGGCGGCGAGCGCGCCGGACGGCGATGAGATCTCCGTCGCCACCGGCGATATCGTCCTCCCGGGCGAGGTGGCCAGCGATGTCGAGACCATCGTGCACGTGCTGCGGCACGGTGAGGTGCACAACCCCAAGGGCATCCTGTACGGCCGCCTGTCCGGCTTCGGGCTGTCGGTGACGGGTCAGGCGCAGGCGCAGGCCGTGGCGCGTTCGCTGCGCGACCACGACATCGCGCTGGTGGTGGCCTCGCCGCTGCAGCGCGCGCAGGAGACCGCGGACCCCATCGCCACCCAGCACGGGCTGCTCATCCGCACCGACGACAATCTGATCGAGGCCGGGAACACCTTCGAGGGTCTGCGCGTCGCCGCCCGCGACGGCGCGCTGCGCAAGCCCCGGCACTGGTTGAAACTGCGCGACCCGTTCACCCCCTCCTGGGGCGAGCCGTACCTCCAGATCGCGCACCGCATGCTGGCCGCGGTCAACAAGGCCCGGGTCGAGGCGGCGGGCCGCGAGGCGGTGCTGGTGTCACATCAGCTCCCGGTGTGGACGCTGCGCCGCTTCCTGCAGGGCCAGCGCCTGTGGCACGATCCGCGCCGCCGCCAGTGCTCGCTGGCGTCGCTCACCTCGCTGGTCTATCAGGGCGACACCCTCATCGACATCGTCTACTCCGAGCCCGCCGGGGCCACCGATCCGACGGTGACCGGGGCATGACCGAGCAGCGCCGAGAGCAGCAGGCCCCGCGTGCGAACGCGGGGCGACCATCCGTGCCGGGGGGCCACCGCGGGATCCGCGCCCTCCGCTCGGGCGGGCCGCTCCGGCGCACCCCGCCCCGGCGCGTTCTCTCGATCCTGTTGGCGAGCGTATGCCTGGTCGCCGCGCTCGCGGGCTGTTCGACGGCGGGTAAGGACGCGGTGGCCCAGGGCGGCACCTTCGATTTCGTGTCACCGGGCGGCGAGACCGATATCTTCTACGATCCGCCGTCGAGCCGCGGCACCATCGGCACACTGTCCGGGCCGGATCTCATGACCGACGGCAAGACCACCGCGGTGAGCGATTTCCCCGATCAGGTCGTGGTGCTCAATATCTGGGGCCAGTGGTGCGGTCCGTGCCGCGCCGAGGCTCCCGCGCTGGAACAGGTCTACGAGGCCACCAGGGATTCCGGGGTCGCCTTCCTCGGCATCAATGTGCGCGACAACCAGAAGGACAAGGCGCGGGATTTCGTCACCGACTACAACGTCGGCTACCCGTCGATCTACGACCCGTCCATGCGCACCCTGCTCGCGCTCGGCGGCAAATTCCCCACCAGCGTCATTCCCACCACGCTCATTCTGGATCGCCAGCATCGCGTCGCCGCGGTCTTCCTGCGGTCGCTGCTCGCCGAGGATCTCCAGCCGGTCGTCGAGCGCATCGCCGCCGAGGGCCGGTCGTGAACGTGACGGTACTGGCCGGGGTCGGCGAATCCTTCCAGCAGACAGCGTCTTCCGGGCCGCTGCTGCTGGCGCTGGGGGCGTGTGTGCTCGCGGGTCTGGTGTCGTTCGCCTCGCCGTGCGTGGTGCCGCTGGTGCCCGGCTACCTGTCGTATCTCGCGGGTCTGGTCGGTGCGGAAGCGCCGCCGGTGTCCGTCGAGTCGGCGAAACGGGAAGCGGCGCGGGGCGGTTCGACGGCGCTGGCCGAGAAGACCGCGAAAAGCCGTGCGCGCCTGCGGGTCGCGGGCGCGGCCGGGCTGTTCGTCGCCGGTTTCACGGTGGTATTCGTGCTGGCCACGGCCACCGTGTTCGGTGCCATCCAGGTGCTGAACGTCAATCGTGAACTGCTGCAACGGGTCGGCGGCGTGGTCACCATCGTCATGGGCCTGGCCTTCATCGGTCTCATCCCGGCCCTGCAGAAGGACACCCGCATGGAGCCGCGCCGCCTCAGCGGCATCGTCGGCGCACCCCTGCTCGGCGCGGTGTTCGCCCTGGGGTGGACGCCGTGCCTGGGGCCGACCCTCTCCGGTGTCATGGCCGTCTCCGCGGGCACCGACGGCACCACCGCGGCGCGCGGGGTCGCCCTCATCGTGGCCTACTGCCTGGGGCTGGGCCTGCCCTTCGTGATTCTGGCGTTCGGCTCGGCGACCGCGCTGCGCGGTGTCGGCTGGCTGCGCCGCAATTCCCGCACCATTCAGGTGATCGGCGGGCTGCTGCTGGTGGCCGTCGGCATCGCCCTGGTGACCGGGGCCTGGGATCAGTTCGTCTCCTGGGTCCGCGACGCCTTCGTCTCGAATGTGACCCTCCCGATCTGATGACAGCGACCGAAACCCCCACCGCCCCCGCTCCTTCCGGCCCGCCGCGACAGTCGCTGCCGGGTCGCGTGCTGGCCGCCCTGCGCAATACCTGGCGCGGGCTCACCAGTATGCGCACCGCGCTCATGCTGCTGTTCCTGCTGGCGCTGGCCGCGATTCCGGGTGCGCTGCTGCCGCAGCGCAGCCTGAACGCGCAGAAGGTGGACCAGTACATCGCGGACCGCCCGACCCTGGGGCCGTGGATGGATCGGCTGGAACTGTTCGACGTCTTCGGCAGCTTCTGGTTCACGGCCGTCTACGTGCTCCTGTTCATCTCGCTGGTGGGCTGCATCCTGCCGCGCTGCTGGGATCACTATCGGGCGCTGCGCACCGAGCCGGTCAAGGCGCCGCGCAATCTGTCCCGGCTGCCGTACCACCACGAGGGCGGCGAGACCGCCACACCGGAGGAGGTCGTCGAGCGCGCCCGCCGGGAACTGCGCGGCTGGCGCACGGTGATCCGCCCCGGCACCCGCGAGGGCGAGATCACGGTCTCGGCGGAGAAGGGCTACACCCGCGAGTTCGGCAATCTCGTCTTCCATCTCGCGCTGGTGGCGCTGCTGGCGGCCATCGCCATCGGCAAGCTGTTCGGCTACGAGGGCAATGTCATCGTCATCGCCAACAACGGTCCCGGGTTCTGCACCACCTCTCCGGCGGTGTTCGACTCCTTCCGGGCGGGCAATGTCAACGACGGTACCGGCCTGACGCCGCTGTGCGTGCGGGTGCAGAACTTCAAGGCCGACTATCTGCCCAACGGGCAGGCGGAGATGTTCACCTCCGATATCTCGTATCAGGCGGGCGCGGATCTGAGTTCGAACACCTGGCGTGACACCACGCTGAAGGTGAACCATCCGCTGCGGGTGGACGGTGACCGGATCTATCTGCAGGGCCACGGGTTCGCGCCGAAGTTCACGGTCACCTTCCCGGACGGCCAGACCCGCACCGAGGCCATCCAGTGGCGGCCGGACGACGCGACGACCTTCCTGTCCAGCGGTGTGCTGCGTATCGACCCGCCCGGCGGCATGTATCCCGACGAGGCGGAGCGACGCAAGAACCAGATCGCCATCCAGGGTCTGTTCGCGCCCACCGGCCTGCTGCACGGCACGCTGCTCACCTCGAGCTATCCGGCCATGACCAATCCGATGGTGGCGGTGGACATCTATCGCGGCGAGACCGGTCTGGACACCGGTCGCGCCCAGTCACTGTTCACCCTGGATCCGGAGATGATCAAGCAGGGGCGACTGAACAAGGAGCAGCGGGTCAATCTGTCGCCGGGCGAGTCGGCGACGCTCGCCGACGGCACCACGGTGACCTTCGACGGTGCGGAAGAGTTCGTGAACCTGCAGGTCTCGCACGATCCGGCGCAGGGGTGGGTGCTGGGCAGCTCCATCGTCATGATGGCGGGTCTGCTGGTGTCGCTGCTGGTGAAGCGCCGCCGGATCTGGCTGCGGGTGTACCCCGACGCGACCGCCGATGACAAACGACGTACCGTAGTAGAAATGGGCGGACTGGCCCGCACCGACCAGGCGGGTTGGGGCGGCGAATTCGACCGCCTACGCACACGGCTGCTGGACCACAGCACGGGAGAATGACTATGCCGATCGACGAAACCCTCGCCGGATACAGCAATCTCGCCTTCAAATCGGCGTTCGTGGTCTACCTGCTGGTGCTGGCGATGCTGATCGTGCAGTACGCCTCGGCCCGCAAGAAGCTGACCGCCGAACGGGAACTGGTCACGGTCGGTGGTTCCGGTGCCGGTGACGTGCCCGCGGCGAACGTGCCCGGCAAGCTCGCCGAGAAGCCCGCTCCCACGCTGGCCGAACGGTTCGGCAATATGGCCTTCGCGGTGCTGTTCGTGGCGATCGGCCTGCACCTGGCCTCGATCGTGCTGCGCGGTTTCGCGGTGCATCGCTTCCCGCTCGGCAATATGTACGAGTTCATCACCATGGCCTGCGCCGCCGCCATGGTGACGGGCCTGGTCTTCATGTCCGACCGGCGTTTCCGCGCCATGTGGGTGTTCCTGATCGTCCCCGTCCTGATCCTCATGTACCTGGCGGGCAACGTCCTCTACGCCGAGGCGGCTCCCGTGGTCCCGGCGCTGAAGTCGTTCTGGCTGCCCATCCACGTCACCATCGTGAGCATCGGCTCCGGCATCTTCCTGCTCTCCGGCGTCGCCAGCCTGCTGTTCCTCTTCCGCATGCGCCAGCCCGACGGCCAGGAATCCGACAACCTCCTCGGCACCCTGGCCCGCCGCCTCCCCGACGCCCGCACCCTCGACCGCCTCGCCTACAAAACCACCATCGTCGCCTTCCCCCTCTTCGGCACCGGCGTCATCCTCGGCGCCATCTGGGCCGAAGCCGCCTGGGGCCGCTTCTGGGGCTGGGACCCCAAGGAAACCGTCTCCTTCATCACCTGGGTCGTCTACGCCGCCTACCTCCACGCCCGCGCCACCTCCGGCTGGCGTGACACCAAGGCCGCCTGGATCAACATCGCCGGCTTCACCGCCATGCTGTTCAACTTGTTCATCATCAACATCGTGGTGAGCGGCCTGCACTCCTACGCGGGCTTGAACTAACCCCATCTACCTGCTAGTTCTCCGGAGGGTTCGGTACATCCGTACCTGAATTCTCGGATTCGGTACGCAGTAGGTACGCAGATGGGCGGGGACGCTCCCGCAGAACGGTGGCCACGGCTGTCCGCGTGGTCGCGTCCGCGTCCGGCCACAGATGGGCGTAATACCGCAGGGTGGTCACCGCGCTGCCATGGCGGACACGGGCCTGGACAGTCTTGATGTCCGCCCCCTGTCGGATCAGCAGCGAGGCGTAGAAGTGGCGTAGATCCTGGAAGCTGAATCCCTCGGGCAGTCCGGGGATGTCCGCCCTGACTGTCCGCAGGTGCCAGCCGATGACCCAGGGGGACACGGGCTTGGCCAACTCGTCGGACACTACGTGCATGCCTGTCCGCCCGTTGACCGACGCCTTCAGCATGTCCGCGAGTTCCTGGGGGATAGGCACGGGCGTATCGCTGGCCCTCGTCTTCAGCGGACGATCGGGCCATTGCCGCTGCGGATACACCATGCCGTGTTCGAGATCGACATCTTCCACCCGCAGCGCGGCGGCCTCCGAAATGCGGAGCCCGACGAACGCGCCGAGCAGAATCGCAACCCGCAGATGTTCGGGCATGGCATCGTGCAATGCCCAGATCTGTTCGACGGTCGCGACATAGATCTTCTGCTGGCCCGCACTCGGTGAGGTCCGCCGCGAGCATGGATTACGTGCCAACAGATTGTCGTGCACGGCGTCACCGAGAATTTGGGACAGCCGAGAATGCAGCGAGTAGACATAGCTGTCGGCGAGCCCGCTGGTCTTCAACTTCGCGGTCCACGCCTTCACTGCGGACGGCCGAAGGGCGGACAGCTTCAGATCCCCGAATTCCTCTTTGATCTTCTTCACGTGCCATTTGGCGAGCTGCACGGTGTTGTCCCGGTGCTGGGCATAGCCTTCCAGCCACTCGTCACACCACTGTCCAACGGTCTTCTGGGCATCGCGCGGCGGAATATGAGTTCCAGCGACCAGGGCGGCGGTCTGCGTGTTGAGCCAGGATTGCGCATCGGTCTTCCGCGCGAACCGCTTCGTGTGTTCGTGCCCGCCGTCGTCGACATAGCGTGCACGCCAGCGTTTTCCGGTGCCGTGCAGCTTCGACGGAACGCGCCGCACGGTGCCGTCGTCCGCCCGGACGGTTTTCGTCCAGAGGTCTTCGACACCGGCACGGCGGTTCCGTCGAGCTGGCATCGGTCAGGCCGCCCCGTCGCTGCTGGTGGCGGCTTCCTGTTCGGCGATCCAGGCCAGAATGGTGCTCTGACGCCATACGCGGCGGCGGCCGAGCTTGAAACTGGCGGGGCCGGAACCGATGTGTGCCCAGTAGCGCCACGTGGATGCGGGAATGCCGGTCAACTCCTCGCAGTCCTTGGCCTGGAGGTAGCGGTCATGGTCCATCAGGCCACCCCCGTCCGGCGCCGTACTAGCCGGCGGGGTGGGCGGTGTTCAGGATTGAACACCTCGCTTCGGATTCGGCGGTGGTGCATCAGGCCACCCCCTTGCCGACCAGAACCGAGTCCAGGTCATGGATTTTGAGGTTCGGCAGCTGATCGAGCCCCTGTTCGCGGGCCAGGGTGTGCGCGGCCCGCTGCACCGCACGCTGTAGGGCGTCGCCGCGCACGAAGTACAGCACGCCCGCCAGGTCGTTGCGGTCGGCCGAGACCAGCGCCGTGCGCATGGACCGGACCAGCCGTGCCCCGCCCCGCTTGAGCGAGAGTTCGACCTCGATTCCCCACACCTTGTCGAAGTCCTCGAAGTCGAGCATCCAGGCATCGTGCGGGTGGGTATCCGGTGCGATCCGACGCCGGAGCAGCCGTTCGCTGGTCCAGTAGTCGGGATCGGTCTCCAGCCCGCCCAGCGCGTAGCGCAGGTGGGCGACCGCCGTCAGGTGCGCGGCGGTGTACGCTTTCGGCTCCCATTCACCGGGATCGAATTCGAGCATGCCCCAGGCGGTTTCGCGGGTCGGGTAGACCCACAGCGGCCCTTGGGGCGCGGTGTCGGGAGCGTCGAAGAACGACGTGCGCCATGGCCCAGGGGCTCCGTAGTCGACGCGGCTGACATGCATGCGGCCCTTGAGCTGCCACCGTTTGACCATGCGATACAGCCGGTCGGTGCGCATGCCGGTGACGCGGCCGATCAATGAGAGCGGCACCCCGTACTGCTGGGTGATCCATTCCATCCACAGGTTGTCATAGCCCTGGAGCCGGATCTCCGGCATCGTGGTCTGCTCGGTCATCGCGACACCACCTTCAGCCGCGGGGCGGTGGTCGCCGCGGGCGTGGCCATCACCATGCCGAAGGTGCAGTCGCAGCCGATGCCCGCGCCGTCGCAGGTCGGGCAGACCAGCCAGCGCGATGCCAGGTGCCGCTGGTTGCAGCGCTCGCTGGTGCAGCCTCGGTGCTGGCACCAGATGCACACCCCGGCGAAGGTCAGGCGCGACGGGAAGAAGACGCCCGACAGATCGTGACGGTCGTAGGCGAAGGTGGCCAGCGATAGTTCTTGCTCCGAGTATCCGATATCGGCGGGGCTGACGGGATGACCGGTGAGCTGTTCGAGCACCTTCACCATCACCTGACACGACCGCACCGAGGGTTGGTGCTGCCCGGACTTGTAGCGGGCGATGGTGCTGCCGTCCGGCGACACCGGCTCCCCGCCGTCCTCGCGACTGACCTTCCACATGAGGCGCGCGAGACCCTTGTTCGACAGCCGCAAGTTATCCAGGACCGTCGTGAGCTGCGTATTCGGCGTGTAGGTGCCGCCGGTACGAGATTCGGCCGATGAGCGTTCGAGGGTGGTCATCGGGAGACCTCCTTGACTGTGGTCACCAAGGTGGGTGTGATCGCGACCATGCCGAAGGTGCAGGTGCATTCCAGCGCCGCGCCGTCGCACAGCGAGCACACCGCCCACTCCACCGCACGGTGCCGATCGCGGCAGCGCCGGTCATTGCAGCCGCGCCGATGGCACCAAATGCAGACCCCGGCGAAGGTGAACCGGGGCGGGAAGAAGACCCCGGACAGATCCTTGGCCTCGGGATCGAACTCCAGCACCACATCTGGGTAGCCGATATCGGCCGGAGCGAATGAGTTGTTCGCCAGCTGCGAGAGCACGTTCAACATCACCTGACACGTGCGCGGTGTCGGACGGTGGATGCCCGCAACGTATTTCGCGATATGAGTGTTCGTGGTCGACAGCGGCTTGCCGCCGTCCAGACGACTCGCATCGCGCATCCGCCGTGCCAGACCGTGATTACTGAGCCGCAGCCCACCCATCACGGCCGCCAGCCGAACGTTCGGGGTACCGGCACCGTCGCTGCTCAGCGCTGCCGAACCTTGGGGTTGGTCTACTACGATAGACATTGCTTCAGTGGTTCCTAACGTCTCTGAAGTGGATAAATGATCGAAGCGGCGGCTACCGCTTCGGTTACGGGCTCCCCGTCGACGCGAATCGCCGGGGAGCCTTCACCTTTCGACGCAGGCTCGTTCGAACGAGCGTCGATTTATACCCCTAAACCAACGTTGCCAAGTTGTCCGATGTCGATTTAGTGGTATAAACCACAGGGTAGGCGCACCTGCTGGCGTGAGTCAATACCCCCTAAACTGAGCCTGTGAACCCTAGCGACGATGAGTTCGAAGCGGTCCGCCGCGACCCCGACCCACTGCGGCGTGGTCGGCGCGCAACCGAACTCATCACGCTCTACCAGCAACGCGCGGCGGAGCTTGCACGCCTACGCAGAGCTTCCATCGATGAGGCACATCGGTACCTGGGGTTGAACTACACCGAGATCGCGAGCGAACTGGGCATCACCAAGGGGCGAATCACCCAGATCCGAAGTTCAGCCCCGGACCCGGAACGGGCATTCTTCGGTGTCGGACCGGTGGCAGTCGGCATCCCGCGCCGGTACGGCTTCGAAGACGGTCGTGAGCGGACCTTCTTCGACGCTTCGGACACCGCAGCGCAGTCATCCATTGAGGCGACGCTGAGTCGATTGGCACTGGCCACGATGAAACTTGCGATCGAGCCCGACTGCCAGGAAGTGCCAGCAGGTGATGCGGTCATAATCTGCGGGCCGAAGTCAGCGCCTGTCGCTCGCACGCTCCTGGCTCACGATCCCTACTTGGACTTCGCCCGGATGGACGACCGATGGTGGATCACCGTCGATCGAACAGGGGAGAGGTTCGACTCACCGTTCCGTCGCGATTCGACCATCCGGTCCGATGTCGGCTACTTCGGCCGCCATCTATTGGGTAACCGCGTCGTCGTGCACATCGCGGGCATCATGAGCATTGGTTCGCTGGGTGTCGCGCACTGGCTTGAAACGAACCTGGCGAAGGTTTTCGGCGGCCACGAGAACAAGTCGGTTAGCGGGGTGGTCCACTGCGACTTCGATGAGAACCTCGCGATAAAGAACAGCCGATTAGTCGCGGGGCCGTATGCATGGTGATGTTCTCTCGGATCGCATCAGCGCAACTTCCCGCCAAGTCCGACGACGATAGGTTCATGGTCACGGACAACTCCGTGATCGTTCTGGACGGCGCAACGAACCATGGTGTTGCGCACAAGATCTCCGGTGGCGTATACGCCGAACACCTCGGGCATTCCATCGCGAACAGGAGTAATGAATCCCCCTCCCTGCCAGACATTTTCGAATGCGCGTTGCGTGAGACCGTCACCGCGCTCGATCTCACATCCGGATCGCGGAACATGCCGTCATCCACTGTCGCGATGGTCAGGCAGCGTGCCGAGGGACTGGTCGATCTGTTCGTTCTGGGCGACAGCACGGTTGTTCTCGGCTACCACAATGGGTCTCAAGAGTTCTACTCCGACGACCGGTTGGAACACCTTGGCCTACCACAGTCCGCGGAGTACCGATCAAGGCTCCAACATGGCTGCGGCTTCACTGACCAGCACCGAAAACTGCTGGCAGAACTCCAGCAGGGGCAGCGCCGTCTACGGAATCGACCGGGCGGGTACTGGATAGCTTCCACCGATCCGGAAGCAGCACGACATGCGGTGACCACGACATTGCCCGCAGCTGACTTGGCATGGTTCGCGATAGCCACGGACGGCGTGACGGACTTGCTCGAACCCCTCGAAATCCGATGGCAGGACATCGCCAGAATGGACAGCGCCGAACTAGCAGGACTTCTCGAACGTCTCCATCGGTGGGAAACCGAGGTCGATCCCGAGGGAAGAACGGTGCCGCGCGCAAAGCAGCATGACGACAAAACCGTCGTCGTCGCCCACATGCACTGATCGATTGCAAAACTGGACAGGAGTAGCGGGGCGGGGGTGCGTCCCGAGGCGGGCAGGCTCGCCCTGCCCGCTCATCGGCCCGCCGTGGGTGCCGCAGAATCTACCGATTCCGGGGGACGCGCCGGCCGAATTTCCGTCACCGGGCCGGACGGAGAGCACCGGCCTGCGCGGGAAATTCGGTCGAGGGGGCGCGCGGACCCTGGAATCGGTAGGGGTGGCACCCGTACCATCCAGCGCCCACGCCCCGCTACTGCGCCGCCGAGACCCCCGGTCGACTGCCGACGAGCGCCGGACGAGTCAGCCCGCCGTGCCGTGTCTCCTGCGCATCGGGAAGCAGGACAGAACGAATCTCGCAACCTTCGGGTCACGCCGCGCCCCGATCTTGCGGGACGACCGGCGCTAAACGGACCGCCAAGATCAACTGTAAAGCCCCCGGAAAACAGGCGTCCAAACCCTGTCCAGCGGTCGCACAAACCTGGTCTAGCGAGCGGAGAAACCCCGGAGAACCACTGTGCAGCCTCCACAAAACCTGTGTCTACCTCTGCAAAACCCAACCAAAACCCGACAAGGTCAGTAGACGAGTTTTACGGTCCGTTTCCCGCTCCCCCCGCCCTGACCAGCATGTTCGACCTAGGTGGTCTGTTTCTCGTCAGGGACACCAAAAACCCCCTTCGGTGGCATTTGGTGTCCCTGACGAGAAACAGAAATAGGAGAGATCAGAGGCGGTGGGAGCGAGAAACGTTGTAAGAGCAATAGTTTGGTTATCAGTGCGAGAGATTGGTATGGATGCGTCGGCTGCGGTCGGGTAGTGGGTTACGTAGAAGTGGGTGCGGTCGCGGCGGTGGCGTACATGGTGACGTCCGGAGCGTCGGCGAGATGGTGACGTCCGGCATGAACGGCGACGGCGCGGAGTGGCCCGGTCGGTCGTGACTGCTGCGGTGGGGAGTACGCCACTGCCCGGAGATGGCCTCGGTCCGGAGCAGATTCCCTGGGCGCGCGCCGCAGTGTAATCGCGCCGCCCCCAAGGATGTGCGGCCCCGCGCCCGGCGCGAACGAATTCTGCCTACGGCCCGGCGACTCCGGCCACGGTGAGGTGCAGCGGAATTCGCCCGCGCACGCCCGGCGCGTTGCCGCACATCCTCGGTTCCTGCGGCACGAAGGGCAGGCGGAGCGGGCAGGCCACCGGGCCTGCCCCGGCGGGAACGCGGCGCGCGCCCAGGGAATCCACGGTCCCGCCGGTACCCCATTCATTGACACGTACGTGTCAACACCCGGCAGGCACCATCAGGTGCCCAACTTTGGGCACGTGCGTCGAGCCCGGTCCCGTTGACACGTACGTGTCAAGTCCCGGAAGGGCTTTCGGACACCATGACCGACTCCGACACCATCACGGGCCTGCTCGTCTCCGCCCTCGAAACCACGTGGGTGAAAATCCGCCACCTGCACTCCGACGTGCCTGACGCAGTGCTGACCGTTGGCTCCGGATCGATGAGCGGTAACGGGCTCACTCTCGGACACTTTGCGCCACACCGCTGGATACGCGGCGAATATGAACTCCATGAGCTGTTCATCGGTGGCGAAGGACTCCAACGCGGCGCGACCGATGTTCTCGGAACCCTTCTCCATGAGGCCGCGCACGGCATCGCGGTCACGCGCGGGATCAAAGACACCAGCCGCCAAGGTCGTTGGCACAACCAGCGATACCGTGCCCTCGGCGAAGAGCTTGGACTGTACCTTGCGCAACACCCGAAACTCGGCTGGTCACTCACCACCGTGCCGGACGCCACCACCAGACGCTACGACAGCGAGTTGGAAGAGCTTAACCTCGCGCTTGTGGCCTACCGCCGTCGTGAACCCGAGCGTCGCGGTGGCAGGACATCGAACAACAACGGCCTGTCCGCCGAATGCGATTGCGGGCGCAAGATCCGCGTCTCCCGTAGCACCTATGAGGTGGGACCGATCTGTTGCGGCAGCTGTGGTGGCGTGTTTCAAATCAGTGCGGGGTGACTGTCAGTGAAAGCCTCTGATGCCCTTGGTGCGTCGCCCATGATCGGCTGTTGACCTGCTGGTTCGGCTGCTTGTACAGACGAAGCGTTGCGATCGAGTACTATTGTCTGCGAACCGATCTCCCGGCAACGGGATGATCGGAGAACCACCTTCCTTGTCCAGGCAGCGACACCAGCAGAGGTGCCGCTGTCCGGATAAGAAAGGTGGAAGCAACGATGTCGAGGAAGCGTAAGCATCGCGACAAGGCAAAGACCCTGGCCCGGATGTCCGGAACCAAGGTCCTTGTCGTCCTTCGCGTTCGGCTGTCAGCACTGCTTGCAGCCGCACTCTTGGTGCAGATGCTGATGTACTAGTCAGTGCGACTACTCACATCGCGAGGGTCAGATCTGTGCCAGCAGACCTGGCCCTCTTGCTTTGCTGTCAGGTCAAACTTCTAGGTCATATGTTACCCGAAGCGGCTTCTATGCAACAGTTCGCCACTTGAGTGAGCCACCGGACGCGCAACATCAGGTGGCCCGCTCGGGTCCGCTCCGGTGGCCACCCGTGCTCTTGGCTGTCCGCCGTGTGGCCGGGGTGTCCGCCCGGCTGGGTAGCGGAGGACAGCGGAGCGGACATCGGCGTACGCAGGAAGTACGCAGTAGAGATTCCAACCACTGCTCGCGGCTTGAACTGGCCAACACGAAAGGGCCAGGTGAATAGCCGAGATGGCTGCGGCTAACGACCACAAATCTCCACGTAGATCTTCATCATCAACATCGTGGTGAGCGGGCTGCACAGCTACGCGGGGCTCAATTAGCCCGGCTGCCTGCGAATTCTGACCAACGCAGGTGCTGGTGGTGCACCGTTTCAGTCCCAGTAGTTGAACAGCGCCTCGCCGACGGTCTGCGGTTTCCAGTGCCGGATGTCGTGTCGGTCGAGTTCGGGCCAAGCTGCTGCGTCGAAGGGCTGGGCGAGTTCGGCTGATGTGAGGATTTCGAACCCTGATTGCTCGGCCAGGGCAGCGACCAGGTCTGGGGACCCGATGAAGGTCAGTGGTCCAGACTCGGTCGCCGCATCGTCGATCACTCGGGGTTCGGCGACCGCGAGCACCGCCGAATCGCGCAACGCAACGACCGCGACCTGATGGTCGTGGTAGGCGATAACTGCCTGGTGGAAGTTCGGGGTCACGCTCTCAGTCAGACGGAACTCGCTCACCGTGCCACCGGTGCGGCGCGCAGCTTCGTAGCATGCGCGACGGAAGGTCCGGAGCTCGGTCACGACGTCGAACTTATCCCGGTTCCCTCGTGATCATGCGCGAACGCATCGCCACTGTTGGGGCGGCCACGCGCCAGCCGACACCGACGGTCAAGACCATGGCACCGTGATGCTGGGCCTCGCAGTCGGCGCACTGCTTCACTGTTCGTGTGGCGGCAGCTGCACCTGCCGGTGGCGCACCGCGTCCTCGATCCCGAGTTGTTCGGCGAAAGCGGCCAAGCCGGTGGTCAGGGCGGCTGTACCGGATGCCCCCAGTTGTCGCACCAGGACCGATTGCCATTTCGCGCGCGCCTCGCGTGCAGCCGTGATGCAGGCGGTGCCGCGGCCGGTGAGAGCTATTCGTCGAACCCGGTGGTCCGCGGGGTCGCTGGTGCGGCTGACATAGCCGAGTTTCTCGAGTTCGACCACGAGCTTCGATGCTCCCTGCTGGGTCATGCCCAGCAGGGAGGCGAGCTCACCGACGGTGGGGTTGCGGTCGATCAGGTGCTGGAAAATGTATCCGTGTGCCGGGCGGATATCGGTGAAACCCATGTCGTGGACCTGCTGGGTCACCCGCGCACGGACCGCCTCGCCAGTCAGCATGGCGAGGGTCGGGATATCCAGTTCTGCGAGTTCCAGGTCGCTCATATAAACAATCTTAGTTGAGCAACTAGAGGTGAACAACTATGGTTGTTGAATATGATCGACTTCGAACTCAAGGCTCGTGAACTGCTGAAAGCGTTGGAGAGTGGGGTCGCGGGTGAACATCTGCGCCCGTTCTTTCACCACGACGCGGTCCAAGTCGAACACCCCAGCCGGGTAGCGCCGACCGGCCGGACCCGAGCCTTGGACGCCATGCTCGAGGCTTCTGTCGTCGGCGCCCGCATGCTCGAATCGCAGCGCTACGACATTCGCAGCGTGACTGCCGCGGACCGCCGTGTCGCTCTGCAACTTCGATGGTCCGGGGTACTGGCGCAACAGCTGGGTGACCTTCGGGCAGGCGACGCCCTGCATGCGGACGTGGCAATGTTCCTCACCTACGACGATACGGGCCGGGTGCTGCGGCAGGAGAGCTACGACTGCTATCCCGCTTGATCGAGCCGGAATCCAGGTTCGCCTCACGCCGTGTCCGGGCCCGCGAATCGCTGGTAGAGGGCATTGAAGAAGTGGTCTACCGGGTTGCCGTAGGGCGGTAGGCCCAGGAACCGTCCTCGAACCGGGTGGCGATCTCGGATGGCGGCCAAGCGCCTGGACGGACTTCCTCGAGCAGGACGCGCAGGAGCGTCGTGTAGTCGGGGGCGCACAGGAAGTGGCGCTCCTCGCCGCGGCCGAAGTTGATGATCTGGCCTGGGTTCCGGCGGTGTCGGGAAATCGCGGAAAATTCCGCGTCATGGATGTCGAGAACGGTCGAATGGCTTCGTCCCAGGGGTAGGAGCGCCCGAAGGGGGCCTCGATGACCGAGGAGTCCACGATGCGAACGAACGAGATCACCGCGATTCTCGAGCGACCGATCAGCCAGGAGTTGCTGGCTCGTGACCTGCTGCGGATGGCCTATGTCGCCAAGGACGGCACACCGCGCAATATCCCTATCGCGTTCACCTGGAACGGTTCGGAGATCGTCGTCTGCACGACGAAGAACGCGCCGAAGCTGCCGTCACTGCGGCACAACCCGGAGGTGGCGTTGACGATCGATACCGAGGTGCATCCGCCGAAGATTCTGTTGATTCGCGGGCGAGCGGAGCTGGAGGTGGTGGATGGCATTCCGGAGGAGTATCTGCGGATGAACGGCAGCTATGAGATGACCGCGGAGCAGCGCGTCGAGTGGGAGGCGGAGGTGCGGTCGCTCTACGACGGCATGGTGCGGATCGTCATCACCCCGACATGGGTCAAACTCATCGACTTCGACACCACCCTGCCCAGCGCGGTCGAGGAACTGATTCGGCAGCGCGCCGAACGTCAGGGCGCCTGAGACCGAACATCGCGGCCAGAATGGGCCGCAGCGAACAAGGGGAGAAGATCATGGCCAAATACCTGCTGCTCAAGCACTACCGAGGTGCGCCCGCGCCGGTCAACGACGTGCCGATGGATCGGTGGACGCCCGAGGAGGTGACCGCCCATGTCCGGTACATGGAGGATTTCGCCGCGCGGCTCGAGTCCACCGGCGAGTACGTCGACAGTCAGGCGCTGTCGCCGGAGGGCACCTTCGTCCGCTCCGACGGGGAGGGGCGGCCACCGGTCACCGATGGTCCGTTCGTGGAGACCAAGGACCTGATCGCCGGGTGGATGATCATCGACGTGGACAGCTACGAGCGGGCGCTCGAGCTGGCCGCGGAACTGTCCGCCGCTCCGGGCGCGGGCGGCGAACCGATCCAGGAGTGGCTGGAGGTGCGCCCCTTCTTCACCGAAATGCCCACGGTGACCGAGTGAACGAAGCACTGCTGCGCGACCTCGTCCCAGCGGTGATCGGTGTCCTCGTCCGCCGCGGAGCCGACTTCACCGCGGCCGAGGACGCGGTGCAGGAGGCGCTGATCCGGGCACTGGAGACGTGGCGGGACGACCCACCGCGTGACGCCAAGGCATGGCTCATCACCGCCGCATGGAACAGGTTCGTCGATGCCACCCGTGCCGAAACAGCCCGTCGGGGAAGAGAACTCGCCGTGGAGGTCGCACCCCCGTCGGGCCCGGTGCCCGCCACGGACGACACACTGTGGCTGTATTTCCTGTGTGCGCACCCCAGCCTGTCACCCGGATCGGCCGTCGCCCTGACCCTGCGCGCCGTCGGCGGCCTGACCACGCGGCAGATCGCGGCGGCCTACCTCGTCCCCGAATCCACCATGGCGCAACGGATCAGCCGCGCCAAGCGACGCATAGCGGGCCTGCCGCTGGATCGACCCGGCGACCTCCCGACGGTGCTGCGGGTGCTCTACCTCGTCTTCAACGAGGGCTACAGCGGCGATATCGACCTGGCGGCCGAGGCCATCCGCCTCACCCGCCAACTCGCCGCCACCACCGATGAACCCGAGGTCGCGGGTCTGCTCGCACTGATGCTGCTGCACCACGCCCGCCGCGCCTCCCGCCGCGACCCGGACGGCCGCCTGGTGCCCCTCGCCCGCCAGGACCGATCCCGTTGGGACACCGGCCGCATCGCGGAAGGCGTGACGATCCTGCAAGCCGCACTGGCCCGCGACCGACTGGGCGAATACCAGGCCCAAGCCGCGATCGCCGCCCTGCACGCGGACGCCCCCAGCGCCTCCGAAACGGACTGGGTGCAAATCGTGGAGTGGTACGACGAACTGCTGCTGCTCACCGACAACCCGGTAATCCGGTTGAACCGCGCGGTAGCTGTCGGCGAAGCCGACGGCCCCCGAGCCGGACTCGCCGCCCTGGCCGACCTCGACCCGAACCTCCCCCGCCACACCGCCGCCCGTGCCTACCTCCACGAACGCGCGGGCGACCTCGACCAAGCCGCCACCCTCTACGCCGAAGCCGCCCGCCTCGCCACCACCCTGCCCGAGCGCGACCACCTCACCCGCGAGGCAGCACGGGTACGACAATCACTGCGGTCGTGAGATCCGCTGCTGTAGAACAATGCCAGGAGAGCAATGACCGGAATATCCCGCAGAATGCTGGCACTACTGGCGATCGCCGCCATCACAGCGGGCTGCGCGAGTTCGACCGAGAGTAGTGACGAACGACCGCTCGGCGGACACGATAGCCCCGTGAAAAGAGAACTGCCCGAAGGGGAAACGCTACTGCTGCGGACCGATTTCAGCGACGACGACGCCTGGCGCGCGACTCTCGACGCGGTCAACCGCTCCTATGACCTCGACGAACTCGACCTCATGTACGGGCTGACGGTCGTCGACGATCCGGCGTTTCGAGCGGTGACGACGGCGGACCTCGAAGAGCTGCTCGGCTCGCAGTACTACCTCTTCATCGTCGACGAACGAACGATTCGCGACCCGGAACGTCCGCTGCTCGCGGTCGACAACAGCGACCACGGCGACTCCGGCGCGGATTTGCCGACCTTCCGCATCCTGCCGCGCGAAATCGCCTCGGTGGAGGTCAACCTGTCGCTCGGAAACATGGACTTCGAAGAATTCGCCGCCGCCACCGACCCGGACGGCGTGTTCCGCGGCCACCCCCGCTGACGCCCGGACCGTGCCCGAAGCGAGCGGAGACGAGTTCATCGCTCAGGGGAACTGGTGGCGGACCTTACTCGGGCGATGCCGCCACGAATCCCCCTGATCGCACGTTCACCTCAGGTGCGGTAGCGCTCGGGTGAGGAGCGTGTGGATGTGGTCGGGGTCGGCGCTGTGGTCGTCCAGGAGGATGGAGGTGCACAGGCCGTCGGTCAGGGCTACGAAGGATTCGATGACGGTGGGGTCGTCGGTTCGGGTTCGGGCCAGTTCGGCGACGCCTTCGCGCCAGCGGCGTGCCACGGAGCGGAGGGCGGGGCGGCGGGCCGCCAGGGTGGAGAGTTCGCGTTCGGCGAGGGCGCGTTCGCGGCCAGGGCCCGCGGATTCGGCGATGAGGTGGGCCAGGCCGTCGAGGGGGTCGTCCGCGGTGGTGACGAGTTCGCGGATGCGGTGGGTGTAGGCGTCGGTCACGCTGGTCAGCGCCGCGACGAGCAGGTCGTCCAGGGTGGCGAAGTAGTAGAGGGTGAGGCTGGTGGTGATGCCCGCCTCCTTGGCGACGGTGCGGTGGGTCACCCCGGCCGCACCGTCGCGATTGACGACGGTCAGCGTCGCCTCGATGATCTGGGCACGGCGGCGCTCACCGCGTATCTTGCGGCCGTCGACCGTATCCGGCTGGGGCACCGCTCTCCTCTCACCGCTCATCGTCGCTGTTGCGAGGCTATCGGTTCCGGCGCGGGCTCGGCCGCGCCGATCGGCCGGATGTGGCGCAGGGTCCGGTAGCAGATGAGCGATACGAACGCGATCGCCGTTCCGGCGGCGACCGCGGTGACCCCGAGTCCACTGGTGAACGCCTCGCGCGCCTGCTGGAGAGCTCCCGCGGGCAACTGATCCGCCACGGTGTCGGCACCCGCGAGACCGTCGGCATACAACTCGGCGGTATGCGGGGACAACCCCGCGGGGGTCTCGATCGCGGTCCGATAGACGGCCGTGGTGAGACTGCCCAGCAGCGCCACTCCGGCCGCGATGCCGAGTTCCTGGACGGTCTCCGAGAGTGCCGCGGCCGAGCCGGATTCGCTCGGCGGCGCCGCCCCCACGACGATGTCGGTACCCAGTGCCGCGATGACGCCGAGTCCGAGATAGACGAACGCGAATCCGAGGACCACGGCCGCTTTTCCGTCGGTTCCGGTCCGAGCCAGGAGTCCGTAGCCGATCAGCGACAGCGCCAGCGTGGCGGCCATGACCGCCCCCGGTGAAACCCGTCGGGCCAGTAGCGGCGCACCGATTCCGCCGATCAGCATGGCCAGCGCGGGCGGCCCCATCCACAGCCCGGCCATCGCCGGGGAGAGCCCCGCGACGAATTGCAGGTACTGCGTGACCAGGTACATCACCCCACCGAAGCCGATGAGACCGACGAACAGGACGGCCAGGGCGGCGGCGAAGGATCGACTGCCGAAAAGCCTGATGTCGAGCAGTGGTTCGGGCAGGCGCAGCTGCCGCCGCACGAAGGCGACCGTCGCGGCGGCCCCGAGCACGGCGGTGGCCCCTGCCTGGAGGTCGATGCCATGTGCCGCAGCGTGTTTGATCGCGTAGATGATCGGCAGCAGGGCGGCCAGCGACAGTGCGACGCTCCACAGATCGAGTCGCCCGGTCGCGGAACGGAATTCGGGCAGCAGCGCCGGTGCGGCGGTCAGTACCACCGCACTGACCGGCACTGCGAGCAGAAACACCGCACCCCACCAGAAGTGCGCGACGAGGACGCCGCCCACCACCGGCCCCGCGGCCATGCCGAGCGCGAACATGGTGGCCCACACGCCGATCGCCATCGCCCGCTGCCCGGCATCGGTGAACATGGTGCTGATCAGGGACAGGGTGGACGGCATGAGGGTCGCACCGGCCACGCCGAGCAGCGCTCGCGCCGCGATCAGCCACAGGGCGTTGGGTGCGAAGGCCGCGAGCACCGACGCCGCGGCGAACGCGGTCATGCCGATCATCAGCAGCCGGCGGCGGCCGATGCGGTCACCCAGCGTGCCCATGGTGATCAGGAAGCCCGCGATGAGGAAACCGTAGGCGTCCATGATCCACAGTGTCTCGGTCGCGGTCGGTCGCAGATCCGCGGTCAGGCTGGGAACGACGAGGTAGAGCGCCGTCACGTCGAGTCCGAGCAGTGCGGTCGGCAGCGCCAGCACCGCCAGTCCGCTCCACTGCCGCCATCCGGCGGGTGCCGGTGATTCCGTACTCATGCGCACTCCCGACTTAGTTGAACCAACGTACTATTTGTACCATCGTTCAAATTTAATGGCGAGCAATGCCGCCGCCGATGAGTGCGATCGAGGTCAGGGCGCCGCGCGCAGCCGTTCCAGTCCGTCGAGGATGAGGTCCAGGCCGAATTCGAATTCGGTCTGGTCGTCGCACCAGCCCAGGCCGGGTTCGGTGTGGTCGTGGCTGGTGGCGGTGACCATGCCGGCGATATTGGGGAAGCGGTCGGCCATGGCCTGCAGGGTGGCGGTGGCTTCGTCGTCGGTTTGGTCGGTGGGGGGTTCGAAGAGTTCCTGGGTGAAGCCGAGGGCGCGGCTGCCGAGGGCGTGCATGGCGTGGTGGGTGAGGTCGTAGGAGAAGCCGCCGGTGCGCAGGATGCCGACCAGGGCGTCGAAGTAGTCGATCACCGAGAGCGTCATCATCGAGCGGGTGCCGATCACGCCGGGGGCCCAGGGGTGGCGGAGCAGGATCTGGCGGGCGGTCAGGATGCGTTCGCGCAGAACGGGTTTCCAGTCGTCGGGGGATTCGGCGATCAGATGGGCGACCGCCTTGTTGATGGTGGTCAGTACCACCTCGACCATGCCGTCGAGGAGTTCGGCCTTGTTCGCCACGTGGTAGTAGAGCGACATCGCCTCGACGCCGAGGTCGGTGGCGACATTGCGCATGGTGACCGCCTCCACGCCGTCACGGTCGGCGCGGGCGACGGCGGCGTGCAGTATCTGGTCCCGGCTCAGCCGGGGTCGTTGATCGGTGGCCATAACGATTCTCAATTTACCGTACGCGGTAAGGCTGCCCACTCTTGACAGCCTTACGTTGTAATGCCAGCCTTACGTCATAAGACTTACAACGTAAGAGAGAGTGGATGTGACCATGTGGATCTGGATCGCCATAGCGGCGGGCACCCCGGTGGGGCTGGGCCTGCTCTGGATGCTGTTCGTGCTGGTGGCGCTGCGCTCGGGCTATCGGCCCGCGGTCGCGGCCGTCCGCCGCTTCAACCGCCGCGTGACGAACCCGCGCGTGCTGCGGACCGCGGGGGAGCCGGGCGCGTCCGCCGCGCTGATCCGGCATACCGGTCGCAAGAGCGGCAAGCCCTATCGGACGCCGATCGGCATCATCGAGGCCGGTGACGACTTCCTCGTCTCACTGCCCTACGGCACCAGCCCGGACTGGCTGGCGAACCTGCGCGCGGCCGGAACCGCCGAGGTGGTGCACGAGGGCGACACCTACCGGGTCACCGAGCCCGAATTGGTCCCGGCCGCCTCGGTCGCGCGGTTCCAGTCGAAGTCCGAACGGGTGCTGCTGCGGGTCTTCGGCGTGGACGAAGTGCTTCGCCTGCGCCGCTCCCTCATCGCGTCCTGACTCCGCCGAACCGAGATAGAAGGGAAAACCCATGGCCCAGTACGCCATTCACGCCGTAGGACTGCGCAAGCAGTTCGGCGATACGGTCGCCGTCGACGGCGTGGACCTGACCGTCCCCGAGGGCGGGATCTACGGATTCCTCGGCCCCAACGGTGCGGGCAAGACGACCACCATCCGCATGCTCGCGACGCTGGTCCGTCCCACCGCGGGACAGGCCACCGTCTTCGGCTACGACCTGGTGGCCAATACCGACGAGGTGCGCGCCCGAATCAGCCTCACCGGCCAATACGCCTCGGTGGACGAGGATCTCACCGGGATGGAGAACCTGGCCATGATGGGCAGGCTGCTCGGCCACGGCCGCCGCGCCGCCGCCGATCGGGCCCGAGAACTGTTGTCCGCCTTCGGACTCGAGGCCGCGGCCGACCGACAGGCCAAGCGGTATTCCGGCGGTATGCGCCGCCGCCTGGATATCGCCGCGAGCATCGTGGTCACCCCGGCCCTGCTGTTCCTCGACGAACCCACCACCGGACTCGACCCGCGCAGCCGCAGCCGGGTGTGGGACGTGGTGCGAGCCCTGACCGACAACGGCACAACGGTTTTGCTGACCACCCAGTACCTCGAGGAGGCGGATCGGCTGGCCGACCGGCTCGCGGTCATCGACCACGGCCGCATCATCGCCGAGGGCACGACCGCGCAGCTGAAGGAATCGGTCGGTGCGGGTGCGGTGCGGGTGCGGCTGCGGGATCCGGACCGCCGCGCGGATGCCGAACGGCTGCTGGAGCGGGTGCTCGCGGTGCCGGTGCACCGCGAGGAGGATCCGGCGGCCCTGTCGGCCCGGCTCACCGACACCGGACGGGCCGGTGCGGCCCTGAGCGAACTCGCCCGTGTCGGCATCGAGGTCGGTGATTTCGGTATCGGACAGAGCAGCCTCGACGAAGTGTTCTTCGCCCTGACCGGTCAGCACACCAAAACCGAAGCCCCCGAGGAGATTCCGGCATGACCACCACCACAGCCGCCCCGGCTCCCGCCACCGATCCGCTGCGCGCGGCGCTGTCGTCCGGGCAGCGTCCAGCTCGCCCCGGCCCCCTGTCCACCGCCCTGGCCTTCGCGTGGCGAGCGGTGCTGCGCATCAAGCATGTGCCGGATCAGCTCGCCGATGTGACGGTCTTCCCGCTGATGATGCTGTTCATGTTCACCTACCTGTTCGGTGGGGCACTGGCCGGATCGGTGCGGGAGTACCTGCAGTCGGTGCTGCCCGGCCTGCTGGTCATGACGGTCATCATGAGCACCCAGTCGACGGCGGTCGCCCTCAACGGCGATATCGGTAAAGGCGTGTTCGACCGGTTCCGATCGCTGCCGATCTGGCAGCCCGCCCCGCTGGTGGGCGCGCTGCTGGCGGATCTGACCCGGTACGCCATGGCGGCCACCGTGATCGTGAGCGTCGGCGTGCTGCTGGGCTTCCGGCCGGACGCGGGGCTGCCCGGCCTGCTGGCCGGGATGGGACTGGTGCTGCTGTTCGCCTGGTGCCTGTCCTGGGTGTGGACGAGTCTGGCGCTGCTGGCCCGCACCCCGGAGTCGGTGATGTTTCTGGCCATCCTGGTGACGTTCCCGATGAGCTTCGTCAGCAATATCTTCGTCGACCCCGCCACCCTGCCCGGTTGGCTGGAGTCGTTCGTCGCGGTCAACCCGGTATCGCAGCTGGTCACCGCCGTGCGCGGGCTGATGCACGGCCAGTCGGCCAGTACCGAGATCGGCTGGGTATTTCTTACCTGCGCCGTGCTGGTCGCCGTATTCGGTCCGGTGACCATGCGACTTTACCGGCGCGAGCGCTGACCGTCGGTCGGGGCGTCGCGCAGATCACGAAAAAATCCCCGCGGATGAAGATCATCCGCGGGGATTTCCCATTCATGGTGTCGGCGTCGGAGGGAGGCGGGCCGACTCTTGCTGTTCCGGGAGTGTCAGTGCTCCGCGGAACCGGGTTCGCCGTCCCGATGCTGACGGGACAGGCGCCAGAGAAATTCCGGATCGTCGTCGGGACCGATCACACGGTTGCGTGGCCTGGATGTCGGGCCGGTGCCGGTTGATCGCTGAGGGCCGAAAGCCTTCCAGCACAGCACCGCGACGGCCACCACCGCAATGAGTGCCAACAGGTACGTCACGTCGCTCACCTCCTGCCAACGAGGGTAATCCGTGTGCGTACCCGCGGCACCGTGGAACGGGAAACGATCTAGCCGCGAGTCGCCTCGGTGGTGAGCGACCTCAGGAGTTGCATGACTTCTGCTTCGCGGAACCGGCGATGTCCGCCCGGAGTCCGCAGCGAGCCGAGCCGACCGGCGTGGGCCCAGCGGGTAACGGTCTTCGGATCTACGTGGAACAGGGCAGCCACCTGACCAGGGGTGAGCAGTGTGTCCTGGCCGTTGACGGAACCCAATACGCGGCTCGCCGCGGTGAACGCAGTCATTCGCAAACCTTTCCGTATCGACAGATCCCTCATCAGTAGCGACATCGTTGCACTGTCACCCCCGGGTGTTCGAACGGTCTCAGTTTGGTAAAGGGGAAGTAATAGACAAAACGGATATCCGTACTGTGTTCGCTGTCACGAATTACGGCTTGGTAGCGAATATCCAGCGACCGATTCTCCGAGGGTGCGACGAATGCCGGAATGCCCGTCGCATACTCTGGTGCCCGTGAGTGACGCTTCCCGACCCGACGGTGCGGGCCGCCGCCTGGCACGCAATCTTGCCCTCTACACGCTGGCGCGGCTGGCCCTGGTCGTCGCGCTCACCGCGGCCATCATCGGAGCGGCGCAGCTGGTGGGCGTGGACGTCCCGCTCATCGTGGCCGCGCTGTTCGCGCTGCTCATCGCCATGCCCCTGTCCATGACGCTGCTCAAGGGGCTGCGCACCAAGGTGAACCAGGACATCGCCGTCGTCGACGCCAAGCGCCGTAGGGACCGTGAGCAGCTGCGCTCGCGCCTGCGGGGTGAGGACGCGTGAAGCGCTGCGAGCGCAGTACCCCGCGCGACTGGGTCGACAATGCGGTGCGGCTGATCGACGCCGACACCCAGCGCAGTGCCGACACCCATCTGCTGCGCTACCCGCTGCCCGCCGACTGGGGTGTGCAGCTGTATCTCAAGGACGAATCCACCCACATCACCGGCAGTCTCAAACATCGGCTGGCGAGATCGCTGTTCCTGTACGCGATCTGCAACGGCTGGGTCACCGAGGGCACCACGGTGGTGGAGGCGTCCAGCGGTTCGACCGCGATCAGTGAGGCGTACTTCGCCCAGTTGCTGGGCCTGGACTTCGTGGCCGTGGTGCCCGCCAAGACCTCCCGGGAGAAGGTCGCGCTCATCGAGGCGCAGGGCGGCCGCTGCCATTTCGTCGAGCGTGCGCCGGACATCTATACGGAGGCGGCGCGGCTGGCGGCCGAATGCGGCGGCCACTACATGGACCAGTTCACCCACGCCGAACGGGCCACGGACTGGCGCGGTAACAACAACATCGCCGAATCCATCTTCCAGCAGCTGGAATTGGAGACGCATCCGGTGCCGGAGTGGATCGTGGTGGGGGCGGGCACCGGCGGCACCAGCGCCACCATCGGCCGCTATATCCGGTATCGGCGGCACGCCACCCGGTTGGCGGTGGTCGATCCGGAGAATTCGGCCTTCTACGGTGGCTACGAGATGGCCGACGCGGGCTATCAGACCGGAATGCCCTCGCGGATCGAGGGGATCGGGCGGCCGCGGGTGGAGCCGTCGTTCATCGGTCAGGTGGTGGACACCATGATCGAGGTGCCCGATGCCGCGTCCATCGCGGCGGCGCGTTTCGCCAGCCGAGCCCTGGGGCGCCGGGTGGGCGGGTCCACCGGCACCAATCTGTGGGGTGCGTTCGCTCTGATCGCGGAGATGATGGCGCAGGGGCGCGCGGGCAGCGTGGTGACCCTGCTGTGTGATGGCGGAGACCGTTATGCCGGAACCTATTTCAATGACGAATGGGTTGCCGGGCAGGGTCTGAGCCTGGCCGAACCGGAGGCCGTGCTCACCAAATTCCTGGCCACCGGCCAGTGGTCTGCCTAGTTTCCGCACGGCACAGCGGTTTCCGTGCTATGTGATGCGCCGTTCGGCCGTTCTGACCAAGCGCATTTCTGATAGCTGTAAGTTTGCGGAATTGCCTGCGCTATCGGTGATATCGGGTCATCCGATCGGCGGGGCCGTGTCCCGGTGTCCCATTTTTCGTTAACACCCGTTGACGTTTCGGGCCTTTCGAGCGCTATCGGATGCATGTCCGCATGGACTCTCGAAGGGGTCCCCACCCCGTCCGTGTCAATTTTTATTGACGCCTGGCGAGTGTCAACGTAAATTGACATACATGAGTGAGGCAACGACCCTGGCGGCCGCCGCCGGGAGCCCCGACCCACAGGTCGGACTCCGCGCGGTGCTGGCACTGCGTCGGCTGCTCGAGCGACTCGAAGCCATCCAGGTGGCCAATGCCCGGCGACAGGGCTGGTCCTGGCAGGCGATCGCGGACGCGCTCGAAGTGAGCCGACAGGCGGTCCACCAGAAGTACAACCGGAGAGGCGGGATCCGCTGATGTTCGAACGATTCGACAAGGCAGCCAGATTCGCGGTGGTGGGGGCGCAGGAGGAGGCTCGGGAACTGCGCGCGCCGAGCATCGGGCCCGAGCACCTGTTGCTGGGGCTGCTCGACTGCCCCGACCGAGCGCTGACGGACATGCTCGGCGAGACCGGGCTCACTGCGGCCGGAGTGCGAGAAGCACTGGCGCGCAAGCGTGGTGGGGAACCTCTCGGTGCGGAGGACGCGGCCGCGCTGAAGTCCATCGGCATCGATCTGGACGCGGTGCGGGAAAGTCTGGAAGCCACCTTCGGCGCGGACGCCCTCGAGCGCGCCGAGCCGCCGGAACAACAGCGTCGAGGTCTGTTCGGCCGCGGAAAGGGCAACTTCGGCCACATCCCCTTCACTCGGGAAGCCAAGAAGGCGCTCGAGCTCTCGCTGCGGGAGGCACTCGCGCGCAAGGACAACCGCATCGAGGCTGGGCACGTCCTGCTCGGCATCCTGCGGGATCCGACTCCGACGGTGGGCGACCTCATCGGCGGAGACGAGGGAGTGACGCGGCTGCGCGGGGCGACCCACGCGCTGCTCGATCGCGCGGCGTGACCGGACGGCCGGGCATTTCGGGCCTACGATCGCTGCATGACGCTCCTGCTCCGCCTGATCATCACCGGTGTGGCCATCTGGCTGGCCGCCGAATGGGTGTCCGGCATCGACATCATCGCACCCGAGGACACCACCTCCAGCAAGCTGCTGGTGCTCGCGGTGGTCACCGTGGTCTTCACGATCGTGAACGCCTTCGTGAAGCCGATCGTGAAGCTGCTGTCGCTACCGCTGGTGATCCTGACGCTGGGTCTGTTCCTGCTGGTGATCAATGCCCTGATGCTGTGGCTGACCTCGTGGCTCACGGGGTACACCGACTACCAGCTGCATGTCGAGGGATTCTGGGCGGCGGTGCTCGGCGGCATCATCATCACGCTGGTGAACTGGGTGCTCGGCATCCTGGTGCCGGACCGGGACTGAGCCGTCCGGGTACGAGACGAACGCCCCGGCCGTGGCCGGGGCGTTGTCGTTGCGAAGGGACTGACGCGCCGCCTCAGGCGACGGTGAGCGCGATCGCCGTGAGCAGGGACCAGACCAGCAGGGCGAGGCCGGTGTCGCGCAGCGCGGGAATCAGACCGGGCCCGCCCTGCCCGGAGCGCACCGGAGCATTGGCGCGGACGGCCAGTGGGAGGGCGAGCAGCCCCGCCAGCGCGAAGGGGGTGCGGGCCGCCAGGGCCAGACTGGCCAGGAACGGCACCGCCATCAGCACGATATGCAGTGTGCGGGTGCGGGTGTCGCCGAGCCGGACGGCCAGGGTGAGCTTGCCGGAGACCGTGTCGGTGGGGATATCGCGCAGATTGTTGGTGACCAGCACCGCACTGGAGAACGCGCCCACCGCGACGGCGCCGACCAGGCCCGCCCAGTCGACCCGCTCGGCCTGCACGAACTGGGTGCCCAGCACCGCCACCAAACCGAAGAACACGAAGACCGCGATCTCACCGAAACCGCTGTAGCCGTAGGGATTCCGGCCCCCGGTGTAGAACCAGGCGCCCGCCAGGCAGGCCGCGCCCACCAGGATCAGCCACCACGCGGTGGTGGCCACCAGCACCAGACCGATCACCGCGCCCAGCGCCAGACAGGCGATGGCGGCATTGCGCACCGCCGCCGCACTCGCCAGCTTCGAACCGACCAGCCGCAGCGGGCCCACCCGCTCGTCGTCGGTGCCCCGAATACCGTCGGAGTAGTCGTTGGCGTAGTTCACCCCGATGATGAGCGACAGCGAAAGCAGCAGGCACAGTACCGCTTTCCACCACACCGCCCCGCCGATCGAGGCCGCGGCCCCCGTGCCCACCAGGACCGGCGCGATCGCATTCGGAAGCGTGCGCGGCCGAGCGCCCTCGATCCACTGTCCAGCTGTTGCCATGATCGGCAGCCTAATGCGCGGTGCGGGGGCGGCGCATCGGGAGGATCCGCACCAGGCGGTCGGTTCGCTGTGTTGACGGGACGAATGTCGCCGCCGGGTGCGGGCGCGGCGTCCCGCCCCGATCCCGCCGGGGCGCCGGTTCAGGATTCGGCGGCAGCCTTGAGCCGAGCGAGCCCCTTCTCGAAGTCCTTGCCGATCAGCTTGTCCATGAGCTTGCCGAGCATGGTCATCATGCGGGTGCGCTGACCGGTCATCCGCCAGGTGACCTCGGTGCCGCCGTCGACCGGCCGCAACTCGAAGATGGCCTGGTTGGTGGCCTTCCACGGCTTCTCGAACTCCAAGCGGAGCTCGACCCGGTCGGCGGTGCTCGCGGTGATCTCCATCGCGCCCTGCCCGGCCTTCCGGTTGCCCTTCCAGTCGTACCTCGCGCCCGGGCCGCGATCGGCGCCGGAGTAGACACGCTCCAGATCGGGGTCCAGATCCTCCCAGGGCGACCACTGCTGCCACTGGTGCAGATCATCGATGAGCGCGAGTATCCGTGACGGTTCGGCCGCGATCACGGTCTGCCGCGCGAGTTCGAAATCGGCCATGAAGATCAGCGTAAGCGGTGCGGGTCGCGCAACCGCGCGAATCCGACTCGTTCGCGCAGCTCACCTACGATCGACGAGGAATGAACGCAGAAACGAGCAGTTCGAGCAGCGCTGGGGTCACCCGGATCGTGTCTATCGGGGACACCGTGCGGGTGGCACTGCTGGGTGAGATCGCACTGCGGCGTGCCGGGGTGCTCACCCCGGTACCGGGCGCACGCTCGCGCCTGCTCGTGGCCGCGCTGGCGACGCATCCGGGACGCAGCCGCGCCGCTCCGGCGCTGATCGACGACATCTGGGGTGACGCCCCGCCGCGTGCGCCAATGAACGCCCTGCACACCCAGATCTCGCGGCTGCGCTCCGCACTCCCCGACGGCGCGCTCGATATCGGACCCGCCGGATACCGCCTGGTCCTGCCGGTCGACCAGGTGGACCTCACCCGCGTGGCCCGGATCGAACAGCGCGCCCGGGCCGCGTTCGACGCCGGGGATGTCGACGGCTGCCTGGACCTGCTGACCCGCGCCCGCGGGCTCTGGCGCGGCGAGCCCGGAGCCGACCTGCCACCCGGTCCGGTGGCCGACGAGCTCGCCGCCCTCGCCGCCGCCCGCGCGCACGATCTCGACACGCTGGAACTCGCCGCCCGCGAGGCCGCGGGCGACCTCACCGCCGCCATCGTGCTGGCCCGGCGCGCCGCGACCGCGCATCCACTCGACGAGCCCGCGCACACCACCCTCATGCGCCTGCTCGCCATCGCGGGCCGGGGCAGCGAGGCCCTCGATGTCTTCGCCGCCTTCCGTGCCCGCCTCGCCGCCGAACTGGGCACCGATCCGGGCCCCACCATCACGGCCGTGAACACCGCAGTCCTCCGTGGCGACCCGCTTCCCGGCGAACTCCGTCGGTGGCGGCCCGCGACGAGCTCGGTGCCCGCGCTCGGGACGGACCAGCCGCACGGCGGCCGGGGAACCGGGGCCGGGGGCGGCGACGGTCACGCGTCCGATGTCGGAGCGTCTGTGGCCGAGGATGCGGATGGGCGCTCGTTCAGTCCGGCCGTGGCGTACCACGCTGCGGCGCACCGGAGTTCGGCACGTCAGGACCCGCCGCGCCGGGAATCCGCTGCGGCCGAGGCGATCTCCTCCATCGGGTTGCGGGCCGCACCGAATCCGCTGCTCGGCAGGGACGGCGATCTCGCGGCATTGACCGCGCTGCTGCGCGAGTCCCGTGTGGTCACGGTGTTGGGGCCGGGCGGTACCGGGAAGACGCGGATCGCCAACGAACTGGGTGCGCGCTGTGCCGCCGAACGGTCGGTGGTGCTGGTCGAATTGGCTTCGGTGCGGCCGGATCCGGACAGCGCCGCCACCCGCGTCGAGGTGGAGGCCGCCATCGCGGCGACGCTCGGTGTGAGTGAGGTGGGGCGCGACGCCACTGTGCTGCGCCCGGCCCTGGTGCGGGACATCCGGCAGGTGCTCCGGGAGACACTGGGTTCGCGGCCGATGCTGCTGATTCTGGACAACTGCGAACATCTCATCGAGGCGGTCGCCGCCATCACCGCCGACCTGGTCGGCGCGAGCGACCGGCTCACCGTGCTCACCACCAGCCGGGCTCCGCTGGAGATCACCGCCGAGACCGTCTACCCGCTGTCGCCGTTGACCATCGACGCGGCCGGATCACCCGCCACCGACCTGTTCACCGCCCGTGCCCGCGCGGTGCGCCCGTCCGCGCACCTGGATCCGGCGACGGTGGCCCGCCTGTGCGAGACCCTGGACGGTCTCCCGCTCGCCATCGAACTGGCCGCCGCCCGAGTGCGCACCATGAGCGTCGCGGAGATCGAATCCCGGCTGGATCAGCGCTTCGCCCTGCTGCGCGGCGGCGACCGCAGTTCGCCGCGACGGCACCGCACCCTGCACGCGGTGATCGACTGGAGTTGGAATCTGCTCGACGACCCGCAGCGTGTCGCCCTGCGGCGACTGTGTCGCTTCCCCGCCGGGTTCACGCTGTCGGCGGCCGCAGCGCTGCTGCACGGCCCCGACATCCCGGATGCCGCCGCGGCGGTGGACGGATTGGTCGGCCAGTCACTGCTCACCGTGCTGGAGGCCGACGACGATCCGGAATGGCGGGGCGCGCAGCGCGTGCGCTATCGAATGCTGGAAACCGTCCGGGAATTCGGCGAGGAGCAGCTGACGCTCGCGGGCGAGGCCGAACCCGTCATGTCCCGCATGGTCGGCTGGGCGCGGGATTTCGTTGTCGCGGCGCTGCGGGCCTACCTGGGTGGAGATCAGGTGCGGACGGTGCTGTCGGTCGCCGCGGAGGCGGAGAACCTGGTCACGGTGCTCCGGTACGCCGTTGAACGCCGCGATGCCGATACCGTGCACATGGTCTTCCCGACCCTGGCGATGCTGTGGGTGATCCGCGGGGCGCATATGGAGCTGGTGGCCTGGGGCGAACGGGTGCTCCGGCTCCCGCCGCGCACGCCCGCCGCCGATCCGTCCGCCGCCGATCTCCAGATCTTCGGTCAGGTCACGATCGGCCTGCATCTGATGTACATCAGCGGCGAACCCAGGGGTACGGCGCTGGTGCGCAACACCATTCGCCGGGTGCTGCGCTCCGGCGCGCAGCCCACGCCGATGTTCGGCTTCCTCGGTGAACTCGCGACCCTGCCGCCGAATGCCACGGCGCTCGGCCGCGCCCTCGCCCGCGGCGTCCGCAGCGACGACGCGCTGACCCGCTCGACCGCCCTGCTGGTGCGCGCCAACGTAGCGGAGAACGCGGGCGATATCTTCGGTTCCACCCGCGACGCCGTGGCGGCGCTGCGCATGATGGAGCCCGGTGACGTCTGGGGACACGCCATGCTGTGCCAGCACCTGGGCGGAATGTACGGGCAGGCGGCGCGCTACGACGAATCCGTCGGCTTCTACCGCAGCGCGGCCGCGGATCTGCTGCGGTTGCGCTCCTTCGAGGAGAGCATCGAGATACGCAGCTTCCTGGCGGTATCGCTGACCGGACTGGGGGATACCGCGGCTGCCCGGCGCGAACTGGAGCCGACCCTGGGCGCGATCGGCGTCGAACCGTCGCCCGACACCCCCGTGACACAGCCGAGCCAACGTCGCGCGCATGTGGTCTCGGCGCTCTCGGAAGTCGAACTGGCCGAGGGGGATATCGACACCGGGCTGCGCCGCTTCCGGACGGTGCTGCCGCTGCTGGACTGGCCGAATAACATGGTCACGCCCGGGCCAGGTCTGCTCATGCTCGTCTCCGCGGTGGTCGACGCCCACGTGCTGTACGGGCGCACCGATGAGATCCGCACGGTGGTCTACGAATTGGCGGACTTGGTGGTGAACCGGCTCGCGCAGCTGTGGGATGTACCGCAGCTCGGCGCGGCCGCGAACGCGGTGGGCTCCTTCCTGCTCGCGACCGGCGAGCACGTCGGCGCCGGTCTGGCCCTGCTGGCCTTGGTACCGAGAGTGACGCCGCGTCAGGACTATCCGTCCATGCGCTGGGATCGGCACGTGGCGCTGCACCGGGACGAGGTGGGCCCGGAGCGGTTCGACGCGGCCGTGCGCGCGGTGGCGCGACTGGGCCGACGTCAGGCCGCCGAGCGGATTCTGGGCCTGCTGCGCGAGATCGCGCCGAGTTAGGTGACAGCGTGCTCGGGTCGATCTCGGTCTCCCCTGGAAAGGGCCGAAAAGCGCTCCCGCACACCGGATACGGTGTGCGGGAGCGCTCGAAGGCGTCGGCACCGCTCGGCCGCGCCGCGGTCCGGTGCCCCGTCCGTCGGCGCACGTCAGGGTGGGTCCGCGAGGGTTCAGGCGCGGCGCATGTACGCCCGGACCGTGAGCGGTGCGAAGATCGCCACCACCACGACCGCACCGATGAGCGACCAGCCCAGATCGGCGGTGACACCCGCCCCGTTCATGAGCGCCCGGCAGGCATTCACCATGTAGTACACCGGATTCGCGTGGTTGAGCCCCTGCATCCAGCCCGGCATGGTGGACACTTCGGCGAATGCGCCGGACATGAAGGTCAGCGGGAACATGACCATCATGGAGATGCCCTGCACCGCCGCCGCGCTCTTGCCGGTGACGCCGACCAGAGCCCAGATCCAACTGATGGCGAAGGAGCAGACCACGACCACGAGTCCGGCCGCCAGCACCCCGAGTACGCCGCCCGCGGGCCGGTAGCCGATGGCGATGCCGACCACCACGGTGAGCACGGTGGCGATGGCGTAGCGCACCATATCGGCGAGCAGCGCCCCCGACAGCGCCGAAATGCGAGCGATGGGAAGGGATTTGAAGCGATCGAAAACGCCCTTGTCCATGTCCTCACGCAACTGGGTGCCGGTGACGACCGAGGTGAGCACCACGGTCTGCACCAGAATGCCGGGAATCAGGACCGGCAGGTAGTTCTGCACGCTGCCGCCGATCGCGCCGCCGAAGATGTAGGCGAACAGCGCCGTGAACAGGATCGGCTGCACGGTGACATCGAAGAGCTGCTCCGGGTTGTGCTTGATCTTCAGGATGCCCCGGTAGGCCATCGTGAACGAATTGGCGATGGTCTGCCGTAGCGGAATGTGGTTGGAGACCTGGGGAATCGGTGCGACGGCGGTGTGGCCGGTCGCGGGGGCGGTCAGTGTCGTCGTCACGCCGCGCTCCTCTCGGTGTCGTCGGTGTCGTCGTCCGCGCCGTGGCCGGTGAGGGCGAAGAACACCTCGTCCAGGCTGGGCTTGGCGACCGTGATCTCGTCGATCCCGATGCCCTGCTCACGCAGGCGAATCAGGATGTCGGTGGTGGCGCTGGGATCGGGCAGCGGTGCGGTGACGCGGCCCGCCTCCGGGGAGACGGTGGCCTCCACGACCTTGCCCGCCGCACGAGACAGGAACTCGCCCACCAGGGTTCGCGTCCGCTCCAGCTGCTCGCGGTCGGCCAGGGTCAGCTGGAGCGCCGATATGCCCACCGATGCCTTGAGTTGATCGGAGGTGCCGTCGGCGATCACCCGCCCGCGGTCGATGACCGCGATCCGGTCGGCCAGTTGATCGGCCTCGTCCAGGTACTGCGTGGTGAGCAGGACCGTGGAACCCTCCCGCACCAGTCGCCGGATGGTGTCCCACATCTGGGCGCGGGTGCGCGGGTCGAGACCGGTGGTGGGCTCGTCGAGAAAGATCAACGGTGGCCGCGCGATCAGACTGGCGGCCAGATCGAGCCGCCGCCGCATACCGCCGGAGAAGTGCTCCAGCGCCTTGTCGGCCGCCTCGGTGAGACCGAATTCCGCCAGCAGTTCGGCGGCCTTGCGGTGTGCCGCGGCGCGCGAATACCCGAGCAGCCGCGAGAAGATGACGAGGTTCTCGGTGGCACTGAGCTTTTCGTCGACGGAGGCGTACTGTCCGGTCACGCCGATGAGCGACCGCACCGCGGTGGGTTCGGCCACCACATCGCGGCCGAAGATCCGGGCGCTGCCGCCGTCCGGGCGCAGCAGGGTCGCGAGCATGCGAATGGTCGTGGTCTTGCCGGCTCCATTGGGGCCGAGCACGCCGTACACGGCCCCGCGCGGCACCGCGAGACTCACGCCGTCGACGGCCCGCTGCTCCCCGAAGACCTTGACCAAGTCGTCCGCCTCGATGGCGAGCGCCTCGGCGGGTGTGTAAGAAGTCATGGCCCTACTGTGCGAAGCGCGCCTTGCACACCCCTTGCACCGCTGTTGCACCGGCGTGCAAGACCCCTTGCGTGGGAAGGTTCGGCCAGCTCAGGCGGGTGATGTGACGGCTGTCGCACCCGGACATCCCGCACCACCGGGACGCTACGGGTGCGATGTGGTCAATGTGTGGAGTCGGCGAGGAGATGTTCGCGCAGTTTCACCCGGTCCGGCTTGCCCGGACCGCGCAGCGGCAGATCGTCGAGCACCGCCAGTTCCCGCGGCGCGGCGATGGCGTCCAACTCCTTCATCACGTGCTCGCGCAGTTCGTCCAGGGTGGGCGGGGGCGCGCCGACCGCAGGGACGACGGCCACCGCCACCCGCTGACCCAGCCGCTCGTCGGGCAGGCCGAGCACCACGCATTCGCCGACCGCCGGATGCGTGGCCAGCACCGCCTCCACGACCTGCGGGATCACCAGCAGGCCACCGGTCATGATGGCCTCGTCCAGGCGGCCGGAAATGGTCAGTACGCCGTTCTCGTAGGTGCCCGCGTCCTCGGTGCGGAACCAGCCGGGTTCGGCGAAGGCCGGGTGGTCCGGCAGCCCGCGATAGCCGTTGGCCAAGGTGGTGCCGCCCAACATGACGCGCCCGTCCTCGATGCGGATCTCGGTTCCGTCGAGCGGTACACCCTCGTAGACGCAGCCGCCGCAGGTCTCGCTCATCCCGTAGGTGCGAACCACGTTGATGCCCGCCGCCCGCGCCCGCTCCAGCACCGGTGCGGGCGTGGCCGCACCGCCCACCAGGACGGCGTCGAACCGCGCCAGCGCCTCGGTGCCCACGGGTTCGTCGAGGGCCTTGATGAGCTGCGTGGGCACCAGCGAGGTGTAGCGGCGCGGCCCCCGCATGCCCGCCACCGCACTCGCCAACCCCTCGGGGAGAAAGCCGTCGGAGACGTCCAGCACGACCGGTTCGGTTCCGGCGAGAATGCTGCGCAGCAGCACCTGGATACCGGCGATGTGATGGGTGGGCAGCGCCAGCAGCCACTGTCCGGGCCCGCCCAGCCGCTCGTGGGTGGCCTCCCCGCTGGCGCGCAGCGCGGCCGCGGACAGCATGGCCCCCTTGGGGATTCCGGTGGTGCCGGAGGTGGTGACGACCAGCGCCACATCGTCCTCGATGGGCTCGCCGGGGCGCAGGGCGCTGCTGAGCCGGTGCGCCTCACGGCGGTCGGCGGTGGGTATGGGAAGCCACGCCGGGCCACTGCCCTCCAGGGCCTCCCGCAGATGCGGCAGTACTTCTCCCACCGCGGCGCCGGTGGGCATGGGGAGGGTCCGCAGGGTGCTGCTCACGTTCGCGATCGTGTCATGTCTCGGGGTGGACGCGCGACTGCGGGTCCGCGTCCGTGGTCGATGGTGGTCGTCGGTCAATCGGACGTCGGTGTCGCCAGCGGCCATCCGCCCGCTGCCAGCCGGGAGGCCACCCGAGCGATATCGTCCTCGCCCGGTTGCTCCTTGGCAACTCGGGCGATGGCGTCGGCGATCTCGTCCTGGTCGATCTCGTCGGTAGCTCGGCGTTCGCGCACCAGTTCCTCGACCACGATGCGCACCTCGTAGTCGGTGAGCCGCCGGTGCAGCACGGCGAGCAGGGCCACGTAGTCGTCCTGCGGGACCCCTTGCGGGTACCCGGCTTTGAGCCAGTCGAGCACCTTGCGCAGGATCGAACCGGACTGGCGCAGCGATGTGCGCGCGGCCTCCAGCAGATCGGTGTGTTCCGGTCGCGCGGTGTGGTCCGCGGGCCGGGATTCCCGCGGCCGGTCGGGCTGTTCGGGGGAGTTCACGGGCTGTACCTCTCTTCGCGGCGGCGTCACGCGCCGAACAGGTGGATGCCGAGCCGCGAGGCCAGAAAGCCCTTGGCGATGAACAGCACACCGACCACCACCGCGATGAGCACGATGGCGAAGCAGAGGCTGGAGACGGCCTGCGCGACCGCCCGGGAACCACCGTCGGCGCCATCGTCGACCCGGGCCTGGAAGCGGATGCCGAAGGCGAAGACGGCGGGCAGTCCGGCGCCGAAGATGACGGCGGCCAGCGTGACCTGGCCGAGGTCGGTGAGGTTCGACAGCAAGGTGTGCATTCGCGACTCCTACCCGGTTCGGTTGGCGGTGGTCTCGGACTGCGCCGGACCGGATTCGGCGGTCGGGCCGGGGGTGGCGGCGTTCGGCCGACCGGCCGCACCGGCCCGTTCGCCGATCCCCGGCCGGGGGGCCTGCGGTGTGGTGGTGTGCCGCGGTGTGGCGGTGCTCTGTGGCGCGCTGGTGCCATGCGGTGCCGTGGTGTCTGGTGGCGCGGCGGTGCCCTGCCACTCGTCGTTGACATTGTGCGAGCCGACGGCCGTGCGCCGCGAACGCAGCCAGATGTAGGCGGCCGTGGCGATGAGCAGTCCGAAGACCACCAGCGTGCCCGCGGTGTCGCCGATGCCGTGCAGGATCGCCCAGCACACCGCGCCGACGATGCCCGCCATGGGCAGCGTCAGCACCCAGGCGACCACCATGCGGCCCAGCACCGTCCAGCGCACCTCGGCTCCGGGCCGTCCCAGCCCGGAACCCAGGATGGAGCCGGTCACCGTCTGCGTGGTGGACAGCGGCAGGCCGAAGTGGGCGGAGGTGAGGATGATCGCGCCGCTGGTGGCCTCGGCCGCGAAGCCCTGCGGCGGCGCGATGTCCACCAGGCCCTTGCCGAGGGTGCGGATGATCCGCCAGCCGCCCAGGCAGGTGCCCGCGGCGATGGCGATCGCGCAGGAGGTGATCACCCACAGCGGCAGCGGGTCGCCGGCGGTGGCGGAGCCGTGCGCGATGAGGGCCAGGAAGATGATGCCCATGGTCTTCTGCGCGTCGTTGGTGCCGTGCGCCAGCGAGACCAGGGAGGCCGAACCGATCTGGCCCCAGCGGAATCCGCGTTCCACGGTGTTCGCATTGCTGCCGCGCGTGATCCGGTAGACCAGCCAGGAGGCGAGGCAGGCGACCAGCGCGGCCACCACGGGGGCCAGCAGGGCCGGGATGATGATCTTGAACAGCACGCCCTTGTCACCGGCCGCCCACACCACACCGTTCCAGCCCAGGGCGGCGACGGTCGCGCCGATGAGCCCGCCGAACAGCGCGTGCGAGGAACTCGACGGCAGTCCGAGCAGCCAGGTGAACAGATTCCACAGAATGCCGCCGACCAGCCCGGCGAACACGATGTCGAGCAATGCTCGCCCGCTCACCTCGTCCAGGCGCACGATGCCGTCGGTAACGGTGGCCGCGACCGCAACGGACAGGAACGCGCCGATGAGGTTGAGGGCTCCGGAGAGGAGTACGGCCCGACGCGGGGGCAGCGCACCGGTGGCGATCGAGGTGGCCATCGCGTTCGCGGTGTCGTGGAATCCGTTGGTGAAATCGAATGCCAGCGCGGTGCACACCACGATCAGCAGAACGAGCAGTTCGGCAGACACGCCCCCAGTTTGCGGCACGCCGTTAACGTGCCGTTAACCGCCACCCCGCACGGAGTCACAGCGGGCGGCATGTTATGCGGCATCGGCTGCGCTACCCGAACGGCCGGAACCGGGTGTTCGGCGGGCGATTCGTGCTCGGCGGGCGATTCGGTGTTCGGCGGGTCAGTGCTCGGCGGGCGGCCGGGAATCCCGGCGCAGCGGGTGCTCGGCGGGCACCTCCACCAGCACGATCGGCACCCCGTCCGGATCGCGCACCCACATCTCGATCAGCCCCCACGGCTCCCGCCGCGGCGCGCGGTCGATCGGCACCCCGCGCGCGGCGAGCTCGGCCGCGGCGTCCTCGGCGTCGCGCACCTGCAACCAGATCGCGCCCGAGAACCCCTTCGGCGCATCCTCGGCCCGCCCGTGCCCGGCCACCTCGATGAGCGACTGCCCCGCGAACAGCACCGTCCCACCCGGATACTCGCGCGCGACCGCCAACCCGAGACCGTCGCGATAGAACGCCAGGGTGGTCGCATAATCGGCCGGGCGAAGAATCACCCGGCTACCGAGGACATCCATACCCGAACCCTACCGAGCATCTCAGAAGTACCAGGGATACGGTTTCCAGTCCGGCTGTCGCTTCTCCAGGAACGCGTCGCGGCCTTCCACGGCCTCGTCGGTCATGTAGGCCAGGCGGGTCGCCTCCCCGGCGAACAGCTGCTGGCCGACCAGTCCGTCGTCGGTCAGGTTGAACGCGTACTTGAGCATGCGGATGGCCTGTGGTGACTTGCCGAGGATGTCGGCGGTCCACTCCAGGGCGACGTTCTCCAGCTCGTCGTGGTCGACCACGGCGTTCACCGCGCCCATGTGGTGCATCTCCTCGGCGGTGTAGGGGCGGCCGAGGAAGAAGATCTCGCGGGCGAACTTCTGCCCGACCATCTTGGCGAGGTAGGCGCTGCCGTAGCCGCCGTCGAAGCTGCCCACATCGGCGTCGGTCTGCTTGAACCGGGCGTGTTCGCGGGAGGCCAGGGTGAGATCGCAGGTGACGTGCAGGGAGTGTCCGCCGCCCGCGGCCCAGCCGTTGACCAGGGCGATGACGACCTTGGGCATCATCCGGATGAGCCGCTGCACCTCGAGGATGTGCAGGCGTCCGGCCCGGGCGGCGTCGACGGTGTCGGCGGTCTCGCCGCTGGCGTACTGGTAGCCGCTGCGGCCGCGGATGCGCTGGTCGCCGCCGGAGCAGAAGGCCCAGCCGCCGTCCTTGGCGCTGGGTCCGTTACCGGTGAGCAGCACCGCACCGACATCGGAGGTCATCCGGGCGTGGTCGAGCGTGCGGTAGAGCTCGTCGACGGTATGCGGCCGGAAGGCATTGCGCACCTCGGGCCGATCGAACGCGATGCGCACGGTGCCCTGGTCGATATGCCGGTGATACGTGATGTCGGTGAGGTTCTCGAACCCGGGGACGGGCCGCCACAGCGTCGGATTGAAGGTCACGCGCTCGAACATAGTCGGCGATCGGACCCCCTTCGGCCGCTCCCGGGTGTGAGCTGCGGCGCGGCTCTCCACTTGACGGTGTAAAAACACCCGCTACCGTGCTGGTATGAGCGAACGTCCGAAACCTGTTATCGACGCCAGCGCGGTGGACCATGATCGGTACGAGCGGCACGGCGGATTTCCCAAGATCGTCGAGGCGCATCCCGGACCGGAATTCGGATCGTTCGTGGCGGCCATGCGCACCCTGCAGGACCTCGCCGTCTCGGTCGACGCTCCGGACGAGGTGTACGGGCGGGCGCTGCGGCAGGCGAACGAGCTCATCGAACTGCTCGAGCCCTACCGCGCGCCGGAGTTGGCGAGTCCCGCCGGGCGCGCCACCGCGCTGCCGGGGCGCGGGAGTTTGCTGATGCCGCCCTGGCGGGTGGTCGAGGCGGGGCCGGACGGGGTGCGCAGTCAAGGGGAGTTTCGGCGATATCACGTGGGCGGCAACAGCGCGGTGCACGGCGGCGTGCTGCCGTTGCTGTTCGATGACTTGTTCGGCACGCTCGTGCACTATGCGGGTCGACCGATCAGTAGGACAGCTTTCCTGCATGTGAACTACCGGAAGATCACCCCCGTCGAAACGCCATTGACCGTGGTAGGGACCGTGGATCGGGTCGAGGGACGCAAAACCTTCGTCAGCGCACGGCTATTGGATGAATCTGAAACGCTGCTGGCCGATTGTGAAGGGCTTATGGTGCAGTTGCTGCCTTGGCAGCCGTAGCGCGTCGGCATCGTGTGTGCGCGGGCACCGGTGCGTATAGTTGCGTGCGCTCGTTCATCGCAAACCTATCCGGAGGAACCTGAAAGTGGTTGCAGCACTGTCTGAATCCCTGCTCGACGACACCAAGCGCGCGGCCTTCCTGGCCGATGCCCAGTCGGTTCTCGACGCGGAGGTGTCGGATAAGGGCGGCGCGTCGGGTCTGGCTGTCAAGGGCGGCTACGCCGCGGTGAAGAAGGTCAGCCCCACCATCGTCGGTGACGCGCTGTCGTCTTTCGCGCCCAAGTTCGTCGAGAAGCTCGAGCCGTACTGGACCGAGTACAAGGCCGGCGGGGCAGGCTCTTTCGCCGATCTGCTGGTCGCCAAGCAGGACGAGGTTGCCGAAGCGCTGCTGGCCGTCACCGATGAGCGCGCCGCGGCGTCGTCGCGTCCGGCCCTGACCAAGGTCTACAACTCGATGCGGTCGTCGGCGAAGAAGCATGTCGCCGAGGCCCTTCCGCGGGTCGGCGATCTGGTGCAGCGGCACGCTGGCTAATTGAAACTGGTCGGTTCGCGGCCCCGGGCGGGCCGCGAAACCGCCGTGTGACACCGGCTGAAATCAGCCCTGGGACTTGCCGACTCGCCAGTATCCGGTGAAGGTGATGTCCGTTTTCGGGATGCCGTGCTCGACCAGATGGCGGCGCACTCCCGAGACCAATGTTTGTTCACCCGCCGTCCAGGCGTACACGCCGCGGGTCGGGATATCCGCCGCGCGCACCGCCGCCGCGGCCGCCGCGCCCACCTCGTCGTGCGCGTCGGCGCGCACCAGCCAGTGCACGTCCACCCCCGCCGGTTCGTCGAGCCGCTGCACGTCGTCGGCGTGCGGGACCTCGATGAACGCGACGCCCCGCAGATCGCGCGAGGCCGACCGCAGCACCCCGGCGATGGCGGGCAGCGCGCTCTCGTCGCCGAGCAGCAGAACGGATTCGGTGTGCTCGGGCGGCTGGAAGGTGATGCCCTCGTCGAGCAGCCCCACCTTGCCGCCGGGGGTGGCATTGTTCGCCCAGGCCGAGGCCGGGCTGTCGTCGCCGTGCGAGACGAAGTCCACATCCATTTCGGCGGTGGAGCCGAATTCGCCCGACCCGGCCGGCCGGAAGTCGCGCACGGTGTAGTTGCGGATCAGCGGACGGGTGTCCCTGCCCATCATGAGGTACTGGGCGTACCAGCCCAGGGTGCTGGTGGAGGTGGGTAGGCGCAGCGCTCCGTCCCTACCCGGCAGGAACAACCGGAACCACTGATCGAAGCCCATGGGTTCGAAATCGCCCAGGCCCGCGCCACCCAGGGTGACGCGGACGAAATTCGGGCTGATCCGCTTGCTCGCGAGCACTTCCGCGCTGATGAAGTCCCGGTGCTCGGGCTTGAGAAACTTGGTGCGCTTCGCCATGGCATCAAGTTAGCAAAGCCTAACTAAACCGGGGGGGTGTGAGCGGGGCGACGCAGCGGGCGGAGCCACTGTCTGGGAGGCTGAGGGGCGTGAACCCTTCGACAGCACAGGCACAGGTCGTCGTCGACGAGCTGGCGCGCGGAGGCGTGCGGGACGTGGTGCTGTGCCCCGGCTCGCGAAACGCGCCGCTGGCCTTCGCCCTCCAGGCCGCCGACGCCGCGGGGCGGCTGCGGCTGCACATGCGCATCGACGAGCGCACCGCCGGCTTCCTGGCCATCGGGCTCGCGGTGGCCAGCGGCCGGCCGGTGCCGGTGGTCATGACCTCGGGCACCGCTGTCGCCAACCTCGGCCCCGCCGTGCTCGAGGCCAACTACGCGCGGGTGCCGCTCATCGTGCTCAGCGCCAACCGGCCCTACGAGATGCTCGGCACCGGGGCCAATCAGACCGTCGAGCAGTTCGGGCTGTTCGGCAGCCAGGTGCGCGCCGCCATCAGCCTCGGGCTCGCCGAAGTGGAAGCCGATCCCGAATACAGCCGCCAGAACAGCGTGTGGCGTTCGGCCGTGTGCCGGGTGCTGGCTGCCGCCCGCGGCACCCGCTCCGGCAATGCCGGGCCGGTGCACTTCGACATTCCCCTGCGCGAACCGCTGGTGCCCGACGCCCGCGAGGGCGATCCGCTGCCGGCTGGCCGGGACAGTGGACGGCCCTGGACCGCAACGCAATACGCCACCCTGGACGTACCCCTCGACATCGACCTGTCGCCCGATACGGTCGTCATCTCCGGGCACGGCGCGGGGCACCGGCCGGAACTGGCCGCGCTGCCGACCGTCGCCGAACCCACCGCGCCCATGCACGGGCCGCCGCTGCATCCGCTGGCGCTGTCGCTGCTGCGGCCCAAGCAGGCCATCATCACCGGCCGCCCCACCCTGCACCGCCAGGTGTCGCGGGTGCTCGCCGACCCCGAGGTGACCGTGTACGCGCTCACCACCGGCCCGCGCTGGCCCGATGTGTCCGGCAATGTGGTGGGCACCGGCACCCGCGCGGTCACCTACGGCGCGCCCACCGCCGCCTGGCTGGACGGTTGCCGGGAGCTGGACGAGCGGGCGCGCGCGGTGATCCGCGCGGAACTGGCCGCGCATCCCAAGCCGACCGGGTTGCATGTGGCGGCCGCGGTCATGGACGCCCTGCACGACGGGGATCAGCTGCTGCTCGGCGCGTCCAATCCGGTGCGCGACGCGGCGCTGGTATCGCATCCCCGCCCCGGCATCCGGGTGCTGTCCAATCGCGGCGTGGCCGGTATCGACGGCACCGTATCGGCGGCCGTCGGCGCGGCACTCTCGCACGAGGGGCGCACCCTGGCCCTCATCGGCGACCTGACCTTCCTGCACGATGCCTCCGGACTGCTCATCGGTCCGGGCGAGCCGCGGCCCAAGGACCTCACCATCGTGGTCGCCAATGACGACGGCGGCGGCATCTTCGAACTGCTGGAACAGGGCGACCCGCAGTACGCGGGCGTCTTCGAACGGGTCTTCGGCACCCCGCACGGCATGGACCTGGCCGCGCTGTGCGCCGCCTACCGGGTCCCGCATCGGCAGGTGGACCTGTCCGAACTGGCCGTGGAGCTGACCCGGCACGCCCACGGCATCCGGGTGCTGGAGGTCGCCACCGAACGCTCCAGCCTGCGGGAACTGCACGCGACCGTGCGCGCGGGCATCGCGGACTGAACCGCGTCGGTCCCCGCCGCGCGCGGCTGACGCGGGCCGGGCCGCTCTCCTGAACGCGAAGCGGCGGCGAACCCATCGGGGAGGTTCGCCGCCGCGTCCTTCGGGTCAGTACTCGCTGTCGGAGTCCGTGTCCTCGTAATCGTCGTCCAGGGGCACCGGAATGGACTGCTCGATCACGTCCGCCTCGTTCGCCTCCCAGGTGCGCTCGGGCTCCGGCGGCGTCTCGGTATCGGCGTCGAAATCGTCCGCGGGGTAGCCGCCGTCGTCGTACGCCGGAACGGTCTGCTCGACGAAGTCGGCCTCCGGTACATCCTTCATGGCGTCGGTGATTCGATCTGTCATCAGGTGCTCCTCTCCAGCTGAGTCGACGGCCTGACCGTGGGCCGGGCATCCGGCGCGCACCGCCACCCGGCACTGTCGAGGATGCGCCCGATAGGCCGAGCTGGCAACCACCACGCGCGCACCGCCCGGTACCCGGGATGCCCGCCCTGCCTCGGATTATGCGCTCGTGCGCCTATTCGCCCGGCAGCGATCCGTTCTCGGCCGGATGCTCCACCAGCGCCACCACCCGGTTGGACAGGAAACGCGCGGTGCGCACCGGGGTGCCGGTGCGCGTGATCTCGCTGACCTCCACCACCCCGCGCGCGATCCGTGTTTCGACGCGCCGCCCGGCCCGGGTCGCGCGCACCTCGTAATTGCGGTAGCCGTCGCCGGTATCGACGACGATCTCCACTCGATCACCCTTCATCTACCAATTCTCCGCGCCGCCACGCGTTTTCGCTGCTAACGAGTCGGTTTCGGAGTGGCCGTGCACGCACATCCGCACGATCGGGCACGGGGCACCGATGAGTCTCGACGCGCCGAACAGTCCCTATGGGTGAGCGGACCGCCCGCCGTGGGCGTCCGATGCGTTCGGGAGGACCGATGGCTATGTCTGATACCGACAACAAGGCCGCATTCGATATGAAATCCGCCGCCGCGACCATGGCGGCGGTCGTCACCGCGATCACCGATGACCAGCTCGAGACCGCCACCCCCAGCGGCGGTATGTCGGTGCGGCAGCTGCTCGCCCATGTCGCCGGGCTCACGGAGGCCTTCCGCGCGGCCGCCACCAAGGAGTCGATCGGCCACTCGGTGTCCCCCACGGAGGTGGAGCCCGAACTGCCCGACGATTGGCGCACCCGGATCCCCGTCCGGCTCGAGGCCCTGGTCTCAGCCTGGCGGGAGCCGTCGGCGTGGGAGGGGGACACCGAGGCGGGCGGGGTGCTGCTGCCCGCTCCCGAAATGGCGACGGTGGCCCTCAACGAACTGGTCATCCACGCCTGGGATCTGGCCCGCGCCACCGGCCAGCCCTACCACCCCGACAACGACGACGTCACCCTCCTGGCGGACTGGTTGCGCGCCACCCCCGAGGAGGGCACCCCCGGCCTCTTCGGCCCGGTCGTCCCGGTCCCCGACACCGCCCCCACTCTCGACCGCCTCATCGGCCTCACCGGCCGCGACCCGGCCTGGTCCCACTCTTGAAGCACGTCCACGCACGTTGTGACGCGACCCTCCGGAGTCTTGGTCGCTCCGGAGGTGACATGGCGTGGCTCCATCCTCGACGGAGCCGTGGCACCCCCCGACGACTGTCGCGGCCGAGCGGGGCGGCGTGACCGGTGCGTTGGTTCCGGCCCGGCCCTCGCGGTTGCGGCGTTCGTCGATGCGGTGGCCGGGTCGAGATGAGTGGGTGTCGCGATCGGGCGCTACCTGCCCGCGGGCCTGGTGCCGACGCGGTGGAGCCCGGGCAGGGCTACGTATCGCTAAGCGGGCGTGACGAATACGCCCGCGCGGGCGGCGGCGGTCGCGGCGTCGGCGGCGGCGACGGCGGCGCTGTCGTCGATGGGGTCGCCGCTGGCGAGCAGGCGGTAGTAGAGGGGGGCGGAGACGGCGGAGAGGAGGGCGCGGGGGTCGGTGCCGACGGGGATCTCGCCGCGGGCGATGGCCGCGGTCACGCAGGGAGCCCATTCGGTCAGGCGGGTGCCGTAGAAGCGGCGCAATGCCGCGGCGGCGGTGGGGTCGCAGGTGGCGGCGGCGATGACGGCGGTGAAGAGGCGGCTCTGGCGGGGGTCGGTCAGGGTGGTGGCGACCAGACGGGCATTGGCCAGCAGGTCGCCCGCGAGGGTGCCGGTATCCGCACGGGGGAGTGAGGTTTCGGCCATGTCGACCAGGAGGTCGGCGATGAGGCCGGTGGGGGTGCGCCAGCGGCGGTAGACGGTGGTCTTGCCGACATCGGCGCGGGCGGCCACCTCGGTGAGGTCCAGGGCGGCGAATCCTTGTTCGGCGAGCAGGTCTCCGGCGGCGCGCAGGACCGCTTCGCGGACGCGGGCGGTGCGTCCACCTGGGCGGATAGAGCCGGGGACGGTGGTGTCCGGATTCATAACGGTCCTCCAGTTCCATTTGTGTCCACGGCAGTGTATCGTCGAGATTGTTAATGAAACTGTGGTTCCGTTAGGAGTGGGCAATGGAGTACCGTCGACTGGGCGCATCGGGCTTGCTGGTTCCGGCACTGAGCTTCGGCGCGGGCACCTTCGGTGGGCGCGGCGAACTGTTCTCCGCCTGGGGCGACACCGACGCGGCGCAGGCGCGCAGACTGGTGGACATCAGCCTGGAAGCGGGCGTCACCATGTTCGACACCGCCGACGTGTATTCGGACGGTGCCTCGGAAGAAGTACTGGGCGAGGCGATTCGAGGGCGGCGCGACCGAGTGCTGCTGTCCACCAAGGCTGCACTGCCAACCGGTCCGGGACCCTACGACGCGGGCGCGGGCCGCTCCCGGCTCATCGGCGCGGTCGAGGGTTCGCTGCGACGGCTCGGTGTCGACCACATCGACCTGTTCCAGCTGCACGCCTTCGACGCCGGGACACCGGTGACCGAAACCCTCGCCGCACTGGACGATCTGGTGCGCGCGGGCAAGATCCGCTACGTGGGTGCATCCAACTTCGCGGGCTGGCAGCTCATGAAATCGCTGGCGGCGGCGGACCGGCACGGCTTCCCGCGCTATGTGGCGCACCAGGTGTACTACTCGCTGGTCGGCCGCGACTACGAATGGGAACTCATGCCGCTGGCGCAGGACGAGGGCGTCGGCGCGGTGGTCTGGAGCCCACTGGGCTGGGGTCGCCTCACCGGGAAGATCCGTCGCGGACAACCGCTTCCGGAGGGTAGCCGCCTGCACCGCACCGCGGAGGCCGGGCCGCCGGTGCGCGACGAACTGCTCTACGACGTGGTCGACGTACTCGACGAGATCGCCGCCGACACCGGGCGCACCGTCCCGCAGATCGCCCTCAACTGGCTGCTCTCACGGCCCACCGTGTCCACGGTGATCGTGGGCGCGCGCAACGAGGAGCAGTTGCGCCAGAACCTCGGCGCGGTCGGCTGGCAGCTCGACGCCGACCAGCTCGCTCGCCTGGACAAGGCCAGCGCCACCACACCGCCCTACCCGTACTACCCCTACTACCGACTCCCGGACTTCACCCGCCTCAACCCGCCGCGGGTCTGAGCGGGCTCGGTGGCCGGGCTGGCCATGATCTGCACGACATTGATGTTCTTGTCGGACAGGAACTCCGGCGCGTCCGTACGCAATTTCCAGGTGGCGGTGTCGATTCCGCCGCCCGCGCCGCTGAGCAGATACAGGGTGGGGCGGGGCTCGGAGGTGTCGGCCGGACGCAGCACGTTCCTAGGCCAGCCCTATCGCAAGATCAACAGGTGGGGTTACGCCGCGTGATTCAGTACACGTCGCGCACGTAGCGCTTCTCGGCGATGAGCTGCTTCTTGAAGGCCAGGGCGCCGTCTTCGTCCAGCTTGCCGTGAATGCGGGCGATCTTCAGCAGGGTCTCGTCCACGTCCTTGGCCATGCGTGCCGCATCGCCGCAGACGTAGAAGTGGCCGCCCTCGCGCAGCCACGCCCACAGCTCGGCGCCGTGCTCGATCATGCGGTGCTGCACGTAGATCCGCTCCCGCTGATCCCGGGAGAAGGCCAGATCCAGCCGGGTCAGGAAACCGGAGCGGAACATGTCCTCGAGTTCGGTGCGGTAGTAGAAGTTGTCCCGGGCGTACTGGTCGCCGAAGAACAGCCAGTTGCGGCCGCGGCAGCCGAGGGCGCGACGCTCCTGCAGGAAGCCGCGGAAGGGGGCGATGCCGGTGCCGGGGCCGACCATGATCATGGGGGCGTTCGGGTCCAGCGGCGGGCGGAAGTGCGGGGCGCGCTGCAGGAAGATCGGCACCGGGGCGTCGGCGCGATCGGACAGGAAGGTGGACGACACCCCGCCGC
>NZ_BAGD01000119.1 GCF_000308635.1 Nocardia otitidiscaviarum NBRC 14405 | reverse complement strand
CGTCGAGGATCCGACCGGGTGGGCCACCCTCGGACGTGCCAGCGGAAGCGAAAGCGGTAGCAACAGTATCGGCAACGGCAGCATCGGTGGCGGCGGCAACAGCAGCAGCTTCGGCAACAGCATCAGCGGCGGCAACCGCGGCGGCGGTGTCGGTAGTGGCCGGTATCCGGGTCGTGTCGTGTGGACACCCCCGACCCGCATCGACCCGGCCCGTGCTCCTCGGGTGAACCTGCACCACCACCCGGAGCAGTGGCTCACCGAGCCCCCGACCGGTCACGGTAGCGACCATCCCGACCGACCCGGTCACTGTCACCGCGACCACCGAACAGCCGATCGGCGACCCACCGGTCCTCACGACCGGCCGTCGACCGACCACCGCACCCACCGGCCGAACCCGTCCCGGGGCGATCACTTACGCCAATAACCGCCACCGGCACAACACCCGTCTCGAAAACGCAACCCCAGCCAGTCCGTCGGCTGGGATAGACGCACACGGCACCCCACCCGGCGTCAGCGAAAGCCAGGTAAGGCCCCAACGCCACCACACTCATCCCTTGAAATCTCTGCGGCAACACCCCCAGACCGACACGACCCCCGACACCGCAACACATGGACAAGGCCGAAACCAGCCCCTAACCAATCACACCCCACCGCGGTACCGGTCGTCGGACCGCTCGGCCTCCATGCGCTGTACGTAGGCGACCGCGTCGCCCACGGTCCGCAGGCGTGCCAGGTCTTCGTCGGGAACCTTCACGCTGTACTTGTCCTCCAGCTGTACGGCGATCTCCACCAGCGACAGCGAGTCGATCTCCAAGTCCTCGACAAAGGATTTCCCGAGTGATACCTCGGCGGCGTCGATCCCGGTCACCTCTTCGACGATCTCCGCGATTCCGGCGACGATTTCTTTCTGCGTCATGGCCATGAGTTCTCTCGTGCGGGTGAGTATCGGGGAGCTGGCGCGGCGCGTCGGGCTCCCGGTGCGAACGATCCGGTTCTATTGCGACGAAGGAATTCTGGAGGCGCAGCGCAGCCCGGGCGGGCATCGGATGTTCGACGCCGATAGTGCTGTCGAACGACTGCTGCTGGTGCGGCGGTTGCGAGCGCTCGGACTCGGGTTGGAAGCGATCACCGGTGTGCTGCGTGAAGAACGGTCGATGGCGGAGGTGATCGCTGCCGAAAGTGCGCGGCTCGACGTCGAATTGAAGGCGCTGGCCTGGCGGCGGGCGGCACTGCGGGCCGTCGAGGCTGGCGCTCCGGCCTCTCAGGCCGAACGACTCGCGTTGTTGGCCGCCGCGCAGGACGGTGGGGCGGTACACGATCGCCTCGTCGGGTTCTGGCGGCGGGTTCTCGCTCCGCTACCGCGGTGTGACAGCGATGGATGGGTGGGCTGGAATGTTCCGGAGCCGCCAGCCGATCCGTCGGTCGACGATGTTGTCGCCTATGCCGAACTGGCCGCTCTGGTGACCACGCCGGGTATGAACAGTGATGTGCGCCAGCAGTATTGGCGGAACAGGCCGGAGCAAATCCGCGACGGCCGGGCACTGTACGCCGCGGTGGGTGACGTCATGGTGGACGTCGTGCCGCTCGTAACGGATGGTGTACGGCCCCGCCCCGGCCGTGAGCTCGATCGATTCGTCCACGCCCACGCCGACGCGCGCGGGCAACAGGATTCGCCGCGATTTCGTGAGGAACTGCTCGGCGCAACGGTTTCCGATCCACGGCTGCACCGATACTGGGCGCTGACAGCACAGTTCCTCGGAACTCGGGTCACGGTCGGACGGGCGCACGACTGGTTGCTCGAGGCGTTGGGCCAGTCCACCGGAGGGATTCGAATGAGCGCGTCGCGGGTTCGGGGGTGAACCCGCGACGCGCTCCCTTCGTTCCTGGCGGAAATCAGGGTGGATGCCTCAGCTCGGAACCGAGCGCGGCTCACCCGGGCAGCTCACGCGGCGTCGAGGGCCGCCGCGATCTTGCGGCCCATGGCGGCGACCGCGGGACCCGGCTCCCGCTTACCGGCCTTGGCGGCAGCGTCCACGGCGACCAGGACGGTGTCGCGGAAGTTGGCCGCCTCGGTGGGGGAGTGGGCGCCGAGCAGGCGGACGGCCGCGGTCAAGGCGGGCAGCACCTGGTCGGCGAGGTCGGCCGTGGTCTTGCCGGGGAGTTGGATGTCGCGGGACTTGGCGGCGAGTACGTGGCCTACCAGACCGGTGGCCGAGGTCAGGGCGGTGGATCCGTAGCTGATGCCCTTGTGCGGTGCGCCGGCGGCGGCCATCAGGGCCACTGCGCCGTAGGCGGCGGTGCGGACGGTGGCCTGGTCGTGGTCGGTGAGGGTGACGGTGGCGGTCATGGTGGTGCGCTCCTTCGGTTCGCCGGGTGTGTCCCGGTCGCTGTGTTCGATGTACCTACTGTCGCCGGGGCGACTGATACGGGCCTGACACCTGGCTGACAGCGCCACTGACACCGGGACGGGCCGGTGTTCGGGCTCGGCTGGAGGGCGAATTGCGTTGTGGCTGCGGGGGTCCGCCGGAGTCGATAGGTCATGTGTTCCACCCGTGGGTGACATCCGGGTACCGGGATGTGGACCTTCGGCCCCTGCGGCGTACCGCCCCGGCGGGTGATCGTGGACGCACACGGGCGGCGCAGCGGCGCCGGATCGGGATCGGGAGGATCGACATGAGTGATACCGCCGCACAGGACCGCAACGACCGTCGTCAGGATCGGGTGGTGTGGCCGGAGCCGAGCCCGCTGGCCCCCTGGTGGGACCGGGTGATGTTCGCCGAGAGCGCCGGCCTGCGCGAGATCCGCCGACCGTCGTCCTGACCGCGGTCAGCCGATTCGAGGTGTCTCGGCAATCCGTGGCGTAGCGCCCCGCACCTCGCTACCGTCTCATATGCAACTGGTTGAGTATGAGAGGTGGGCGGTATGCATCCCTTCCGGGCGGCCGTGGAGGCGCGCGATGTGGACGCGATCGAGGCGCTGTTGGCCGACAATGTGGTGTTCACCAGTCCGGTGGCGTTCAAGCCGTATCCGGGCAAGGCGATCACCGCGGCCATTCTGCGCGCGGTGCTGCGGGTGTTCGAGGACTTCCGCTACGTGCGGGAGATCGCGGATGGGAACGGGCGCGATCACGCGTTCGTGTTCGAGGCGACCGTGGACGGCAAGCGGATCACCGGATGCGATTTCCTGCATTTCGACGCCGACGGCAGGATCGACGACTTCATGGTGATGGTGCGTCCGCTGTCGGGGGCGCAGGTCCTCGCCGCGCGCATGGGGGAGCAGTTCGAGCAGATCGCGGCGGAGGCGGCCGCGCGGCAGTGAGCGGTGGCGGTGGCGGGGCGTCACTCCCGGTGGTACTCGGCCTGGGCGGCCGTGATCCGGTCGATATTCGATTCCAGGATGTGGATGAGGCCCTCGAGCTGTTCGGCCACCGTCGCTCCGAGTTCGGTGAGGGTGTATTCCACGTGCGGGGGAATGGACTGCTGGACCTCGCGGTGGATCATGCCGTCGCGTTCCAGGGTCTGCAGCGTCTGGGAGAGCATCCGTTCGCTGATGCCGTCGACGCGGCGGCGTAGCGCGCTGAAGCGGTAGGGGCCCGCGCGCAGGGCGACCAGTGCGAGGACGCCCCAGCGGCTGGCCACGTTCTGGAGTACCGGGCGGGACGCGCAGTTTCGCGCGAAGACGTCGGCTTCCAGGGTGGGGTCGGGGTCCGGTTGCCGGGTGGTCATGGGGTCGAGATTACTCATCCTTTCGCCTCTTCCGGTATTGCGGGAATAGCCTGTACTAACTATTAGTTAGTACAACTCGAAACGGTAGTTCATTCCCGTCAACCTGGAGGTAGTCATGACCGTCGCAGTCACCGGAGCCAGTGGTCAGCTGGGTCGTCTCGTCGTCGAGGCGCTGCTGCGCAGGGGAGGGCCGGTCGTCGCGGTGGTGCGCGATCCGGCCAAGGTGGCCGACTTGGCCGAGCGAGGCGCGCAGGTGCGTGCGGCCTCGTACGACGATCCGGCCGCGCTGGACGCCGCACTGACCGGGGTGGACCGGGTGCTGCTGGTGTCGGGCAACGAGTTCGGCAAGCGAGTGCAGCAGCACACCAACGTGATTCGCGCCGCCGAGCGCGCCGGGGTCGAACTGCTCGCCTACACCAGCATTCCGCATGCCGAACGCAATGAGCTGATCCTCGCGCAGGAGCATCGCGGCACCGAGGCGGTACTGGCCACGACGACCGTGCCGACCGTTCTGCTGCGCAACGGCTGGTACTGGGAGAACTACACCGGCGGCCTGGCGCACGCCGTGGAATCCGGTGTGCTGTACGGCGCGGCGGGCGAGGGCCGGGTGGCCGGAGCCGCCCGCGCCGACTACGCCGAGGCCGCCGCCCAGGTGCTCACCACCGACGGTCACGCCGGGCGGGTGTACGAACTGGGCGGCGACGAGCGGCTCACCTATGCCGAACTGGCACAGGCCATCTCGGCGGCCGCGGGCAAGCCGGTGCGCTACGAGAACCTGGCACAGGCGGACTACGCGGCCGCGCTCGAAAAGGCCGGTCTGCCCGCGGGCTACGCCCAGGCGCTGGCCGACGCCGATGCCGGTATCGCCACCGGCATTCTCGACGTCGACAGCGGTGACCTGCACAAGCTGCTCGGCCGCACCTCGACGCCCGCCGTCGAGGTGTTCCGCGCGGCGCTGGGCTAGGCCCAGCCGCCCTGCACCATGGTCTGGAACTTCCACTCGTCCCGGCACTTCACCAGCAGGTCGCCGTAGCGCACCTGCTGGCTGAAGTCGCCGACCGTGATGGTCGCGTCCGTGATCACGAAGACCAGGTTCTCGTTCACGAAATGCGGTGTGCGCGTGGATTCCATGGTGATCTCGCCGTTGTCGCCGAGCTGTTCGGTCAACTGCGCGACGTACTGCTCGCGGGTGCAGGACTCCGCGCGCCCATCGGTGACCTCGTTGAGCGGGTACATGGCGGTATCGGCCATGGCTTCGATGTCACGCGCCCGGGCGTAGGCGTCGTAGCGGTCGAACCAGGCCAGTACCTCCGCCACATCCGCGGGGGAGGGGGTGAATTCGCTGCGCGCCGGCATGGTGGTCATGAACTCTCCTCTGTTCAGACCCACTGCACGAGTTGGATGACGATGCCGTTGGGGTCGAGCGTCTGGAAGTAGCGCTCACCCCATTCCTCGGTTTCGATGGGTGTCACGATCTCCACTCCTTCGCCGCGCACGCGTTCGTATTCGGCGTCGATGTCGTCGACGACGAAGGCCACCAGCAGCCCTTGGCCCGCGCTGCCCGCGATGCGCTCCGGCTTGAAGGTGGACAGGCCGGTGCGCAGGTAGATGATGTTGAACCCGGCGTCGGGGCGGCTGAGCGAGACGAATCCCTCGGCCGACATCTCCTCGGTGAAGCCGAAGTGGTCGATGAGGAAACGGGCCGACGCCTGCGGGTCCGGCACATTCAGGGAGATGGCGGAAGCGGTGATTTTCATGGGGTCCTCCTCGGCGTGCCGGATAACTCTTTACTTAGTACGCTATACTTTGTACGGAAATTCCCGGACGCATGCATCGTGACGTGTGTCACAGGGATACGATTCCGGTGGAGGTGGTGCGCGGAATGGGAGAGCGGAGCAGTGCGGGCGATCCGGCGCGCACCCTCGAACTGCTGTGGCGCGAACCCGGCCGGGGTGGCTCCGCGCGGGGACCGAAACAGCGCACCACCGTGGACGCGGTGGTGTCGGCGGCCATCCGGATCGCCGACACCGAGGGCTTGGGCGCGCTCACCATGCGTTCGGTGGCGGCCGCGCTGGGGCTCACACCGATGGCCACCTACACCTATGTGCCCGGCAAGGCGGAACTGCTCGACCTCATGCTCGACTCGGTCTACCAGCACATGCCGCGTGGCGACATCGCCGGAAAGCCCTGGCGGGAAAGGGTTTCCGCCATCGCGGCGGAGAACCGGGACATGCTCGCCGCCCACCCCTGGGTGGCCTACGTGCCGACCACCCGCCCGCCGCTCGGCCCGGGGGTGGCGGCCAAGTACGAGCACGAACTGAGCGCCTTCGACGGTCTCGGCCTCACCGATCTGGAGATGGACTCCGCGCTGACCCATGTGCTCGGTTTCGTGAACTCGGTGGCGCGCATCGCGATCGACACCCGCACCGCCGCCGCCGACAGCGGAATGAGCGACCACGAGTGGTGGGAGCGCGCCGCACCCGTGCTCGAGCGTGTGTTCGACGCCGAACGCTATCCGCTCGGCGCGCGGGTGGGAGCCGCGGCCGGGCAGGCCCACGACGCCGCCTACAGCGCCGACCACGCGTACGAATTCGGTCTGGCGCGGGTGCTGGACGGACTTGCCGCGCTCATCGAGAACCCCGCGCGCCGAACCGTTCGGCATGATGCCGACGGGCGTGCCGCCCGTCGCGGAAACTCGCGAAGCGACTGACTTCTCACATCCGCTTGCCGGTCGGTTCGGTGTGCGGTGCAATGTCTGTTCGGGGCGCGACAGGACTGGAGGGGTCGTGCGAGCGGAACTCGAACACTGGCTCACCGCGGGAAAGTTCTTCCCATTCTCCGGATACCGCGTGTTCTATCGGCGGTCCGGCCGAGGTCCGGCCCTGCTGCTGGTCCACGGCTATCCGTTCAATTCCTTCGACTGGCACCGCATCTGGTTCCGGCTCACCGAGCGTTACGACGTGCTCGCGCCGGACATGCTGGGGATGGGCTTCTCCGACAAGCCGCTTCGGCATCACTACAGCGTGCTCGAGCACGCCGATATGCACGAGGCGCTGCTGCGGGCGCAGGGGGTGGAGGAGGTGCTTATCCTGGCGCACGACCTGGGGGTCAGTGTGGTGCAGGAGATGCTGGCCCGCCGCATCACCGATCCGGCGCTGCCGCGCATCCGCGCGGTGGCCTTCCTCAACGGCGGCCTCTTCCCGGAGGTCTACCGCCCCCGCCTGGTGCAGCGGGTGTTGTCGTCGCCCGCGGGCGATGTGCTCGGACCGCTGCTGCCGCCGCCGCTGCTGCGTCTGGCCGTGCGCGAGGTGTTCGGACCCGACACCAAGCCCAGTGCCGCCGATATGCGCGACTTCCTGGACATCGTCGAGTACAACCACGGTCGCTGGGTGAACCACAAGGTCGGCCGCTTCACCCTGGAACGGGCGCGGTACCGCGAGCGGTGGGTGGAGCCGCTGGCCAAAGCCACTGTGCCGCTGCGGTTCATCAATGGTGCGGTCGATCCCAATTCGGGTGCGCACATGGCCGCGCGCTACCGCGAGGTGGTGCCGGACCCGGATGTGGTCTCCCTGGACCGGATCGGCCACTGGCCGCAGTTGGAGGCCCCGGAGGCCACCTTCGAGGCGGCCGACGCCTTCTTCACCGGTCGCTGACTCCCGCCGTCGATCCGGCGAAGCCGCACGGCGTCGGCGACCTGTCGGGTCTACCGTCGGCGGTGGGTCGACCTGGTACTTGATTCGACGCGGCACCGCTGCGGACCACGCCGATGGTGAACCTGATGGGCGGCTGCGCCGCGCCCGTGGATGTCGGTGCGAACTGCGCGCTGCGGGTGTGGTGGCCGATCACCGGGCCGCGCCCGCCCGTGGCTTCGCGTCAGTGATCGGGCTGGATGCGTAGTGCGGTGATGGTGCTGGCCAGGCCCTCGTACTGGTTGACGAGCAGCACGAATTCGATGAGTTTGGGTTCGGAGTAGTGCTCTGCCAGCGACTTCCACGCGGCATCGTCGAGATCGCGGGTGGTGACGAGTTGGTCGACGGCGGTGAGCAGTGCGCGCTCCTTGGCGTTCCAGCCCTCGTCGGCGGGGCCGCGGCGCAGGCGCTCGAGGATCTCCTGGGTGATGCCCGCGCGCTTGCCCAACCGGATGTGATGGTCGGTCTCGTATACGCAGTCGCGCAGATGGGCGACGCGCAGGATCACCAGTTCGGTGTCGTAGCGGGGCAGGGAGCCGCCCGGCATGAGCCGCCCGGAGTAGTGCAGCCAGCCGCGGAACAGACCCTTGGCCTGGCCGAGGGTGCTGAACAGGTGCGCGTCGTCGGTGCCCGCGGCGCGGGAGATGATCTGCCAGACGAGCCAGTTGACGGGGCCCAACTCTCGGATGCGGCCGGGAGCGATACGCGGCTGATTCGACACCATGCCTCACGCTAACAAACTGTCCCAGCCAGCGACTACCGCTCGGTAACCTTTGGCTCAATCCCGCAGTGCGCGGGCCAGTTTCGTCAGCCGCAGCGCGTGTTCGGCCCGGGCCAGCACATGGTCGCGCGAGGTGGTGATGTGCGCGACCAGCACCGACAGTCCCTGCTCGAGGTCGCCCGCGAGCAACCGCTCCGCGATGGCGATGTGCTCGGCGGTCATGACGGCGACCCGCTCCGGAGTGGGGATGTCCAGAGCCCGGATCGGCCGCACCCGCGCGTGCACCGTCGCCAGCGCGTCCGCCAGGGCGGCATTGCCGGAGGCCGCGAGCAGCCGGGAGTGGAAGCGCTCGTCGGCGGCTATGAGCTCGGCCCCCGGTGGCGGCGGATACGCGCGCAGATCCTGCCAGATCTCCAGCTCCCGTTCGATCATCGCCGCGTCATAGCGCGGTCGCGCCCTCGGCGGGCTGCCCGCACTCGTCGTCGGGTGAACCGCCCGCGCTCGGAATTCTTCCGCCGTATCGACGGCGCGGATCGACGTTGTGGGCTCGGGCGCTGTCCGGCGGACCGGCTCCACGCGCGTGGTTTTCGCCGTAGCGGAACCATCGGCCGCGGCGAGTTGCTCGCGTGTCGTGGGGGCCACGGCCGTGCCCGGCCCGTCCGCCCCGTCCGCAGCCGTGAGGTGTGCCGCTGTGCCGGCGACAGTGGGGGGTGCCACCGACTCGGCGCTCACATGCGGTGTCGGCGGTTCGGTGACGACTGGCCGTTCGGACGGCGGGGCGGTGGTTCGTGCCGGTGGTCCCGCGGCGACGGGTCGCCCCACCGTCTCGGCGGCGACGGTGGTCGCGACCGGATTCGGCTCCGCCGCGACGTCGACCGGCGCGTCCGTGCGGAGCCGGTGAATCCCATGGGATTCCAACAGGATTCGCAGCTCGTACAGGTCCGCCAGTTCGTCGAGGCGGGGTCGGTACGGGTAGAGCCCGTCCGGCAGCCGTTCGATCAGGCCGTCGGCGAGCAGCCGGGCGAGGGCCTCGCGGACGGGGGTGCGGGACACCCCGTAGATCTCCGCGAGGCGTTCCTCGCGGAGTCGTTCGGTGGGCACCAGCACCCCCGCCGCCAGGTCGCCCTGCAGCGACCGGTACACCCGCTCGGACAACGGAATACGCCCCCTGCGCGCCATGCCGTATGTCCGATCAGATGGCCATGGCCGTGCGGACGTCGGTTTCGGCTCCCGCGCCGCCCGCGCCGGACGAGGTGATCCGTCCGGACCGTAGTACGTAGTACTGCTGGGCGGCCTGCAGCGCGAAGCCGATGTGCTGCTCGACCAGCAGCACGCTCAATCCACCGCGTCGGGTGAGATCGAGGATGGTGCGCTCGATCTCGGCCACCACCGACGGCTGGATGCCCTCGGTGGGCTCATCGAGGATGAGCAGTTTCGGCTCGGTGATCAGCGCGCGGGCGATGGCCAGCTGCTGGCGCTGGCCGCCGGAGAGCAGCCCGGCCTTGCGGGTCAGCAGCTCGCGCAGTGCCGGGAACAGGTCCAGCGCCTCGGCGACGAGTTCCTTGCCGCGCTTGCGCCCGTCCGCCACCACCTGGAGGTTCTCCATGGTGGAGAGCTGCCCGAACGACTGCTGCCCCTGCGGCACGTAGGCGATGCCGTGGCGCACCCGCTTGGACGGCGGCAGCTTGGTGATGTCCTTGCCGTCGAAGATGATCCGTCCCGACTTGGCCGGCAGCAGGCCCACGGCGGCGCGCAGCAGCGAGGTCTTCCCGGCGCCGTTGTGGCCCATGATGGCGACCACTCCGTCGTCCGGAACCGTCAGAGACACCCCGTGGATCACCTCGGTGCGCCCGTATCCGGTGTGGATGTCGGTAAGTTCGAGCATCAGCGTGCCTCCTCGGACTCGGTGGCGGCGGGGTGCGCGGCCGCCGTGGCGGTGCCGAGGTACACCTCCTGCACCTTGGGGTCGTCCTGTACCTCGGCCACGGTGCCCTCGGCGAGCACCCCGCCCCCGGCCAGCACCGTCACCGAGGTGGCGAAGGAGCGCATGAAGTCCATATCGTGCTCCACCACGACCACGACGCGGTCACCGCCGATGCGGCGCAGCAGGTTTCCGGTCTCCTCGCGCTCCTCGGCGCTCATGCCGGCGACGGGTTCGTCGAGCAGCAGCACCGAGGCGTTCTGCACCAGCAGCATGCCGATCTCCAGCCACTGCTTCTGGCCGTGCGCGAGCACGCCGGCGGGCTTGTCCCGCAATTCGGCCAAACCCGTTGTCTCCAAGGCTTCTTCGATGGCGGGCAGCACCGACTTGCGTCGTCGCAGCAGGGTGAGCGCCGACCGCCCGGCCCCCGCCGCGATATCCAGGTTCTGCAGCACCGTGAGCTGTTCGAAGACGCTCGCGGTCTGGAAGGTGCGGCCCACACCCATCCGGGCGATCTGGTGCACCTTGCGGCCGATGAGTTCCCGGCCGGACTTCTGCGCCGATCCGGTGGCCGGGACCAGGCCGGTGATGGCGTCGATGAGCGTGGTCTTGCCCGCGCCGTTGGGGCCGATGAGGAAGCGCAGATCGCCCTGCAGCACGGTCAGGTCCACGTCGGAGACGGCCTTGAAGCCGTCGAAGCTCACCGACAGGCCCCGGATTTCGAGGTATTCGCTGTCCATTCCGGCATTGCCGCCGAATTTGGGTTCGTGCGCGACGGTGGTCATCGTGCCTGTACCTTCTCTTCCTCCGCCGGAGATTCGGGCTCGCCCGTGACCGGAGCGTCGGTGGGTGTGACGGAGTCGGCGGCGGCGTCCGAGGCCGCCGCCTCACCGGTCTCCCTGGGCGTGGGCCGCAACCGCTGCGCGAGCTGCTTCGCCAGCGGCCCGAATCCGGCCAGACCGGCGGGCAGGAAGCCGACCACCACGATGAACAGCACACCCTGCAGATACGTCCAGCCGGAGGGGAACTGCTCGGAGAACGTGGTCTGCGCCCACGCCACGCCGATGGCGCCCAGCACCGGACCGAGCAGCGTGGTGCGCCCGCCGATGGCGACGCCGATGAGGAAGGCGATGGAGGGCACCACCCCGATATCGGCGGGGGAGATGATGCCGACGATGGGCGTGAACAGCGCTCCCGCGATACCCGCGAAGAAGGCCGCCACCACATACGCGACGATCTTGATATTGGCCGGGTCGTAGCCGAGGAAGCGCACCCGCTCCTCTTGATCGCGCACCGCCACCAGCAGTTCGCCGTACCGGCTGTGCATGAGCTGGCGCGCGATGGCCACCACCGCGAGCAGCGCACCGGCCGCGATGAAGAACAGCATCCGCCGGTTCACCGGATCGTCGAGCCGGAAACCGAAGAAGGAGCGGAAGTCGCTGAGTCCGGTGAAGCCGCCGATGGTCTGCTGCCCGGTGAGCAGAATGGCCAGCGCGGCGGCCAGCGCCTGGCTCAGGATGGCGAAGTACGCGCCCTTCACCCGGCGCTTGAACACACCGAAACCGAGAGCCGCCGCCAGCAGTGCGGGCAGTACCAGAATGCTCAGGATCGCGACCGGAGCCGAGGCGAAAGGCTGCCAGTACGAAGGCAATTCGGGGATACCCGCGATCACCATGAACTCCGGCACATCCTCACCCGAGCGGGCGGCATCGGCCATCTGCATATGCATGGCCATGATGTACGCGCCGATGCCGAAGAACACGCCCTGCCCGAGGGTGAGCATGCCGCCCCGCCCCCAGGCCAGGCCGATGCCGACCGCGACGATGGCGAAGCACAGGAACTTCGCCAGCAGGCTCAACCGGAAATCGCTGAGCGCCACCGGTGCCACGCCGAACAGCAGAATGGCGGCGATGGCGAAGCCCGCCAGTGGTTTGACGGAAGAATTCGCGCCGAGACGTCCGATGATGCTCATGCCAGGCTCCTGGTGCGGACGGTGAACAGGCCCTGCGGGCGCACCTGCAGGAACACCACGATGACGATGAAGACGATCACCTTCGCCACCGAGGCGGTGGTGGAGTATTCGATGAACGAATTGAGCAGGCCCATGCCGAAGGCCGCGATGACCGTGCCCTTGATCTGCCCGAGGCCGCCGATCACCACCACCAGGAAGGCGTCCACCAGATAGCTCTGCCCGATGGTGGGGCTGGTGGAGCCGATCAGGGTGAGCGCCACTCCGGCGACGGCGGCGAGGCCGGAGCCGATGAAGAAGGTGGACAGGTCGGTGAACCGACTGGAGATGCCGGAAGTCTCGGCGAGACTGCGGTTCTGGACCACGGCTCGGATGCGCCGGCCGAGCGGGGTGGCCTTGAGCGCGACGGCGAGCGCGATCACCGCCGTCACCGCCAGCACCATGATGAAGATGCGGGTCTTGGGGACCACCGTCCCGGCGATGGCGATACCGCCGGTCAGCCATTCGGGTGCGACCACGTTCTTGGCGGGTGCGCCGAAGATATTGCGCGCCAACTGCTGTAGCACCAAGCCGACACCGAAGGTGACCAGCAGGGTGTCCAGCGGACGGTCGTACATGAAGCGGATCAGGCCCGCCTCCAGGGCCGCGCCGAGCAGGCCGCCGACGATGAATCCGACGATCAGCGAGACGATCAACGCTACGCCGGTCGCGGAGATGACCTGTTGCACTACGAATGTCGTGTAGCAACCGGCCATGATGAATTCACCGTGCGCCATATTGATGACGCCCATCTGACCGAAGGTCAGGGACAGCCCGAGCGCGGCGAGTAGCAGAATCGAGCCCAGGCTCAATCCCGTGAACAGCTGTGCGACAGCTACATCCATTGCGATACCTCGATTTCGCCTCTACGGCCGGGCGCGGAGATCCACGCCCGGCCGCCCCTCATCGAAGGCTGTCGGTTACTTCAGGCCCTTGGCCCAGTCGTAGGACTTCAGGTAGGGGTCCGGCACGATCGGCTGACCCGAGTCCCACACCGTGTAGATGAGGCCGTCGGCCCGGATCTCACCGATGCGCGCGGTCTTGGTGATGTGGTGGTTGTCGCCGTCGATCACGACCGTGCCCTCGGGGGCGTCGAAGCTCACGCCGTCGGCCGCGGCCTGGATATCGGCCACCGCGAAGGAATTCGCCTTCTCGACGGTGTTCTTCCACAGGTAGACCGAGGCGTAGGCGGCCTCCATGGGGTCGGAGGTGGGCTTGTCCGCGCCGAAGGCGGCCTTGTAGGCGTCGACGAACTTCTTGTTCGCCGGGGTGTCCAGCGTCTGGTAGTAGTTCCACGAGGTCAGCTGGCCGACGATGTTCTGCACGCCGATGCCCGCCACCTCCTCCTCCGCGATGGAGACCGAGACCACCGGCATGGTCTGGGCGTTCAGGCCCGCATTGGCGTACTCGCGGAAGAACGCGACATTGGAATCACCGTTGAGGGTGTTGAACACCGCGCCCGCGCCCGCGCTGCGGACCTTGTTGACGATGGTGGAGAAGTCGGTGGAGCCCAGCGGCGCGTAATCCTCGCCCTTGATCTCCATCCCGTTGGCCTCGGCCCACGCCTTGATCTCGCGGTTGGCGGTCTGCGGGAAGACGTAATCGGAGCCCACCAGGTAGAGGGAGGTGATGCCCTTCTGCTTCAGGTAGTCCAGCGCCGGGAGGATCTGCTGGTTGGTGGTGGCGCCGGTGTAGAAGATGTTCTTGCTGTCCTCCAGGCCCTCGTACTGAACCGGGTAGTAGAGCAGCGAATTCAGCGATTCGAACTTGGGCTTCATGGCCTTGCGGCTGGCCGAGGTCCAGCCGCCGAAGACCGCGGCCACACAGTCGGAGCTGATCAGCTTCTCGGCCTTCTCCGCGAAGGTCTTGGGGTCCGAGGCGCCGTCCTCGAGCACCAGCTCGATCTGCTTGCCGAGCACACCGCCCGCGGCATTGATCTCGTCGACCGCCATCTTGGTGGAGTTGGCGACGGTGACCTCGCTGATGGCCATGGTGCCGGTCAGCGAGTGCAGTGACCCGACCTTGATGGTGGGGGCGCTGGTGTCTACGCAGGACGTGGCATTGGAGCCCGAGGCCGTATCGGTGTCCCGGGAGCCGCATCCGGCCAGCAGCAGCGCGGACAGCGCCACCGCGGTCGGAACGGCGATCGCCTTGCGCAGGCGCCGGGACGTATCTCGGCCGAGGTCTCGAGAATCTTGCATGGGGCGGACCCTTCTCACTTCACGGTGTACCGCGGCAACTGACATGCCGCGACGAATACACCCCGCGTATACAGCGGCTGTATTCGTGGCGTGAACGGTAAACGGGAAGTGTTGCGCCCGAATGTCTCTCGATGTCTGTCCGATTTCCCAGGTTGCGTACGGGTGAATTCTTCCTCACCGCTGCCGGATCGCGCGGTGAGAAAGCGGGTCCTACCTGGTCAGAGAATCACGTACGGAGAAATGGAACTTCGGTGCTCGCTGATGTCGAGCGATTTGCCCAGCGGCGGGAAGGCGCGCTGCGGGCAGTTGGTGCGTTCGCAGACCCGGCAGCCCGCGCCGATCGGGGTGGCCTTGGGGTCGTGCAGATCGAGGCCGTCGGCGTACACCACGCGCGTGGCATGGCGCAGTTCGCAACCCAGGCCGATGGCGAAGGTCTTGCTCGGCTCGCCGTAGCGGGTGGCGCGGCGCTCCACCGTGCGGGCGATCCAGAGATATTTGCGACCGTCGGGCATCTGGGCGATTTGTGTCATGATGCGGCCCGGATAGGCGAAGGTCTCGTACACATTCCACAGCGGGCAGGTGCCGCCGCTCGACGAGAAGTGAAAACCGGTGGCGGACTGCCGTTTCGACATATTGCCTGCGCGATCCACACGCACGAAGGAGAACGGGACGCCGCGCAGTTTGGGGCGTTGCAGGGTGGACAGGCGATGGCAGATGGTTTCGTAGCTCTGCGTGAAGAAGGCCGACAGGCGCTCGATGTCGTAGCGGAAGTCCTCGGCCACCTCGTGGAAATGCGTGTAGGGCAGCACGGTGGCGGCGGCGAAGTAGTTGGCCAGTCCGAGCTTCGCCAGCACACGGGTCTCGTCGTTGGTGAAATTGCCTTCCTCGACCAGTTTTTCGATGAGTTCGCCGCATTCCAGGTAGGCGAGTTCGGCGGCGAGCTTGAAGACCCGCTGGCCACCGGACAGGTGCGGCGCGATCTCCAGGCGGCGGTTCTCCTCGTCGTAGCGGTGCAGCACGCCCTCGCCGAGGTCGATGCGCTCCACGATCTGCACGCCGTGCGCGGTGGTGAGGCGGCGGGCGATCTCGCGCTTGAGGTCGCCGCCGTGGAAACGCATGCGGGTGGCGAGTTCTTCTGCGGCGGTGTCCAATTCGTGAATGTAGTTCTGCCGCTGATAGAAGAAGTCGCGCACCTCCTCGTGCGGGCGGGAGATGGCTCCGGAGCCGCTGCCGTCGGCGAAGCGGTCCTCGGTGGCGGCGGCCAGCTGCGCGGTCGTATTGCGGTAGCGGCGGTGCATATTCACCATGGCCCGCGCCAGCGTCGGGTGCGCGGACACCATTTCGGCGATCTCGGCGGCGTCCGCCTCGATGCCGAGTTCCTGGTCCATCACCACTTCCTGGAGTTCGGCGATGAGCCGGGTGTCGTCCTGGGAGGAGAAGAAGCTGGCGTCGACGCCGAACACCTCGCTGATCCGCAGCAGCACCGGTACGGTGAGCGGACGCACATCGTGTTCGATCTGGTTCAGGTAGCTCGCCGAGATCTCCAGCTTCTTGGCGAGAGAGACCTGGCTCAGCCCCCGTTCGGTGCGCAGCTGCCGTAGGCGCGCCCCGACGTAAGTCTTGGCCATATGTCCAGGTTAGGCCGGGTTAGCAGGGCTGCCAATGGAATTTCACAGAACTGTTGAGCAATCTGTCACACCCCCGGGTTACCGTCGAATCCGTGCTGTTGTCGGAAGTGGTGCGGGCGTCGGCGTCGGTGCGCGCGACCACCTCGCGCAAGTCCAAGATCGCCACGCTCGCGGCGCTGCTCCAGCGGGTGACGAAGGATGAATTGGCGCAGGTGGTGGCGTGGATTTCGGGTGATCTGCTCCAGGGCCGCGTGGGGGCGGGCTGGCGCACCCTGACCGCCGTCGCGGTGGACCCGGCGCCGGAGCCGACCCTCACCGTCGGCGCCGTGGATCGCGTGCTGAGCGAACTCGCCGCCACCTCCGGGGCCGGGTCGGTGGTGCGGCGGCGGGAACTGCTGGTGGAGCTGCTGTCGGCGGCGACCGCCGAGGAACGGGATTTCCTGCTGCGGCTGCTCACGGGGGAATTGCGGCAGGGGGCGCTGACGGCGGTGGTCGCCGAGGCGGTGGCGGCGGCCTTCGAGGTCCCGGTGGCGGCGGTGCGGCGGGCGCACATGCTGTCCGGACGGCTACCGGTGACGGCGGTGGCGGCCGCGACCGGCGGAGCGGCGGCGCTCGCGGCCTTCCGGCTGGAGGTGGGACGGCCGCTGCAACCCATGCTGGCCTCGCCGGGCTCCGCGCTGGACGCGGCCATGGCGGAGTTCGAGGGTGAGGTGAGCGTCGAGCACAAGATGGACGGGGCGCGGATCCAGGTGCACCGCGACGGTGAGCGGGTGTGGGTGTTCACCCGCACGCTGCGCGACATCACCGCCGGGGTGCCCGAATTGGTCGGGCTGGTGCGGGAATTGGACTGCACCAGCGTGGTGCTCGACGGTGAGACGCTGGCGCTGAACGATGCCGGGCGGCCCCGCCCGTTCCAGGAGACCATGAGCCGCTTCGCCTCCGATCCGGCGTTGGTGGCGAGCGATCCGGGGTTGGCGCAGGCGAACTCGGCCCGCGATCTGCTGCTGCACCCGTACTTCTTCGACTGCCTGCACCTGGACGGGGTCGACCTGCTCGACGCACCGCTGCGGGACCGGCGCGCCGCATTGACGAAAGTGGCCCCCGGACACAGCATTCCGGCGCTCATCAGCCCGGACGCGGAGGCGGCCGCCGAGTACTTCGACGGTGCGCTGGCCGCCGGACACGAGGGGATCATGATCAAATCCCTGGATTCGGTGTACGCCGCCGGGCGGCGCGGACGCGCCTGGCAGAAGATCAAACCTACGCACACACTGGACCTCGTCGTCCTCGGCGCGGAATGGGGTTACGGCCGCCGCACCGGATACCTGTCCAACCTGCACCTCGGCGCCCGCGACCCGGACGGCGGCGAGCCCGTCATGGTCGGCAAGACCTTCAAGGGCCTCACCGATGCGCTGCTGCACTGGCAGACCGCCGAATTCCCGCGTCACGAACGCGACCGCGACAGCGCCACGGTCTACCTCCGCCCCGAACTGGTCGTGGAGATCGCCATCGACGGCGTCCAGGCCAGCACCCGCTACACCGGCGGCGTGGCCCTGCGCTTCGCCCGCGTGGTCCGCTACCGCCCCGACAAGGAACCCGCCCAAGCCGACACCATCGACACCGTGCGCGCCCTACTACCGGGCACCCGCCCCACCTGAGGGGTGGTGCCGCGCGGTGCACAGCGGACTCACAGGGGATCTTGGGGGTAGGGCCAGGTTGGCGGGGCAAGGTGGGGTTTGTCGGCGGGCCGGTCATCAGGGCGCTGCGGGATGACGGGTGGGTGCCTCCCATGCGCTGCCTACCCAGCGCGCTCACCCGGGCCGCGCGCACGGCCCGCCGACCGGATGGGTCGCCCATGCCTCGACCCATCCGCCGCACGGTCGGCGGCGCCCACCCCCTCGCGGGCGCCGCCGATGGCGTGCGCGGCTGGGTGCCCGCCGGATCGGCCGGGCTACTCGTATTCGCTGTCGACCAGGAGGTTGGGGAGGCGGCGGCGGCCTGCGGCGATGTCCTGGGCGAGGTCCTCGTAGGCGGTGGCGAGTTCGGTGAGGCGGGTGGAGGCGTCGTGGACGGCCTCGTCGGGGCAGGTGGTCAGGGTGAGATAGGCCAGCGCCGAGAACTGGGCCAGGCGGTCGACGACCGTGCCGACGGTCTCGGTGTGCAGGCGAGCGTCTCTTTCGGCCTTCGGCGACGCGGTGGCGACCCAGCGGTCGATATCGTGCACGAGGCGGGCGCGGTGGTGGTCGATGGCGGAGGTCGCGCCGGGGCGGGCGGCTAGGCGGCGCTCGTGCAGATCCGCGAGTAGGCCGGCGTACCGCAGCACCGGATGGTCGTCGGGAGGCAGGCCGCGGCAGGCCCGCAGCAGCAGGTTCTTGGTTGGGAGCGGGTGCACGGCGGCCATCCTGCTACGTGAATATCTCCGATTGGCAACGAAATTCGCCCCGGCTGAGATCATTGTCGGCAGCGCCGTTCATGATCATTCGTCCAGGGGCGCCGGTGGTCTTTGTCACCGCCGAGGTGTTGTATTCCCAAGGGCGCGTGCGGATGTGGCTGTGCGCATACGGTGGGAGGGGATGAGGAGACGGTGGATGCACGGGATGGGTCGGCATCGGGTGCGCGCGCCCGGGTCGACCGAGGTCCGCGTGCCGGTGCGGCGGTATCGGATGTGGTGGGCACACCCGCCGATGGACTGCTCGGTATGGTTCATCCGGTGTGCCCGGAGCCGATCCTGCGGGGTGGCGAATTCGCCCCACGCGCGCATCGGGTCTCTCGGCGCATATGCGGGTCTGTCGGGGACCGCATCGTTCGCCGGATACGGGGGAATGTCATGAATACGAAGAAGTACGGGGCGTCGCAGTGAGTGCCGAACTACATCTCGAGTTGCACCTGCGGGGCCGGGTCGTCTCCGCCGGATATCCGTTCGAGGACGGCGTGGTGACGGTCTCCGGCGAACGCATCACCGCCGTGCGCTCCTTCACCGATTGGAAGGCGCAGCGGCCCTACTCGCCCACGCCGCTGCCGGTCGGCACGCTGCTGCCGGGCCTGGTGGACATGCACAACCACGGCGGGGGAGGGCACGGATTCGACACCCTCGACGCCGAGGAGGCGACGGCGGCCGCCGAGTACCACCACGCGCTGGGCACCACCACGATTCTCGCGAGCATCGTCTCCGCGCCCGCCGACGAGATGGTGGAGCAGGTCGCCATGCTGCGCGAACTCGCCGCCGTCGGCATGATCGGCGGCGTCCACGTCGAAGGGCCGTTCCTGGCGGACACCCGCTGCGGCGCACACGACCGGCGCCACCTGCTCGCACCCGATCCGCGACTCACCTCCCGGCTGCTCGACGCCGCGGGCGGACATCTGCGCGTCATGACACTCGCCCCCGAACTGCCCGGGTTCGACACGGTGGCCCGGATGCTCGCCGACCGCGGCGCGGTGGTGGCCCTCGGGCACAGCGAAGCCGACTTCGACGCCTTCTCGAAGGCCCTGCGCCCCAACGGGTTCGCCGCCTCGGTTACCCATCTGGGCAATGGCATGCCGCCGATCCACCATCGCGCGTCCGGTGCGGGCGCCGCCGCGCTCACCGCCGCCTCGCGCGGGCAGATCGTCGTGGAGTTGATCGGCGACGGAGTCCATGTGGACGCCGGATTCGGCACCATGGTCTTCGCCGTCGCGGAGGATCAGATCGCGCTGGTCACCGATGCCATGCGGGCCGCCGGAATGCCGGACGGGCGCTACCGGCTCGGTGCGCGCGAGATGGAGGTCGGCGGTGGCGTGGCGCGGACCGAGGACGGCGCCATCGCGGGCGGCACCTCGCATCTGCTCCAGGGCGTTTCCTGGGCGGTGCGGGAATGCGGCATATCGCTGGCCGAGGCGGTGCGGGCGGCGAGCCTCACCCCGGCGATCGCGCTGGGACTGACCGAGGTCGGCGATCTGTGTCCCGGCCGATACGCGGACGTTCTCGTGGTGGACGACGAACTGGGACTGCGGCGGGTGCTGCGACGGGGCCGCTGGCTGTCGTGATCCGCGCCGACCGGGGCGCACACGCCGCCGTGGCCCCTATTCGGAGCAAGGGCTTGCATCGGCCCGCGAGACAGGCAGAGTAATCAGGGTGATCCTCACCGTGACCATGAACCCGGCCTACGACATGACGTATCGGGTCGAGCGTTTCGATCGTGGCCGGGCCCATCGGGTGCGGTCGGTCGATCAGCGCATCGGGGGCCGCGGTATCAATGTCACCCGGGTGCTCAACCAGCTCGGCCGCTACGCGCGGGCCACCGGATTCTCCGACCACTCCTTCGCGGCGGCGGCCGAACTGGAGATGCCGGTGGATTTCGTGCACGCGCTGCCCTGGGTGCGGCGCACGGTGGTGATCAGCGAATCCGATGACGGCACCGCCACCGCGCTGTGGGAGCCCGGGGCCCGCATCTCCGACGCGCACGCCGTGGAACAGCTGCGGGTACGGGTGAGCGGGCTGCTCTCCGACAGCAGCGGCGTGGTGATCGCGGGATCGCTGCCCGGCGGGGTGGATGTGAGCGTTCCCGCGGAGCTGGCCCGGCTGGCCACCGATGCGGGCGTACCCGTGGTATGCGATGTGGACGGGCCCGCACTGGAACTCGCGGCCGGGGTGCCCGGCGTCGTCCTCATGCCGAATACCGAAGAGCTGGAACGGCTCACGGGGATGCCGGCGACCACGCCCACCGAGATCAAGGCCGCCGTCGATCCGCTGGTCGCGCGGGGGGTGGGCGCGGTGATCGTCACGCGCGGCGGTGCGGGCATGGTCGCGGTCACCCCGGGCCGGGCCTGGTCGGCGGCATTGCCCGAACCGCTCGCGGGCAACCCCACCGGTGCGGGCGACGCCGCCGCGGCCGCCGTCATCGCGGGGCTGGCCCGCTCCCGCGAACCCGACTGGCCCGCCCTGCTCACCGATGCGGTGGCCACTTCGGCCGCCGCCGTCGTCATCCCGGTCGCCGGGGAGATCGACCGCGCGCTGCGCGACCGGCTCGCCCCCACGGTCCGGGTCACCGAACTGGCAGCGGTCCGCGCCCCCTGACCACCCGCCCACCCCGGCGTCCCATCCCCGGCCCGCGCTGCCCTGGCAGGTATGTGGCCGTATGTGCTGGTATTTCCGCCGTGGCTTGCGCTGTCCCGGCGGGTACGTGGCCGTGTGCGCTGGTATTTCCGCCGTGGCTTGCGCTGCCCTGGCGGGTACGTGGCCGTGTGCGCTGGTATTTCCGCCGTGGCTTGCGCTGCCCTGGCGGGTACGTGGCCGTGTGCGCTGGTATTTCCGCCGTGGCTTGCGCTGCTCCGGCGGGTATACTGCCGTCTGCAGCGGCGTTCCGCCTATGGCCCGCGTCGGTGTGCTGCCTTCGCTCGGGTCGGTATGCCGTGTCTACTCGCGGCCGGTGTACTGCCTCTGTCCAGCTGCACCGGTGTTCTCCGCATCCATCGAGAGCTACAGGGTGCGCTGGATTCGGCGGGTGCTCGCGGTGGTCGGACGCGCCTCGGTCCCGTCACCATCCGTGCCGGGGTGACCTGTTCGGCTCCGGCGCGGTGCCGGGGAACCGGCCGGTCGGCGGGTTAGTCTGGCGCTCGGAGTCGCCGTGCCGGGCGGGCGGTTCGGCTCGCGGTTTCCCGGCATGGCAGGTCACCTGCGGCAGGGGAGGAGTCGATGTCCGAGCACTGGTTTCCGCCGGAGCCCACGGCGGCGACCGAATACGAGTACCGGATGCCGCGCTCGGTGCGGGCAGCGCAGGTGATCGTGCTGGGATTCGCGGTGGTCGGCATGGTGTGCACGGCCGCCTCCGGATGGCTGCTCGGCACCAAGGCGGCGGCGACGACCGCGCTGCCGTTCGTACCCGGATTCCTGCTGGGGCTGGTGGGCCTCACCTTCAACTCCGAGGGCCAGTCGGTGCGCATCGCCGCGATCCTGCTGGCGGTGCTCAATATGCTGTGGACGGTTCCGTCCATCACCGACGGCCGCCCGCCCGGCCCGCTCGGCATCGTCGCCGCACTCGCCGTGATCATGCTGCTCTTCCGTCGCGAGGCCCGCGACTGGTTCGAGCCGACGTGGTGAACCCGCACCCGTAACGCTCGCGCAATGTAGCCGCGCGCTACGCAATATCGGCGCAACTCCGGCCTCCTACCGTTGGCGCATGAGTTCGGCAGACAGCACGACCGGGGGGACCGGCATTCACATCGCTGGATTGAGCAAGAGCTTCCGGGCCGGGCGACGCACCGTCCACGCCCTCGACACGGTCGACCTGCATACCGGCCGGGGCGCGTTCCTGTCCCTGCTCGGCCCCTCCGGCTGCGGCAAGTCGACCATCCTGCGCATACTCGCGGGCCTCGACGAGCCCAGCGCGGGCGCCGCCCGAATCAACGGGCTCACCCCGGTCGAACTGCGCGGCCGCCACGAACTGGGGATCGCCTTCCAGGATGCGGCGCTGCTGCCCTGGCGCAGCGTGGCGGCCAATATCGAACTGCCGCTCCAGGTCGCGGGTATCACCCCGGACCCGCACCTCATCACCGACCTCATCGAACTGGTCGGCCTCCGGGGATTCGAGAAGGCCAAACCGGCGCAGCTGTCCGGCGGTATGCGGCAACGGGTTTCGATCGCCCGCGCACTGGTGGTGAAACCCACCGTGCTGCTGCTCGACGAACCCTTCGGCGCGCTCGACGATATGACCCGCCAGCGCCTCAATCTCGAACTGCTGCGCATCTGGACCGAGCAACCCGCCACCACGCTGATGGTCACCCACGGCATCGGCGAGGCGGTCTTCCTCTCCGACCAGGTGGCGGTCATGAGCCCGCGGCCGGGACGCGTGGTGGAGGTCGTCGACATCGACCTGCCGCGTCCGCGGACGCCCGAGATGATGCGCAGCCCCGAATTCCACAAACTGTGTGATTACCTGTCGGAATTGCTGTTCGGCGGCAGCGGGCACGGCGGGGTGGCGGAATGAACTGGGGCACAGCGAAGAAACTCGGCGGCGTCACGGGAATTGCCGCGCTGGTGGGCATCTGGTGGTTGGCCGCCGCAGCGGGTGTGGCGGGCGGCACCATTCCCAGCCCGTGGCAGGTGGCACACACCATGTACACCGACGGCTGGGCGCTCTACGGACCCAATTTCCGCATCACCGCCTGGGGAGCGCTACAGGGCTTCCTGTGGGGCAACGTGCTGGCGATCATCCTGGCCGTGCTCGTCATTCTCGTCCCGCCCATCGAAATGCTCGCCACCCAGCTGGCCATCCTGAGCTACTGCACCCCGCTGCTGGCGCTCGGCCCGATCATTCTGGTGGTCTTCGGCGGGCGCACCCCGACGGTCTTCCTGGCCGCCATGTACTGCTTCTTCACCACCATGGTCGGCACCGTCGCCGGGCTGCGCTCCGCCGACGGCGCCAGCCTGGACCTGGTGCGCGCCTACGGCGGTGGCCGCTGGCAGCAGCTGCGCCGGGTACGCCTGGTCGCCGCCCTGCCGAGCACCTTCGCGGCCTTGCGGATCGCCGCGCCGTCGGCCGTGCTGGGGGCCATCATCGGGGAGTACCTGGGCGGGGTGGACAGCGGCATCGGCGTCGCGCTGACCGCCGCGCAGAACGCCTACAACGTGCCGCGCACCTGGGGGATGGCCATCGCCGCCGCCGCGCTGGCGGGCGTGGGATACGCGGTGGTGGCGCTGGTCGCGCGCTTCGCCGTGCCGTGGACACGGGCGGAGGCGCGATGAGCACCGTGCCGGCGCCGGCGCGTACGGACGCGCCCCGCACCCGCGCCGCCCTGCGGCAGGTGGTGGGATTCCTTGCGCCCCTGGTGGTCTCGCTGGTCCTGCTGGTGGCGCTGTGGTACGCCTTCTTGGCGCTGTTCCCGCAGGTCGGGCTGGTGGGCAAGTCGCCGACCGAGGTGTGGACCTATCTGGTGAGCGGGCCGACCGCGCCGAGCGCCCGCGACGCCATTCTCGCGGATCTGCGTATCACGCTGCGGGACGCGGGAATCGGGTTCCTCGCCGGGCTCGGCTCGGCACTGGTGGTGGCGGCGCTGTTCGTCACCGTGCCCGCGGCGGCGCAGGCGTTCCTGCCGGTGGCCATGCTGCTGCGGTCGGTCCCGCTGGTGGCTCTCACACCGATCATCGTGCTGGTCTTCGGGCGCGGACTGCTAGGGGTGACCGTACTGGCCGCCATCGTCGTCTTCTTCCCGGCGCTGGTCATGATGATGACCGGGTTGCGTTCCGCGCCGCGCCAGGCCATGGAGCTGGTCGAGGCGTACGGCGGTTCCCGCTGGACGGCCCTGCGCACGGTGGCGATACCGGCGGCGCTGCCCTCGGTCTTCGCGGCCGCCCGGGTGGCGGTGCCGGGTGCGCTCATCGGTGCGCTGCTCGGCGAATGGCTGGGGAGCGGGACCGGGCTGGGCGCCAGCCTGATTCGCGCCATACCCACCTTCCAGTACAACCGGCTGTGGGCCTCCATCGTGGTGGTGACGCTGGTATCCGTCTTCGTCTACGCGGTGGTCGGCGTGCTGGAGAACCTCGTGTTGGCCCGTTTCGCTCCGGACGCCGGAGGCGATCGATACACGAGTTAACGCGGCGCACACATTCCGTGCCGCGACAGCAAAAAATCGGAAATCGAAGGCCCCTACATTTCGCGTATGACTCGCGTGACCCGGCCGGTTCCGGCCACCGCACTGCCCATGCTGAATCGCCGCTCGTTTCTGCGGTACAGCGCCCTCACCGGTGCCGCGCTGGGCGGCGCGGGGCTGCTCGCCGCCTGCGGTGACGACGCCGCCGGACCCGCCAACGGGACCACACCCGACGGATCGAAATACGGCACCGTCGCCATTCAGCTGTCCTGGATCAAGAACATCGAATTCGCCGGTGAATACTTCGCCGACTCGAAAGGGTATTTCCGGGAGGCGGGATTCGGCTCGGTGAATCTGGTGGCCGGTGGCGCGGCCAGCACCTCCGTGGAGGCGGGATTGGGCACCGGCAAGATCTGGCTCGGCATGTCCGCGCCGCAGACCACCGCGCCCGCCGTGCTGGAAGGTCTACCCGCCAAAATCGTCGGCGCGACGTATCAGAAGAATCCGTTCTGCATCGTGAGCGCGGCGGGCAGCCCCATCGCATCACCACAGGACATGAAGGGCCGTCGGATCGGCGTGCAGGACACCAACCAGCTCATCTTCGCCGCGCTGCTGACGGCCAACGGGATGCGCCCCGACGACGTGACCATCGTGCCCGCGCAGTTCGATCCGACGCCGCTGACCCAGGAAACCATCGACAACGAGCGCGAGAAGCTGAAGGCGTTCCTCGCCGCCGAGATCAAGGGCTGGCGCGACGCCGTCGCCGACCCGGCGGAAGGAGCCCGGCTCGCCGTCGAGGTCTACGGCAAGGACCTGCAACTCGACCTGACGGAGCAGACCGAGGAGGCCATCGCCCAGAACGACCTGGTGGTGTCCGCCGACACCGCGGCCAACGGGCTGTTCACCATGACCGACGATCTGATCGAGCGGAATATCGCCGCGCTGGGCAAATCCGGGATCGATATCGAGGCGGATCGCCTGTTCGACATGTCGGTGCTGGCGGAGGTCTATGCGGAGCAGCCGGACCTCAAGTGAGGGAATGGCTTTCGTTCCCGCGTGCCCCGGCGCGCGCCTCGGCGGCGGTGGCGGAATGGATCGGGCCGGTGCGGACGGACAGGGGGGCCGCGGAGGTTCCGTTGCGCGCGGCGAGGAGCTCGGCGGTGATGGCGAGGGCGGCTTCGGGTGCGGTGCGGCCGCCCAGATCCAGGCCCGCGGGGGCGTGCAGGCGGGACAGCGTGGCGGCGTCGAAGCCGCCGGCCTGGAGCGCCTCCAGGCGGCGAGCGTGGACCTGGCGGGAACCCACGGCGGCCAGGTAACCGAGTTCGGGTAGTCGCAGTGCCACTGTGAGCAGTGGGATCTCGAACTTGGCATCGTGGGACAGCACGACTATCGCTGTGCTGCCGTCGATCTCGCCCGCCGCGGATTGGGCGTTGAGATAGCGGTGCGGCCAGTCGACCACCACCTCGCACTGCGGGTACGCCTCGGGGCTGGCGAAGGTGGGGCGGGCGTCGCAGAGCGTCACGCGGTAGCCCACGAGGCGCGCCTGCGTCGCCAGGGCGGCGGCGAAAGCGTTGGCCCCCACCAGGATCAGGCGCGGCGGCCGGGTGAAGGAGGAGACGAACACATCGGAGTCGGGCAGGGAGACCAGTTCGGTGCCGTGCTTGCGGTCGGTCACCAGATGCTGACCGATCACATCCGGGTCCGAATGCCACACCACCGTGAACACGGTGACCTGGCGCTGCGCCGCGATATCGGCGGCCACCGTCGGAAACTCGGGAAAGTGGGTGCGCGAGAACGGCTCCGCGAACACATCCATGGTGCCGCCGCAGTCCATGCCGGTGGCGGGGCCGAAACGGTGCATGGCCCGGCGTCCGGTCCCCGCCGCCTCCACGGCGGCCTGGTACACCTCGGCCTCGGCGCAGCCCGCCGACACCGATCCGAACGCCCGGCCCTCCGCGTCGACCATCATGGCCGAACCGACCGGCAGTGGCGTCGATCCCACCGCGCGCACCAGGGTGGCCAATCCGGCGGTGCGGCCGCTGTGCCACACGCGCAACAGATCCTCGACGATATCCCGCATCATCAGCTCCCACTCGGCGTGTGTGCGTGCCGGGGATAGTCGTGGTCCCACCCCGTCGCCACATCGCCACACGTGACGCACACCATATCGGCTCGTTCGCGTAAATAAGAGGCCGCGCCCGATTTTCCGGTCAACGCCACAGTCACGCCCGCCCAATGACCCCGACCGATCACCACGGGATGGCCCGGCCGCCCGTCGAACACCGCCCGCGCCAACCCGCTCGCGGCCCCCCGCGCGGCGGCGATCACCCGAGCCACCACCTCCGGCCCGACATCCGGCGTATCCACCGGCATGATCGCCACGAACTCGGGCAGGTCGCCGACTCGCCGGGTTCGCGCCCGCGCTCCGGAGGGGTGTGCGACGACGGCGGCCAGACCCGCGCGGAGTGAGGCGCTCATACCCGTCGCCCAATCGCTCGCCCACACCGGCTGGGCGGCGGCGGGGATGAGGATGCCGTGCGTTTGCGAGATCTGCCATCGAGGAAGGGACGTGTCATCGGGGCCGTCGAGGGCGCGGTGCGGCGGTCCGGTCGCGCCGAGGACCACGTACACCCGCTCGCAGCCGCCCGTGTGCAGGGCATGGACCGCGCTGCGCAGCCACGCGCCGTTCTCGGCCAGGACTTTCGGCATGCCGTAGCGGGTACCGGCACCGGCTGCCAGCAGGATGCCGTCGCACCGTCCGCGATTCATGCCGCCGACGGTAACGCGCGACGGGCGCGGCCGCCGCCCGACTGGCGACCGGGCGGCGCGTGGCCGATGCTGGAGGGCGATGACGGAGAACGCGATCGGCCTCGAGGAATTCGCCGCACTCGACGAGACAGCGGCCACGGAACTGTTGCTGACGGTGTGCGCGTCGCCCCGATGGGCCGCGCGGGTGGCGGAGCGCAGGCCGTTCGCCACCCTCGACGAGCTGCTGCGCGCCGCCGATGCCGCGCTGGCGGAACTGCCGGAGGACGAGATCGACCGGGCCCTCGCCGGACACCCCCGCATCGGTGACCGCCCTGACAACGCCGCCTCGGCCCGCGAACAGGCGGGCATGGCCGGGGCCGACGACCGCGTCCGCGCCGCCATCGTCGCGGGCAACCGCGCCTACGAGGACAGGTTCGGGCACGTCTACCTGGTGCGCGCCAGCGGCCGCACCCCCGCGGAACTGCTGAACATCCTCACCGAGCGCCTGGCCAACGACCCACCGACCGAACGTCGCATCGTGCGCGAACAACTCGCCGAGATCAACCGCCTCCGTCTGCGCCACCTGGTGGACACCGGCCGACAGCACGCCGCCCCGGCCGCCGCGGCGACGCTGAGCACCCATGTGCTGGACGCGGTGCGCGGCCGCCCCGCCACCGGAGTGCGGGTGACCCTGTTCGACGCCGCCGGCGCCGAATCGGCCGCCGACACCACCGACGCCGACGGCCGGATCAAAGGACTCGGCGGCACGCTCGGCACAGGCACCTACCGGCTGCGGTTCGAGACCGGCGAATACTTCGCCGCCCAGGCGGTGGACAGCTTCTACCCGGAGGTGACCATCACCTTCACCATTGCGGAGGAACGCCACTACCACGTGCCGATCCTGCTCTCGCCCTTCGCCTATTCGACCTACCGGGGCAGCTGAGGCGGCGGGCGGCGACCGCTCGGTGGCGCATCGGCGACGCGGCTAGGCGTGGCTGTCGCAGTCGAGTCGGCGCATATCCGCCCGCACCTGCTCGGCCAGCGCCTTCACCCCCATGCTCTCGTACAGCGCCAGGGATCTGCGCAGGAATTCGCAGGCGCGGGGACGATGCCGCCGACCGGAGCCGGCCGCGATCCCGCCCAGGGCCCGCCAGGCGTCGGCCTCACCGTGCGGATCGCCGCTGCGCCGCGCCACATCCAGGGAATCCGAGTAGAAGCCCTGTGCCGCATCGAGATCCCCGAGATCGCGCTCGGTGTGCCCCAGCCCGCGCAGGGCGTCCGCCACCAGCAGGGCATCGTCCAGTTCGCCGCCGATCTCGTGCGACTGCTCGAAATGCGCACGGGCGGTGGTGAAATCGCCCTCCATGCGAATCACATTGCCCAGTCCCCACAGCGTCCAGCCCCGGCTGTAGTCGTCGTCGATCTGCGCGGCGATGTCCAGGGCCGCCTCGTAGTAGTGCCGCGCCGCCGCCGGATCGCCGCCCATGCGTTCGATATGTCCGAGCCCACGCAGCGAATCGCCCTCGAATTCGAGGTTCTGCAACTGCCGCGCGATGCCGAGCGCGTCCGCGTAGGCGTGCCGCGCCCGGTCGTAATCCCCGATATGCCTGGTGACCTCGGCATAGCCCCACAGCCCCGATGCCATCCGCAGCGGGTCGTCGATGCGGGCGGCGATGGCGTGCGCCTCCTGGAAACACTTGGAGGCCGTCTCGTAGTCACAGGCCAGCCGGTGCACCGTGCCCAGCCCGTAGAGCACATCGCATTCCGCCGTGGCGTCCCCGTCGCCGCGGGCCACATCCAGCGCCCGCACGAACAGCCACCGCGCGTCCGACCAGTGCCCGAGCCCGGACAGATGCGAGGCCAGCAGGCGGGCCAGCTCCCCGGCCTCCGCCGTCGGACCGGCCACCCGGATGCAGCCGAGCAGCACCTCCTTCTCCGCGGTCAGCCACTCCCGGGCCCGGTCGACCGCATCGGAGGGGCCGGGGCCCGGCACATTCGGGAAGCTGCCCGCCAGGTCGAAGGGGCGGGGCGCGCCCACCCGCCGGGCAATGGTCAGGCAGTACCGCACCAGTCGCCCGATGGCGGCGGCGCGCTCACTCGGCAGATCCTCCTGGTCGGCCTGCTTGCGCGCGAACAGCCGGGTGACATCGTGGATCCGGTACCGCTGCCCGGAGGGGCCGTTCACCGCCGGATCCAACAGCCCGACCTCGAAGATGCGGCGTATCAACGCATTCGCGGCCAGCGGCGGCACATCCGCCATGGGCGCCAGCGTCTCCGCGGTGATCTCCGAACCGGGGAACAGCCCGAGCAGCCGGACCGCGCGGCGCAGTTCCGGCTCCCACAGTCGCTGGTAGGACAATTCGAATGCGGCGGCGAGGGATTCGCCCTCGGCGGCGAAGAAGTCCAGGATGGGCGCGGCCGGTGATTCCTCCGACGGCGTCCCGATCGGCGCGTGCTGTACCCGGTCGGTCAGCTGCTGGAAGTCCCGGTCGGCGGCGGCGAGCATCTCCGGCCCGTGATGGGCGATCTGCCCGGCGACCAGGCGGATCGCCAGGGGCAGCCGCCCGGCCGTCTCCAGAATGCGGCGCACCGCCCCCACGTCGTAGCCGGGCGGCAGATGGCTGAGCCGCACCAGCAGTTCCTCGGCCTCGGCGGTGCCCATGGCATCCAGTTGCAGCGGGGCCGCACCCGACAGTCCGGTCAGCTTGTGGCGGCTGGTGATCAGTACGAAGCTGCCGGGGGCGTGCGGCAGCAGATCGCGAACCTGCTTGCTGTCCAACGCATTGTCGAAGACTATGAGCATGCGGCGCCCGCGCATCTCGGCCCGCCAGCGTTCGGCGCGGCGGGCCGCATCGTTCTCGATGGTTTCGGGCGGGACTCCGAGCCGCAGCAGCAGCTGTTCGAGTACGCCCGCCGGTGTGCGCGGGGTGCGGCCGTCGGAGTGTCCGCGCAGATCCTCCCAGACCCAGCCGTCCGGGTAGCGATCCCGATACTCCTCGATCAGGTAGCGGGCCAGGGCCGTCTTGCCCACTCCCGCCAGGCCGCTCACCACGTGCACCCCCGGTCCGCGCCCGCCCGCATGCTCGCGCACCCGCCGGTGCAGTTCCGCGCGCTGATCGTGACGGCCGATGAAAGGCACTATGTCCGTGGGCAATCCGTGGTCGTCCAGGACTGGCGGCGCGGTGCAGCGCCGGGCCACCGCATCCCGGTAGACGGTGATGTCACGCCCCGGCATCTTCGCCAGATCCGCCACATCCACCAGCTGCTCCCAGCTGGTCCGGTAGACGGTGGCCAGCACCTTCAGGGTCGCCACCGTGGGCCGCGGCCGTTCGCGCCCGTTCCCGCGGCTCCTGGGCCAGGACTCGAATTCCGAGATGCGGGCGGCGGTCATCGCCGCCCGGTCGTCTCCAGTGCTCCGGTTGTATTCGCGCGCGGCGGTTTCCAGGGTGTATCCGTTGGCCAGCCGCCACGCCTTGCGCGGGCGGCAGCCGTTGCGCTGCAATTCCGCCGCGAGCGGTTCCACCACCTGGTGTTCGGCCAGGCCGGTACCGAGTAGAATGCCGCGCAGGCGCTTTCGTGTTTCCGCCCCGTAGTCGTCGGAATCACCGTTTCGTGACACGGTGTGCCTCCCCGAGCGGCCGCCGCACGAGAAGTGCGGTCGACCATTGTGAATATTTCCTTGGTACCGCTGAAATTTCACCTGGTCAAGGGCCTGTCCACCGCCAAGAAATCCGGCCGATCGCTGAGATTCACCATGCGGTTCCAGCTAGCGACCATTGAGCCATCACCGGATCCGGACCCCGAGCGGGACGGGTCGAGCGAGAAGGGATGGGTCGATGGCGATTACCGCTTCGGATTGGCTGATCACCAGCGATGTGGCACACGAGGTCGCGTTCCGGGTCGACGTGCCGGAACCGCAGCGCGGCCGGTGGGTGCTGTCGTACCTGCCGACCTCGCGGCGGCTGACCCGGGAACAGGCCATCGCCGGTGTGGTGCTGGCCGAGATGATCCTCATGGGTCTGCTGCGCCCCGGCGGCGAATTCGACGGCGAGATAGCGGCGCTGCACGCCGGAATGCTGGGCCTCACCGTCACCGATGTCATGTGCCTGCTGGCTTTGCGCGTCGGCGACGGCGAACCGAAGCCCCTGCGGCCCGGTGCGGCCTGCTCCGGTGGGCGCGCCGCGACGGCGCCCGATCGGATCTGCCGCCACGGCCGCGCGCGCGAGGAGGTCAGCCGGTGATGCTGCTGGGATTCGGGCCGATGCTGTTCCCGCTGCCGCGCACCAACGCGGCCTGGTTCACCGGATTGTTCGTCGCGGTGGTGGGCTTCGCGGTCCTGGTACTGCTGGTGGTCGTCGGGAACTGCGGTGCCGCCGGTACCGGACCGCTTCCCGACACCTCGGGCAGCCCGCCGGTGACGGCCGACTGCTATCCGTTCTGTCCGGCGACGACCGGCGTCGTGCCGCCGGGTTGAGACTGGGCGCGTGTCAGCGGGACAGGCCGGGAAAGTGGCTGCCCCCACACCCGTCCGCCGCGGTTTTCGGTGTGAACGTGCTCACATGAACCCGCGGTCGGGCGTGTCGGGTGTCGGTGGCCCGAATCACCGAAACAGTACGGGCGTTATGCAAAACCGCACGTCAGGGCTACCGGCAAGTAGGATGGGGTGCGGCAATTCGCACGCAAATTTCGCAGAGTTAGCAAACTATGATCGGAAGCTAGCTGAGATTCGCATTAGCAACAGGTAGACGGCAATTTTTTCCTGTGCCATCGTGTGGAAGTAACCACCGCAGGACTTGCAAGCCTGCAAATTGCCGCTCCAGCAGAGTTCGGACACCGCGAGAGTTCGAACTCTTCAGGGGGCACCCGAGACCGAATCAGGAAGTGGAGTCACAGATGTCGACTGTCGGCACTCCGAAGACCGCCGAAGAGATCCAGAAGGACTGGGACACCAACCCCCGCTGGAAGGGCATCACCCGCAACTACACCGCCGAGCAGGTTGTGAAGCTGCAGGGCACCGTTGTCGAGGAGCACACCCTCGCCCGTCGCGGCGCCGAGATCCTCTGGGATCTCGTCAACAACGAGGACTACATCAACTCCCTGGGCGCCCTCACCGGTAACCAGGCGGTGCAGCAGGTCCGTGCCGGCCTGAAGGCCATCTACCTGTCCGGTTGGCAGGTCGCCGGTGACGCGAACCTCTCCGGCCACACCTACCCGGACCAGTCGCTGTACCCGGCCAACTCGGTGCCGTCCGTCGTCCGCCGCATCAACAACGCGCTGCTGCGCGCCGACGAGATCGCCAAGGTCGAGGGTGACACCTCCGTCGCCAACTGGCTGGCCCCGATCGTCGCCGACGCCGAGGCCGGCTTCGGTGGCGCGCTGAACGCCTACGAGCTGCAGAAGGCCATGATCGCCGCCGGCGCCGCCGGCGTGCACTGGGAGGACCAGCTGGCCTCCGAGAAGAAGTGCGGCCACCTGGGCGGCAAGGTGCTTATCCCCACCCAGCAGCACATCCGCACCCTGACCTCCGCGCGTCTGGCCGCCGACGTCGCCGACGTGCCGTCGGTGATCATCGCCCGCACCGATGCCGAGGCCGCCACCCTCATCACCTCCGATGTGGACGAGCGCGACCGCGAGTTCCTGGACGGCACCCGCACCGCCGAGGGCTTCTTCGGCGTGAAGAACGGCATCGAGCCCTGCATCGCGCGTGCCAAGGCCTACGCCCCCTACGCGGACCTGATCTGGATGGAGACCGGCATCCCGGACCTCGAGGTCGCCCGCAAGTTCGCCGAGGCCGTCCGCAGCGAGTTCCCGGACCAGCTGCTGGCCTACAACTGCTCGCCGTCCTTCAACTGGAAGGCGCACCTGGACGACGCGACCATCGCGAAGTTCCAGCGTGAGCTGGGCGCCATGGGCTTCAAGTTCCAGTTCATCACCCTGGCCGGCTTCCACTCGCTCAACTACGGCATGTTCGACCTGGCCTACGGTTACGCCCGCGAAGGCATGACCTCCTTCGTCGACCTGCAGGAGCGCGAGTTCAAGGCCGCCGCCGAGCGTGGCTTCACCGCCATCAAGCACCAGCGTGAGGTCGGTGCCGGCTACTTCGACACCATCGCCACCACCGTGGACCCCAACACCTCCACCGCGGCGCTGAAGGGCTCCACCGAAGAGGGCCAGTTCCACTGAGAACTCCCGTCTGAGGACACGCCTCGGGACGGCCGTCGCATCACACCTTCGACCGCTCCCGGGGACACCGAACCCGTCGGGGGGATCGCCTGATCCCCCCGACGGAGTTCTCCGCCCTTCCCGTCGACAGCCCCGGCGGGGAGGGCGTTTCCTATAACTGGATATCGAAAGACCTTAAGAAGGCGCAGGGTCATATCAGTCCGACGCCTTCACACAGCGGCAATCAGCCGCCCGCAGCTATTGCGGGGAGGCGGAACGGAGCGGGACGTGAGCAGCGAGAAGATTCAGCGCGTCGGAGTCATCGGCGCCGGACAGATGGGCGCGGGCATCGCGGAGGTCTGTGCCCGGGCACACGTCGATGTGCTCGTGTTCGAACAGACCCGAGAGCTGGCCGCCGCGGGTCGCGCCCGCATCCTGCGGTCCCTGGATCGCGGCGTCTCCAGCGGCAAGATCACCGAGCGGGAGCGCGAGCAGGCCGCCTGGCGCCTGCGCTTCACCTCCGACCTCGGCGACTTCGCCGATCGCCAGCTGGTGGTCGAGGCCGTGCTGGAGAACGAGGACGTGAAGACCGCCATCTTCGCCGAACTGGACAAGGTCGTGACCGACCCCAACGCGGTGCTGGCCTCCAACACCTCCTCCATCCCGATCATGAAGATCGCCGTGGCCACCAACAACCCCGAGCGGGTCGTGGGCATGCACTTCTTCAACCCGGTGCCGGTGCTGCCGCTCGTCGAACTCGTCACCACCCTCAAGACCAGCGAATCGGTCTCCCAGCGCGCCGAGGCGTTCGCCTCCGACGTGCTCGGCAAGCAGGTCGTGCGCTCCGCCGACCGCTCCGGCTTCGTGGTGAACGCGCTGCTGGTGCCGTACCTGCTCTCGGCCATCCGCATGGTCGAATCCGGTTTCGCCACCAAGGAAGACGTCGACAAGGCCATGGTGCTCGGCTGCGCCCACCCGATGGGGCCGCTGGCACTGACCGACCTGGTCGGGCTCGACACCGTGAAGTCGATCGCCGACTCCATGTACGCCGAGTTCAAGGAGCCGCTCTACAGCGCGCCCCCGCTGCTCATGCGCATGGTCGAGGCCGGGCTGCTCGGCAAGAAGGCCGGGGCGGGTTTCTACCAGTACAACAACCGCTGAGCTAGAACGTGATCGGCGCTCGCGCTCACGCATCGACCCGGTGCGTGAGCGCCCGGCGTCACCCTTTCCACGAGTACGCCGTCACAGTTTGTGGCGGCGTCACCTGTCACCGGGCATAAGCTGCAAAGAGGTCGTTTCGGACCGCAGCTTGGAAGGAGTGTCCCGCTCATGGTGAATGTCACCGACGGCTTCGGATCCAGCATTCTGGGTTACCCGCGTATCGGGCCGCACCGGGAGCTCAAGCGGGCCTTGGAGTCGTACTGGCACGGCACATCGTCCCGCGACGAGCTGCTCGCGGTCGGGCGGGAGATCCAGGAGAGCCAGTTCCTCGAGCTGGCCGCCACCGGACTCACCCAGGTCCCCGGCAACACCTTCTCCTACTACGACCACATCCTCGACAACGCGCTGCTGTTCGGCGCGGTGCCGAAGCGGTTCGAGGCGTATCGCGAGGAACTGCACCCGCTCGACTTCTACTTCCTGATGGCGCGCGGCCGCCCCGACCTGCCGCCGCTGGAACTGGTGCGCCTGCTCAACACCCAGTACCACTACCGGCAGCCCGAACTCGACGCCGACACCCGGTTCTCGCTGCACCCCGAGGCGCTGCTCGACGAATTCGACCGCGCCAAGGAGCACGGCATCGAACTGCGGCCGGTCGTGCTCGGCCCGCTGTCGCTGCTGCTGCTGTCCAAGACCGGACATGTGCCCGGCGAGACCGAATTCGACAAGCTGGAGCTGCTGGACCGGCTGCTGCCGGTGTACGAGGAACTGTTCGAGGTGCTCGCCAAACGCGGCGCGACCTGCGTGCAGCTCGACGAGCCGTGCTTCACCAGCGAGCGCTCGCCGTCCACGCTGGAACTGTTCGAGAAGACCTATGAGCGGTTGTCCAAGGCGCCGCTGCGGCCGCGGCTGCTGGTGACCGGACAGTACGGCGATTTCGGGGAAGCGCTGGAGATTCTGGCGCGCACCAAGGTGGAGGCCATCGGCCTCGATCTGGCCAGCTATCGGATCACGCCCGACGAACTCGCGAAAATCCCCGGCATTCAACGCAAGCGGCTGTACGCGGGCGTCATCAGCGGCACCAATGTGTGGCGCGCCGACCGCTACGTGACGCTGGAATACCTCAACGCCATCTCCAAGGTGTGCCCGGATCTGGTGGTCTCCACCGGCACCACGCTGCTGCACGTGCCCTACGACCTGCTCGTGGAATACGAGCTGGAAGAGCATGTGGCCGAGCGCCTGGCCTTCGCGAAACAGAAGGTGCTGGAAGTGGTTTCGCTGGCCAAGGCGCTTACTGAGGGCCCGTCGGAGAAGTGGCGTAAGCGTCCGCGCGAGGTGCACTTCAAGCAGAAGCACGCGGTGCGGCACCGGGTCTACAACATCACCCCGGATATGCGCGAGCGCGAGCCGTACGAGATCCGCCGCGTGGCCCAGCAGGAGCGGCTGAAGCTGCCGCTGGTGCCCGCCACCACACTGGGGTCCTTCCCGCAGACCAACGCGATTCGCCAGGCGCGCTACGACCTCGGCCAGGGGCGACTGTCCTACGAGGAGTACCGCAAGCGCATCGAGGCCGAGATCGAGTCCACCATCCGGTTGCAGGAGGACATCGGGCTCGACGTGCTGGTGCACGGTGAGCACGAGCGCAACGACATGATCCAGTACTTCGCGGAGCTGCTCGACGGCTTCGCCACCACCCACTTCGGCTGGGTGCAGGTGTACGGATCGCGCTGCGTGCGACCGCCGATCCTGTACGGCGATGTGGCGCGGCCGAAGCCCATGTCGGTGGAGTGGATCAGCTACGCGCAGTCGCTCACCGACAAGCCGGTCAAGGGCATGGTCACCGGCCCGGTCACCATGCTGGCGCGTTCGTTCGTGCGCCAGGACCAGCCGCTGTACGAGACGGCGGACCAGGTGGCGCTCGCCATCCGGGACGAGGTCGTGGATCTGGAGAAGGCCGGGATCGCCATCATCCAGGTGGACGAGCCGTCCATCCGCGAACTGCTGCCGCTGCGCCCGAAGGGTCGCCCCGAGTACCTGCGCTGGGCGGTCGGCGCGTTCAAGCTGGCCACCTCCGGCGTCCAGCCGGAAACCCAGATCCACACTCACATCGGCTATTCCAGCCGTGAGGACGTGGTCGCGGCCATCGACGAACTCGACGCCGACGTCACCGCCATCGTGGCCACCCGCTCCATCGAATGGGTGCTCAACGCGCTCAAGGAGGACTGCGCCGAGGGCGTGGGCCTGTCCCACGGCGTCGGCCCCGGCGTTTACGAAAGCCGTTCCGCCCGCATCCCCGATATCGACGAGCTGGACGAACTGCTCTCCGCCGCCGCGGAAGCCGTGACACCCCAGCGCCTCTGGGCCAATCCGGACGGCGGCCTGAAAACCCGCCACCACTGGCAACTGGACCCCTCCCTGCGCAACCTGGTCGCCGCGGCCCGCCGCGTCCGCCGCCGCGCGGAGGCGGCCGCCGCGGAGAAATCCGCGTAGGCACGGACAGCCGAGCGGCGCACGGACTTTCGTCCGTGCGCCGCTTGCTTGTGCCGTGCGGGGTCGCGTCGACACAGCCTCCGCCCGCGGGTGCGAACCTAGAAGCTCGAGTGCACTCGAGGTCAAGGTCACCGTTGCGAGGTGCAGCGAGGTGCGCGCTGCGGCGGCGTGCGCGGGTTAGCCTGCTCTGGCACGTTTTCGAGGTAGGAGGCGACATGGGACTGTTCGACAATTTGAAGGATGCCGCGGGGAAGGCCGCCGATCTGGCGGCGCAGCATGCCGACAAGCTGGAGCCGGTGGTGGACAAGGCGGGGGATGTGATCGACCAGAAAACCGGCGGCAAGTACGCGTCGCAGGTCGATACGGCGCAGGAGGCGGCCAAGAAGGCGCTGCGCGAACAGGCGGGCAAGCAGTAGCGAGGTGCTCGACGCTGAGCGACCGGCGGCCGCGTTGCCGCCGGGTTCGCTACCGCCGCACCGCCGTTCGCGCCGCCGGAGCGGCCGTCGCCGGGACCGTCGGTCCGGCCGGGTGCGGGCGCATGCCCGGGCTCAGTAGCCGCCGTTGTGCTTGTGGTCGTGGCCCCACTCGCCGTAGTGCTTCCAGCAGTAGTCGCGGTCGTAACCGCGGCTGTCCCGGTCGCAGTAGTAGTGGTAGCCGCGGTCGTTGCGGTCGCCGTGGTCGGCGGCGGCGATGCCCGCGGTCGAGGTGAGGGCGGCGGCGGTGGTGGCGAGGGCGATGGCGATGCGCTTGGCGGTCAGGGACATCGGGTGCTCCGTTTCGTCGGTGACGGTGCCGGAGGTGGCTTCCGTCGGTGCACACCATGTTCCGGGGAAACGGCGCTCGGGTCTGTCGGCGTCTGAACGCTGCTTGTGTATCCGTGCCGACATTCGCGCTCAGTCCTTCCGCGCGGGAGCCGGATGCGGCCGCCGTAGCCGTTCCCGCCACGGTTTGCGCTGCGCACCACCGGTTTTCAGTGAATCCGTCGGCTCGTTCACCTCGTACCGGCGGATATACGCGCCGATGAACGCCTGCGCCGTCGCCGTCACCGGAATCGCCAGCAGCGCCCCGGTCGCGCCGAACAGGGCCGCGCCCGCCAGCACCGCCCCGAAGGCCACCGCCGGATGCATGTCCAGCGTGGTCGCCGTGATCCGCGGTTGCAGCACATAGTTCTCGAACTGCTGGTACAGCACGATGAACAGCAGTATCCACAGCGCCGTGCGCGGACTCTGCGCCAGGGCGACGATCACCGGCAGCGCACCCGCCAGGTAGGTGCCCACCGTCGGAATGAACTGGGACACCACGCCGACCCACAGCGCCAGCGCGAAGGCCGAGGGCAGATCGAGCACCCGCATGGCCGCGTAGTGCGCGAGCGTCGAGGCGAGGGCGAGCAGCGCCCGGGAGTACAGATATCCGCCGGTCTTCTCCACCGCGATATCCCACGCGCGCAGCACATGCCGCTGCTTCTGCGGCGGCAGCAGCGAGCACACCGCGTTGCGGAACCGCGGCCCGTCGGCGGCGAAATAATAGGTGAACAGCAGCACGCCCAGGGCCTGGAACAGCACACCGACGGCGGTGGTGCCGATACCCCACACATCCCCGGCCAGCCCGACCACGTACTTCTCCAGCGAGGTGCTCATCTCGGCGGCTTTGCGCTGGATATCGGTGCCCGAATAGTCGGTGTGGAAGGTCGAATTGATCCAGTTGACCGCGTCATCGGCGAACTGCGGCGCATTGTCGACCAGCGACGACACCTGCTCGACCACCAGTTCGCCCAGCGTCCAGACGAAACTGACCAGCACCACCAGCACGCCCAGGAACACCACCCCGGTGGCGGGTCCGCGCCGCCAGCCACGCGCCGCCAGCCAGTTCACCGCCGGTTCGATGGCGAAGGCCAGGAACAGCGAGACGACCAGAATCGTCAGCAGCCCCTTGAGCTGCTGCAACATCCAGAAGGTGACGACCAGCGCCGCCACCGTGACCGCCGCGAGCAGATACGCCCGCGGCAGCCACCCCGGCAGCACGGAGGAGACGGGGACGCGCGCGGTCTCGTCGCCACTCTCGGACTCGCGGCCCGCCTGCTCGGAAACGCCTTCATGCTCGGACACAACGGCCAACGTAGCCGTGAACCGGTGTCAACGGCGGCGCGGACCGCCGCGTGTCACCCGCCGTTCGGCGGAGCTCACATGGTGGCCGTGTCGATCACGAAGCGATAGCGCACATCGCTGGCGACGACCCGCTCGTACGCCTCGTCGATCCGGTCGGCGGAAATGGTCTCGATCTCCGCGCCGATGCCGTGCTCGGCGCAGAAGTTCAGCATTTCCTGGGTCTGCGCGATGCCGCCGATCATGGAGCCCGCCAGCGAGCGCCGGTAGCCCGCGATGGTGAACGGTTTGACCTGGAGCGGGTTCTCGGGCAGGCCCAGGATCACCAGCGTGCCGTCCAGGCGCAGCAGCTTGAGGTAGCTGTCGATGGGCAGATCGGCCGACACCGTATTGATGATCAGGTCGAAGTGGCCGCGCAGGTCGCGGAAGGTCTGCTTCTCGCTGGTGGCGTAGTAGTGGTGCGCGCCGAACTTGCGCCCGTCGGCCTCCTTGCTCAGCGAATGGCTGAGCACGGTGACCTCCGCGCCCATGGCGGCCGCGATCTTCACCCCGACATGCCCGAGCCCGCCCATGCCGATGATGGCGACGCGCTTGCCGGGACCGGCGTTCCAGTGCCGCAGCGGTGAGAACAGCGTGATGCCCGCGCACAGCAGCGGCGCGGCCACATCGAGCCCGATGCCCTCCGGGATCGACACCACGAAGCTCTCGGTCACCACGATCTGGGTGGAGTACCCGCCGAGGGTGTACCCGCCCGGCTGGAACTCCTCCGGCACGGGCGTGTTGTAGGTCATGGTCGCGCCGGGGACGCAGTACTGCTCCTCCCCGGCCAGACAGGGGTCGCACTTCCCGCAGGAATCCACCATGCAGCCCACGCCCACCCGGTCGCCGACCTGGAACTTGGTCACGGCCGAGCCGACCGCCGCGACATGGCCCGCGATCTCGTGGCCGGGCACGCACGGATACTTCGCGCCGCCCCATTCGTCCCGGGCGGTGTGGATATCGGAGTGGCAGATGCCCGCGTATTCGATATCGATCAGCACGTCGTGCGGGCCGAGTTCACGGCGTTCGATGGCGACCTTCTCGAAGTGGCCATCCGGTGCGGAAACGGCATAGGCGGCAGCTGTGGTCATAGGTACATGCCTACTCCCGCATGCCACGATGAGCCAACCTTTCGTCTGTTATGTCACCCCGGTGCCCTGTGCTGGTACTAGTGGAAGTACAAACGCCGGGCCCACGGGCACACAGGAGGCGGGTGGCCATGCACGAACGGGAACGGGAGCGAACCGGGGCCGGACGGTTCCTCGCGCTGGTGGTCGCCGCCGTGCTGGCCGTCGGCGCGCTGCTCGGCTACCAGGGGGAGCTGCCCCGCTGGCCCTTCCGCGCCGATGCCGTCGAGCACAGCCTGCTCGGTCCGCCGCTGCCGCCGTTGGACGCCACCGTGGTCTCGCAGGCGGTCGAGCCCGCACTGGTCAATGTGAACGCGAGTGTGCGGCCCTTCGGGCTCGGGGCCGCCGGATCGGGCATCGTGCTCACCGCGGACGGTCAGGTGCTCACCAGCCATCACGTCATCAAGGGCGCGGAGCGGGTGCGGGTCACCGATACCGGCACCGGCGCGGAATACCCGGCCACCGTGCTCGGCTACGACTCGAGCGCCGATATCGCCCTGCTGGAACTCTCCGGCGCGGACGCGCTGCCGGTCGCGCGCCTGGGCAGTTCGATCCCGCTGCGGATCGGCGACGAGGTGCTCGCCATCGGCAATGCGGGCGGCACCGGTTCCCCGACCGCGGTGGGCGGCACCATCACCGGCCTGGACAGCACCATCGTGGCCCGGGATGCGGCCGACCTGTCACGCAAGAACCTGACCGGCATGATCGAGATCGCGGGCGCGGTGAGCGCGGGGCAGTCGGGCGGCGCGCTGGTCGACCGGTACGGGGCGGTGGTCGGCGTGGTCACCGCCGCGTCGGGGGAGGTGCGGAAGCTGCTCGGCCAGGATCCGAGCGGGTACGCCGTGCCCATCGACGATGCCATGGCCGTGGTGCGGCAGATCCGTTCCGGCACACCGACCGACACCGTGCACGTCGGACCGACCGCCACCCTCGGCATTCTCACCACCGACGACCGCGACGGCGGCGCGCGCATCGACCTCGCCATCCACGGCCTCCCCGCCCACGCGGCGGGCCTCACCGAAGGGGAGGTCATCATCGCCGTGGACGGTCAGCGCATCGCCACGGCCACGGCGCTGCGCGCCGCCCTCAATGTGCGGAAGCCGAATGACGTTGTGCGCCTGGATCTGACCGGCCCCGGCGGACAGCGCACGGTGTACGTGACGCTGAGCGCCGGGCCGCCGAACTAGACCAGATCCAGCCAGTAGTCCTGGAACTGGAGGAACAGGATCAGCACCACCACGGCGTAGTAGACGGCGACCACTGTCCACCGCCACTCCACCACGATCTGCAGGACTCCCCGGGACCGCTCGAACAGCTGCCCGGTGGTGACGGCCAGCAGCACCGGCGTGGCCGCCCACACCACCATGCACCACGGGCACATGGCGTGAATCCGGTACGCCGCCTGGAAGATCAGCCAGCCGATGAACACCATGCCCAGCACCAGCCCGACCCACAGGCCGCCCCAGAACCAGCGCGGGAAGCCGATTCCGGCGATGCCGAGCACCGCCAGCGTCACCACCACGGAGAAGCCGACGATGCCGATGAGCGGGTTGGGAAAACCGAAGGCGGAGGCCTGATCCGATTCGATGACGGTGGTACAGGCCACCACCTGGTCGATACTGCACAGCGGCTTGAACCCGGGATCGGTGAGCAGCTTGAACTTGTCGACCGTCAGCACGATCGACGCGATCCAGCCCGCCAGGCCGCCGATCAACAGCGCCCAGGCGGCCTTGGGCGTAGCCGTGATGATCACTTCGCCGCGGCCTCGATCACCGGTCGCAGCCCGCCCTGGCTCATCAGCTCCTGCTGAGTCTGCACCTGCTCGCCGTTGACGTACACCGACGGCGTGGACTTGACGCCCGCGTCGAAGACGGCCTGCGTCTCGGCCTTCACGAAGGCGGCGTACTTGTTGTCCCGAATGGCCTGCGCCACAGCGGGATCGGTGTACCCGGCCGCGGTCGCGATCTCGATCAGCTGATCATCGGTGAGGCCGGGGCCGCCGCCCTCGGGCGTCTGCGCGGCGAACAGCTTCGCCAGGAACTGTTGGAACTTCGACGGATCGGTGGTGCCGACCACGTACGCCGCATTGGCGGCGCGCGAGGAGTACTGGTTGCTGGAGGCCCGGTCCAGGAACGAGATGATGTTGTACTCCACCACCGCGGTACCGTCGGTCACCGCCTGCTCGAGCACCTCGCCGTTGGCCTTCTCGAACATGGCGCAGGCCGGGCACTGCGGGTCCGCGACCACCTGGACCTTCACCTTGGCGTCGGCGTCGCCGACCCGGATGGCGCCACCCGGGGTGAGGTTCGGCGGTACCGCGCCCTGGCTGGAATCGAAGCCGAGCGTCGGGTTGAAGGCGGTGGATTCGTCCTTGTCCTCCCGGCCCATGGCGATGCCGATGATGATCGCCGCGACCAGGCCCACCAGCACGGCGGCCACCACCACCTGGATGGCGATCTTGCGATTGCGGTCGGACCGCTGCGCCGCCGCGAGCGGGTTCTTCCGAAGATCCTGCTTGCCCACCTGTGCGTTCACCACGCCTTTCTGTCGCCTCGGACCCCTGCGCCTGCATCGTACGGCTGGGACCGCGAGATTTGCGTGACCGCTGACGGCCGCGACCAGACACACATCGAGCGCCATCATGGCGGGTGAACCTGAGAGATTCCTGTTCGTCGACGGGTCAGGACTTCAGCAGGCGGCGCTTCTGCTCCTCGATATCGAAGTTCGCGGGCGGCCATTCCAGCTTCAGGCCCTGAAGGGCGTCGATGAGCAATTCGGTGACGGCCAGGCGCGAATACCACTTGTGATCGGCGGGCAGCAGATGCCAGGGCGCGTACTCGGTGTTCGTCCTGTCCAGAACGGCCTGGTACGCCTCCTGATAGGCGGGCCAGTGCGCACGTTCGTCGATATCGGCCGGGTTGAACTTCCAATACTTGTCGGTGCGTTCGAGGCGCTGCATGAGGCGTTTCTTCTGCTCGTCGAGCGAGACGAACATGGCGACCTTCACGATCGTGGTGCCGCTGTCGACCACCTTGCGCTCGAATTTGTTGATTTCGTCATAGCGCTTGTCCCACACCTCCGGCGGGACCAGTTCGTGGACGCGCACCACCAGGACGTCCTCGTAGTGCGAGCGGTCGAAGACGCCGATCTGGCCGGGGCGGGGCAGCGCCTTGCGAATGCGCCACAGGTAGTGGTGTTTGCGCTCGATCTCGGTCGGCACGCCGAAGGCGGCGTGGTCGACGCCCTGCGGATCCACCGAGCCGATGACGTGCCGGACGATGCCACCCTTGCCCGCGGTGTCCATGCCCTGCAGGACCAGCAGGACGCTGCGCTGATCGCCGGATCGGCCGTTGGCGTACAGGCGTTCCTGGAGATCGGAGAGCACCACGGCCCGCTGGGCGAGCAACTTCTCCCCGGCCTTCTTGTCGCCCTTGAAGCCGGGGGTGGCCGAGGTGTCGAATTTCTTGACCTTCGTACCGTTCGCCCGCAGGGCCTTGGTCACCGGAACAGACCAGGTAGTCGACTTCGCCATCTCTGAGATGTAGCACGGCGGGATGGGCCCGCGTGGCGGACTCGCCGAAATCCCCCCGTTGCCAAGCGTTCACCCGCTTGTCGCCGGAACCGGAGGATTCACAGCCGAGCCATGTGCATGAGCGCGGCGGCGAAGTCCTCGTCGTTCACCGGGGTCAGCGTCAGGTCGGCATCGGTGGTGAGCAGATAGCGGCCGTCGTCGGAGAAGTCCAGCCAGGTGCGGTGCCGGGTGGGCGGGGACAGCGGATTGGCCGGGTCCACCGACACGGTGATGAAACCGCGCCCGTCCACCGGCTCGTTCAGTTTGCGGCGGAAGAGGGCTGCGTCACCCCGGGTTTCGAGTTCGGCGCAGCGATGGCCGCCCGCATCGCGCAGCACCGCGTCCTGGGGTTCCCGCAACGGGGCGAGGCGACCGGCCGGTGCGGAGCCGACGGCCTCCACCAGCTCCCGGCCCAGGCGCTCGGCCGGGCACACCATGACGCTCACGGCGTCCGGCAGTCCGATCAGCACTCCGGCGCGCTGCTGCGCCACCGCGGCGAAGGCGCGGACGGCCGGGCCCGCGGTCCGCTCGCCGAACAGGGTGACGGTGGTGGCGTCGGAGCGGGCGCAGAGCATGAGGGCGGCCGTGAGTTCCGGATCGGTGCGTCGCAGGAACCGGTGCCGCAAACGCTGTGCGGTGTCCGGGGTTTCGGGCGTGGGGATGGTGTGCAGCGGATAGGGGCGGCGGTCCTGCCGGGTCTCCCGGGTCCAGATCAGGCTGAACTCCTCGGGAGTCAGCAGCCATTTGGTGTTCACGGCAGGAGTTCCCCCTGGTAGCCGGGATGTGCCGAGCGATTCCCGACGTCCGATGCGGACATGTAGGGCGTTCCCCTTTCTGCGAGCACCCCTGTGTCCCGCTGGGGACCCTACCGGAGCTCCCGAATCGGTGTGTGGATCCGGAAGTTGCTCGAATGTGACCTGGCCCACTATGGATTCCGATTTTGGATATCCATTTTGGATACCGCGCGGCAGACGGGAGCGCGGTCGTCCCGCGGGTGGCGCCCCCGCACGCGGAGGCGCCACCGGATCAGGCGGTCTCGACCTCGACGGTCATCCCGGCGGCGCGCAGCCGCTCGGTGAGCGCGTCACCCATGGCCGAAGCGGGAGTGAGGATTCCGGCGATCTCCGGCAGTGTGTCGAAGGCCAGCGCCAGCCCCGACTGCCCGAGCATGACCGAGGTGGCTTGATAGCCCGGATCGCCCTGACCGGCGAAGGTGCACACGTATTTCGCCCCGGAGGTGGTGTGCGCGAAGGTGCGCATGGTGAACCACCCACTGCGGCGGGCGCTTTCGCTCGGACCGGTGCCGGGCTTGGGCACCATGCGGTCGAGCAGCCTGCGGCCCACCGCGACACGTGACAGCATCGCGCCCGCGGCCATGGTCGCCACGATGCCGCCCGCGACCCCGGCGGCCACCAGCGGTGCGGCGGTGGACGATCCGACGCTCATGACCTCGCGGTAGCGGAAGTTCTTGCCGTACGGCCAGCCGAGCAGGCCGTTGCTGCGGCGCACCACCTTGGTGTTGTGCGCGGCCATCACGAAGGTCGCCACCCAGCCGTCCAGGCTGGGATCGATGCTCGACGCCCGGGCCAGCGCCTGATCGGTCTGGCGGCCCACGTCGGGGTCCAGGGATTTGTCCGGGCTGAGCGAATACGGATGCGACATGATCGACGCCTTGGCCGGATCGGCCGCGATGGCCTCCATCATGGCCCGCCCGGAATCCACGGTGCCGCCGCTCATTCCGCCCTTGAGCCACGCCACCAGCGTGGTGTCGGTCAGTTCGCCGGTATTGTCCGCGACGCTGCGCCGGTACAGCTGGTACACGCTCAGATCCGACGGAATCGAGTCGTAGCCACAGGAATTCACGATCTTCGCGCCGGTCTCGGCGGCCTTGTCGCCGAAACGGTCGATGCATTCGCGGATGAACAGCGGCTCACCGGTGAGATCGGCGTAGTGCGTGCCGTTCTCGGCGCACGCCTGGACCAGCGGCAGACCGTAGCGCAGGTACGGGCCGACCGTGGTCACCACCACCTTGGTGCGCGCGGCCAGCGCGTCCAGCGACGCCTGATCCGACGAATCCGCGATCACCAGCGGCCAGTCCGCCGCGGCCGCACCGAGTTCGGCGCGCACCGCCGCCAGCTTCGCTTCCGAACGGCCCGCCAGCGCGATGCGTGCGCCCGCGGGCGCGGCCTGGGTGAGATATTCCGCGGTCAGTTTCCCCACGAAGCCGGTCGCCCCGAACAGTACGAGGTCGAATTCCCGATCGGCCATTGACTTCTCCTCATGCGGCGGTTCACGCCTTGGTGGTGGTGCGTTTGCGGGTGGTCTTCTTCTTGGCGGGCGCGGCCTTCGGCTTCGGTTCCGGCGCGGGGCGGGTCGCCAGCCAGGCGTGATGCGCCTTGCCCAGGTCGGTGACCGGCTCGTCGCCGTAGAGCCATTCGCGGGCGATGCGGTGCCAGTTGTTGGTGGCCTCCAACTGCCCGAGCATGCCGAAGGTCAGGAAATCCGCGCGCCGCGAGAACAGGTGCTCCGGCGGCAGATTCTGCTGCTTCATCCCCGCGAACTCACTGGCCCGCGGATCCACCGCGAGCACGAACGCCCCGGAGGCCAGCTCGGGCGTGATGGTCAACTCCTGGTCGATGAGCGCCCACTCGCAGGCCGCCAGCACGTATTCCAGGCACTCCTCGGGCGTGATCTCCTCGGGTGACTCGATGACGCCACGCTGCACCATGAGGTCACGCAGATCCTCGGCGCGCTCCTCGGCGGCGGCGCGGATACAGGTGATCTCGAACTGGACGTGCTCGGGATCCATCCGGTTGAACAGCCCGAAATCGAGGAACGCGACCCGCCCGTCATCGCCGAGCAGCAGATTGCCCGGATGCGGATCGCCGCAGAATTCGTTGAAGGTGAACAGCGAACCCACGTAGAAGCGGTAGATGATCTCACCGATGCGATTGCGCTCGGCATCGGGCAGCTGCCGGATCTCGTCGAAGCCGCGGCCCGCGAAGTACTCGCTCACCAGCACCCGGGTGGTGGACAGCTCCGGCATGGTGTCGGGTACGAAGATGAACGGATGCCCCGCGAACAGCCGCGCGATCTCGCGCTGGGTATCGGCCTCGGCGACGTAGTCGAGTTCGCTCTCCAGATTCAGTCGCAGCTCGTCCAGGACCGCGGGCGTCACCCAGGGCATGGCCGACTGCAGGACGCGGCGAAACATGGCCAGGTTCTTCAGATCCGCGCGCACCGCGGCGTCGATACCCGGGTACTGGACCTTCACCGCCACGGTGCGGCCGTCGTGCAGGGTGGCGCGGTACACCTGGCCGATGGAGGCGGCGGCGATCGGTTCCGGCTCGAAGGTGGCGAAGACCTGGTCGAGCGGTTTGCCGTAGTCCTCCTCGATGACCGCGCGCATGACATCGAAGTTCACGGTGGGCGCACTGTCGCGCAGGACGGCGAGGCGGCGCTGGAAGCGGTCGCGGTGTTCGGGCGGCACCAGATCCAGGTCGAGTACCGAGAGCATCTGCCCGAGTTTCATGGCGACGCCCTTCATGGTGCCCAGCACCATCACCATCTGTTCGGTGGCCCGGATCATGGACTCCTCGGCCATCCGGGCGCGGACGGCCTCCGAACGCCCCCGCATGGAACGCCGGGTCTTCTGTGCGCGCAAGGCATTACCGGCGACCGCCATACCGAGCTTCGTCCCCCGCGCCAGCCTGGATGTGGGCAGCTCTTTCGCCATAGGTGACCCTCCAGAAGGTGTCGGCGCCCCCGTTGGTGCCGACTCGGCGGCTGTTCCCGCACTCTCGTGCCCGCCGTTGATCAGACTAACCAAAGGGCGTCGATCCGGCCTAGCACCGTGTTTCTGCCGAACGGACTACCCCGGTGCGGATTGTTGCCGTGCGGATTTCCGCTTCGTGGAAAGTTCGGTCGGCAGGAACCGGATCGGCCCGTCAGGCCCGGTTTTCCGGATCCGGGAGTACATGCTCCTGGGCGTTGAACCACTCCCGCGAACCGCCCGCGCGGATCATGCCCTCGATCGCGCTCCACGCCATCATGGTGAGGTAGTCGAGCATCTCCTCGCTCGACATGGTGCGGTTGGTGACCCACCAGTCCGTCGCCAGCTGCACGCCGCCGACGAGGACGTACGCCCACAGCATCGCCCCGCGCGTATCGACCTCCCGGTCGATCGCCTTGTCGGTGATGACCGCCGCCACCACCTGCGCGAACAACTTCTCGAAGTCGGCGAGCGTGGAGGTGTCGGTGGAGGCCCCGTTGCCCATGATGAAGCGGTAGACGTCGGTGTCGGCGTCCACCGTGTGCACGTAGGCGGCGAGCGTATTGCGTACCAGCTGATATTCGTCGAGGTCGTCGCTGATGGCCTCGTAGATACGCGGCATGAGCGTGGTCTCGATGAACCGCTCCATGGTGGCCCGCGTCAGATCCTGCTTGTCCGAGAAGTATCGGTACAGGACGGTTTTGGACACGCCGATCTCGGCGGCGATCTCGTCCATGCCCACATCGCCACCGCGCTTGCGGATGGCGGCGAGGGTCCCGTCGACGAGTTCCTCGCGTCGATCTATCTTGTGCTGCTGCCAGCGTCGCTTGCGGCCGTCCACGCGGCCGGGGCGCGCTGTGGTGTCCATGGCGGCGCTCACGGTCTCCTTCGTGGTCAGCGTCGACTCCCTCGCTCGCGTTCCGGTGCTGGTCCCCTTCAGCTTAAGCCTCGCATGCGCCCGATATCGCGGTTCGGGCGCGGCCCGGTAGCCGGGCGCAGTCGGCGCGACACCGCAGAATGGAACATATGGAGCAACCCACCGGCAGCACCGGGGTACTCGAGCCGGCCAAGAAGAGCGCGCCGACCGGGGCCTTCGCCGACCTCATGGACGAAGAGGGCAAGGCGCGCGACCTACGGCGGATGAAATTGGTCGCCACCGCCTTCCTGGCCGTGGCGACGATCATCTATCTCTTCTGCCGCTGGACCGAATCGCGCGGCGCGGGCGGCGACTGGGTCGGTTACGTGCGGGCCGCGTCCGAGGCGGGCATGGTCGGCGCGCTGGCCGACTGGTTCGCGGTGACGGCGCTGTTCCGGCATCCGCTGGGCCTGCCGATTCCGCACACCGCCATCATCCGCAAGAAGAAGGATCAGCTCGGCGAGAGTCTGGGCGATTTCGTGCGCACCAACTTCCTGTCCCCGGACGTGGTGGCGGAGAAGGTGAATTCGGCCCAGATCTCGCTGCGCCTGGGCCGCTGGATGGCGAATCCGGAGCATGCCGAACGGGTGGCGGAGGAGTCGGCCACCATTCTGCGGGCGGTCATCGGCGTGCTGCGCGACGAGGATGTCGAGCAGGTCATCGACCACACCATCGTCAAGCGCATCGCCGAACCGCTGTGGGGGCCGCCGATCGGCAAGGTGCTCGACGAGCTGCTGGCCGACAACCGGCAGCAGCCGCTGCTGGACCTGCTGGCGGAGCGGGCGCACCAGTGGGCGCTGGGCAGTCAGGAGACCATCGATCGCATCGTCGAGCGCGACGCTCCGGGCTGGGCGCCGAAGTTCGTCAACACGCTGCTGGCCGAGCGGATCTATCGGGAATTGGTGGAATTCACCTGGAAGGTGCGCTCGCAGCCGGATCATGAGGTGCGGCAGGCGGCGAATCGGTTCCTCTCCGAATTCGCACACGATCTGCAATTCGACGACGCGATGATCAAGAAGGCCGAACGGGTGAAGTCGGAACTGATGGGCCGGGAGGAGATCACCGGTATGGCACATGCCACCTGGCGGGCGGCCAAGCGGATGATCCTGGAGTCGGCCGAGGATCCGAACTCCACCCTGCGGCGCAAGGTGGCCGACAATGTGCAGCAGCTGGGTCAGCGGCTGGTGGACGAACCGGGTATGAGCGAGCGGGTCGACGGCTGGGTCGAGCGGGGCACCCGCTATCTGGTGTCCAACTACGGCCAGGAGGTCGCGACGCTGGTCAGTGACACGGTTGCCCGCTGGGATGCGGAGGAGGCCAGCCGGAAGATCGAATTGCAGGCGGGCCGCGATCTGCAATTCATCCGGATCAACGGAACGGTGGTGGGATCGCTCGCGGGCCTGGCGATTTATTCCATATCGCATCTGCTGTTCCAAGGCTGACGGCAAAACTGGACAAATGCCTAGATATGGCGGCCAGGCGTTTGCCGAATTGGTGCTAGCAGGGGTGCTTGCAAGAGCTAGCACCCTGACTTAGAATTGACCCCACAACCGCCGGAAGGTGAGTGATGGCACAGGAACCCGAGGTTCCCAACCCGAACATCGACCCGTCGTCGGAGACGTCCGACGACGGCGGAGATGCCAAGGGCCGCGTAGCCAACGCGGCGCACGACATCGGGGGCTTCATCCGGGCGCAACGCGAGGCCGCGCAGGTCTCCCTGCGTCAGCTCGCCGCGCTGGCGGGGGTGAGCAATCCGTACCTCAGCCAGATCGAGCGGGGATTGCGCAACCCGTCCGCCGAGGTGCTCGCGCAGATCGCGAAAGGTCTGCGGGTGTCCTCGGAGGTCTTGTACATGCGGGCCGGGTACCTCGAGCAGAGGCCGCACAGCCCGGTCCGGGATGCCCTGCTGGCCGAGACGGCGATCACCGAACGCCAGAAACAGGTGCTCCTGGACATCTACGAATCGTTCCGCCGGGAAAACGCGGCGAACGAGGACCGAGGGGACGCGACGGACCACAAGGGGGGCGTTCCCGGGGGAGACAGGGACAACGAGGTTCCGCACCGCATCACTGAAGTTCCGCCACGCCAGGAGAACGAACAACCATGACCGAAACCAAGCTTCCCACCGCCGTAGCCAAGCCGCTGTACGCCGGCGTCGGCGCGGGTGACACCGTGTACGCGCAGGTCAAGGACATCGTCGAGAAGGTGCGCGAGCAGGTCGCCGCCACCGACGTGTCCGGCCGCGTGGAAGAGGCCCGCGAGCGCTTCGCCAACCTGCCGGCCGATGTGCAGGAGCAGATCGAGACCATCCGCACCCGGGTGTCCTCGCTGCCCTCCGAGCTGCCGGACGACCTCGCCGAGCTGCGCGAGAAGCTCACCGCCGAGGAGCTGCGCCGCCTCGCCGACCAGTACTACCACCAGGTCCTCGACCTGTACGCCGACCTGGCCGCCCGCGGCGAGGAGACGGTCGAGCGGCTGCGCGCCAACCCGACCTTCGAGGAGCGCTTCGAGCAGGTCGAGAGCTTCTACAGCGATCTGGTGACCCGCACCGAGGATGTGCTCGGCAAGGTGCAGGACCAGGTCGGCCCGCTGCTGGGCCGCGCGGCCGAGCAGGCCGAGGAGATCGAGGAGACCGTCGAGGCCGAGGTCGTCAAGGTGACCGACGAGCCCGCCGCGCCGCCGGCCGCCAAGAAGGCCCCGGCCAAGAAGGCTCCCGCCAAGAAGGCCCCGGCCAAGAAGGCCACCCCCGCCGCCAAGAAGTAAGCGGCACCCCGTTCCGGCGGCCTCCGCACATGACGATGCGCGGAGGCCGCCGTCGGCGTTCTCAGTGCCGTCGCCCGGCGGGTGTGGCTCACGGCTCGACCTCGGGATCGGGGTTCGCATCCGGCCGACTCTCGCTGAGGATCCGGCGTGCCCAGAGCGTCGCGGTGATGTCCAGGCCGATGGTGACCAGCAGTGGAATGGCCAGGGCGACGGCGAATGCGGCGTTCCGGTGCGGATAGCCGCTCCAGATCCAGCGCACACGCGGTCAGCAGCGGGTAGGCGACGATTCGCCAGGCGGTCATCCTCATAGCGGCTGATTCTGGGCGGCACTCGGGGGCGGCGCGAATCCGGTATGTCCGACCGGTGATTTCGGGCCGGTGCCGTGGCGGTGTTGCTCGTATCATGGGTGGGGTGACTTCGATTACCGGGATGATTTTTCTGCTGCTGTGGCTGGGTGCGCTCGGTATGACCCTCTTCGCGCTGATCCACGCGGTTCGGCAGCGCCCGGACGCGTTCACGGCCGTCGACAAGCTGAGCAAGCCCGCGTGGGTCGGCATTCTGTGCGGCGCGCTGCTGTTCGTGCTGCTGGCGCAGGGCGGCGTGGGATTGCTGATGATCATCGCGGTCGTCGCCAGCGGTGTGTATCTGGCGGATGTGCGCCCCAAGGTCGATGAGGTGCAGCGCGGTCCGCGCTGGTAGACGCGGCGGAGGCGGGCCTCCGCGAAGAAATTGCCGGGTGTCGGCGGTCCTGTGTGGACTGCTGGCACCCGAATTTTTTTGGTGCTTGCACTAGCAAGCGGGCCTCCGATGGAGTTACTGTATCTAGCAGTAACACAAAGGAGTGTCCTATGCGGGCAAAGCTGCCTACACCAGCGGACCTTGCGGGGCGGGTCCGTGATCTGATGCTCGCCCACCGGGCGGGCCTGCGGACCCGGGTCTACGAGACCGCGGCGCTCAACACCCCGTCCGCGCCCCACGAGGTCGTCACCGTCACCGCCGGCGACGGCGTCCGGTTGCGGGCGCACGTCTACGGTCCCGCCGACGCCGACACCATCGTCCTGGTGCACGGCTGGACCTGCAGCCTCGAATACTGGAACCCCCAGATCAACGCCTTCGCCGGCGACTACCGCGTGGTCGCCTACGACGTGCGCGGCCACGGCGAGAGTGAGCGCGGCCGCAGCCCGCTCACCACCGACCTGCTGGCCGACGACCTGCAGGCGGTGTTGGAGGCCACCCTGCGCCCCGGCGAACGCGCGGTCCTGGTCGGTCACAGCCTGGGCGGTATGACCATGCAGGCGTGGGCCGGTCGCCATCCCGAGCAGGTGCCCGCCCGTGCGGCGGCCGTGCTGCTCACCAATACCGCGTCCGCGGATCTGATCGCCGAGACCACGGTGGTGCCGAGCTTCGGCCCCGAATTGGCCCGTCGCCTCCCCTTCCTGATCGGCCTGCTGGCCCTGAGCGCGCCGCTCCCGCTGCCGCCGGTCGCGCCGATCCCCTGGGTGCTGCGCCGTCAGATCATGACGCTGGCCGCGGTCGGCGATATCGCCGTGTTCTCGCACAACATCGTGCGCTCCTGCCCGGCGGCCGTGCGCGGTCGCTTCGGCACCCTGCTGTCCTACCTCGACGTGGGTCGGGGCGCGTTGAACTTCACCGTGCCGACCACGGTCATCGCGGGCGAGTTCGATTTCATGACCCCGCCCGTGCATTCCGAGCGCATTGTCGAAATGCTGCGTGAGGCGGGCTCTTTCGACGGCTACCACATTCTCCCCACCGGTCATCTCGGCAATGTCGAGGCATACGAGCGGTTCAATGCCGAACTGGCTCGGGTTGCCAAGGCTGCCTTCGCGATTCCGGCCGCCGTCGGCGCGTAGATCGCTCGCGCGGGAGCGCGGATGCCCGTGCGACAACGGTGTCGCGCGGGCATTCGGCATGTCGGAGCGGGCATATTCCACGCTCAAACTGTGTTGTAGGTAACAGTCGCGCCGATTTCCCGGACGAATGTCATTGCGGCGGAACGGGTAATCAATGAACGCGGCCGCATACGACCGAGTGTCACGATTCGGGTGCTTGCTATTGCTAGCGCCAGTGCTTGCTGGGTAGTGTGCCGTAGGACACAAAGGAGTGCTCATGCTGGTGAAGCTGCCTGAAGCGGTGACCGACCTCCGGGCCGACGCGCTGACCGCCCCGTACCGGGCCAGACTGCGGGCTCGGACGTACGCGACCGAGTCGTTCAACGCACCGCGAATCGCCCCCGACGTCATTCCGGTCACCACGCGCGACGGCGCGAAGCTGCGCGTGCACGCCTACGGCCCGGCCGATCGCGATGTGCTGATCTTCGCGCACGGCTGGTCGTGCAGCCTGGAGTACTGGTACCCGCAGATCAACGCCTTCGCCGGTGACTACCGAGTGGTCTCCTTCGATCAGCGCGGCCACGGCGAAAGCGGCCTCGGCACGCGCGGTTTCAGCGATGCGCAGCTGGCCGACGACTTCTCCGACATCCTGGACGCGGTGCTGCGTCCCGGGCAGCGCGCGGTGCTGGTGGGACACAGCATGGGCGGCATGACCATTCAGGCGTGGGCCAAGCACTACCCGGAGCAGGTGGCGCAGCGGGCCAGGTCGGTCCTGCTGGCCACCACCGCGGCGGGCCGAATCTCCGCTCGTGCCACCGTGATTCCGCTGTTCAACGATCTGATTCCGGCGCCGCGCCTGATGGCGCTGGCGCTGTTCGGCACCCCGGTTCCACTGCCGGGCGGCCCGGCGGTGAATCTGATCGCAAAGTCGCGGCTGCTGACCCCGTCGGCCACCACCGACCAGGCGGTATTCGGCCTGTCCATCGTGCGCTCGTGCCGTCCGTCGGTGCGCGCCGCCGTGGCCCGCGGGCTGATCGACCTGGACATCAACGGCGCCGCCGCGGACCTGTGCGTACCCACCACCGTCATGGCGGGCTCACACGACCGGCTGCTGCCCGAGATCCACTCCCGCGAGATCGCCGACACCCTCTCGGCGGCGGGCAATCTGGAGCGCTACGTGATCCTGCCGACCGGCCACCTGCCGAATATCGAGGCCGTCGACGAGTTCAATACCGAGGTCGACCGCATTATTCGGATCGGTCGTCGCGGAAATATCGCCGCCGCCGGGTAATCCGGCGGACAACCGCCGCGTTCAGGAGAAGACGACGGTGCGGCGGCCGTGTACGAGCACCCGGCCCTCGAGGTGCCAGCGCAGCCCACGCGCCAGCACCACGCGCTCGATATCGCGCCCCTGCCGGACCATATCGCGCACGGTGTCGGCGTGGTCGATGCGAATGACGTCCTGTTCGATGATCGGGCCCGCGTCGAGTTCGGCCGTCACGTAGTGGCAGGTCGCGCCGATCAGCTTGACGCCGCGGGCGAATGCCTGGTGATACGGGCGCGCGCCCACGAACGACGGCAGGAAGCTGTGGTGGATATTGATGGCGCGCCCCGCCCAGTGCTCGCACAGTTCCGGCGGCAATACCTGCATGAACCGGGCCAGCACCACGGCGTGCGGATCGTGCACGTCCACGAGTTCCCGCACCTGTTCGAAGGCCGGGCCGCGTTCGGCGGGGTCCTTGGGGAAGGGCACGTAGTGGAATTTCACGCCGTGCGCCTCGGTGATCGCGGCCAAGTCGGGGTGGTTGCCGATCACGGCTTCGATGGTGGCGGGCAGCTCGCCCATGGTGGCGCGGCCGAGTAGGTCGTGCAGGCAGTGCCCGTCCTTGCTGACCAGCAGGACGGCACGGCGCTTGGCCCCGGAGTCGTGGACCTGCCATTCGGTTTCCGGACCCAGCTCCGCCGCCACGGCGGTGAACCGGTCGCGCAGTTCGTCGAGGCCGAACGGCACCGTGGCCGCCTCGATGGCCTGCCGCGTGAAGAACCAGCCGGTCTCGAAATCGGAGTGGTAACCGGCCTCCACGATCGACCCGCCGAAGTCGGCGATGAAAGAGGTGATCCGGGCGATGATGCCCGGACGGTCCGGGCAGCCCAGGGTCAGCACATAGCGCCGATCATCGGTGGCAGCGGCAGAACTCATACCGGCCATCCTCCCAGGGGCGGCACTGTGAGCTCCGTCAGGGGCGACGCCACCCGCGTCCGGCCCTTCCATCCCGCCGGGACGATGGCCGTCGCCCGCCGGTACCGCCCGGGGTGACCGGGACGCGGCGTCACCCCAGCGCGTAGAACGGGTCGGCGTAGCGGAACTCGCCGCTGATCTCGTCCTCGTACGCGCTCAGCGGCCGTACCTGGAAATGCGACGCCCATTCGGGATTGTCCGGCACGATGCTCAGCCGCGCACCCGGCACGAAGCCGAATCGCGGGTAGTAGTCGAGACTGCCCAGCAGGCCCACCAGGGGTTCGTCGAGTGCGTCGGCCGCGCCCAGCGCCGCGTGCATGAGGGCCGCGCCGACGCCGCCGCTCTGGAATTCCGGCAATACGCCGATCGGGCCGAGCGCCAGCACCGGGAACGGCCCGACCGCGGCCCGCGTGAGGCAGATATGGCCGACCACGCGGTCCTGAATCTCGGCCACCATGGTGAGCGTGGGCATCCATCCGGAGTTGTCGCGCAGCCGCCGGACGAGATCGACCTCGGGGGGATCGGCGAGGGCCGCCGGTGCGCCATCGTCCGGCCAGGGCTCGCCGTGGGCGTTGGCGTACTGGGCGGCGAAGGCGTTCCGGTGCACCGCGGCGATGGCGGCGACGTCGCCCGGACGCTCGCGACGAATCAGCACACCTACGAGTGTGCGGGACAGCGGTCCGCACTCGCAATGAAATTGCCACCGATATGCCAAACTCACAGCCCATGGCACAGCTTTCCCGCCGGGACGTGGCGGCACTGATCGATCACACCCTGCTCGCACCGGAGGCGACCGCCGCGCAGGTGGCCGCGCTCGTGGACGAGGCCCGCGACCTCGGCGTCTTCGCGGTCTGCGTGTCGCCGTCCATGCTGCCGCTGCGCGCCCCCGGTCTGGCGGTGGCCACCGTCGCGGGTTTTCCGTCCGGTAAGCATCATTCGCTGGTCAAGGGCACCGAGGCGCGTCTGTCGGTGGACCAGGGCGCGGACGAGGTGGATATGGTCATCGACGTCGGCGCGGCGGTGGCGGGGGATTTCAACGCGGTGCTGGGCGACATCATCACGGTGCGCGAGGCCATCGGGGACCGCGCACTGCTCAAGGTGATCATCGAATCGGCGGCTCTCACCGATGCCGCGATCGTGGAATGCTGCCGGGCTGCCGAACGCGCCGGAGCCGATTTCGTGAAGACCTCCACCGGTTTTCATCCGTCCGGCGGGGCGAGCGCGCACGCGGTGCGGTTGATGGCCGAGACGGTCGGGGACCGTCTGGGCGTCAAGGCCAGCGGCGGCATCCGCACGGCGGAGGCGGCGGCGGAGATGATCGCGGCGGGGGCGACCCGGCTCGGGTTGTCGCGCTCGCGCGAGGTGCTGGCCGGGTTCCCGGACTGATGCCGCGGCGAATCGTCGCGGCCCGAGCCTGGTGACGTCGCGCAGGACGGCCGCTCGCACGGCGACGCCGACCAGGTCCGGCCCGGTCGGCGCGCTGTCGGTGCGTACCTCAGCAGCGGAAGTCGGAGGAATCCCCTTGTGCGGCGGGCAGTTCGGTCTTGCCGCCCGCGAGCAGGACGCGCAGGCCGCTGTCGGTGACCTGGACCTCGGTGGGCCGCAGGCCCATCGGGTAGCTCTGCAGGCTCTCCGCCATCAGGTCGACGATGCCCTCGACCAGATCGGTGGGCAGGCCGAAGCCGAGCAGCGAGGCCGCTTCGGTGGTGACCTCCACCTTGCCGCCGACCACCTGAGGCTTGACCTCGAGGCCCGCGAGTCCACCCAGCACCGCGAAGGTCAGCGTGTCCTTGGTCGGATTGGACTGGACTCCGGAAACCAAGCCGCCCAAGGTTTTCGCGATGCCGTCGTTGCTCCAGGTGACGTCGGCGGAGGAACTGCCGATGGTGCCGCCGCCGCGCCCGTTGTCCACCACTTCGATGTCGTTGAACTTCGCGTGCACCACCATGCCCACGGCGGGACCGAATTTGGTGTCGTCGCTGTTCACCGTCACCGACGACACCTTGCCGTCGAACATGGTGATGAGCATGGGTTTGGCCCCGAAGGACACGTCGATCCTGGACCCCATCTCCTGTTCGAACTGGGAGGTGATGCAGTTCTCCACGGTCCGCCGCGCGTACGCCTCACCACCGGCCAGGGCGGCGATGGCGAGCAGCGAGACCACCAGGGCGACGACGAGCAGGGTGCGACCACGCATCCAGGACGAACCTCCTCCGGAGCCAGCGGCATTCGGCCCCACCGGCGGCGGGGGAGTGGTCGGCGGCTGCTGTTCACCGCCTGGTGCCGCGCCCGCCGCCAGAGCGGCCGCGTCGAAGGTCTCGGTGCCGTACGGTCCCAGCGCCGTGGTGTCCTGGCGGTCGGACGGGTACGGATCGCCCGCCGCCCCGAGCGCCGCGGTGTCCTGGTGGCCAGACGGATTCGGACCGCCGGTCGGACCGAGCACCTCGGTGCGGTGATCGGCCGGATTCTCCTGTGCCCCGCGCATTTCGGCGTGCTGCGGGTATGCGGCATCGGGGGAGTTGCCCAGTACTTCGGTGGGCGCCGAGTCGGACACGGACACACGGCCGGGGAATGCCGTGGTGGTGTCGTTGTTTCCGGCCGTCGGGTTCGCGCCGAGTACTTCGGTCGGTGCCGAGTCCGAGACCGACTCGCGGTCTCCGAATGCCCGCGTGGTGTCGTCGGCTCCGGGTGCGTCGGGGGCGTGCGCCGGTCGGGCGTTGTGGGCGGTCTCGCCGGTGCCGAGGATCTCGGTGGCATGGTCGCCGCCGGGTGCTTCTGGTCTGTGTTCGGCGGTGGGGTCCGGTAGGGCGGTGCCCGGCTCGTGGCTCACTTCGTTTCCGGTGCCGCCGACCAGGGTGGCGTCCGGGTCCGAGGCGTGAGGCGCGCCGGTATCGCGCTCGGCCGCGTCGTCCGAGGTGGGTTTCGAGCTCATGGGGGCGATTCTTCCCGAGGTTTCTGTGTGGGCTCTGTGCTTCCGATGAGGTGTTGACCGAACCCGGGCGGAATGTGACATAACGCACAAAGAGCGGCGTAACCTGTTTCACATGGCTGGGGAAGCCGCAGCGGAGCGGGATTTCGGGCGCGGATGGCAGGCGTTGCGGCAGCTGGCCGGCCGGCACGCGGGGTATTTCACGACCCGGCAGGTGCTGCGCACCGGCTGCGAGGTCCAGGTCCGCGACGGTTTGCGGGACGGCACGGTGTCCAGGGCCGGAGTGGGCCTGTTGCGCCTGACCGACTGGCCCGACGGCCCGCTCGACGAGTACGCCATGTGGTCGGCCTGGTTCGACGGCGCCGCCGCGGTTTCCCACCACAGCGCCGCCGAACTGCACGGTCTGGGTCGCCTGCGCCCCCGCTACGTCCATATCTCCGCCGGGGTGGGCCGCTTCCCGCTCTCCCCGCGCCTGGTGGTCCTGCGCCGCGCCCTCACCCGCTCCGACATCCAGTCGGCGGGCGCGTTCCTGGTCACCACCCCGCTGCGCACGGTCCTCGACCTGGCCGAAACCGGCATCGGCCAATCCGCCCTGGACGAAGTGGTGGCCGACGCGGTAGCCATCGACCGCTGCGCCAGCACCGACATCCGCACCGCCTGCACCGCCCTCCCCCCACCCACCGCCGCCCGCCTACACCGCGCCCTCGCCCGCGCGTGAACCGCACCGGCGCCTGACCGTGCCCCGCGCTCGCGCTCGGCTGCGTCGACGCCCGTATCTGGCTGCGTCCGCGCTTGCTTCTGGCTGCGTCCGCGCCTGCGTCTGACCGCGGCTGCGGCACGCCTCAGTCGTCGGCGCCTTCGTCCACGCGTCAACGCCCGACAGCGTTGCTCGTGTCGCAGGGCCGCCGGTCGGGACTGTCCGCTGTGGACGAGCGGAGGGTTGGCTGGGTGGCGTCATGTATCGGCCGGTGTGGCATCACCGTCGGCTCGTGGGCCGGGCTCGTGCGGCGTATCGAGTCCGGAGGTTCGATGTCGGTCACGGCATGTGGTGGGTGCGGCGTCGGCGGGGTCGCGCCGGAATCCGGTTCGTGGCATGGTGACTGATCATGGGGAAGGTCGGCTGTGGTGCGTGGGATCTGAGCTTTCCCCCGGGGCCGCCGGATCGGGTCGCGGATATGTTCACCGCCGCGGTGGTGGCCGATGCGGTGCGGCGGTTCGACGCGGATCTGGCGCAGTCGGTGGAGACGTGCCGGGATTGGCGGCGCGGGTATCGCGGGGTGTTTCGCGGTGTGACGGCGTTGGCGGTGTCCGCGCCGGCGGTGTCGCTGGGTATCGCCGAGGAGGGGTTGGCGTCGCTGCGCACCATGCTGCGGTTCGCGGCGGGCCGTCGGGTGACATCGCTGCGATCGGTGAATGTGGCGGCGGAGGCCGACGATACGGATCTGGCCACCGGGCGCATCGACGGCGAGGCCGAACCGGTGCGGCGGCTGGAGGTGCCGTATCGCGGTGAGGTGCTGGCGGAGGAACGGTTGCGGCGGCAGCTGGCCGACTGGCGGCGCGACGGCATCGTGGAGCCGGGTTTCGCGGCGGCGGTGGAGCGGGTCGTCGACCATCCGGAGTGGCTGTCGCTGCCCGGTTTCCGGCTGACGGTGGTGGGCGCGTCCGCGCATCTCGCTCCCTTGCGGCCGCTGTTGTCCTGGGGTGCGGAGGTTTTGGCGGTGGACCGGCCGGGCCGCTTTCGCTGGGATCGCCTGCACGCCCTGGCGCGAGCCCGCGCGGGCTCGCTGCGTTTCCCGCTCACCGAGTCCGGTCCGGGCGCGGATCTCACCAAACACTTTCCGACGCTGGTTCGTTGGATACTCGCCCATGCCGACGCCCGCCCGGTGCTTGGCCTGTACGCGAGCAATCCGGGCGCGGCCGGGGTGCGCCTGTCCGCGGCGGCCGATGTGCTCGCCGAGGCGGTACGGCATGCCCGCCCGGATACCGCGCTCGCCTATCTGGGCGCGTCCACCGACTGCTACGCGGTGCCCCCGGCGGTGCTGGCGGCGGCGCGGGAGCACTCGACCGGCCGGGGCGTGCGCGGCACGGTGCAGGATGCGTTGCGCCGCGTGACCCCCTGGCCGGTGTATCACCCGAACTATCCGGAGCCGGTCCGCACCGCCGACGGCGAGGAATGGGGCCTGTTCGACAACCTGCCAACCATCCTCGGCCCGGATTACGCCCTGGCCCAACGCCTTCCGCGCTGGCGCGCCGTACTGACCCGTGCCGCCGGTGGCACGGTCTCCTATACGGTCGCCCCGCCCGCCTGGCCCACCGATATCCGCGAGGCCACGCTGCGCCCGATCACGTTGCGAGGCATCGACCACTACGGCATAGAGGTGTTCGAACCGTCGACGGCCCGCACCCTGCTGGCCGCCAAACTGGTGGCCGACCTGTTCGACCCGCCCCCGAACCCCGACCCCAACCCGGAAGCCCTCTTCACCACCGGCGCCGCGCACGGCGGCCTCTGGCGGCAGCCCTTCCAACCGAGTTCCCTGCTGGCCCCCTCCACCCTCCTCGGCTGCCTGGACGCGGTGCGCGACTTCGGCGAACGCCACCTCCGCCCGCGCTGAGCCCGCCGATCTGCGCGCTGCCGCCACCGGCTCGACTGCGGTTCCCGTCCGCTGGGAGGCAGCCACCCAGCACGGGGGGTTCGCCGCGACCCGCGCGGCGCGACCCGCCCGAGTGTTGATGTCCCGCACGACGGTCGGGCTGCTCGCCGGATTCCACTCACCGCGGCGCGACGGCCGCCCACGGCACCGACAGCACACAGTCGCGCAGCCGCCGCCGGTAGGCCCGCAGCGGAAAGCCCTCCTGCCGCAGCAGATTCGCCGCGTGCCGCCACCGCACCCGCGGCCCGAACACCGCCAGCGGTGCCGCGTGGGCCCAGGCCCGATCGGCGGCGGTCAGCAGCGTGTGGATGCGTTCGCCCGGAACATTGCGGTGGATCAGGACTTTCGGCAGTCGTTCGGCGAGGTCGGAGGGTTTCTCGATATCGAACGGATCCCAGGCGAGGGTCAGTGAGAGCGGTCCGGCGCGGTCGAGCAGCACCCACGCGCACCGCCGCCCGAGTTCGTCGCAGGTGCCGTCCAGCAGCAGCCCGCGGGGCGCGAGATTCCCGAGGATGGTGTCCCAGGCCCCCGGCACCGCCGATTCCGGATACTGCCGCAGCACATTGAAGGCCCGCACCAGATCCGGCCGCAGGCCCGCCAATTCGAAACCCCCGCGCGCGAATTCGACGCCGTCGCGGCCGGGCACCACCCGCTCGGGGTCGATCTCCAACCCCACCACGCGAATATCGGCGCGCACCGTGCGCAGCCGCGCGGCCAATTCCAGCGTCGTGACCGGCATGGCCCCGTAGCCGAGGTCCACGACCAGCGGCCGCGTCGCGGCCAGCAGCCGCCCGGTTACCAGTTCGTCGTGGACCAGCCACCGGTCACCGCGCCGCAACCGGTTGATGCCGGTGGTGCCGCGCGTGATGGTGCCGATGGGCTTGGCTAGTGGACGGGTTTCAGCTCGTCCAGCCACCGCTGTGTCATTTCGGCTTCCGCCCGGAACAGGTCGATCAGGTTCACGAGCAGCAGTTGTTCGAGCTTGGTTCCGAAGAACGGGATGTGCACCTGCGCCCGGGAGGAGATGCGCAGGGTGCAGCCGATCTCGGTGGGGAACAGGTGCAGTTTCCCGCCGAGCGTGCCCGGCCCGTTCGGGATTTCCGCGGTATAGGTGCCGTGCACCTCGGGCCCGAACGGGCCGTAGTGCTCGGTGCGGGTGATGGTCATATCGCCGCGCATGACGGTCTGCGCCATGGGCGGCAGCATGTCGCGCGGCAGCACATGACGCAGCACCACCTCGATTCCGTCGTCGCCCGCCGTCAGGTTCACCACGTCGTTGGGTGAGTATTTCCGCATCTCCTCGATCCGCGCATCCCAGTAGGGGCGGCTGGACAGAGCCGTGTAGACCTCTTCGGTGGTGTGCAGCGGATAGCGGGCGGAGTAGTCGAGTCGGCGGGCCATGAGCGGTGAGGTTACCGGCGGATAGCCGCGGTCAGTGCGAAGACAGCCAATTGTCGGTGAACTCGGCCTCGCGGACCAGCAGGTCGCTCAGGTTCTCCTGGATGGCGGCTTCGATCTTGCGGCCGAAGAGCGGGATCTTGACCTCGATGTTGCCGTCGACCACGTAGGTGGAGCCGGTACCGTCCGCGCTGAGGGTGAGGGTGCCGCTCACCTCGGCGGGCGCGCCGTCGACCCGCGCGGTGAAGGTGCCCGACGAGCCGTTCCAGACCTCGGTCCGCGGAATGACCAGCCCGTCCGGTTTGATCGCGGTGATCTGGGCGGGCAGGTCCGCGGGGGGAATGGTCTGGACGAGCTCCACGTGCACCCGCTCGCCGTCGATGGCGATGGATTCGATGCGCGCGTTGACGCCGCCGACCTGCTCGACGCGGTCCTTCCAATACTGCTCATTGGCGAAGGCCGCGCGTACGGACGCGGCGGAGTGGGCGGAGCGCCCGGTGAAGGCCAGAGGTGTCGCCATGGGGGGACACGCTACCGTCTGTGCCTGTGCGTACTTCTCGGGTGGTGCCGTTCGAGCACCTGCGGGACATGCTGGCGACGACCGGCGCGCGACTGCGCGACGCGGTACCGCTGGCGGAGCTGACGACCCTGCGGGTGGGCGGCCCGGCCCCCGTCGCGGATTGCGCCGGCACGGAGGCGCTGGTGGCGACGGTCCGCGCCCTGGACGCCGCCGACATCCCGGTGCTGCTGGTCGCGGGCGGCTCGAACCTCCTCGTCGCCGACGAAGGATTCCCCGGTGTGGTGGTGCGGATCGCCACCGAGGGCGTGCGAATCCAGGCGGGCACGGACGGTGGGTCCGATACGGCGGGTGGGGGCGATGCGGTGCGCGTGATCGCCGAGGCGGGCGCGAACTGGGATGCCGTGGTCGCCGCGACAGTCGCCGCCGGGTACGGCGGTCTCGAATGCCTGTCCGGCATCCCGGGTTCCGCTGGTGCGACGCCGGTGCAGAACGTCGGTGCGTACGGCGTCGAGGTCGCGAGCCTGCTCACCCGCGTCCAGCTGCTGGATCGGGCGTCCGGGGAGATCGCCTGGGTGCAGCCGTCCGAACTCGGTTTCGGCTATCGCACCTCGGTGCTCAAGCACAGTGATCACGCGGTCGTGCTGGCCGTCGAATTCGCCCTGCGTGCCGACGGTTCCAGCGCACCCCTGCGCTACCGCGAGCTGGCCGCCGCCCTCGGCGCCGAGGAGGGTGAGTCCCGTCCCGCCGCCGACGTCCGCGCGGCGGTGTTGCGGTTGCGCGCGGGCAAGGGCATGGTGCTGGATCCGGCCGATCACGACACCTGGAGCGCGGGCTCGTTCTTCACCAACCCGGTGGTGCCCGCCGCCCGTGTGGACGAGGTGCGTGCGGCGATCGCCGCCCGGGTGGGTCCGGATGTGGCGGTGCCCACCTATCCCGCCCCGGACGGCGTGAAGTTCTCGGCGGGCTGGCTCATCGAGCGCGCGGGTTTCGCGAAGGGATTCCCGGACGAGTCGGCCCCGGCACGGCTGTCCACGAAGCACACCCTGGCCTTGACGAATCGCGGTGCGGCCAAGGCGTCGGATGTGGTCGCGCTGGCCCGCACGGTCCGCGACGGTGTGGCCGAGTGCTTCGGCATCCGCCTGGAACCGGAGCCGGTGACCGTCGGCCTGACCCTCTGACGGGGTGGCGTTCCCCACGGTCCGCGTAGCCCGGAGCACGCCGTATCGAGGGGTAACTTGGCGTAAGTGAGCAATCGAGGAGGATCCGCCAGACGAGTGGCCACGGTGCTGACCGCGTTTCTCGCCGCGGTCGCGCTGCTGGCCGGATGTTCATCGGATAAGGGTGACGGCCCGCAGGCCCCCGCGGGCCCCGTCGCAAAGGTGACAGTCGACCCCGGCGACGGCGCCGACGACGTCAACCCCACCGCACCCGTCTCGGTCTCGGTGGCCGGCGGCCGCATCGACCAGGTGGCCCTGACCAACCCCAACGGCAAACAGGTCACCGGCGAGTTCAATGCCGACCACACGGCGTTCACGGTGACCGAGCCGCTCGGCTATGGCGTCACCTACAGCTGGTCGGGCACCGCCACCGGCACCGACGGCAAGCCGGTGCCGATCGACGCCAAGTTCACCACGCTGCAACCCCAGTCGACGGTGTCGGCGACCATCAATATCGGCGACGGCCAGCAGGTCGGCATCGCCGCGCCGATCATCGTGCAGTTCAGCAGGCATGTCGAGAACAAGGCGGCGGTGGAGCGGGCCATGACGGTCAGCACCGATCCCGGCGTGGAGGGCTCGTGGGCGTGGCTGCCGGACGACAACGGCGGCTCCCGCGCGCACTGGCGTCCGCGCGAGTACTGGACGCCCGGCACCACGGTGGACCTTCAGGCCAAGCTGTATGGCATCGATATGGGCGACGGCGCGTACGGCGCGGCCGATATGAGCTCGAACTTCAGCATCGGCCGCGCCCAGATCGTCAAGGCCGACGCCCCCAGCCACCGCATGCGGGTGGTGCGCGACGGCCAGGTGGTCTTCGATTTCCCGGTGAGCTACGGCGAGGGCAATGAGGACCGCAATGTCACCCGCTCCGGCATCCACGTGGTGACGGAGAAGTACGAGGACTTCATGATGTCGAATCCGCCGTACTACGAGAACGTGCGGGAGCGCTGGGCGGTGCGCATCTCCAACAATGGCGAGTTCATCCACGCGAATCCGGAATCGCTGTCGGCGCAGGGCAATACGAATGTCACCAACGGCTGCATCAATCTGAGCCCGGCGGACGCGCAGGCGTATTTCCCGACCGCGCTCTACGGCGACCCGGTCGAGGTGACCGGCACCCGCATCCAGTTGTCGGCGGCCGACGGCGACATCTACGACTGGACCATCGACTGGAACACCTGGAAGAGCATGTCGGCGTTGCAGGGCGATCCCGCGCCCGCCGTCTCGGCCACTCCGGTGCCGCCCGGCCCGCCGCGCGCCAACTGAGCCCTGGTCGTTCGACCTGCTGATCGCGGGCCCGCCGACTACCGTTGACGCGGTAGTGAGGAGGGCCCGTGATCGTTGCGGGATCGGCGGTAGTACGCCCATTGAGCCCGTCGGAGCGGTGGTTCTGGATCATCGACCGCATCTCGCCGTCCAACTGCATCGGGCGGATCCGGGTGCACGGGCGGATCGCACCGGACCGACTGGAGCGCGCGGCCGCGGCGCTGTTGGCCGAATACCCGCTGCTGCGAGTCGGAGTCGAGCACGGCGCGGCCTTCGCCCCGCGCTTCGTCCCACTGGCCGACCCCCGGCTCCCCGTGCGCCGCGTGGAGACCGACGACCCCGAGCTCTGGCGAGCCGCGGTGGACGCCGAACTGGCGGCACCCTTCGACACCGCGACCGGCTTGGCGCGGGCGGTGGACATCGTGCACGCGGTCGGCACCCCGGCGGAACACCACGACATCCTGCTGACCGTCTCCCACGTACTCCTCGACGGCCGCTCCCTGATCACCCTGCTGCGCAAGCTGATCGACTACGCGGCGGACGGCGGGGCGTGTGAAAACCCGGAACCTGACCCCGCGACTTCCGAGTCCGCGTCAACCGAGTCCGCGTCGACCGAGCCTGGAGCCCACAGCGCCGGTGCGGCCGGACCCGTTGCGCCGGGAGCGGCGTCGAGCGGCGTCTCGCCCACCGCGGCGGAATCCGGCCCCGCATGGCGTGGTCACTCACCCCCGGCACCCGCCACCGGATCTTCCGTGACATGGCATCCGACTACTTCGCGTCCACCGTTTCCTCCGGCCGACAACCTCATTCCGCCTGCGGCACGGGGGATCTGGCGGTACCTGTTCACAACCCTCGCGGATCAGGTGGTGGCGCTCGTGCGCCGCCCGCGGTTGCTGACCGGCGCCGGACCCGTGCCGTTGCCGGATCGACGGACCCGGACGGTGCGCCGGGTGCTGGAGGCGCGGCGGCTCGCCGCGCTGACGGCGGAGTGCCGCGCCGCCGGAGTGACGGTGCACGGGGCACTGGTCGGCGCGGTGGCGCACGCCATCGGGCACACGATGCGCCCCCAGCGCAGCGGCTGCACGGGCATCGCCTCCCCGGTGGACTTCCGGCAGCAGCTGACCCCCGTCCCGTCCGCCGACGAACTCGGTATCTACGCACCGGTTCTCACCACGTTCGTGCCCTTCGGCCCGCGTCGCTCGCTCTGGTCGGCGGCGCGTTCGGTGAACCGCCAACTCGACCGCAAGGTTCGCCAGCGTCGGCACCTCGCCACGGTCGCCGGGATGCGCTACGGCACCCCGAAGTCTCTCGAATCCGGCTGGCGCGTGGTGAAACTCATCGACCGCCGGGCCCCGTGGAATGTCTCGGTGACCAACCTCGGCCGCGTCGACCTCCCGCCCGCGCCGGGGGAGTGGCGCACCTGCGGCCTGTCCGTCGCCGCGGGCAACTCCTGCGTCAGCGCCCTCACCGTCGCCGTGGCCACCGCGCACGACGAAATGAGTCTCGAGTTCTGCTACGTGGACGGCGTGCTGTCCCCGGAGTCGGCCGAACGCTTCGCCGACCTGGTGCTTACGACCCTGGCCGACTGGGTGGGGTAGCCAAGCCGCACCGCGACTTTCGCACCGGGCCGTAGCCCCGGTGCGGTGGCCCGGATCGCGGCGGCCCATGTGCGGCGGGCGCCGGTCCGTTTGCGCGGACGCGCCGGGAGACCGGCCGGGGCGGAGCTGTGCCGCCACCGTCCTCGTGCGTCCGGTGTGGTCGGCGCGCCCCCGCATCGGCGCGCCGTGTGTATCTGCCCGCTACGCCCAGCGGCGTCATGCTCGCGGTGTCACCCGCGCAGCAGCGCGCGCAGTGCCGCGCGGTCGGGCTTGCGGGTGCGCCCGCCCACCGGGATCTCGTCGACCATCACGATTTCGTCGGGCAGCGCGGACGTGTCGATCAGCCGGGGCAGTTCGCGCGCGAGCCGCTCCCGCACCGCCGTCGCGTCCCCGTCCGCCACCACGGCGAGCAGGATCCGCTCGTCCCCGATCTCGTCGGGCAGTCCGACCATGATCGCCTGCCGCACGCCGCGCACCCGCGCGATCACGGGTTCGTACAGTCCGGGATAGATATTGGTCTTTCCTCGGATCATCATGTCCTTCTTGCGGCCGACCAGCACGATGGTGTCGCCGTCCATGCGCGCGAGATCGCCGGTGCGGACCTCTGTCAGCGGTGGTTCGCCGAGGTAGCCGCGGCACAGGTTGGGTCCGGACAGGATCAGCTCACCGTCGTCGGCCACCCGTGCGTCCACACCGCTGACCGGTGCGCCCAGCGGATCGCCCGCACCGTCGTAGGCCAGCTTGGCCGTCCCGGTGGTGACCGCCACCGGCAGGATCTCGGTCATGCCGTAGATGGCGAGGAATTCGCAGCCGGGCAGCGCGGCGCGTGCCCGGCGCAGCAGCGCGGTGGTCACCGGTGCCCCACCGAGCGACACCTCCCGCAGCGTGGGTGCCGCCAGCGTTCCGGATTCGATGGCGGTGAGCGCCACCGCCAAATCGGCGGGCGTGAAGAAGGCGTGCGTCGCCGCATCCAGCCCACGGGTGAATTCGATCGGGTCGATATGCGTGCCGAAGCGCGGATAGCGCGGCAGCGACCAGTGCGCCCCCGCCATGAGCGCGGGCAAACCCATCATCAGCTGTTCGGTGTGCAGATGCGCCCCCGGCCCGAGGCTGGACCGCCCCGCCATGGCCGCCAGCCCGGCCCCGAGCGAACCACGGGTGTGCACAACGGCTTTGGGGTCATCGGTGGTGCCCGAGGTGAAGACGATCAGCGCATCGGTGTCGGGATCCAGCCGCCGTGCCGAATCGCTCGCACCGGGGCGCAGCAGCCGTCGCAGCGGCAGTGACGCCCCCGGCGTCCCCGGCAACCGCGGGCCGCTGTGGATATGCCGCACCCGCAGCCGTCCGAAGGCGGGCAGCTCCAGCCCTCGCGCCCGCCCGATCCGGCGCAGCGGTCCGCTCAGCAGGTGGAGCAGGGATTCGGTTGCCGCCCAGGTGGGTTGGACGATATCCAGCCGTCGCGCGAACAACTCCGGCCCCACACCCGGATCGACGAAGACGATGGTTCCCCCGGCCGCGATGGTGCCGAAGATGAGCGCCACCGCGTCTACGCAGGGGCGGATGGAGAACAGCATCCGGTCGCCGGGACGAAACCCATTGGCGTGCAACCGCTCCGCTACGCCTCCGATGAGTGCGTCGAGTTCGCCGTAGCTGAGCGGCCGGGCGCCGACCATGCCCAGCGCCGGGGCGTCGGGGTGCCGTCGCGCCCGCTCCCGCAGCAGCTCGAGGAAATCGCGAGGACCGTCGCTCACCGAATGTCCACCAGCTCCGGCTTGTACCGGTGATCGGCGTACCAGGCGAGCGTTTTGCGGATACCCCACGCCCGCACCCGCCGGTTGGAGCCGAAAACCCGGACATCCCTGCGCAATCCGTACTCGGTGGTAATCATCCGCACGGAGTTGACCAGCGCCCGATCCTCGTGCAGCTCCTCGATGGCCGTGCGCGGAAATCCACCCGCCGCCTCGTACAGCTCGGCGGTGATGGCCATATTGCAGCCGGGCGTCATCACGTACGGCCCGAGGTAGCGCGGGTCCTGATTCCCGGGCCGGAACTTGCCGAAGGCGGACGCCACCTCCAGTGCGAAGCGGATGACATTGCGGTCGGCCCAGCTCACCCCCTCGTCGGTGCGGGGTATGAGTTGCCCGCTGATCAGCCGCAGCCCGGAGTCGAAGCCCGCGTGGATGCGTGCGGTCCAGTCGGAGGCCGGTATGCAGTCGGCGTCCGTGCGGGCCAGCCGCGTGGCTCCCGAGGCGATGGCGTGCCGCATGCCGGTGTCGGCCGCGGCTCCGGTGCCCTTCTGGGATTCGTCGATGATCTCGATGCGCATGTCCGGGTGCGCGGCGGCGAAGTCCTTCACCACCGACGCGGTGCCGTCGGTGGAGTTGTTGTCCACCACGACCAGCGTGAAGTCGCGGTCGCGCTGGGCGGCGAGCGCGTCCAGGGTGGCCCCGATGCCGTATTCCTCGTTGTAGGCGGGCACGATCACCCAGAGTTTGCTCATGACCCCTCCCGTGGTCCGGCGACGGCGCCCCGATGCGGAACGCACTCAGGGGCGAAATCGCGTGCCGTCCGGTCGGTGTTATCCGTGCTGACCCGCATGGTCGCGCATCTCACCCCAGCCGATAGGTGATGGCGGCGGCGGTCGGCCCCGCACCCGCCGCCACGAACAGCACGGCCTGCTGGCCGTCGAGCATGCCGTCCTCGCGCGCGGCCAGGTAGCCGACCGGCAGCGCGGAGGTGTGTGCGTCGCCCTCGGTGCTGTCCGCGCAGAGGGCTCCGGTGGGCAGGCCGAGTCGTTCGGCGAGCAGTTCCGGGAAGTCGGGGGTGGGCCGCCCGCACACCAGCACGGTGCGGGTGATGTCGATATCGTCGACCTCCACCGCGGCCAGCGCCGCTTCCACGGCGTGCTGGAGCAGTGCGTCCACGGTGGTCGCCGTGCGGTCGACGACGATGGTGGAGCGTCCGGTGGTGCCCATGCGCGGCAGGTTCACGAATCCCACCGGTTGCGGCCGCTCCTCCGTCGCCCCGACGTGCAGACTGCCGAATCCCGCCCGGCCGTCCGATTTCTCGAGCAGCAGCGCCGCCCCGACCGGCGTGATCGGGAATCCGTCGACGGGTTCGGCGGATCCGGACGGATGCGCGTCGCCGGAGACGATCAGCACCCGCCGCACCGCCGCCGATTCCACCAGCGCCTGACTCACCTGCACGGCGTTGAGCACCCCGCAGGCCCCGTTCATGAGGTCGAAGCTCAGGCACGGCACATCCCCGCTGGCGTACTCCAGTCCGATGCCCACCTGCTGCTGGATCAGCGCCGACATGGCCGGTTCCACCATATTGGCGTCCCGATAGACGCCCACATTGATGAGCGCGTCGATGTGGTCGGGCGTGGTCCCGGCCCGATCGATGGCCTGTTTCGCGGCCAGCGCCGCCTGCTCGATGGAGCCGCCGCGGCCCGAGACCGCGGCCACCGAGGAGATCACGATGCCCATGGTCATCCCACCCGCAGTTCGCCGAGGGTCACCGACAGGAACCCCGCCACCACACCGGAGGCGGCGGGCACCATCAGCACCTTCGCGCCGCCGGTGAGCCGTCCCTGTTTCAGCGCGTCGTGCAGCACCACGAAATGTGATGTGGACGCGGTATTTCCATATTTGTCGAGGACCAACAATCCGGGTGGCATGGCGGCGTCGAATTCCCGTTCGGCGATCTTGTTGATCAATTCCACGGCGGGGCCGCTGAATTGGTGGTGGATCAGATAGTCGTAGCCCTCGGCGCCGAAGCCGCTGTCGCGTTCGCGCAGGAAATCCTGCTGCCGAGTGGTCCACAGCAAATATCTGGCTTCGTTGTGCATGGCTCGGTTGTCGGTGTACAGCGCGATTCCGGGGCTCCGATCGCTGGGCATCCCGAGGCACAGGCCCGCGAAGGCGGCGCTGGTATTGAGTTCGATGTATTCGATGCCCTCGTCGGCCCCGCCGTCGGCGTCGAGCACCACCGCCGCGCCCGCGTCGCCGACGGTGAGCGAGGCGAACTGCGGATCGTACTTCTCCGACATCTCCCGCACGGCGGTATCGGCGATGGGGGTGATGTTCTCGCCGGACACCACCAGTCCGCGCCGCGCGATCCCGGCCCGAATCATCCTGTCCAACACCAGCACTCCGGTCAGCATGCCCGCGCAGGCATTGGAGACGTCGAAGTGCACGGCCCGGTGCGCGCCCAGCTCGTTGCGCAGCATGAGCGCGAAGGAGGGTTCGAGGGTGAAGTCGCCGTCGCGGATGCGGGTGATCGAACAGGAGATGATCACATCCAGATCCGCGGCGTCGTAGCGGGAATTCGCGAGCGCGTCGCGTGCGGCGTCGGCCGCGAGGGTGAACGAGTCCTCATTCGCACCGGCCGTGCGGCGGGCGCGCACGCCGCTCACCCGTTCCAGGTCGATGGGGTTGTCGATGGTCAGCTGCCGCATAAGCTCTGCGGTAGTCACTTCGTTGTCGGGCAGTGTCGATCCCACCGCTTCGATGCGCGATCTCACCATGTTCGGCTCCAGACAGTGATCGGTTGCGGGCGACCGTAGCAGTGTGTGTATTTCGGTTTTGAAAAATTCTCAGGTCAGATGTGTGATGTGAACGACATTGCACCGCGGGAGGATCGATGTTGGATACCGCCAAGCGCCACGAATTGGCTCTGCTCGCCGCCGGTCAGCCCTGGCTGCCCGCGCTGCTGCTCGCCGGCCGGCTGGCCCGCCCCATCCGCAAGGTGCCCAAGCTCGGCTGGTTCGTGGCGGATCCGGCGGTGGCCCGGCAGATCTACAACGATCACGCGCACTTCAGCATCGTCTCCGAGGGAGCCGCCGGGCACTGGTGGGCGCAGGTGATCGGCGACTGGGTGGAGGATCTCTTCGAGGGGCCCGGCCACACCGAGTTGCGCGACAAGGTCCGCGACCTCTTCACCGCCAGGCACACCGAAGACCTGGTCGAACGGGTGATCGGCCCGGCCCTGCGGGAGCTCGGGACGGACCTGGCCGCCGGTCGCACGGTCGATATCGCCGAACGCGCTCGGGTGCTGGTGGGCCGCAGCGTCTCCGATCTGGTCGGTATGGGACCGGCCGACATCACCGCCCTGTTCACCGACGGCACCCTCGACGGCGATGCCGACGAGCCGTTCCGGGTGCTGTTCGAACATGTCGAGGAACTGGTGAATCTCGGCATCGGCACCATGGCGTCAACCACCCTTGATCCGGTAGCGCTGGACCGCGCCCGCACCCTGGCCGCCAAGCTGTCCGCCTCGGTCCCCGCCGCCTACGAGCGCGCCGACGGCAATACCACCCTGGGCCGCTGCCGGGAGCTGGGTCTGCCGGTCGAACACGCCTCGGGGCTGGCCATTCTCATGGCGGTGGCGGGTACGGACACCCTGGCCAGCGCCATGGGCCGAATGGTCGCGCTGCTGCACGACAGCGGCGAGCAGCACGCCCTGCTGGCCGCGCCGGACCGAGTGCCCGATGCGGTGCGTGAAACCCTGCGCGTCACCAGTCCCGCCTACCTGGTGGGCCGTTCGGTCACCGCCGATGTGGAGGTCGCCGGGCGTCGCCTCGTCGCGGGCGAGCATGTCAAGATCCTGACCTGGTCGATCAACAATGCCGTCGGCGATTTCCGGGTGCACCGCGACTATGTCCCCGCAACCCGTCAGCTCTGGTTCGGCGGCGGTCGGCACCTGTGCCTCGGCGCACAGCTGGTGCACTCCGAGCTGTCGGCCCTGCTGCGCGCTCTCACCGCCGCCGGACGTCCCTTCGAGATCGTCGAAAGACGTTATCGCCGAAAGGTATTCATCCCCACGTACGAAACCCTGCGCATCCGCCTGACCTGAACACCAACTACCGCTCCGCATGTTGTACTCTGACTGTAGTGTTTTAATCCGGAGTGCATTTCGAACGGAGTGATGCCAGGTGGTGCGCACCAATCCCGAACGTCGACAGGCGCTGCTGGACGGCGCGATCGAGGTCCTGGCCCGTGACGGCGCCCGCGGCCTCACCTTCCGTGCCGTCGACAAGGAGGCGGCGGTCCCGGCGGGCACCGCCTCCAACTACTTCACCAACCGCGACGACCTGCTCGTTCAGGTCGGCCACCGCTACTACGAGCGTCTGATACCCAGCGACGAGACCATGGCCAAGCTCACCCAGGCCCCGCGCACGCGGGAAACCATCACCGAGCTCATGACCGAAGTGGTCGACCGCATCACCAACTTCCGCACCGGCTATATCGCCCAGTTGGAACTGCGCCTGGAATCCACCCGCCGCCCCGAACTCCAGGCCCTGCTCACCGAGCGGGTGCGCGCCGATATCGACTTCAATATCCGCAACCATCTCGATTCCGGTATGCCCGGCGACGAGGACACGGTGCTCCTGCTCTACCTCGCCCTCAACTGGCTCATTCTCGAACGCCTCACCCTCCCCGGCATTTTCAGCGAGCAACGGGCGCGCGAACTGGTCGCCGTCGCGGTGGACCGGGCTATCGGCAACGACTGAATTCCTCGGGAATCAACCGGAACAGCCACCACGGCCGAGCGGGCAGCTCCGGGGTGTAGAGCCGCACCGCCATTCGGCTCACCCGCCGACTGCGCACATCCCGGATGCACAGCCTAAGGTGGAGCACCACATGGCCAAGTGGGCGGTGGCCTGGATGCTCCGGGAGTCGGGGCGACAATCCGACCGCGCGGCGGGAGAACAGAATAGGGGACTCGCAAAGGTAGAAGAGGCTGAGGAAGCCTGCGTCGAGTAGGGCGTGGTTGGGGTGCTGGGGGTCGTAGCGGACGGTGACGGCGTCGCCGTGTGTGTGGCCCCGAGACGTCACGGAGACTCCGCCTTCGATGCGGATGCGCTTGCCGCTTGTCGTGGTGAATTCGACCAGTAGGGACTTGCCGCTTCGGCTCGCGCTGCCTGCGAAGCCGACCACGGTTCCCTGTGCGGTGGACGATTCGGCGAGGAACAGTGCGCGGTTTCCGGCGGAAGCGGCGGCGAGTGCTATGAGGATCGTGCCGGCGAGTGTGCATAGCAGTGTGAGGACTCTGTGGCCGGTTGTGGATTGCTGCACGGGGGCACTGTCTGGGCGTGATGTGGGTGCCGTGTCGGTGCGGCGGGGTAGTGGGCTTGACGCTACTGTCCCGGGTGACCGTGTGGAAGTCGCCTGGAGGGAGAGGTTCGTGTCGGTTTCTCGTCGGCGGTTTCTTGCTGCGTCTGCTGTTGGTACCGCTGTTGGGGCGCTGGGGGTTTCGGTGGCTCGGGCTGGGGAGCCCGGGGTGGTCGGGGTGGGGGATGCCGAGTACGGGCGGTTGGTGGGGCGGGGGTATAACCGGCGGTTCACTGCTCGGCCGGAGAGGATATTCGTGCCGAGTGGTGGTGATGAGGTGCGGGTTGCGGTTGAGCGGGCGGTCGATGAGGGGTTGCGGGTGGCCGTGCGGTCGGGTGGGCATGGGTTCGAGGACTTTGTGGATAACCTGGGGACGCAGGGGATTATCGACTTGGGGCGGGTGCGGGACGTCTATTGGGATGCGGAGCATCGGGCGTTTTCGGTGGGTGCCGGTGCTGATTTGGGGGATGTCTACGAGCGGTTGCTCGGGGGCTGGGGTGTGACGGTGCCCGCGGGGATCTGTCAGGGGGTCGGGGCCGGTGGGCATATTGCCGGGGGTGGGTATGGGCCGTTGTCTCGGCGGTTCGGGCTGGTGTCGGATCACCTGTACGGGGTGGAGGTTGTCACCGTGGATTCGAGTGGGCGGGCTTCCGTCACCGTGGCGACTCGGGACGGGGCACACAGCGATCTGTGGTGGGCTCATACCGGCGGGGGCGGTGGGAATTTCGGGGTGGTGACGCGGTATTTGATGCGGTCGGCGGATGCTGATGGGGGAGACGCCAGGCGGGCGTTGCCGATGGCTCCGGGGAGCATGGTGACTACGCGGATCGTGTTGCCGATTGCGACCGAGGAGTCGTTCGTTCGGTTCGTGGGGAACTATCTCGCGTTCTTCGAGGAGCATCGGGAGCCGGGGGATCGGTTCGCGGGGTTGTATGCGCCGCTGCATTTGAAGCCGGGGCTGGTGGGGTCGGATGTGCTGGTATTGCTCGATGGGGATCGGGCGGATGCGGGGGCGATGTTCGATGAGTTCGTGGCGGCGTTGTCAGCGGGGGTGATGCCGGGGCCGGTGGTGGTGCCGGTGACGCGGGCCTCGTATGCGGAGACGCTGGCGAATATCTATTACGCCAAGGGGATGCCGGGGTTTCGGGTGAAGGCGCGGTCGGGGTATCTGCGGCGGGCGTACTCGGAGGAGCAACTGCGGGTGCTGTACCGGTATCTCAGCGATGTGCGGTATCTCGGGGAATCGCAGGTGGAATTCCTGCCGGTCGGTGGGGCTGTCAATGCGGTGGCGGCGGATGCGACGGCTACTCCGGCGCGGGACTCGTTCATGAAAATGCTGATTCACGCCGCGTGGCGCTCGCCGGGGGATGACGAGCGGTTCGTCGCGTGGGCGCGGGAGATGTATCGGGAGCTGTACGTGGAGACCGGTGGGGTGCCGGTGCGGGATGCGGCCAACGGGGGTGCGTACATCAACTATCCGGATACGGATCTGGCGGATCCGTACTGGAACACGTCGGGGGTGCCCTGGTACACGCTCTACTACGGCGACAACTATGAGAGGTTGCGGCGGATCAAGGCCGAGTGGGATCCGAATACGGTATTCCGGCACGGTCTTTCACTGGACCGGCCCGCCTGACGAAGCGGAACGGCGCGAATCAGGTCAGCGCCAGCACCCGGCATGGGCCGCCGGTGCCGCCCGCGTGTTTGGGTGCGCCGATGACCACGGTCGCGCCGGACACCGGCACCCGGGCCAGGTTCGCGAGCATTTCGACGCCGTAGCGTCCCGCGCCGAGAAAGGCCGTGTGCGCGCCGAATTCACGGCTCGCGCCAGGATCCAGGCTCAGGGTGTCGACGCCCGCGCCGACTATGGAGCGCTCGGTCACCAGGAATTCTGCTGCGGCGGTGTCGAATCCGGGCGCGTGCGGGCGGCCTTCGGCATCCAGGTTCAGGAACGCGCCGGGTGTGGCGAGCCGGTGCTCCCAGCCGGAGTGCATCGCGATGAAGGCGCGGTCGGGAAGGCGGCCGTGACGCGACTCCCATTCCTCGATATCGGAAATCGTGAGCACCGCATCGGGGTCCGTCGAAGCCTTCGACTCGATATCGACGACCACCAGGGGAGCGACCAGGTCGTCGGCGGGGATTCGGTCCACGGCCGCCGCGTCGCGCATCCGGTGCAGGGGAGCGTCGATATGGGTGCCCGTATGTTCCCAGAAAGCCAGCGCGTTCTGACCGAATCCGCCGTGGTCGTGCCATGCCACGGGCACCGAGATGAATGGCGGATTGCCGGGCCAGACGGGGAGTTCCGGCGTCAGCACATGCGTCAGATCGACCACGCGGCCCGAGATATTCGGAGCCGCCTGGACGGAGCCGATCGCGGAAACCGCGGCCAGTGCTCCCGCACTCGCGGCACCGAGCCAAGCCCGCCTGCTGAGCCGAGGGTTGTCGGCCGCCTCGTGAGCGGCGCGGACAATCCGCGGTGAGCACATACGTCCTTCTCTCAGGCGGGTGGAACATTCGATACGCACCATTGCACTTCCGCCGGACCGTTATTCGCCAGATCGAACAAATGAGATCTTCGTCATACTAGCGTGGTGCGACTTGGTGTGAATGTCCATTTGCCGTGCAGGGCAGAGGGTTTCGGTTGATCTATTCGACCGATCGGTCTTCACCGCGTTGAACTGGAACGGGTTTGAACTTGTCGGACCCTTCGGATAGAAGTTGGACGTTCAATTCAAACCGAGGCATTTCGCACTCGGAGTCGGGGAGAAACGGGGTTAGGACATGGTCCGTCGGGCTTTCAAGAATGCCGGTCGCAAGGCTGTTATCGGGGCGGTCGCGGTGAGCGCGATTTTCGCCGGAGCCGGGGTGGCGTCGGCTGAGACGGCTGTGCCGGAGCCGGTTGCCGTGCAGCAGATTTCGGGTGGAATTCCGCTCGAGATCGCCACCGATCCGAATGCGCAGAACTCCGATCCGCTGGCCAATGGCGCGGCCGCCGGTGCGGCCGCCGGTGCAGTGGGTTCGGCCGCCACGAATGCCGCCGCCTGCCTGCTGGTGCCCGGTGCGGGTAGCGTCGCCGCGCCCGCCTGCGCACTCGCCGGTGCCGTGCACGGCGCGATGACCGGCACCATTATCGGCCTGCTGGTGGGCGCGGTGTCGCCGCAGTCGGTGCCGCAGGTGCTGCCCTGATCGAGTGAATTCCGACGTGCCTGACGAGGCGCGGCCGGAACAGAGCGTGGAATCCGCACGCGCCTGACGAGGCGGCGGCGGATCGAAACGGAGCCCGGAATCGACGAACGATTCCGGGCTCTTTCGCGTTCGGGCCCTTTCGTGTTCCGGGCGGTCGAGTGTCAGGAACGGCGCGCGAAACGGCCCGCCTCGGCCTGATCCCGCGGCTTGACGATGATCTGGTCCAGATTCACATGCGGCGGGCGCGAGGCCACGAAGCCGACGATTTCCGCGATGTCCTGGGCGACAAGGGGATCGATGCCCCGATAGACACCGGCGGCCCGGTCCTCGTCACCATCGAAGCGCACCAGGGAGAATTCGGTTTCCACCGCGCCCGGCGCGATTTCGGTGAGCCGGACCGGCTGGCCGAGCAGTTCGCCGCGCAAGGTGCGGTGCAATACCGCCTGCGCGTGCTTGGCCGAGGTGTAGCCGGAACCATTGTCGTAAGCCTGGAACGCCGCCACCGAGGTAATGGTGACGATCAGGCCGTCACCCGAGGCGATGAGTTTCGGCAGCAGCGCCTTCGTCATGCGCAGCGTGCCCAGCACATTCGTTTCCCACATCCAGCGCCAGTCGTCGAGATCCGCGTCCGCGACGGTCGCCAAACCCTTCGCCCCACCGGCATTGTTGACCAGCACATCCACGGAGTCGACCGCCTCGGTGAAGGCGCGTACCGAGTCCTCGTCGGTGACGTCCAGGGGCAGGGCGGTGCCGCCGATCTCCGCGGCCAGTTTCTCCAGCCGATCGACGCGGCGGGCGCCCACGTACACGTGGTAGCCCTGTTTGGCGAGTTCGCGGGCGGTGGCCTCCCCGATGCCCGAGCTGGCTCCGGTGACGACGGCGGTGCGAGTGCTGCTCATAGTGCGAGCTTAAGCCGCACCCATCCGGAACATTCCGGTCGGTAGCTCCACTCGGAAAGGTTTAGCCTGACGGGTATGGCGATTCGTGAAGTGGTGAGCGCGGACGGGACGACCATCGTGTACCGGGCGGAGGGGCCGGACGACGCGCGGCCGCTGGTGCTGCTGCACGGATGGGCCGGAAACCTGCGCTGCTGGGGGCGCGCCGGTGACCTGCTGGCGCAGCGGTACCGGGTGATCGCCGTGGACCTGCGCGGGCACGGGTACTCCGGCGCGCCGGAGAGCGGCTACGACAACCCGAAGAACTGGGCCGCCGACGTGGCCGCGGTACTGGCGGGCGAGGGCATCGAGCGGGACGCGGTGCTGCTCGGCTGGTCCTACGGCGGCATCGTGCAGACCGACTACGTCGCCACCTACGGCACCGGCGCGGTCGCGGGCCTGATCTACACGGGGTCACTGGCCGGAATCGGTCGCGGCGTCCCGGGAGCCGAACCCGGCCCGGCCATGCAGAAGGCCATCCCGGACGTGTTCGAGGACAGCGCCGGGCGCGCCATGCGCGGCTTCGCCGCCTTCGGCAATGCCAACACCGGACCCGGCCGGGACAAGGGCGAGGACGCGCAGCGTCTGTTCGGCGGCAGCCTGGCGACACTGCCGCGGGTCCGCAAGGCCCTGTTCTACCGCACCACCGACAACACCGACACCCTGCGCACCCTCGACATCCCGGTCTTCGTCATGCACGGCACCGCCGACCCGGTGGTGCCGATCGAGAGCGGCCGCTATATCGCGGAGACCGCCCCGCACGTGCGCACCTCCTACTGGGACGACGCGCAGCACGGGTTGTTCGTGGAGGATCCGGAGCGGTTCGCCGCCGAGGTCACCGAGTTCGTCGAAGGTCTCGCGTAGCCGATTTCGGTCAACCACCCTTCTCGAATTACCTTGTGACCCCGGTCACTTGGTGGGGTAACTCATGTACGACCCCTCCTCCCGCGCGTGCACACTGGGTGAGTGGTGAGTCAACGTAGCGACCTACGGCCGAATCGGGTTGCCGTCCTGTCGGTGCATACCTCGCCACTCGCCCAACCCGGCACCGGTGACGCCGGGGGCATGAACGTCTACGTCCTGCAAACCGCCATCGAGCTGGCCAAACGCGGCACCGAGGTGGAGATCTTCACCCGCGCCACCTCCTCCAACGACGAGCCCGCGGTCGAGGCCGCGCCGGGCGTACTGGTGCGCCATGTGGTCGCCGGACCGTTCGAGGGGCTCGACAAGCACGACCTGCCCACACAGCTGTGCCCGTTCGCGGCCGAGGTGCTGCGGACCGAGGCGCGGCACCAGCCCGGGCACTACGACCTCATCCACTCGCACTACTGGCTGTCCGGCCAGGTCGGCTGGCTGACGCGGGACCGCTGGCGGGTGCCCATGGTGCACACCGCGCACACCCTTGCCGCCGTGAAGAACCTGCACCTGGCCGAGGGCGACTGCCCGGAACCGGCCGCCCGGGAGATCGGCGAGAAGCAGATCGTCGCCGAGGCCGACCGCCTGGTCGCCAACACCGGCGCGGAAGCCCGCGAACTCGTGCAGCTCTACGGTGCGGAACCCGAGCGCATCGACGTGGTGCTGCCGGGCGCGGACCTCACTCGCTACCGCCCCGGCGACCGCACCGCCGCCCGCATCGAACTCGGCCTGCCGCTCGACGAGCGCATCGTCGCCTTCGTCGGCCGTATCCAGCCCCTCAAGGCCCCCGACGTGCTGGTGCGCGCCGCCGCCCGCGTCCTCGCCGACGATCCGGAAACCCCGCTGCGCGTCCTGATCGTGGGCGGACCCTCCGGTACCGGCCTGGAACGCCCGGACGCCCTCATGGACCTGGCCGCCGACCTGGGCATCGCCGACCGCGTCACCTTCCTGCCGCCGCAGCCCCCGCACCGGCTGGTGCAGGTGTACCGGGCCGCCGACCTGGTGGCCGTCCCCAGCTACAACGAATCGTTCGGCCTGGTCGCCATCGAGGCGCAGGCCAGCGGCACCCCGGTACTCGCGGCCGAGGTGGGCGGCCTCGGCACCGCCGTACGCGACGGCGTCTCCGGCCTGCTCGTCCCCGGCCACCGCACCGACGACTGGGCGGCGGCGCTGCGCTCGCTGTTCGACACCCCCGCCCGCCTGCGCGAGATGGGCACGGCGGCGGTCGAACACGCCGCCAACTTCTCCTGGGCGCACACCGCCGATGGTCTGCTGAACAGTTACTCCGCCGCCCTGGCCGGATTCCGCGACACCCGTACGCGCAGGAGTACGGTGGCGACGGAGAGCAATCAGGCCAGATCGCGGGCGCTGTGGCGGCGCCGGATGGGAGCAGTTCGTCGATGAGCGACCCGAACCTGCCGACCGCGCAGATGACCGAGACCGCGCTCGCCACGGCCCGGCTCATCGACGACACGCTGCGCGATCGCGAGATCGAATACTCGCGCGAGCGCGAGGACATGTTCGTCGCGGTGCTGCCGGGTGAACGCAAGCTCAAGACCAATGTCATCGTCACCGTCGGCAATCACGGCGTGCGGATGGAGACCTTCGTCTGCCGTAAGCCGGACGAAAACCACGAGGGCGTCTACAAATTCATGCTGCGGCGCAACCGCCGCCTCTACGGCGTGGCCTACACCCTCGACAATCTGGGCGATATCTACCTGGTCGGCCGGATGGCCACACATGCCGTCACCCCCGACGAACTCGACCGCTGGTTCGGGCAGATCCTCGAGGCCGTCGACGCCGACTTCAATGTGCTGCTCGAACTGGGCTTCGCGGAATCCATTCGCCGGGAATGGAAATGGCGCGTCTCGCGCGGGGAGTCGCTGAAGAACCTGCGCGCCTTCGAACATCTCGTCGACACCGAACAGTCCTGAACCGTAGGGTCGCCGATCATGGTGATGCTGGCGCTCGATATCGGGGCGACGAAATTCGCTGCCGGAACGGTTGATTCGGATGGGGTCGTCACGGATGTGCGGCGGATTCCGGTACCGCGCGCCGAGGTGTGGGAAGCCTGCCGGGAACTGCTGACCAGCGTGGCCGGGGACGCCGAGGTGACCGCCGTCGGCATCGGCGCGGCCGGACCCGTGGACGTGCGCACCGGCACCACCGGCCCGCTCAATATCCCCGAATGGGTGCACGGGTTCGAACTCGAGCAGGCCGTCCGGAAGCTGTTCCCGGACGCCATTATCCGTTTCGCCATCGACGGCGTCTGCCTGGTGCTGGCCGAACAGCGTTTCGGCGCGGCGCGCGGCATTCCGAACGTGCTGGCGCTGACCGTCTCCTCCGGGATCGGCGGCGGCGTCATCAGCAATGGCCGAGTCGTGTTCGGCCGCACCGGAAACGCCGGACACATCGGCCACATCATCGTGCCGGGCAGTGACGAGCCCTGTGCCTGTGGCGGTTTCGGCTGCGTGGAGGCCGTGGCCAGCGGGCCGTCCTCGGTGCGGTGGGCGCGCCGCCAGGGCTGGACCGGCAGCACCGGCATCGAACTGTCCACCGCCGCGCGGGCTGGCGACGAGATCGCCATCGCCGCACTGCGTCGCGCGGGCACCGCACTGGGGATCGCCATCTCCTCCGCCGCCGCGCTGCTCGACACCGACCTGGTGGTCGTGGGCGGCGGTTTCGCGCAATCCGGTGAACACCTCTGGCGGTCGCTGCGGGACACCGTCGCCGCCCACGCCCGCCTCACCTTCACCTGCGGTCTGCACGTACTGCCCTCGGAACTCACCGATCAGGCCACTCTCGCGGGCGCGGGCCTACTCGCCTACGACGCCGCCGAGGACGCCCCGGGCAACTGCCTGTCGTTCTGACAGGGGAGCTCCCAGGGTCTCGATTGCGAACGAATCCGCACGTGGGAGGATGGCCCCATGACGTACACCCTGGTACTGCTGCGCCACGGCGAGAGCGAATGGAATGCCCTGAATCTGTTCACCGGCTGGGTGGACGTGCGCTTGACCGACAAGGGTGTGGCCGAGGGCAAGCGCGCCGGTGAACTGCTGGCCGAGCAGGGCATCCTGCCGGATGTCGTCTACACCTCGCTGCTGCGGCGCGCCATCTCCACCGCCAACAACGCCCTGGACGCCTGCGACCGGCACTGGATTCCGGTCATCCGCGACTGGCGGCTCAACGAGCGCCACTACGGTGCGTTGCAGGGCAAGAACAAGGCGGAGATCAAGGAGCAGTACGGCAACGAGCAGTTCATGCTCTGGCGTCGCAGCTACGACACCCCGCCGCCGCCCATCGAGCCGGGCAGCGAGTACAGCCAGGACGGCGATCCGCGCTACGACGGCATCGAGGTGCCGCTGACCGAATGCCTGAAGGATGTCGTGGCGCGCATGGTGCCCTACTGGGAGGACACCATTTCGAAGGACCTCCTCGCCGGTAAGACGGTTCTGGTCGCCGCGCACGGCAATTCGCTGCGTGCCCTGGTGAAGCATCTGGACGGCATCTCCGACGAGGACATCGCGGGGCTGAACATTCCCACCGGCATTCCGCTCAAGTACGAACTGGACGAGAATCTGCGTCCGGTCGGCCCGGCCGTGTACCTGGATCCGGAGGCCGCGGCCGCCGGTGCCGCCGCGGTGGCGAACCAGGGCGCGAAGTAGGACGGTTCGGCTGGCGATCGCTGCCGGATTTTCGACGCGTTGTGACCGAATTATTCGGTCGCAACGCGTTTTTCGTTGCCCGAGGTATTGTGAAACGCTATTGGTGCAGGTCAGGGGCAAGTGAGGGCGTGTGGCGTAAATCTCACTACGGCGGCGTAAGGTATTTGCGCCTCGACCTCGGGAATCTATAAACCGCAGAAATTCCCGTTTTATCGAGTAACCGTAACCGGGGTTTGCAACTTACTTGTCGGTAGATAAACTGCCTCGCGTTCGACCCACGTCGAGAGGTAGATCACGTTCAATGAAGCACGCGCTACGGGCCACGGTGGCAGCGGTCGCCACCGCGGTCCTGGTTCCTCTTACCGGGATCCCCGCCGCCGCGGCTCCCACGCCCACCGGTCCGGACGGCGGCGCCGCCGGAGCCGCCTGGACCGCGCAACACGATGCGGGACAGCAGTATCCGAACGTCTTCATCGAATGGGACGTGCCCATCACGATGAGCGACGGCACCGTCCTCAAGGGCAATGTCTACCGCCCGGCCGATGCCTCGGGGCGGCCCATCGGCGAGCCGACGCCGACCGTCGTCAACCTGACGCCCTACACCAAGCTGGTGTCGAACCTCGGTGATCACGCCGCGTCCATTCCGGGCCTGTCCGACGCCCTGCTCGGCTTCTTCCGGCAGATCAATCTGTCCGGCACCCCGATCTCCGGACTCGGCGACCTGATCAATGCCGCGGGCAACGGTCAGATCCGCAACTTCACCGTGGACCGCCAGCTCATCAAGTCCGGCTACTCGCAGGTCGTCGTGGACGTGCGCGGAACCGGGTTCTCCCAGGGTGAATGGGATATGCTGCGCGATCGCGAGCAGCAGGACACGGTCGAGGTCATCGACTGGGCGTCCAAGCAGCCGTGGTCCAACGGCCGCATCGGCATGAACGGCATCTCCTACTCGGGCATCAACCAGGTGCAGGCCGCGGAGAAGCGGCCGCCCGCGCTCCAGGCGATCTTCCCCATCGTGCCCGGCAGCGACCTCGTCGACGATGTGCTCGCCCCCGGCGGCGGCTTCGGCTTCAACTTCATTCCGCTGTGGCTGTCGGCCATCAACGGCCTCAAGTGGGTGCCGGACCTGGCCTCGATCGCCAACGGGCGCTTCGACGAACAGTGGCTGCGGGACCGGATCAACGACCCGTTCACCTACCTGGACGTGCTGATCTCCGCCTACACCAGCCAGCGCATGGAGGATCTCGACCCGCGCGTGGTGAACATGCTCGACGACACCACTCCGGAACGCCGTGCGTGGCTGGGCAATCCGAGCGACATCCAGGTGCCGACCTTCGTCTACGGCGGCTGGCACGACCTGTTCACCTACTCGGAATCCAAGATCTACAACGAGATTCCGCTGCCGCCGGGCCAGAAGCAGTTGATGATGGGCAACACCTACCACATCACCTCCGGTGCGGAGACCTCCCGTCCGGGACAGCCGCCGCGTCTGGACGTGCTGCAGCGCGCCTGGTTCGACAAGTGGCTCAAGGGCATCGACAACGGCATCGACGCCTACGGTCCGGTGACCCTCAAGCAGCAGGGCGGCGGCTGGATCACCCAGGGCGGCTTCGGCGAGTCCGCACCCGCCGAGCAGCGGGCCGAACATCGGCGCATGTACCTGTCGTCGCAGATCAGCGGTACCGCCAACAGTGTCCACGACGGTTCGCTCACCGGCGGCCCCAATGGCGACACCGCACGCCTGACCGTGTCCCCGGGGTTGACCACCATCTGCTCCAACGACGCCGCACAGGCCACCGCGGGCTTCCTGTCCATCATCGACGGCTGCGCCAAGGACTCCCGCATCGCGGAGACCAACGCGCTGACCTTCACCAGCGCGCCGGTACTCGAGGCCACCACCATCTCGGGTCCGATCGCCCTGCATCTGAACACGGTGCAGGATTCGGTCGACGGCTACTGGACGGTCACCGTCAACGACGTCGCCCCCGACGGCACCTCCACGGTGCTGACCTCGGGCCAGCTCATGGCCTCGCTGCGGCAGGTCGACGAATCCCGCAGCAGCCGTTCGGCCAATGGCGACTACACCGATCCGCGTGCCTACACCTCGCTCAGCAAGCGGGAACTGGCGGTGCCCGGCGAGGTGACCACCCTCGATATCGCGCTCTCGGCCACCGAGGCGGTGCTCCAGCCCGGACACCGGCTGCGCGTCTCCGTCTTCGCGGCCAACTTCCCGAAGGGCCTGCCGATTCTGCCGATGCTCATCGACACCGGCCTGCTGCCGCAGCACGTGCAGCTGGACCCGAATCGTCCGAGCTTCGTCAATATTCCGGTCCGCGGAAACTCCGGTTGGTGATTCGCGCCGACCGGGTGTGAAAGATCCGGGTGTGCACAATGGGGTGCGCACCCGGATTGCTTTGTGCGGTTTCACGAAAGCAACCAAAACCTCATCCGTCTCAGACGGTCTGGCTTAGCATCGGTTCGTGCTCAAGTACGCAACAGCGTTTCTGGCTGCCCTGGCACTGCTTCCGTTCGCGTCGCCCACCGCCGCGGCGGCACCCGCCGCCACTGGCCCGGACGGTGGCGCGGCGGGCGCGGCCTGGACCCACGCCAATGACGGGCCACATCCGTATCCGAACGTCTACATCGAATGGGACGTGCCCATCACGATGAGCGACGGCACGGTGCTGAAGGCCAACGTCTACCATCCGGCTGACGCCTCCGGGCAGCCCATCGCCGAGCCGACGCCGACCATCGTGAACTTCACGCCGTACACGAAACTCGGCTCGATGATCGCGGATTCGGCATTCTCCATTCCGGGGCTCTCCGATCTGATCGTGGAACTGGCGCGCGGCATCGACCTCACGGGCACACCCTTCTCCGGACTCACCGACCTCACCAAGGCGCTCGGCGGCGGACTGATCCGCACCTTCACCGTGGACCGCGACCTGATCAGGTCCGGGTACACGCAGGTCGTCGTGGACGTGCGCGGAACCGGCTTCTCCCAGGGGATCTGGGATCTGCTCGGGCCGCGCGAACAGCAGGACACCGTCGAAACCATCGACTGGGCCTCGAAACAGCCGTGGTCCACCGGGGATATCGGCATGACCGGCGTCAGCTACTCCGGGCTCAATCAGTTGCAGGCCGCGGCCGAGAACCCGCCCGCGCTGAAAGCCATCTTCCCGGTGGTGCCGTCGCGCAACCCTTTCCGTGATCTCGTGGCCCCCGGCGGCGCGGTCGGCGTCGCGTTCATGCCGATGTGGCTGGCCGGGGTGAACGGCGGCAAGCTGGTACCCGACCTGACGGCGCTGGCGCAGGGGCGCTTCGATATGAAGTGGCTCGCCGACCGGCTGGCCGATCCGTTCACCTTCGTGGACGCACTGCTAGAGGTGTTCCTCCAGCCCGATATCGACGCACTGAGCCCGAAGATCCGGCAACTGCTGGACAGCGGCAGCCCCATGCGGCAGGCGTGGGAGACCGACCCGGAAGCCATCACCGTGCCCACCTTCATCACCGGCGGCTGGCACGATGTCTTCGTCGCCTCGCAGGCCGACGTGTACCGGCGAATCCCGTTGCCGCCCGGGCAGAAACAGCTGCTCTCCGGCGACGGCTACCACATCTCCAATGGCAACGAATCCGGGCTGCCGGGGCTGCCGCCGCGC
>NZ_BAGD01000120.1 GCF_000308635.1 Nocardia otitidiscaviarum NBRC 14405 | reverse complement strand
CTGCTACGCGTCCACTGTGCGGTATCTGAAACAACACACGCATGCGGTGTGTTGAGAGCAGACACCTGCGGGGTATCCCCGCTCGTGCTTTGCTTTCCACGCGCTGTGTGGACAGTTTCATAGAGTTACGGCGGCTATAGCGGTGGGGAAACGCCCGGTCCCATTCCGAACCCGGAAGCTAAGGCCACCTGCGCCGATGGTACTGCACTCGACAGGGTGTGGGAGAGTAGGACACCGCCGGAACATCCTTCGCGAAGGCCCCGACCACACGGTCGGGGCCTTGCGCGTTTCTCCCCTCTTCGACGTTTCACCACTCGTCGACCGCCCCGGAAAATCGGTTTCCTCCACCCGCGCGATTGCGTAGTCTCGCAATGCGTCTCGTGCCGCACGGCACGTCGAACCAGGAGGGAGCCGGATGATGCGCGGTCAACGCACCGTCGCGGCTCGTTCGCGCTTCGAGGTGATCCTGGTGTCTTCGCCGGTCCGGTATCGGCTGCGCGGCCGGTACTGAGTCACCCGGACCTTGTCACGCATCGACCTCTCCGGGGTCGAGTCGCGCCGTACCGACGCATCCCGTGTCGGTACCGGCTCCCGTCCGGGAATCGCGCTGTAGTGACCCTGCTCAGCACGAAGGACCGAATTTCCGTGCGTACCACTGTTTCCCGACACCGCTCCGCCCACGTCCGCAATCTCGGCATTCTCGCCCATGTGGATGCGGGCAAGACCACCGTCACCGAGCGGATGCTCTTCCTCACCGGCGCCACGCACAAGCGCGGTGAGGTGCACGAGGGCACCACGGTCACCGATTTCGATTCGCAGGAACGCGATCGCGGCATCACCATCTTCGCCGCGGCGGTGAGCTGCGAGTGGAACGGTCACCGCCTGACCGTCATCGACACCCCCGGCCATGTGGACTTCTCCGACGAGGTGGAGCGGTCGCTGCGCGTGCTGGACGGCGCGGTCGCGGTCTTCGACGCGGTGGCCGGGGTGGAGCCGCAGAGCGAATCGGTGTGGCGTCGCGCCGACCGGTACGGCGTGCCACGTATCGCGTTCGTCAACAAGATGGACCGCGCCGGAGCCGATTTCGACGCGGCGGTGGCGTCCATCCGGGAGCGGCTGCACCCGGTACCGCTGGCCGTGCAGCTGCCGATCGGCGACGAGTCGGAGTTCACCGGTGTGGTGGACCTGGTGCGCATGCGTGCGCTCGTCTGGCAGGCGGACGGCCTGTCGGAGCGGCCGATTCCCGCCGCGCTCGCCGAGCTGGCATCGCATCGTCGACGGGCTCTGGAAGAGGCTGTCGCGGAACGGCATACGGCCGCCCTGGACGAGTTCGTCGACCGCTCGAAACTGTCGGCGCAGACACTGACCGCGGCCTTGCGCGAGCTGACCCTCGGCGGTGAGATCGTCGTGGTGCTGTGCGGTGCCGCCTACCGCGATCGTGGGATCGAACCGCTGCTCGACGCGGTCGTCGCGTATCTGCCCGCGCCGCGGGATCGCGCGCCGTCCGGTGGCATCGGCCCGGTAGCCGATCCGACGGAACCGCTTGCCGCCCTGGTATTCAAGGTGCAGGCGACGGCGACCGGACGCCTCACCTTCGTCCGCCTGTACACGGGCGTCCTGCGCAAGGGTGACACGGTGTCGGATGTCGGAGCCGGTCGGCGGGAGCGGGTGGCACGGGTGCTGCGCGTGCAGGCCGACCGCCACGTGGAGGTGGACGGCGCGGTGGCCGGTGACATCGTGGCTCTCGTCGGACCGAAGGCCGCGGTCGGCGCGACCCTCGCGGCTCCGCACGCGCCGGTGCTGCTGGAACCGCCGACGGTGGCCGATCCGGTGGTATCGGTGGCGGTCGAGCCGAAGGTGAACGCGGATGCCCAGCGGCTGCGGCTGGCCCTGACGCGGTTGGCCGACGAGGATTCCTCGCTGGTCGTGCGCACGGACGCGGAGACCGGGCAGACGCTGCTGTCCGGGCTGGGCGAACTGCACCTGGAGGTGGCGGTGGAGAAGATCCGCCGTGACCGCGGCATCGGGGTGACCGTGGGCCGCCCGCAGGTTGCCTACCGGGAGACGGTGCTGCGCGGGGTGTCGGGAATGACCTACCGGCACGTCAAGCAGGACGGCGGCAGCGGCCAGTGGGCGCATATCGTCTTCGATGTGGAGCCGCTGGACGGCGCGGACCCCGGTGCCGAGGGAATGGAATTCCGTTCCACGGTGGTGGGGGGTCGCGTTCCGGCCGAGTTCGTGCGCGCGGTGGCGGCGGGCTGCCGGGATGCGTTGGCCGCCGGCCCGCTCGGCGATCATCCGGTGACGGGTGTGCGCATCACGTTGACCGACGGCATGACCCACGTCAAGGACTCCTCGGAGCTGGCCTTCCGCACGGCCGCGCGCCTGGGTGTCCGAGATGCGCTGCGCGCCAGCGTCATGCGCCTGCTGGAGCCGATCGTCGAGGTGACCGTCACGGTGCCGGAGGAATTCGTCGGCGCGGTGCTCGGCGATCTCGCGGCCCGCCGCGGCCGGGTCGCCGGCTCCACGACCCGGACCGGAGCCGTGGTGGTGACGGCGATCGTGCCGCTGGCCGAATTGTTCGGCTACGCGACCCGTTTGCGCAGCCGCACCCAGGGGCGGGGTGAATTCACCACCCGGCCGGTGGGTTATGCGCTCGCGTGACCGGTAGACGGCCGAAAGGCGCGGTCCCGCACTCGAACCGGGTGCGGGACCGCTGCCGTGTGTGCCTTGCCGGGGCGGTGGGCATGACGGGAGTACGGGTGCGCACCGGCAAATTCCGAGCGGAGGTCCCGGTCGCGACCACGGCGGACGCGAGTGTTTCACATTCGTGCGAGAGTCGCCCGGGACTGCTGCGGCAAACATGGCGAAACGGCTGTTCGAAGCCCTTCACCGCACCCGGGAAATAGTCCTAGAAAGATCCTTCAAAACGCTGCCGCACCTGTTGGACGCTCGGTATCGTCCCGATGGCAAACAGCCAGTGACAGATGCTGGCACCGTAGTTGGATCGGAGTGCCCCCATGACCGACATCATCTCGGACATCCTCGCGCAGACCATCTTGAAGCTGCTGTCGTCCGGATCGGCAAGTGGTTCGGCAGAGTAGCCGGATGGTCGCCACCTTCCGGCGCTCGCGCGGAAGTGAACGATGCGGCGCGGGGCTCGGTCCATGATGAGGTGGACCGCGCCCCGGCTGCGTTTCGGGCGACGGGCTGTTCGGCACGCTCGGTCGTCCCTGCTCCACCGTGGTGCACGGCGGTGCCGGCCAAATAAATTCTAGAAAAATCCGACAAAAGTATTCCACTAGGAGCGGCCGCTCGGTATCGTGTGGAACGGCAAATGATCAGTGATCATCGGGCCAACGCGACACGGCGGCCGGGCCTCCCCCCGGGCTCGGGCGACGAACCCCGGCAGTTCCCCTGCCAATTCCCGACTGCCGTTGGGCTGGTCGCACTGCTCCGATGCACTGAGCCAACTTTCGGCAATCGCGCGGTATGTCGAAGGTGCAAACGAAGGGGCCGATCCATGACGAGGGGATCGGCCCCTTCGGTATTGTCTGGCGCAATGTCTCAGGAAACGAACGCGGGAAGAATGTACGCCGGGCAGCCCGTAGAAGACCGGCAGCGGCAGCGACGTGCGCGTTTTCTGGAGTCCGGGCTGACGGTATTCGCGCGGGACGGGTACGCCAACAGCTCCGTCGGTGCCATCTGCAAGGACGCCGGTCTCTCCTCTCGGCAGTTCTACGAGGAGTTCACGGGGCGCGAATCGCTGCTGCTCGAACTCTACGAACAGATCGACCGGGAATCGCGGGAAGCCGTGGCGGCCACCATCGCCGACCACGCGGACGCCAGCGCGATCGAGATCATCGACGCCGCCGTACGCGCCTATATCGAGTCCATCGGCCGCGACCCCCGCAAGGCGCGGGTCTCGCTGGTCGAGGTGGTCGGCGCGGGCCCCAAGGTCGAGAAGTTCCGGCTGGAGCTGCGCCGCGCCTGGGGAGCGCTACTCGCCAGCGCCGCGGAGGATGCCGCCATGCACGGCGAAATCCCGCCCGGCGACTACGAAATGCGCGTTCTGGCCATTATCGGCGCCGTCAACTACGTGGTGGACGCGTGGAGCGGCTCCGACCCCCGCCAGCCGCTGGACGACGTCATCCGCGTGCTGCGCCGCATCATCATGGGCGCGGTCAGCGCCTGATCCCACCCCACGCTCGCCCCGAAGTGGGGCTATGGCCCCGGCGCGGGCGTGGGGCACGCCACCGAGAAGACCAACACCGGCATCCCGATGCGCGCCGCCCCTCCGGGCATGGGGGGCGTGCGGCATCGGCGGGCATGGGGCCGTGCGGCCCCGCCGGGCATGGAGCGTCCGGCGTCGGCGGGCACAGGGCGCGGCGTCGTGGACACGAATCCGCGGTGGAGCGGTAGCGTGCGCGTATGGAGACTGTGCCGATCCAGATGCCGGACGGAACCACCGTGCCGGTCCGATTGGTGCCCGCGCACGGTGCACACCGGCATGCGATCACGCCGGACACCCCGCGTCCGGTGGTGGTGATCGCGCCGGGGCTCGGGGTACCGGCCGCCTACTACGAGTTCTTCGCGAAGGATGTCGCGAGCCGGGGATTCGACGCCGCCATTCTGGAATTGCGTGGGAACGGCGACAGCCGCCCGAAACCGAGTCCGTCGAGTACCTACGGATATCAGGAACTCGTCTCCGTGGATTTCCCGGCCATGTTCGAGGTGGTGCGAGAGCGGTTCCCACGTTCGACCCCATATCTGCTGGGGCACAGCCTCGGTGGGCAATTGGGCGTGCTGTACGCGTCCCGGATCCGGGGTCGGCTGGGCGGATTGATTCTGATCGCCTCCGGCACCCCCTACCACCGCGGTTACGGCGGCCTGGCCTCCACCGGACTGCTGCTCGGCAGCGCCGCGGTATCACTGACCGCGAATCTCGCCGGTTTCTGGCCCGGGGACCGGATCACCGCGGGCGGTTTCGGCCGCCAATCGAAGGTGCTCATCTCCGACTGGGCGCGCTTGGCCCGCACCGGCACTTTTCAACCCGCCGGTGCGGACATCGACTACGAGGAGCGCATCGCGCGGCTGAAACTGCCGGTGCTATCCATCACCATGACCGGTGACGACCTCACCCCCCGAGGCTCGGCCGCGCATCTGCTGGAGAAGCTGTCGGGCGCGGACATCACCCGGTGGCACAATCCGGAATCGCTGGGGCACAACGGCTGGATTCCGGATTCGCGCGGCACGGTCGATTACATCGAGAAATGGTTGCGCGACCGCTGATCAGTTCCCCATGAGTCGCTGGGTGAAGAATTCGAAGATGAGCGCGGCCTGGAACGCCGACTGTTTGTTGTCGGCGGCGCCGCCGTGCCCGCCCTCGATATTCTCGTGGTACCAGACGGGATGGCCCTGGGATTCCAAGAGGGCCGCCATCTTTCGCGCGTGCCCCGGATGCACCCGGTCGTCGCGCGTGGAGGTGGTGAGCAGGATCGGCGGGTAGGGCGCGTCCGCCCGGGTGTTCTGGTAGGGCGAGTACTCGCTGATGTACTGCCACTCCTCCGGCTTGTCCGGGTCACCGTATTCCGCGATCCAGGAAGCACCCGCCAGCAGCAGGTGATAGCGCCGCATATCCAGCAGGGGCACCTGACAGACGATGGCCCCGAACAGTTCCGGATACCGGGTGAGCATGACGCCCATGAGCAGGCCGCCATTGCTGCCGCCCACCGCGCCCAACCGGTCGTGCGTGGTGATACCGCGGGCGACGAGGTCCTTGGCCACCGACGAGAAGTCCTCGTACACTTTGTGCCGGTTGGCTTTCTGCACCGCCGTATGCCACTGCGGCCCGTATTCGCCGCCGCCGCGGATATTGGTCATCACCCAGGTGCCGCCGCGCTCCAGCCAGCCCATACCGGACGCGCCGCTGTAGGCGGGCGTGCGCGAGACCTCGAATCCGCCGTACCCGGACATGATGGTCGGGCCGGGCCGACCGATCCGATCACGGTGGCGGATGACGAAATACGGGATCATGGTGCCGTCGTCGGAGCGCGCGAAGTACTGCTCGGTCTCCACGCCCGCGGCGTCGAAGAACTCGGGCTCCTTCTTGAGCAGTGCGGTCGGCCCGCCGACGGAGCCGGAGAGCAGGGTGGTGGGTGTGGTGAAACCGCTGGTGGTGAGCATGAATTCGTCGCCGCCCTCGAGCGGGTCCAGATTCATGACGCTGGTTGTGGCCATGCGCGGGGCGTCGGCGAGCGGTTCGCGCACCCAGCCGTCCGCGCCGGGCGTGACCACGTAGAGCTTGGTCTGCACATCCTCGAGCGTGATGAGCAGCAGATGGTTCTCGGTCCAGCCGTAGCCGTGCAGCGCGGTGTGCGCGTCGGGTTCGAAGATCACTTCGAAATCGCGTGCGCCGCCGAGGAAGTCCCCGAAATCGGTGGCCAGCAGCGCCCCCGCCGGATACTCCCGGCCGCCGACCTCCCACGGTGACTTGAGCCGAACCAGCAGCCAGTCCCGGTACCAGGATTCCGAGGAGTCGGTGGGCAGCTCGAGCCGCCGCAGCGTATCGCCGTCCTCGAGCAGGTACACCTCTTCGTTGAAGAAGTCGGTGGCGCGGCCGACGAAATGCCGTTCGTAGCCGGGGGTCCGGTCGTAGCCTGCGGATACCGCCACATCCGATGGCTCGCCCTCGAAGACGGTGACCGCCTCCGCCAGGGGCGTGCCGCGCCGCCAGCGCTTGGCGATGCGCGGATAGCCGGAGTCGGTGAGCGAGCCGGGCCCGAAGTCGGTGCCCACGTACACGGTGTCGATATCGATCCACCGGATCTCGGACTTGGCCTCGGGCAGATAGAATCCGCCGTCCTCGGGTGCGAGGAATTCCTTTGTCTCGATCGCGAATTCGCGGACCACCTTGGCGTCCGCACCGCCGCGCGACAGGCTGATCAGCGCCCGCTGCTGCTCCGGACGCAGCACGGCCGCGCCGCCCCACACCCAGTTCTCGTCCTCGGCGGCGGCCAGGGCGTCGAGATCGATCAGCACCTCCCAGGCGGGCTCCTCCTTGGCGTATTCGGCGAAGGTGGTGCGTCGCCACAGGCCCTTGGGGTGTTCGGCATCGCGCCAGAAGTTGTACAGCCAGCGCCCGCGCCGTCCGGGGTAGGCGATGCGGGTGTCGGTGTCGAGCATGGCGAGAATGCGCGACTCCAGTTCGGTGAAGCGGTCCGACGAGGCGAAGGTCTCGACCACCACGTCATTGCGTTCCCGCGCCCAGTCCAATGCGCGATCGCTGGTGACCTCTTCGAGCCACAGGTAAGGATCCGTCACGCTCTCGTCAACACCGCTCATGGCCCCATTGTTGCCGAGGGTGCATCGGTGTGACGGGGAACCCTGCTCAGTAGGATTGCCGGACGGATGCCGATTGCCGTCGAGGAGGCGTGGATGCTACCCGCACCGTGGGAGCAGCACTGCTGCCTGCCGCTGCTGCCCAGCGCCGACATCCTCGAGCTGACGCGGTATCCGGTCGGCAGCTATCTGTCGGTCAATGTCGGGTATGCGCCGCACTCCACGGCGGACGCGCTGGCGTTGGTGCGGCAGTTCCGCCGCGACGCCGCCGCGACGCCGTGGTTCCGCCTGGTGGAGTCGTTCGCCGACACCCTGGCCGACGGGATGATCGCGCTGGCCTTCGATCTGGAGGACTCCGGCCCGCTCGCCGGTGACCTGGACAATGTCTCGGTCTTCCACGACCTGGGGGTCCGCTCCCTGCTGCCCACCTACAACCATGCCAACGCGGCGGGCTGCGGTTGCCTCGATACCGAGGACACCGGGCTCACCGCGTACGGCCGCGATCTGGTGCGCACACTCAATGAGGTGGGCGTATTCGCCGACGGCTCACATTGTTCGGCCCGCACCGGATTGGACATCGCCACGACCACCAGTGTTCCGATGATCTACAGTCACTCGAATTTCGCGGCACTGTGGGCGCATCCGCGCAATATCACCGACGATCAGGCGCGTGCGTGCGCGGAGACCGGCGGTGTGATCGGCATCAACGGGGTGGGAATCTTCTTGGGGCGCAACAAGCCCGAGGGCAGGACCGCGCGCGTCGAAGCCATGGCCGATCACATCGTCTACGGTGCGGAGCTGGTCGGTATCGAGCACATCGGCATCGGCTCCGACTTCTCCTTCGACGGTGCGCAGTTCAACGCCGAGATCGCCGCGAACCCGGGGAATTTCTCCGAGGATTACACGCGCTGGGGCCCGTTGCAGTGGACCCCGCCAGAAGATCTGTTGGGAGAGAACGAGGTTCCCGGGCTGGATACGGTGCTGGCCCGCCGCGGGTTCACCGAAGCCGAGATCGCGGCGGTGTTCCGCGACAACTTCGCCCGGGTGGCGCGGCAGGTGTGGCGGCGCTGAGGCGCGGCGGCCGAGCCGGTCTCACTCGGGTCGATCGCCGACGACCGTCCGTTCGAGCCCGTCGAGCACCCGCTGCAATCCCCAGCCGAAGTGGTCGTAGCTCGGGTCGAAGGTGTTGTCGCCCATTCCCGCCAGGATCGGATAGCGCCCGGTCGCCATGGCCTGGTTCAGTGCCGGTGCCTGGGCCTCCCAGAATTCGAGGTCGGTCATGCCGGTGCGGCGTTCGGCCTCCTGCGCGTACAGCTGGGTGCGCGCGGCGCCGACCACATAGTTGTCGATCAGCAGCACCACGGAGATGAGTTCGCGGTCGGGCAGCCCCATGGGTTTGATCCGGGCGAGGATGCGCTCCATGCCCTCCACGGCGCTCGGTCCCATGACCGGTCGGCTCTGGTTGACCTGGATCAGCCACGGATGCCGTTGATATGTCGCGAGTGTCGAGTACGCCACGGCTTCCAGGGCCGCGCGCCAGCCCGCTTCCGGTTCCGGTAGTCCGTCGAACTGGGGGTCCTGCACGCGGTCGAGCATGAGATCGAGCAGTTCACCCTTGCCGGGCAGGTACCGGTAGAGGGTCATGGTGCCGGTGCCCAGTTCCGTGGCCACCCGGCGCATGGTGACCGCGTCCAGGCCCTCGGCGTCGGCGACGTGGATGGCGGCCTCGACGATGCGGTCCAGGGTGAGTCCGGGTTTGGGGCCGCGGCTGGGGCGTGGACCGGTGTTCCACAGGAGCTCGAGAGTCCGTGCGAGATCACCGCTGCCGCTGGTCTCCGTGCTGCTCATGGTTTCGAGCCTAGCGGCCACGAAAAAAACTGGGTACGTTGTACTCGAAATGGGGTACGATGTACTCGGTTTGGTTCGGAAGCGATGCGGAGGACGACGGTGGCCGACTATGCGGTACTGGCCGAGGGGTTGACCAAGAGATATGGAGCGAAGAACGCACTGGATGGATTCGATCTGACGGTCCGCGCGGGCACGGTGCACGGCCTGCTGGGGCCCAACGGCGCGGGCAAGACCACGGCCGTGCGCATCCTCTCCACGCTGCTGCGGCTGGACGGCGGGCAGGCGCGGGTGGCCGGGTTCGATGTGGCTCGCCGGCCTCGGGAGGTGCGGGCGCGCATCGGGCTCACCGGCCAGTACGCCGCCGTGGACGAGGTGCTCACCGGGCAGCAGAACCTCGAGATGTTCGGTCGGCTGTTCCATCTGGGCGGGCGGCGGGCACGGTTGCGGGCGCGGGAACTGCTGGAGCGTTTCGACCTCACCGATGCCGCCGACCGCGGCGTCGGCAAGTACAGCGGCGGCATGCGTCGCCGTCTCGACCTGGCGGCGTCCATGATTCTCGCGCCGGACGTGCTCTTCCTCGACGAGCCGACCACCGGACTCGATCCGCGCAGTCGCAACGAGGTGTGGGAATCGGTGCGCGCGTTGGTCGCCGACGGCACCACCGTCCTGCTCACCACGCAGTATCTGGAGGAGGCGGATCGGCTCGCCTCCCACATCACCGTCATCGATCAGGGGCGGGCCATCGCCGACGACACCCCCGACGGATTGAAGAACATCGTGGGCGGTGACCTCATCGAGGTGGTGGCGCTGGAAGTCGCCGATCTGCCCCTGGTGGCGAAGGTCGTTGCCCGCGTGAGCGATACCGAACCGGAGACCGTGGAGGTCGAGCGACGCGTGCACGCGCCCGTCGCCGATCGGGTCGCCGCGCTCACCGAGGTGGCGCGCGCCCTGCAGGACGAGGGCATCGCCGTCGAGGACATCGGGCTGCGCCGCCCCAGTCTCGACGATGTCTTCCTGCATCTCACCGGTCACCGCACCGCTACCGAGGAGGCCGCCTGATGGGCGCCGTCGATCTGACCCCCGAGCACCGTTCGCGCACCTACTGGGCAGTGGCCGACTGCTGGAACATCGTGCGCCGCGGGCTGACCCACTATCAGCGCCAGCCGGTGAACATCGCTTGGCAGCTGGGCTTTCCGATCGTCTCGGTGCTGCTGTACGGCTATGTGTTCGGCAGTGCCATGGTGGTGCCGGGCGGAGGCGACTACCGCAGCTTCCTGATGCCGGGCATGTTCACCATGACCATGGCCTTCAGCTTCGTGAACACCGCGACCGTGGTGGTCTACGACGCCACCAAGGGGGTGATCGACCGGTTCCGGTCCATGCCCATGTCCGTCTCGGCGGTGGTCTCCGGGCGCGGTGTCACCGATCTGCTCGTCGCCTGCGCCGAATTGGGCATCCTCATGCTGACCGCCTTTGCCATCGGCTGGCGGCCCACCGGTGGATTGCTCGGTGTGGTGGCGGCGTTCGTGCTGCTGCTGTGGCTGCGTTTCGCGCTCATCTGGGTGGGCGTGTGGCTGGGATTGATGGTGCCGAATCCGGAAGCGGCGGGCGGTCTGTTCGCGGTCGTCTTCCCGCTCACCATGATTTCGAGCATCTTCGTCGCCCCGCAGTTGATGCCGTCCTGGCTCGGCACGATCGCGGCGTGGAATCCCATCTCCTCGACGGCGGCGGCGACCCGCGAGCTGTTCGGCACCCCTGTGGGCAGCGGGGATTCCTGGGTGGAGCAGCACGCCGCGCTGATGGCGCTGGTCTGGCCGCTGGTGCTCACCGCGATCTTCCTGCCGCTCGCGGTGCGGCGCTTCCAGCGGCTCAGCCGCTGAAGTCGCTGCGGCCGAGCGGTATTCGACGGCCGGTGCGTCGCCTCGCGGTGACGCACCGGCCGCGTCCGGATCAGCGCCCGGACTCCACGGTCAGGCCCGCGTCCGTCCAGTCCTGAATGCCCTCGCGGTATTTGCGGACATTGGTGTAGCCCAGCGCCTCCAGCTTGCTGGCGACGGCCTGGCTGTTCTGGCAGGCCGGATTGGAGCAGTAGGTCACGATGGCGGTGTCGCGATCCGGAAGCAGGCGCGCGGCTTCGGCATCCACCTCGGCCTCGACGAGTGCGATCGCGCCCGGCAGGTGCGCCTTGGCGTAGTACTCGCCGCCGAGTGCGTCGATCACGGTGACGGTGCCCGCGGCGATCTCCTGCTCGAGTTCCTCGCGGGTGATGAGTGCGGTCATGGGGCAACCTCGATTCTTCTCACGCACATTTTTAAGTGCGTGTGCACGCTACTATTTGTGTGCGCACGCACGCAACCCGGTACGCTGGGGCGGTGCCACACTCACAGCCCACCCCCCGCCCGGCCGCGGCCGCTTGGTCGGCGCTGCTGCGGGTGCACGCCACCCTCGTTCCCGAGCTGGACGCGGAACTGCGCACAACCGTTGGGCTGCCACTGAACTGGTACGACGTGCTGCTCGAACTCGACGGCGTCGAACGGCTGCGCATGAGCGATCTGGGCGAGCGCGTGGTGCTCAGCCGCACCCGGGTGAGCCGACTGGTCACCGAACTGGAGACGCACGGCCTGGTCCGTCGCGACACCAACCCGGACGACGGCCGCTCCGCCTTCGTCTCCATCACCGACCGGGGCCGCGAGCGCGTGCGCGCCGCCGCACCGCACTACCTCGGCGGCATCGAACGCCGCCTGGGTGAGCGCCTGGAGCCGGACGAACTCGACGCGCTCACCTCCGCACTGCGCAAGGTGCTCGGCCCCGCGGACCTCGATTTCGGTTAGTCCTTCGGTGTCGGCCGTGGCCGCGACCCGGCCCGGCGGCCGGTTCGTTCAGAGCCGAACCAGCATCTTCCCGGTATTGGCACCGGACAGCACGCCGAGGAAAGCGGCGGGCGCCTGGTCCAATCCCTCGTACGCCGTTTCGCGGGTGCGCAGGGTGCCGTCCGCGAGCCAGGCGGCGGCCTTGGCGATGTATTCCCCGAAGATCGGGAAGTAGCTGTTCACCAGCATGCCGCGCAATGTGATCTCCCGGGTGGCGGCCAGGAACAGGTCCGGACCGGGTGCCGTGGCCCCGCCGTTGTAGCCGCTGATGGCACCGACCAGCGCGACCCGGCCACCGGGACGCATGGCCGCCACCGCCACCCGGAGGTGCTCGCCGCCCACGCTGTCGAGATACACGTCGATACCGTCCGGAGCCGCCTCGGCGAGCTGTCCGGCGAGATCTCCGGCCCGGTAGTCGATGGCCGCGTCGACCCCGAATTCCTCCAGCAGCAGCCGGGTTTTCGCGGAACCGCCCGCCGAGCCGATCACCCGGCTCGCACCGAGTTCGCGGGCCAGCTGGGCCGCTACGCTGCCAACCGCGCCCGCGGCGGCGGAGATGAACACGGTATCGCCGGGGCGCACCGGAGCCACCTCGGTGAGGGCCGCGTAGGCGGTGAGTCCGGTGGTGCCGAGCGCACCGAGGTAGTGGTGCGGTAGCGCGATCGACAGGTCGATCGGAGTGGCCGCGGCGGCATCCAGCACCGCGTGCTCCCGCCAGCCCGCGAAATGGGTGACGGCCGTCCCGACCGGGAAATCCGCGGCGCGCGAGGCGATCACTTCGCCGACCGCCGAACCCTCCAGGGCCGCACCGACTTCGAACGGTGCGATGTAGGACGGCTTGTCGTCCATCCGCCCGCGCATGTACGGGTCGACCGACATCCAGGTATTGCGTACCAGGAGCTGGCCGTCGGCGAGGGGTGGGAGTTCGCGTTCCACGAGGGTGAAGTTCGCGGCGGTCGGCACGCCGTCGGGTCGGGCCGCCAGATGGATCTCGCGGGTGGTGGCGGGCGCGGTTCCGGTGGCCGATCGGGCCGCGGTGGTGGACTGAACAGTCATGGCGCACTGACCTTTTCGTATCGTCGGCGGGTATCTCCCGAGCCGGTGCCGATGACATTACGAACGCCGCGCCCCCGCTCCCAGGTCCCGCCACGCCAGCGGCCGGTCCGAGCGCGCCAGGTCCGAGCCGCCTGGTCGCGGAATACGTACCGTGTCCGTTCGCGCCGTGCTGCCGCGCGCAGATCACCCCGTCGGCCGTATTCGGCGGGTCACCCCGCCATCTCGGAGCGGAGCTGCGAGGCGGTGCCTCCCGTCCACCGGCGCATGGCTTTTCGCAGTGCGCGGTCGTCGGTGAATCCCAGGCGGCGGGCGATGGCGGCCATCGACAGGCGGTCCTCCGCGAGCAGGGCGCGGGCCTGCTCGTAGCGGGCTCGGTCGTACTCCGCGCGCCAGGTGGTGTCGTGATCGGCCAGGTGCCGTTGCAGGGTACGGGTGCTCATGGCCAGGCGGCGGGCCACCGCCGCCAGGGTCGGTTCGCCCGCGGCGACGGCCGCCGTGAGCGCCGTGCGGAACGCCTCGAGCGGTCCGGGAATCGCACGCGCGGAGGCCAGGACGAGATCGGCGTGGCTGCGCAGCAATTCGCCGAGCATCGCATCGGCGCGGGGCAGCGGGGTTTCGGCGTCCTCGGCGCGGAAGGTGATGCTGTCGGCGGGAGCGTCGAATTCGATGGCGGCGGTGCCGAAAGCGTCGATCAGCGCGGAGTGTTCCGGCGGCGCGGGATGCCCGAACGTGATGCGGGTCGGAATGATGTGGCGTCCGGTGGCTTCCCGCGCGCGGCGCAGGTAATAGGCGAGCACGTACTCGTTGACCACGGCGGATACCGCCGGGTCGGTGGCGGTGGTGCGATAGCCGACGGTGAGATCCCGGTCGTGCGTCAGGTCGAAACCCTCGGCCGCGGCGGTGACCAGACGGTGGTACGGCTGCGCACCGTGCAGCGAGTCGGCCAGTGTCGGACCCGAGGTGACGAGATAGTCCCAGGTGGTGAGGGTACCCAGCGGTGCGGCCGCGGCGACGGCGAGTCCGGCTCCCGGCCCCGTCTCGGCGATGAGCGACCACAGCCGAAGCAGCGAGTCCAGCGGTATCCGGTTCAGTTCCCCGGCGAGCACGCTGTCCGCGGTCCCGGGTATCGCGGCGACCCGGGCCGGATCGGCACCCAGGCGCAGTGCGCTGTCGCGCACCAGGCGGAGCAGGTGGCTGGACGTCGTCCCGTCGATCGGATCGAGCGCTCGTCCGTCCTTGACCACCTGTCCAGTCTGCCGCATGGGGGATTTGTCCGGTCGCGGCCCGACGCCTCGCGCCACACCGCCGCGGGAACAGTGTGTGCGAGATCTCACCGTAGAGGGGGATCGGGTGCGTGAGCTCGGGCCAACGGCGTTAGGCTCGAAGCCGTGACTTCCCACTACGATGTCGTCGTTCTCGGCGCTGGTCCCGGCGGATACGTCGCCGCGATCCGCGCCGCTCAACTCGGCCTGCGAACAGCGATCGTCGAGCAGAAATACTGGGGTGGCGTGTGCCTGAACGTGGGCTGCATCCCGTCCAAGGCACTGCTGCGTAACGCGGAGCTGGCCCATATCTTCACCAAGGAGGCCAAGACCTTCGGCATCAGCGGGGAGGCGAAGTTCGATTTCGGCGCCGCCTTCGATCGCAGCCGCAAGGTGGCGGACGGCCGGGTCAAGGGCGTCCACTTCCTGATGAAGAAGAACAAGATCGACGAGTTCGACGGTCTGGGCACCTTCACCGGCCCGAACTCTCTCCAGGTCGCGCTCACCAAGGGCGGCTCGGAGAACATCACCTTCGACAACGCCATCATCGCCACCGGCACGGTCACCAAGCTGCTGCCGGGCACCTCGGTGTCACAGAACGTGGTCACCTACGAGGAGCAGATCCTCACCCGCGAGCTGCCCGGTTCGATCCTCATCGTCGGCGCGGGCGCGATCGGCATGGAGTTCGGCTACGTCCTCAAGAACTACGGCGTGGACGTGCGCATCGTGGAGTTCCTCGACCGCGCGCTGCCGAACGAGGACGCCGACGTCTCCAAGGAGATCACCAAGGCGTACAAGAAGCTCGGCATCACCATCACCACCGGCGCGTCGGTGCAGTCCATCGACGACGACGGCTCCAAGGTGACCGTCTCCATCAAGGACAACAAGTCCGGCAGTGTCGAGACCGTCACCGTCGACAAGGTGCTGCAGGCCGTCGGTTTCGCGCCGCGCGTGGAGGGCTACGGCCTGGAGACCACCGGTGTGCAGCTGACCGACCGCGGCGCCATCGCCATCGATGAGTACATGCGCACCAATGTGCCGCACATCTACGCCATCGGTGACGTCACCGCCAAGCTCCAGCTCGCGCACGTCGCCGAGGCGATGGGCGTGGTCGCCGCCGAAACCATCGGCGGTGCCGAGACCATGCCGCTGGGCGACTACCGCATGATGCCGCGCGCCACCTTCTGCCAGCCCCAGGTCGCCTCCTTCGGCCTGACCGAGCAGCAGGCCAAGGACGAGGGCTACGACGTCAAGGTCGCCACCTTCCCCTTCACCGCCAACGGCAAGGCGCACGGCCTCGGCGACGCCCAGGGCTTCGTCAAGCTCATCTCCGACGCCAAGTACGGCGAACTCCTCGGCGGCCACCTCATCGGCCCCGACGTCTCGGAGCTGCTGCCGGAACTGACCCTGGCCCAGAAGTGGGACCTCACGGTCAACGAACTCGCCCGCAACGTGCACACCCACCCGACGTTGAGCGAGGCGCTCCAGGAGGCCATCCACGGCCTCGCGGGACACATGATCAACTTCTGATCGCGCGACGAGCAACGGCCCGGTGCCCGGCGAACCCGCCGGACACCGGGCCGTTTTCCTGTGCCGGGAACGGGCATGATGGTGGGATGGCCGGACGGGTGAGCGTATGCGCGCATTGCTGACACTGATCGTCGTGCTGGCGATCGCGCTGATCGTCGGCGACCGGATCGCGGTGACGCTGGCGCAGAACGAGATCGGGCGCGCGATCGCCGGCGAATACGAACTCCCGCAGCGGCCCCGGGTGGAGATCGCCGGGTTTCCGTTCCTGACCCAGGCGGTCGACGGGCGCTATCGCGAGATCGACATCCAGGTCGGCGACTGGCACGACCAGGACATCCACGTGCGCGACCTCGAGGTGAGGCTGAACGATGTCTCGGCTCCCCTGCGCGACCTGCTCGGCAACCGCACCTCGAATCTGGTAGCGGCGACGGCGACCGCCACGGCCCTGGTCCCCTACGACATCGTGCGCGATTACGCTCCGTCCGGAGTGGAGACGATCTCCCACAGCCCGGAGGGCCTGCGCGTCACCGGAACCTTCTCGGTGGAAGGCATCCCGGTCCCCGCGACCCTCATCGTCACCGTCGAGCCGACCGCCGACGGCATCGAGGTCACCCCGGTGTCGGTCCAACCCGCCACCGGCGGCCCCACCATCCCCCTCGCCCTCCTCCGCAACTCCCTCGCCTTCACCGTTCCCCTGCAACGGCTACCGCTCGGTGCCCGCCTGACCGACATCCAACCCAGCACCGACGGCCTCCAGGTCACCGCTGTAGCCCACGACGTCCGCTTCTCCGACCTACCATGAGCGCGACGACCGTCGCGGCGCGAACGCACGATTCAGCTCACGCCCGAATCCAGCTGGCCACGAAGTAGCTCGGATCCTCCGCGATCGCCACCCGTTCCGCCCGATCGGCCAGTTCCCGCCCGAGCAGCGCGCACTCACGTGGTGACGCGTCGAAGGCGATCGCCTCGAAAGCGACGTCGGCAGCATAGTTCCCGCTGGGTTTGTTCGTCAGCATCAACCAGTGCCGAGAGTCGTCACCGCCGACAACCACGACGACATCAGCAGCGCCCACAGCGGGTCTGCGGGACTTCGAGCGCACATCGAAGGTGGGAATCTCGAGTTGCCGAATCGACTCCGCACACGCGGCACGCAACTCATCCCACTCGCCGCGGAATTTCCCACGATATCCGGAATCAGCACTGTCGGATGCGGGCACATCGCTGCTGCGATCAGCGTCACGAGTTCTCCTGACGATCACGGTTCCAACCACCATGACACAACCGCCCCGCAGGGCCTGTGTCCAGATGTGAAGACATGCAGGTCAGATGGGCTTTTCGCTTCTGCTGCAATGGAATTCGCGGTAGAATGAATGCATGATTCCGGAGGGGGAAAGTCAGGACGGTGATACCGCCGCCGATTTGCGCGCTGCGATGGACGCCCTGCTCGCGACCGATCTCACCGGACTGTCCGACACCGCTCTGGTGGATGTGATGCGGGAGGTGGAATCGGTGCGCTGTCGGATGGCGGCACTGTCGCACCGCATAATCGCCGAAGTCGAGGCGCGGCATCTGTGGGAGCGTGCCGGAGCCAAGGGCATGCGCGGCTATCTGATCGACGTGTTGCGGCTGTCGGCCGCCGAGGCCGGGGCGCGGGTGCGGGCGTCGGCGTCGTTGCGGCCGCGGTCGTTCTGTGGGGAACCTGGTCCGGCGTTGTTGCCGACCACCGCGGCGTTGCAGGCCGAGAGTGTGGTGTCCCCGGAGCACGCGCGGGTGATCATGCGGGTGATGGACCGTATCCCCAACGCGGTGCCCGTCGCGACGCAGGGCGAGGCCGAGCAGCAGCTCGCGCACGCGGCGAGCCAGATGCCGCCGGAGTGCGTGACCAAGGTCGGGCACGTGCTGCTGTCGTGCCTGGACCCTGACGGGGTCCTCACCAACGACGACGACCGCGCCCGCCGCCGCGAGCTCTGGATCGGCAAACAACGCGTCGACGGCATGAGCGAGATCAAAGGCGTGCTCGATCCGCAGCTGCGTGCCCTGTTGGATGTCGTCTTGGCGAAGTGGGCGCGTCCGGGCATGTGCAATCCCGAGGATCCCGACAGCCCTCGCATGGGGCCGGGCGCGGTCGATAAAGACACCGTGGAGGCGGCGGCGCGGCGGGATCGGCGTAGTGCCGGGCAGCGTAACCACGACGCGCTCAAAGCCTTCCTCGCCGCCGGGGGTGGTCCGGAGAACCTGGGGAGTCATCGGGGTGTGCCGGTGTCGGTGGTGTTGACGATGAGTGTGACCGACCTGCACGCCGGAACCGGGTACGCGCACACCGCGTCGGGGTCGGTGATGTCGATCCCCGACGCCCTGCGGATGGCCGAAGGCAGCTACCCGTTGTTGATGCTCTTCGACGGCAAAGGACTGCCGTTGCATCTGGGTCGAGGAAAGTATCGGTTGGCGTCGCCGTGGCAGCGGTTGGCGTGTATCGCCGCCGACCGCGGCTGCACCCGCCCCGGCTGTGAGGCTCCGGCGACGTTGTG
>NZ_BAGD01000121.1 GCF_000308635.1 Nocardia otitidiscaviarum NBRC 14405 | reverse complement strand
GCATATCGTCGCCACGCCGGTGGCGGGGGAGGAGCACATGATGAATGTGGAGCTCACCCTCTACGGCGATGAGGGGCACGAGGATCAGCGGCTGAACTACCAGGTGGAGGGCGACCTCTGGGTGTTGCAGGCCAATATCGTCGAGCTCGAGCCGTGGGTCAACGCACTCGGCTTCAACTCCGGCTACAAGGTCACCCGGCTCTACGGCCAGCGACTCGACGGCGTCGCCACCAAGCAGAACCACATCTTCCTCAATGGCGGCGACGGCGACTTCTTCGACGATATGAAGTCCCAGAGCTGGTACACCGACCCGTTCGTCCGCTCGGCCTACGGCAACGCCGTCATCGCCACCCCGGGCACCTACAACGTGTTCATCTCCCGCGACGCCATCAAAACCCGCCCCGCCGAATGACTTCCGGCGTGGCCACGGCTCAGTCCGTCAGATCGGCGAACACCGGGGCGTGATCGCTCGCGCCCTTGCCCTTGCGCTCCTCGCGGTCCACGTTCGCATCCGTCACCCGGGCCGACAGCGCGGGGGAGCCGAGGATGAAGTCGATGCGCATGCCCTCCTTGCGCGGGAAGCGCAGCTGGGTGTAGTCCCAGTAGGTGTAGACGCCCGGCCCGGGGTGCAGCGGCCGCATCACATCGGTGAATCCGGCGCTGTCGAAGGCGTGGAAGGCGTCCCGTTCCGGCTGCGACACATGGGTTTTGCCCTCGAAGAACTCCGGCGACCACACATCGGCGTCGGTGGGCGCGATATTCCAGTCGCCCACCAGCGCGATCTGCGCTCCCGGATCGGCGGTGAGCCAGTCGGTGCCCGCGGCACGCAGCGCCGCCAGCCACTCCAGCTTGTACGCGTAGTGCGGATCGGTCAGTGTGCGGCCGTTGGGCACGTACAGGCTCCACACCCGCACCCCACCGCAGGTCGCGCCGAGCGCCCGCGCCTCCACCACCGGCGTGCTCAGCAGCGCCTCGTCGGCGTTCTTGTCGAAACCGGGCTGGTGCGGGAAACCGATCTCGACATCGTCGAGCCCCACCCGGGAGGCGATGGCCACCCCGTTCCACTGACTGTGCCCCACATGCGCGACCTCGTATCCGGCCGCCTCGAACCGCTCGAACGGGAACTGCTCGTCCTTGCATTTGGTCTCCTGCATGGCCAGCACGTCCACATCGGCGCGATCCAGCCAGGACAGCACCCGATCCACGCGGGAGCGAATCGAATTCACGTTCCAGGTCGCGAGCCGCACGAAAAACCTTTCGATCGAATATCGGCACGGTCGGGCGTCCGCCGACCGGTGACGGTTCAGGGCGCCGCGTAGCGGTACCGGTGATGGTCGATGAAGCCCAGCTGCCCGTACATGGACAGGGCCGCTGTGTTCTCGACCGCCACCTGCACGTAGGCGTGCGTCGCACCGCGGGCCTGTCCCCAGCGGATCAGCTCCGCGCACACCAGTGTGCCCAATCCGTGCCGCCGATGCTCCGCGGCCACCCCCACGCAGGTCAGGCCGATCCAGCGGCGACCGTCGGGGGCGGTGGTGATCGCGCCGCGGCCGATGGCCAGCGGCGTCGGCAAACCCAGTGTGGCGAAACCCAGTTCACCTTCCCGAATGGCGGTCAGCACCTCCACGTCGGGTGCTGTCTCGGCGTCGCCGCGGTGGGCCGCCAGCCAGGCGTCGCCGGGCATGGGGTCGATCCGCACCATCGACGGGCCCTGCGGCAGCGTCATATTCGCGATATCGACGGCCAGGACCGCAGTCTCGTTCCAGGTGCGCCAGTCCGGCGGCACCGTGGCGAGGCGATCCGGCAACAGCAGTCGCAGCGGCAGCCCGTGTGCGGTGTACCACTCGCCGATGCGGTGCAGCGTTTCCGCCGACGACACCGCGGGCTGCCCCGAACTGCCCAGTGGCACGGCCGAATTCGCGCGATTGGTGTAGTCCGCACCGGCGCGTACCAGCCAGCCGTCGATCCAGGTGCGCTGCAGACCGGGCCAGCCGTCGGCGGCGGCCCCCTCCAGCGCGCGGATCTCCTTGGTGCGAATCGGCCGCGCGCCCAACGCCTTCCATGCCACCACGCGGTCGGGTGCGATCCGCGTCACCTCGCCGTCGGCGGTGCGCACGGTCACCGGGTCGACCGCGAGGAGTTCACCGATCACATCGGTCAGCGGCTGTGGATAGCCCTCGGGCAGGCGGTAGCGCACCACCACCCGGCGACCGACCGCAGGTGTGCCGGGATCAGTCGTCATGCCCGAACGGGTCCGGCACCGTGCCCGGAACCCAGGTCAAACCCGGTGTGCCCCAACCGTTGCGCTTGATGGCCTTCTTGGCCGCGCGGGCATTGCGGCCGATCAGCACGTCCACGTACAGGAAGCCGTCCAGATGTCCGGTCTCGTGCTGGAGCATGCGGGCGAAGAAGCCCTTGCCCTCGATGTCCACCGGTTCGCCGTGCTCGTCGGTGCCGGTGACGCGCGCCCATTCGGCGCGGCCGGTGGGGAACTGCTCGCCCGGCACGGACAGGCAGCCTTCCTCGTCGTCGTCCGGGTCCGGCATGGTCTCCGGCAGTGCGGAGGTCTCCAGCACCGGGTTGATCACGCAGCCGCGGCGGCGCTTGACGGTGCCGTCCGGGAACTCGTCCGGGCAGTCGTAGACGAACAGCCGTTTGGCCACCCCTACCTGATTGGCGGCCAAACCCACGCCATTGGCGGCGTCCATGGTCTCGTACATGTCCGCGATCAGCGTCGCCAATTCCTCCGGGGACTCGGTCACCGGGTTCGTCGGGTTGTGCAGAACCGGGTCACCGACGATCACGATCGGGAGGATAGCCATGGTCGAGAGCCTACTGGGTGCGTTCCGGCACCAGTGCGCTGACCTGCGCGCGGCACTTGTGAAGCGTTGACTGTTCAACCTCAACACGCCGGGCTTCCGTGTCGCGAACACGCCGAGCGGTACGCACTGACAAGTCTGCGTCGCGTGGTTGAATGATCGGCGAGGAGACAAGCACCATTTTCGTCTGGTGACAACTCGGCGAGGGAGCATCATGGACGGCGCAGCGGCACGGAACATCTCCGCAAGCGAGGACAGCCCTTCCGCGAGCGATGAGATCGCGGTGAACGCCGCGCAGCCCGACGAGGATGGGGCCCATGGCCTTTCCCGCCGGGAGCTCGAGATTCTCGGGTTCGAGCGGCAGTGGTGGAAGTACGCCGGTGTCAAGGAAGAGGCCATTCGCGAGCTGTTCGGCCTCTCTCCCACCCGGTACTACCAGGTGTTGAACGCCGTGGTGGACAAGCCCGAAGCCCTGGCGGCCGACCCCATGCTGGTCAAGCGCCTGCGGCGACTGCGGGCCAGTCGGCAGAAGCAGCGGGCGGCGCGCCGCCTCGGCTTCCAGATCTGACGAGACGGGTATGCGCGCGATACCGGCAACCCAGGGATTTTCGGGTGTTTCGGCACTCAATCGCGGTGTGATACGGCGTCCCAGCGGCACGTGGGATTAGGCTCGGGGCCGTGAGTAACCCGAATTCGCCGTCCGGCGGCCCGCCGCTGCGGGCGCTGGCCATGGTGCTGATCGCGCTGGCCATCGTATTCGCGGGTCTCGGCGCGATGTCGCTGTCGAGTTCGGATTCGGAGGGCACGGACAGCGCGTCCGGTCCGGAGGCCACCACGACCGCGAGTGTTGTGGCGACACAGGCGAATACGCCGGCGCCCGCCACCACCACGACCGCGGACGCGCCGACCACCACCCTCGCGCCGACCACGACCACCACGACGACGGCCGCCGTCGACAAATCGGTCCCGGTGCGGGTGTACAACAACAGCGATATCCAGGGTCTGGCCGCGAGCACCGCGAGCCAGCTCCAGGAGAGCGGCTGGAGCATTGCCGAAACCGGCAACTACGCCAGCGGCGTGATCCCGAAAACCACGGTGTACTACGGCAGTTCGGCAGGTGAGCGGGCGGCGGCCATGGCCATCGCGGCCGAACTCGGCGCCACCGCCGAACCGCGTTTCCCCGGTATCGCGGACTCCCCGGCGGGAGTCATCGTCATCGTGACCCGCAACTGAACGACCGCCCGGCCCCTGCACGGGACAACACCATGTCTCTGGCATCATCTTGTCCGGTACGAAACCTGTCCGCAGTGCTGTACCCGTAAACTCGGTACACGATAAGGAGTTCCCCGATGGCCCCGTCCACAACTCGTCGCCCGTCTTGGCGGACTGTGACCCCGGTGCTGGCCGTCGCGGCCTTCGGCCTGGTGGCCTGCACCAACAGCCAGGAGTCGAGCGACGTCCAGGGGACCACGCCGCCGGTGTTCACCAGCTCGCCCGCCCCGGCGGGCGGCGCGGACACCGGGCACGGAACCGCCACCCCGCCCACCGAATCGGTCAGCGCGCAGCTGAAGGATGTCAACGGCAACACCGTCGGCACCGCCACCTTCGGTAAGACGGGCAACCACCTCGAACTCACCGTCGAAGCGCACGGCCTCGAGCCCGGCTTCCACGGCATGCACATCCACCAGTTCGGCAAGTGTGAACCCAACTCCACCGCGCCCACCGGCGGCCCCGCCGGCGCCTTCCTCTCCGCCGGTGGCCACCTCCAGGTCGGCGACCAGAACGCCCGTCCCATGAGCGGTGACCTGACCTCGCTCGAGGTGCTCGAGGACGGCAGCGCGAAGCTCGTCACCACCACCGACAAGGTCACGCTGGACGACATCAAGGGCAAGGCCCTGATGATCCACGCCGGAGCCGACAACTTCGGCAACATCCCCAGCCGCTACAACCACCCGGGCGGCAGCGGACCGGACGCCGAGACGCTGGCGACCGGCGACGCGGGCGGCCGGGTCGCCTGCGGCGTCATCGGATAACTACAGGAGAGCCATGGGCGGGGCAGATATCGCGAAGGTTCCCTTCAACTCATCGCCCCGGCCCACGCTCGGCGTGGAGTGGGAGGTCGCGCTCGTCGACAAGCACACGCGCGACCTCTCCAGCAAAGCCGCGGCGGTCTTCGACGCCTGCGGGGATATGCGCGCCTGGGACGGCACCCCGCAGATCACCAAGGAACTGCTGCGCAATACGGTCGAGATCGTCAGCGGCAAGCACGACACCGTCGGCGAGGTGCTGGACGAACTGTCCGACACCATGACCGCCGTGCGCCGGGCCGCCGACCCGCTCGGGGTCGACCTGTTCTGTGCGGGCACCCACCCGTTCGCGCAGTGGTCCAGCCAGCAGCTCACCCGCACCCCCCACTACGACGAGCTCATCGAGCGCACCCAGTGGTGGGGCCGCCAGATGCTCATCTGGGGCGTGCACGTGCACGTGGGCGTCTCGCACCCGGACAAGGTCTTCCCGATCCTCAACACGCTGCTGCTGTCGTATCCGCACCTGCTGGCGCTCTCCGCGTCCTCGCCCATGTGGGCCGGGGTCGACACCGGCTACGCCAGCAACCGGGCGCTCATGTTCCAGCAGCTGCCCACCGCCGGACTGCCCTTCCAATTCGAGAACTGGCGGCAGTTCGAGGGGTTCGTACACGACCAGATGAAGACCGGCGTGTTCGAACAGCTCGGCGGGATGCACTGGGATATCCGGCCCGCTCCGAAGTGGGGGACCATCGAGGTGCGGGTCTGCGACGGCACCCCGACCCGCACCGAACTGGCGGCGCTGGTGTCGCTCATCCACTGCCTCATCGTCGACCTGGACCGCCGCGTCGAATCCGGGGAAACCCTGCCCACCATTCCGCCGTGGCATGTGCAGGAGAACAAATGGCGCGCCGCCCGCTACGGGCTCGACGCCATCATCATCACCGATGCCGACAGCAATGAGCGCCTCGTCACCGACGACCTGACCGAGCTGCTGAACCGGCTCGAACCGACCGCCAAGAGCCTCGGCTGCGAGAACGAGCTCGCCATGGTCGCGGAGATCCCGAAGCGGGGAGCCTCCTATCAGCGGCAGCGCCGGGTGGCCGCGGCCGCGCAGGGCGACCTGGTCGCGGTGGTGGACTCGCTGGTCAAGGAACTCGATCAGTAGCCGGGACCGCCTCGAACGGGCCCGGCTGTAGTCGGGGCCGGGCGGGTGGCCACCGCACCCTCCTCCGCCCTGCGGCGGCCCGGAACCCGGCCGCTTGTCGGGCGTTCAACTGCGTCGCGGATCGTGTTCACGCGATGTTTACTATGGTCGTCGTGCTACTCGACGACCCGCGCTCCGATTCCACGCTGCCGGGGCACGGAGGTCGGGAATGGATGTCCGGTCGCCGGATCGCGCTCGGCGCGGCCATCGCCGCCGTCCCCGCCCTGCTGATCGTCTTGCAGGTCGTCGCCGGCCACCGCGGGTTCGAAGGCCCGCTCGCGAGTCTGTGGCGCGACTACGCCGGGACACCCAAATCCATCTCCGTGCCGTGGGCGGGACTGGCCCTGGCGCTGGTGGGGCTGAACTGGAAATGGCGCGGCATCGCGCTCGGATCGGCCATCGCGATCGACACCGTCTTCGCCGCCGCGCGCCTGCTGGGCGACGGGCCGTTCGCCCTCGGCAACGGTCCCACCATCGTGCTCACCGCCATGGGCGTCGCCGCGGCCCTGGGCTGGCGATGGGCGCGGACGGACGGCACCGACAGCACGCCGTACACCACCGCACTGCGCGCGACCGCGCTGGGCGCACTGCTGATCCTGGCCACCAAGGTCGGCGACGTCTGGCTGCACATCACCGTGCTGGCCGGGCCGAATGTGCTCGACCCCTACCTGGTGCTGGCCGACCACGCACTCGGCGACCCGTCCTGGGTGCTGGGCCGGGTGGTGGAGGCGCTCGGACCGGTCGGATACGCGGTACTGCACTGGGTGTACATCGAACTGCCGGTGGCCGCCATGGCGGTCGCGGCCTGGCAGCTGCGCGGCGTGGTCACCGAGCGGGTGTGGCCCCGGCACTACCTGGTGCGCACCTTCCTGGTGCTGGGCCTGGTGGGTCCGGTCGTCTACGTGTTCTTCCCGGTGGTCGGGCCGATGTTCGCCTACGGACCCGACGGCCACGGACTACAGCTGGGCAACTACTGGCCGCAACTGGTGCCGCCCATCGACCCGACCCCCGCGCCGCTGCCGTTCGACGAGGTGACGCCGCGCAACTGCATGCCCTCCATGCACACCGCCTGGGCACTGGCGGTCTTTCTGCATTCGCGCCGGGACGTCGACGGCGCGCCCGCGCCGCGCTGGTTGCGCTGGGGCGGCACCTTCTGGCTGGTCGCCACGCTCACCGCGACGCTCGGCTTCGGCTACCACTACGGGGTCGACCTCGTCGCCGGTGCGGTGCTGTGCCTGACCGTCGAATCCGCGCTGCGGGCGCCCGAGCGGGGCTGGGGCCGATTCCGCATCCGGCTCGTCGGCGGCGGCGCGGTACTGCTGATCGGGCTGCTGCTGAGCTACCGGTACCTGGCCGTCGTCATGGCCGAGTACCCGGTGGCGGCGGGCGCGGTGCTGCTCGGCCTGTTCGCGGCCTATGTCACCGCCTACTACCGCACCTGGTTCGGCTCCTCCGGGCCGTCCGAATCATCCTCGCCCGCATCGGAATCCGCGACCGCGCGCTCGTAGACCGGACGGCTGCCGCGCAGCAGCAGCCAACCGAGCAGGCAGCCCACCGTGATGATGAAGGCCGTCCACGCCGGGGCGGAGGTGTCCTGGGTGGTCACCGTGCACAGCACCGGATCGTCCGGACTCTCCCGCAGCGCGTAATGCCCGCGTGAGACGTAGTCACGCAGACCGAGCACCGCCGAGGGCACATAGAGCATGACCGTGCCCAGCACCCGGTTCGGCACATAGCGCGGCGCGGCCGAGGCCAGGCCGAAGCCGCTGGTCCACGCCAGCACGACGGTGCCGGTCATGATCAGCAGCGAGCTCTCGGTATCGGCGGTGATCGCCGTGAACACCGCCAGCGCCAGCAGGATCACCAGGCAGGCCATGGGCGCGGCGCGGCGCGAACCCGCGTACAGGCCCAGCGCCGTCACGATCACCAGCAGCGGAATCGACCAGGCGGGCACCGAGGCCGCGATGGTGGCGCTGCCCACCGCGCTGATCGCCACCGCCACCAGCACCAGGGCGCCGTCGCGGCCCGGCAGCAGCATGGTGGCGATGATCGCGCCGCCCACCACCGCCACCACCGCGACGCCGATATCGGCGACGCTGCCGCCGTGGCGGGCCAGCCATTCGGCGCTGAACAGGAACACCAGCACCAGCACCACGCCCGCCAGGATCGGGGTCATCGGCAATTCGATCGACGGCCGTTCCGCCGGTCGGCGTTTGCGATTGGCCAGGGTGCTCATGGTCACCAGTGCCACCGCCACCACGATCATCCAGGTGGGCGGCATATCCATCGACTGCCAATTCGCCGACGGTACGGATTCGTTCAACGAACCGGCCACATTCGGGAGCGGATTCACCGAGCCGAGCAGAATGCTGGCGAGTGCGCCGAGCGTCCACCCGTAAGCCGGCAGCCGATGATGCAGCACCGCCGCACCGAGTGCGCCCAACGCCACCCCGCCCGCCAGAGAATCGATGAAATTCATGGTGGACAGCGAGGCCGTCCCGGAGTTGCTCTGCCCGACGGTGTGATTGGCCAGCAGCACCACCAGCCCCGCCAGCGCGGTGGCCCACGCGGTGACGATGCTGCTCAGAGTGGTGATGAGCACCGCGGTGATCAGCGCCGCGAGCGCGCCCGCCGCGATCGCCCGGGGCAGGCTGTAGACGAGCAGATCCAGTTCCAGCGCCGAGGTCTGTGAGGTCCAGGCGAAGTCGATAGGCATAGCCAGCGACAGTCCGGCAACCATTGCCGCCACCAGCGCAGTGATAGTTTCGGCCGCTATCTGATACGCCTTCACCAGGCTGAAATTACCTTTGTGCGGGCTACGTACCACTCCGACTCGCCCTGACGAAATTGTTAGCTGGGTGAATTCCATCGATGTGGCGCGGGGCCGGTATAGCGTTCAACCTCGATATCCATGCGGGGGCGGCTGTCAATTCTCGGGACGTGCCCGAGACCGCGACGCCTCAGCCCGCGGAGGCGCGCTGGGCGGCGAAGCGGCGCAGCGATTCCACCTGGAGGGGATCCAGCGACGGCCGCACGGCCGCGCGGGCGGCCATGATGTCGGCCGAGGTCACATCGGCGGCCAGCACATCGCGGCGCATGGCGGCCAGCGCCGCCTCCCGGAGCAGGGCCGCGCAGTCGGCGGCGGAGTAGCCGTCCAGCTCGGCGGCCAGGGCGCGCAGCTCGACATCGGGTGCCAGCGGTACGGATTTTGCCGCCGTGCGCAGGATTTCGGCGCGGGCGGCGGCGTCCGGCGGCGGTACGAAGACCAGCCTCTCCAGGCGGCCGGGCCGGGTCAGCGCCGGATCGATGAGGTCGGGGCGGTTGGTCGCGCCGACCACCACCACGTCGCGCAGCGGTTCCACGCCGTCCATCTCGGTGAGCAGCGCCGCCACCACCCGGTCGGTCACGCCCGAATCGCTGCTCTGGCCGCGGCGGGGCGCGAGGGAATCGATCTCGTCCAAGAAGATGAGCGCCGGGGCGGAGTCGCGGGCGCGCTGGAACAGCTCCCGTACCGCTCGCTCGGAGGAGCCGACCCACTTGTCCATGAGTTCGGCGCCCTTCACCGCCTGCACGCTCAGCTGGCCGGTTCCGGCCAACGCACGGACGAGGAAGGTTTTGCCGCAGCCGGGCGGACCGTACAGCAGCACCCCGCGCGGCGGGTCGATGCCGAGGCGGGCGAAGGAATCCGGATGCCGCAGCGGCCACAGCACCGCCTCGGTGAGCGCCTGTTTGGTCTCCTTCATATCGCCCACATCGTCGAGGCTCAGGCTGCCGATGGCCAGCTCCTCCGACCCGGAGCGCGACAGCGGCCGGATCACCTCCAGCGCACCGGCCAGATCGTCCTGCACCAGCACCGGATCGGACTGTTCGCGGCTGGCCCGCGACGCTGCCCGCAGCGCCGCCTCCCGGACCAGCGCGGCCAGATCCGCCACCACGAAACCGGGTGTGCGCGCTGCGATCTCGTCGAGTTTCAGGCCGTCGGTCGGCACCTTGCGCAGCAGCTGTTCGAGCAGGGCGGTGCGCACCGCGGCGGTCGGCAGCGGCAACGCCAGCTCGCGATCGCACAGATCGGGTGCGCGCAGCCGCGGGTCCACATCGCCCGGATGGGCCGTGGTCGCCAGCAGCGCCACCGCGGGCGTGGCCACCGCCGCCCGCAACTGGTCGAGAATCAGGGTGGCGACCGGATCCGCATCGGCGGGCAGCAGGGCGTCGATATCGGTGATGAGCAGCACACCGCCCGCGCCCGAACAGAGTTCGGCGACCGCCATCCCCACCTCGCGCAGCCGAGTGCCGCTCTCGGTCGCCCCGACCGACGGGCCGTCCAACTCCACCACTCGCCGCTGCGCGCACACCGCCCGCGCCAGCGCCGCCTTGCCCACCCCGGCCGGGCCCGAGACGAGCACACCGAGATGTGCCGGGGCGCCAAGGGTTTTGAGCAGCTCCGGCTCGTCCAGGGCGAGGTTGAGCCATTCGGTGAGCTTGGCCGCCTGCGTCTGCACCCCGGCCAGATCGGCTACCGGAATCACCGGGGCCGGACCGGTCTGCGGCATCCGTCCGTAGTCCGCACCACCATCGCTGATGGACAGCGGCCGATCGGTGGCCGCCACCCCCGGCCCCCACACCACCGCGCTGTTGGGCTGCACGCTCACCGGACCCGGCGACGGGTCGGTCGCGGTCACCGTCAACAGCTCGGAGGTCCAAGCCACCCCGAACGTGCGCGAGAGCGCCTGTGTCGCAGCCGAAGTGCTGGTTCCCGGCCCCAGGTCGCGGGGCAGCAGCGATACGGTGTCCCCGACGGTGACGACCTTCCCGAGCAGCGCCTGCCGCAGCGTCGCCTCGGGAATGGTGCCCGCCGCCAACGCCGACCCCATCACCGAGATCTGCTTGGCCCCGTACACGGTCACCGGCGCGATCACCACGGTCGCGCTCTCCCGCACCCCCGCGTTCGACAGCGTCACATCATCCAGCAGCGCCACCCCCGCGGGCGTACCCGCCGGTGCTACGGCGACGACCGCCGCCGTCCGCCGCGCCCCCATCAACGCGATCCCGTCCCACTCCCGCAATCCCAGCGCCGCCAGCGCCTCGGCATGCAATCGCACCAGTCCCCGCCGCGCATCCGCGGCAGAAGTATTGAGGCGAGCGGTCAAAGCGAGTTCAGGCACGCCCCCCATTGTGCCCGCCGTACCGCACCGCGCGGCCACCTAGGAAATTCCCGCACCCCTTCCGTAAACACACACGGTTGCTGAGGAACCGAGAGTGGTCCGCGGGCCGCGGCTACTCGGCCGCGGTCCAGTCGGCGACCAGTGCCAGCAGTCCCGGGAACCGCTGCTCCAGGTCGTCGACGCGCACCTGGCTGCGGCGCTCCAGACCGTACTGCCGCTGTCGCGTCACCCCGGCCGCCCGCAGCGCCTTGAAGTGGTGGGTGAGCGACGATTTCGGCCGGTCGATGCCGAACCATCCGCACGGATGGTCGAACCCTTCGGACTCCAGCAGCAGCTTCCGCACGATGAACAGCCGCAGCGGGTCGCTCAGCGCGCCCAGCACGGTTTCCAGCCGCAGCTCCTCGACCGCGGGCTCCGGCAGGGGAGCCGGTAGCCCGTCGGGTTCGGTGTACCTGCGGAACCGCTGCCACGTCATCGTCGCCATCGACGCATCCCTCCTCGGATTCTCTGTACGAGTTTGATCGTACTTGATGCTAAGTTCGACTCCATTCGAACTAGTTCGATTCTATTCGTACTAAGAGAACTGGAGGTGGTCGTCCTGTCCACGACCCTGCGCAAGTCCCCGCGACATCCAGACGCGGAACCGGAAGCCCTCGGCGCGGATGATGTCGGCGCGGATGATGTCGCCACGCGCTGGATCTGGCTGGCCGCGTGGCCGGTCGTCGCCGTCTTCGTGCTGTCCAACGCGGCCACGCCCCTGTACGTGCTGTGGCAGCGTGATCTCGGCTTCTCGCGCGGCACCATGACGGTGATCTTCGCCTGCTATATCGCCGGTCTGCTCGGCTCCCTGCTGGTCTCCGGCGTCGCCTCCGACCGGATCGGACGGCGGCCGGTACTGGTGCCCGCGCTGCTGCTCGCCCTTACCGCCTGCCTCATGTTCGCCACCGCGTCGACGGTCGCGGCGCTCATGATCGCCCGGCTGCTCACCGGCATCGCCGTGGGTGCGGCCGTCTCCGCGGGGATGGCCGCCGTCACCGACATCGCCGGGCCCGGGCGCACCCGGCTCGCGGCCCTGCTGGCGTCCACCGCCATGGTGTTCGGTGCGGGACTCGGCCCGCTGCTCGCCGGTGTGCTCTCCGAAACGCTGCCCGCACCGACCGTGACCGTTTTCGCGGTCGAGGCCGCCCTGCTGGCCACCGCCCTGCTGGTGGTCGCCCGCATGCCCCTGGTCCGGACGCCGGCCGGCGATTCGAGCGCGACCCACACGGATGCTGTCACCGTGCGCGCTCCTGGTAAGAGTGCTACCACCGTGGACGCTGGTCGAGGTAGTGCCGCTGGTGGGCGATCGAAGGCGAGCACGTGGATGCGCGTGCCCCGGGTGCCGCGCGGGCACGGACGGCAGCTCGGACTCGGCATCGCCGTCTTCGCGCCCGGTATCACCGCGACCTCGTTCGTCCTGTCCCTCGGCCCCGCGCTGCTGTCGGATCTGCTGGGTACGACGAGCCGGATCGTCTCCGGCGCAGTGGCTTTCGCCATGTTCCTGACCGCCACCGGGGTGCAGTTCGCGGTCCGGGCGCTGCCGCGGCGGCGCATCATGCTCATGGCCGCGACGGGCACCGTGTGCGCCATGGTCGCGCTCGCCCTCGCCGTGCACCTGATGTCGGTGGTCGCTCTGCTGGCCGCGGCGTTGTGCGCGGGCGCGGGGCAGGGGCTCGGGCAGCTCGGCGGTCTCTCACTGCTCAATGCCGCCATCGCGCCACGACGGCTCGCCGAGGCCAATGCGGCCCTCAATGTCGGCGGCTATCTCCCGGCGGGTCTGCTGCCCGTCAGCGCGGGCTATCTCAGCGACGCACTCGGACTCGCCGCGGGGGCAACCGTCTTCGCCGCCGTGGTGCTGGTCTGCGCCGCGTCGGGTGGCGTGTTCGTCGCGCGGGCGGGTACCGACTGAATCCGCCGGAGCCACGCGGTGTCGCTCACCGCGTGGCTCCGATCCGGGGCCGGTCACGGCCGTTCAGTACTTGACGTCCTCCGGGTAGCGCTGGCGGGTGCCCGGGCGGCGCAGGCGCAGGCGGGCCGAGGAGACGCGGCCGATGGGGCGGGTGCGGCGCTGGGCCTTGCGCTGGGCGCGGCGCTCGGCGGGCTTGTGGTGCCAGGTCTCCGGGCGGGCGGCCACCCAGCGGGCCGAACGCACCGCGAAGGGGATGTGCGCGAGGTAGATGGCGACCAGGCCCATCATCAGGATGAGCGGGTAGGTGACCAGCAGGGCGGCGGCCAGGGCAACCAGCACCAGCAGGATCGGCGCGGTGCGCGGGGCGACCGACACCGATTTGATCGCCAGCGTCGGCAGCGTGCTCACGCACAGCAGGCCGGTGATGACCGTCCACACCGCCACCGCCGGGAAACTCACCCACCAGCCGTCGCCGAACTGCTCCGCCAGCGCGATGGGCAGCAGCACGATCAGCGCGCCGGCGGGTGCGGGCACGCCCGTGAAGTACTCCCGCTGCCAGTCCGGGCGATTGTCGTCGTCCATCAGCGTGTTGAACCGGGCCAGCCGCAGCACCATGCACACCGCGAACATGAGCGCCAGAATCCAGCCCACGCTGTCGGCGTGCAGGAAGGTCACGTACAGCACCAGCGCGGGCGCGACGCCGAAGGCGATGGCGTCGGACAGCGAATCCAGTTCCGCGCCCATCTTGGTGGTGGCGTCCAGCATGCGGGCGATGCGGCCGTCCAGCATGTCGAAGATGGCGGCCGCGCCGACCAGGGCCAGCGCGATGCCGAGCTTGCCCTCGATGCCGAACTTCACCGCCGACAGACCCGAGCACAGGCCGAGAATGGTGACCATCGACGGCAGCAGCCGGATGGTGCGGCGGCGGCGGTCCTTCTCGGGCGCGGGCGCGAGCTGCTCCATCACGAATCCAGTTCGGCCAGCACCGTTTCCGCACCGATGGTGCGTTGGCCCGGGGTGACCAGCGGGCGCGTCCCGGCGGGGAAGTAGGTGTCCACGCGGGAGCCGAAGCGGATCAGTCCGTAGGTGTCGCCGATATTCAGCTTGTCGCCGACCCGGGCTTCGCACACGATGCGCCGCGCCAGCAGTCCGGCGATCTGCACGACCACGATCCGCTGACCGTTCTCGGTCTCGAGCACCATGGAGTTGCGCTCGTTCGCGTCGCTGGCCTCGGGCAGGTCGGCGGAGCGGAATTCACCCTTCTTGTAGGCGATCTCGGTGACCACGCCGCTCACCGGCACCCGCTGCACATGCACGTCGAGCACCGACAGGAAGATGCTCACCCGCGGCAGCGGCGCATCGCCGAGCCCCAGTTCGGCGGGCGGAACCGCGGTGTCGACCAGTGCGACCTCACCGTCGGCGGGGGCGACGACCACCCCGGCCCGATTCGGCGGCACCCGGTGCGGATGGCGGAAGAAGGTGGCGCAGGCCGCGGCGGCCGCGAGCCCCGTGCGACGCACCCACTTCTTGCGGTATCCGAGCGCGGCCACCGCCAGCGGGGCCGCCACGAACGGCAGTCCGGCGGGGTGCAGCGGCGGGATCGCATTGCGCACCAGGTCGGCCACGTGGGCGAGGCCGGTGCTCTCGGGGGTGCCGGGCGGGGTGGGACGGCGGGCCACAAGCTCCTCTTTCATGCGTGGATGGGGGCGGTCAGGGACCGCGCTCACACCTTACGGGAACCTGGCACACCACTCGTGTCCTCGGGCGAGTACCGGCCGGAAAACGCGTGCCGGACCGTGACGGGCGCACCGGTTTCGGGCACACGCGCGGGATCGAGCACACGGCAGAGCACCGGTGCGGCCCGAGGCCGCCCGGTGCCCTGTGATCCGGACCTCAGACTCCGGCGCGGCGGCTGGTCACCATGTTCACCAGCCAGAGTAGGAGGACCGCGCCGCCGAGGCAGGTGAGGAAGCTGAAGATCAGCCCACCGCCCTCGACGTCCACTCCGAAGAGCTTGAGTATGAAGCCGCCGAGCAGGCCGCCGATCACGCCTACGACGATATTGAGCAGAATGCCCTGTTGAGCATCGGTTTTCATGATCTTGCTGGCGATCCATCCGGCGATGCCGCCGATAATGATCCAACCGATGATGCCAAGGCCGAGCATGCTGTCCTCCCTTGTCCGAGGAACGGTGTGAGCCCCGCCGTATCCGACGAGACTCACTTGGCAATACCCCTTGTTTGTGAGAATACGCACTCGCGGAGGACTATGTTCCGATTAATATGAGGAAGCCTCATGTCTACGGCGTCGTGTAGGCCATGACCGTGGGGGACCGGATGAAGGACAGCTCGACGCGCAGTGCAAAGGGGAAAAATATGGCGGCTCGACTGGCCTCGATTCGAGGGGCAGAGCACACCGCGATCCTTGGGCTCGGCGTCTACCGCCCGACCCGGGTCGTCACCAACGACGAGGTCGCGGGACCGATCGATTCCAGTGACGAATGGATTCGAACTCGCTCGGGCATCAAGACCCGCCGCTTCGCCGGGGACGACGAGACCGTCAAGAGCATGAGCGTGGCGGCCGGACGCGATGCCATCGAGGCCGCCGAGATCGAGCCCGCCGAGATCGACTGCGTCATCGTCGCTACCTCCACCTGGCTGCTGCTCACCCCGGCCGCCGCCCCGCAGGTCGCCACCGAACTCGGCATCACCGGGGCCGCCGCCTTCGATGTCTCCGCCGGATGCGCCGGCTTCTGCCACGCGCTCGCCATGGCATCGGATCTGGTCAAGGGCGGCACCGCGCGGCACGTCCTGGTGGTCGGCGTCGAGAAACTCACCGACACCATCAACCCCAAGGACCGGGGCACCGCCTTCCTGTTCGCCGACGGCGCGGGCGCGGTGGTGGTCGGTCCGTCCGAAGAACCCGGTATCGCGCCCACGATCTGGGGTTCGGACGGCACCCAGCACCATGCCATCCGGCAGGACAAGGACTGGATCGAATTCTTCCGCGAGATCGACGAACAGGGCACCGACGCGGTGCGCCCGTACCTCGCCATGGAGGGCACGGCGGTATTCCGCTGGGCCGCGCACTCGCTGGAGAAGGTGTGCCGCGATGCCGTGGAGGTCGCCGGTATCGAGATGGGCGACCTGGACGCCATGATCCCGCACCAGGCCAACGGCCGGATCATCGAGATCATGGCGCGGGTGCTGAAGCTGCCGGAGAGCTGCGCGCTGGCCAATGACATCGAGGAGACCGGCAATACCTCGGCCGCCTCGATCCCGCTGGCCATGGAACAACTGTTGCGCAACGGCGACGCCAAGCCCGGCGGCACCGCCCTGCTCATCGCCTTCGGCGCGGGCCTGTCCTATGCCGCCCAGGTCGTGACGCTGCCCAACTGGAAGTAGGTGCGTTCGGCGGATCCGGCCTACTTCAGGTTCCAGGTGACGTTCACGGTGAACGTCACCGTCTGCTGTCCCGGCTCGAGGCTGAATTCCGGCGACGCCGCGTCCGCCCGCATCGGTCCCGGCGGGTAGTTGCCGCTGCTGTTCTCGGTGATCGTCTCGACGTCACCGAGTTTCAGCCCGGCCAGGTCCGCGTACTGCTGGGCGCGGGATTTGGCGTCGGCGAAGGCGCGGGCTCGGGCGTCCTCGAGCAGCTTGGTATTGTCGGAGAGATCGAACGACACATTGCTGATACGGGTGTCGTTGCCTCCGGCCTCGACCGCGGCGTCGAGCACCGCCGACGCCTTGTCCAGGTCGCGCACCACGACGTGTACGGAGTTGGTGGCGCGGTAGCCGGTGATGGTGCGTCCCTCGGAGTTGTACTCCGGCTGCACCGACAGCTCGCTGGTCTGGATGTCCTCGCGGGCCACCCCGGCCTCCACCATGGCGTCCGTCATGGCCTTCGCCTTGGCGTTCACGCCGTCCACGGCGGCGGAGACGTCGCCCGCCTTCACCTGCGCGCCGAGATCGGCGTTCAATACGTCGGGCGCGCCTCGAACCTGCCCGGTGCCCACGACGGATACGTCGCGGTCGTTGTCTGATCCCGAGCTGCCGCAGCCGGTGAGCAGCAGCGCGACGCCGGTGGCCGCGGCGCAGATGACAGTCATTCGTCGCATAGCAGCGAACCTACGCACCGCGCCGCCGCCGCGCCGGGAGAAACGCGAGTCCCGGCGCTCGGCGGCGCCGCGAAACTCAGCGCTCGATGCTGTTCTTGATCTTGCCCAGGGTCTCGTTCATCCCGCGCACCAGCGCCTCCTCGAAGGGCTGCTCACCGCCCATGGCGGCATTGATGGAGGTGCGGGAGAACCAGGTGGTGCCGTTGGGGCAGTCGCGCCGCTGGACGAGCCGGGTGCCGGTGTCGGTCGGCTCCAGGGTGAAGCTCCAGATGGTGCGGTTCTCGTTGACCTTGAAGGCGATGGCGCGATTGGGCTCGTAGCGGACCACCCGCGAGGTGGTGGGCCAGAACTTGTTGCCGTCCCGATTGATATTGATGGTCCAGGTGCCGGTCTTGACCGCGCCGATCGGCTGCATCCGCACGCACTGCGGGCTGAACTCCGGCATCCGCTTCAGATCCGAGACGACGGCCCAGACCTGGTCCGGCGCCGCGGCGATGTCGATGGTGGCTTCGAGATTCTTCGGCAACGCTGCCTCCGGGAGATGTGACGAGGGGTATCAGCAATCCTAGAACCCGGTGCTGTGGCGAACGCAATCGAACAGGTGGCCGAACACTGAAAATCAACTAGATCACATTCCGGTGCGGTGGCGGCGAGTGCCGTAATAAGCGGCGCACAATGTCCTATAGACGAAGCAAGACACTGCCTCCAGCTTCCCGAACGAAACGTGAGGTGATCGGCCGTGAATCTGCGCTCGCTCATACATCGCAAGCAGGCACACAAGGGGGTCCCCCTGCTTCCCAACCCCGACGACGAACAAGCGCGATCCACGTCTACGCCCAGGTCCAAGCCGCCGAACGAGGAGCGCTTGGAACGATTGCTCACCCAGTCCGAGCTCGATCTGGTTCACCAGCACCGGATTTGAGCCGGTGGCGAACAACTCGGCCGCATTTGACCTCGCCATCCATACTCGTTAGGTGACCTCACCTGCTGCCGTGAAACCGGCCATTCTCAGCGTGGACGACGATCCCGGCGTCTCTCGCGCGGTGGTTCGCGATCTGCGCCGCCGCTACGGTGCGGAGTATCGAATCCTGCGGGCGGAGTCGGGTGCGGCCGCGCTCGACGCGCTGCGGGAAATGAAGTTGCGCGGCCAGCCGGTCGCCGTGCTCATCGCCGACTACCGCATGCCCGGTATGGACGGCATCGAATTCCTCGAGCAGGCCATGGACCTGCACCCGCACGCCCGGCGCGTGCTGCTCACCGCCTACGCCGACACCAATGCCGCTATCGAGGCCATCAATGTGGTCGATCTCGATCACTACCTGCTCAAACCCTGGGATCCCCCGGAGGAGAAGCTCTACCCGGTGATCGACGCGCTGCTGGAAGCGTGGCGCGGCGATATCCACCGCCCGGTCACCGAGACCAAGGTGGTCGGCCACCGTTGGTCGGCACGCTGTTCCCAGGTGCGCGAGTTCCTGGCGCGCAATCAGTTGCCCTATCGCTGGTATCTGGCCGACGAACCGGAGGGGTCGCGCCTGCTGGTGGCGGCCGGGGCCACCGAGGACCAGTGCCCGGTCGTCATCAATCCGGCCGGTGAGGCGCTGCTGGAACCGAGCGATGCGCAGTTGGCGGCCAGCGTGGGCTTGAACACCGACCCGTCCGGCGAGTTCTACGACCTCATCGTGGTGGGCGGCGGCCCGGCCGGTCTCGGCGCGGCCGTGTACGGCGCGTCCGAGGGCCTGCGCACGGTGCTGGTGGAGCGCACCGCCACCGGCGGCCAGGCCGGGCAGAGCTCCCGCATCGAGAACTATCTGGGCTTCCCGGACGGACTCTCGGGCGCGCAGCTGGCCGATCGGGCGCGACGGCAGGCCGTCAAATTCGGCGCCGAACTGGTGACCGCCCGCGAGGTCCACTCCCTGGAGGCCTGCGGTTCGGCGCGCGTGGTGAAATTCGCCGACGGCGGGCAGATCGCCGGGCACGCGGTGCTCATCGCCACGGGCGTGAACTACCGGCACCATCCGGCCCCCGGTGTGGACGATTTCACCGGCCGCGGCGTCTACTACGGTTCGGCCATGACCGAGGCGGCCGACTGCGCCGAACGGGACGTCTACATCGTGGGCGGCGCGAACTCGGCGGGCCAGGCGGCGGTGTTCCTGTCGCGCAACGCCCGCACGGTGCACATCCTGGTGCGGGCGGCGTCGCTGGAGGCATCCATGTCGCACTACCTGATCCAGCAGATCGAGCAGATCCCGAATATCAAGGTGCACACCCGCACCGAGGTGGTGTCCGCCGACGGCGACGATCATCTGGAACGGATCGTGCTGCGCGACAACACGACCGGGGCGGAGGAGAAGGTCGACGCCGAACGGCTGTTCCTGTTCATCGGCGCAGCACCGGAAACCGATTGGCTCGACGGCACCGTCACCCGTGACGCCGCCGGCTACGTGGTGGCCGGACCCGACCTGATGGTGGATGGTGAACGGCCCGCGGGATGGGAGCTACCCCGTCCCCCAGGGCATTTGGAGACCAGCGTGCCCGGGGTGTTCGTGGCCGGTGACGTGCGGTCGGAATCGGCGAAGCGGGTGGCCTCGGCGGTGGGCGAGGGCGCGATGGCCGTCATGCTGGTCCACCGCTACCTGGCGAAGCAGTAGGAGGCCGCGATGGGTGACCGATTGATCTGCGACCCCGCGGAATTGAAGGAACTGTTCCTCTTCGAGAAACTCGACGACGAACAGCTGGCGTGGCTGTGCCGCGACGGCCGGGTGGAGCGCTTCGAACCGGGATTGGTGTTCCGCGAGGGCGACCCGGCCACCTGCTTCTACGTCCTCATGGAGGGCGAGGTCGTGCTGACCAAGATGTCGGGCGGCGAGGAGATCGAGCTGGTGCGCACCGACCATCACGGCTCCTACGCGGGCGCGTGGACGGCGTACATGGGCGACAAGGTCGACCAGAACTACACCGGCTCCTTCTACGTCACCCGCCCGTCCACCTTCTTCGTCCTGGACGCGGGCACCTTCGCCCGCATGGTCCAGACCTGGTTCCCGATGGCGCTGCATCTGCTCGAGGGCGTGTTCTTCGGCAACCGCAACGCCAATGAGCGGGTGGGGCAGCGGGAGCGGCTGCTCGCCCTCGGCTCGCTGTCGGCGGGGCTGACCCACGAGCTGAACAACCCCGCCGCGGCGGCCGTCCGCGCCACCTCCTCGCTGCGGGAGCGAGTGGCGGGCATGCGGCACAAGTTGAAGATGATGGCGCACGGCACATTCGACTCCAGGACGCTCGAATCCCTGGTGCAGTTGCAGGAGGAGGCAGCGGCGCAGGTCGGCAAGGCTCCCACGCTGACGCCGCTGGAGGCCGCCGACCGCGAGGACGAACTCGGGGACTGGCTGCAAGACCACGGCATCGGCAACGGCTGGGAGATCGCCCCCACCTTCGTCCAGGCCGGATTCGATATCGACTGGCTGGAGAAGGTGCACGGCACCCTGACCGAATGCTCCGACGGCGTGTTCGAGGGCGCGATCCGCTGGCTCAACTACACGGTCGAGACCGAACTGCTCATGAACGAGATCGCCGATTCCACCACGCGCATCTCGTCGCTGGTGAACGCCGCCAAACAGTATTCGCAGATGGACCGCGCCCCGTTCCAGGTGGTGGACATCCACGAACTGCTCGACAGCACGCTGGTCATGCTGGGGCGCAAGATCGGCGACGACATCGAGGTGGTCAAGGAGTACGACCACACCCTGCCGTCGGTGCCCTGCTACGCCGCCGAACTGAATCAGGTGTGGACCAACCTGATCGACAACGCCATCGCCGCCATGCAGGGGCGGGGCACGCTCACGGTGCGCACCTATCGCGAGAACGATTGCGCCGTAGTGGAAATCGGTGACACGGGGCCGGGCGTGCCGGATGAGATCAGGCACCGGATCTTCGAGCCGTTCTTCACCACCAAACCGGTCGGCGAGGGCACCGGCCTGGGCTTGGACATCTCCTTCCGCATCGTGGTGAACAAGCACGGCGGCGATATCCGCGTCGTATCCGAACCCGGCGACACCCGTTTCATCGTCCGACTGCCGCTGACGTCGCCCGCGGGCGCGGAGGTCGCCGCGGCACAAACCGAAACCGGAGGTGAGTGATGTCGGAACAGATCCAGGGCATCGATCCCGCGGTGGCCCCCAGCGGCCCCGGCTGCGTGGAATGCGATGCGGCACAGGGGTGGTGGGTGCATCTGCGCCGCTGCGCCCAGTGCGGCCACGTCGGCTGCTGCGACAGTTCGCCGTCGCGGCACGCCACCGCGCACTACCGGTCGACCGGCCACCCGTTCGTGCAGAGTTACGAACCGGGCGAGGACTGGTACTGGAACTACGCCACCGGTGAGATGTACGGCGAGGGACCGGAACTGGCCGCGCCGACCCACCATCCGGCCGATCAGCCGGTGCCCGGTCCCCGCGATCGGGTGCCCGCGGACTGGCGGAGCCGGTTGAACTGAGCGGTGACGTGCGCTGAGGAGTCTCCCGCTCGCGGCCTCGGCGGGCGGGACCGCGAGTCACGAGAGCCCGACGACGGCGTCCGGCGGGGTGACAGGCGGTCCCCGGGGGGTGCCCGCGGAATTCGTATCCGAGCGGCGAGCGGGAGTCCTTTCCTCACCAGCAGCAATGAGCCGGTTTCACAAACGTAGATCGACGGCGCGAACGATAATCGACCGTGCGTGCCCACTATTGGGCCCACAGTGCACGATCGGCCGGTGGCGGTACGACCGCCACGCTCGTTCGCGGAGGTTCACCGTGGTAGTGCTGCTCGACACCGACGGCGTGGAGCCGGATCAGCGGGTGGAGAGAGCGAGGGAGACGGTGCGGGCCATCGCCGGTCCACAGCACGTCCTGCCCGAGCAGGTCGACGGACCGATGTCGGCGTATCTGGAGGCATGGGAGTTGGGTGGGATCGGGCTGTATCGGGCGCGCAGTTCGGCGCTGCGGCTGGTGCGCACCGAGCGGCACGTCCGCCGTGAGCCGAGCCCGGCGCTGGGATTCGTGGTGGGGCAGGCCGCCGTCGAACGTCGCTGCGGGGCGACGACAGCCGTGATCCCCGAGGGTGGACTGTGCCTGGTCGACCTGAACGCCCCCTACGAACTCGCCTGGCGGGAGCGCGGACTGACGGCCCTGCTGCTGCCGCTGGATGCGCTGGCGCTGCCGCTGGAGGTGATCCGCGGCGCCATGCACCGGGCTCCCGCCAGTCCGCTCTACCCGCTGGTCTGCGGGCACACCATGATGCTGGCGGCCTCCGCCGAAGCACTCGCCGCCGATGTGGCTGCCCGGGAAACCGCCAGCGCGACAGTGGAGTTGGCCCGCGCACTGCTGACCTCGGCCGCCGGTGTCACCGCCGGTGACGGGGGTGCGGTACCGGCGGCGCTCCTGCTCGGCCGCATTCGCGAATACGTGCGAGCCCATCTCGCCGATCCGCTGTTGGGTGCGGAATCCATTGCCCGGGCGCACAGCGTCTCGGTGCGTTACCTGTACAAACTCTGTGCCGGAGCGGATCTCAGCCTGGAGCAGTGGATCATCGCGGAGCGGTTGGAGCGGGTGCGCGCGGACCTCGCGCGACCCGAGTGCGAGCACCGGTCGATCGGCCTTGTCGCGAGTGCGTGGGGCTTCCGGGACGCCTCGCATTTCGCGCGCCGGTTCCGCGCGGCCTACGGTATGACGCCCAGGGAGTGGCGGCGGTCGGCGGCACGCTCCTGTTCGCCGCCCGATGGCCGGTGACCTGTAGCGACCGACCTGTTCGCCGGTCGCCTCCCGGGCGGAGCGTCCACCCGGTACGCTGCTGCGAGCGCCGGGCAGGTCCGGCGTCGGTGAACTGCACTCGGAGAGCTCGGAAAGCACGGTATGAAGCGAATGTCGGTTGTCGCCTGCGTGTTCGGCGCGCTGGCGCTGGGACTATCCGGCTGCGGGTCGGATGAATCGAGTGATGTGAGCGGACTCGGCCAGGCGGCGACGTCCACCACGACCGCGGTCGAGACGACCGCACCCGCCACCACCACCTCCTTCACCTACGTGGAACCGCCCGCGACCGCGCCCACCGCCCCGGCCAGCGCCAAACAGACCACCGCCGACGGCGCCGACACCACCTGCGGCCAGTTCCGCGACCTCACCGACGACACCCAGAAACAGGTCATCGACCAGGTCCTCGCCGCCCATCCCGGCTCCCAGCTGGAGGGCAGTCCCAACGTGGCCCTCGGCACCGCCAAACTCGCCTGCCTCGCCAGCTCCTACACCGACACCCCCGTCGCCGTGGCAATCCGCGTCACTGCCGCCGAGTAGCGGCCACGCGCAGCTGAGCGCCCTGCGGTGCTCGGCCACGCGTAATGTCCGGATGCGACCGGTGACGTGAGGGTGGGTGGTCGAATGGACGCCGATGGGCTGGCGGAGTTCGAGCGGCAGCGCGGGCGGCTGTTCGCGCTGGCGTACCGCATGCTGGGGTCGGCGAGTGAGGCCGAGGACGCGGTGCAGGAGACGTATCTGCGCTGGGATGCCGCCGACCGCGCGGACATCCGCGCCGCCGAAGCCTGGCTCACCACCGTGGTGGTGAATCTGTGCCGCACCTGGCTGGATTCGGCGCGGGCCCGTCGCGAGACCTATGTGGGCCCGTGGATTCCCGAGCCGGTGCGCACCGGGGCCGGGGAGCTCGGTCCGCTGGAGTCGGCGGAGCAGCGCGAGCTGGTGTCGCTGGCCTTCCTCACCATGCTGGAGCGGCTGACGCCCGCCGAACGCGCGGTCTTCGTGCTGCGCGAGGCGTTCGGCTACCCGCACCGCGAGATCGCCGCGATGCTGGAGCTCACCGAAGCCAACTCGCAGCAGCTCTACCGGCGCGCCGCGCAGCGGGTGCGGGAGCGGCGGCCGCGGTTCGCCGCCGCCCCCGAGCAGGCGCGAGAGTTGCTGTCCCGTTTCCTCGCGGCGGCCCGTTCCGGTGATGTGGCCGCACTGGAGAGCCTGTTCGCCGCCGATATCGTGTCGGTTGCCGACGGCGGCGGCAAGGTCAGCGCCGCCCGCCGACCGATCGTGGGCGCACAGCGGGTGGCCCGCTACCTCCTCGGCCTGATGGCCCACGACATCGAGGGCCTGGAGATCGGTGTCGAAGAGGTCAACGGCGCTCCGGCCGTGGTGGTCCGGGCCGCGGGGGCGGTGCTGGTGGTGATCGGCGTCGACGTGGCCGACGACCGGGTCCACGCCCTGCGCCTGGTGCTGAACCCCGACAAGCTGGCGCACTTCGCGGGCGCGGTGGCACCCTGATCCGCTGCCCGTGACGCGGCACACAGTCGCGATCTGTCAGGGATCGCGCCGCTGTCCGGTCTGGAGGGTGTCGGCACGTCGAAAAGGAGTCACGCTCATGACCGGAGCACATCGAATCGTCATCCTCGGCGCGGGTTACGCGGGCCTGGCAGCGGCGAAGCGGGCGGCACGAATCCGCGGCGCCCGGATCACCGTGATCGACCCCCGCACCGAATTCGTCGAACGCGTTCGCCTGCATCAACTGCTGGCGGGCCAGGCGGTGCCGCGCTGGGAGCTGCGGGAACGGCTGGAGCGCAAGGGCATCGAATTCCTGCGGGCCCGCGCCACGGCCATCGACACCGAGGCTCGGACGGTGCGCACGGATACCGGCGCGGAGATCGCCTACGACTCCCTGATCTACGCCCTCGGCAGCATCGCCGATACCCGCACCGTGCCCGGTGTCGCCGAGTACGCCCACACCGTGGCGACACCCGAGGACACCGCCCGCATTCCCGCGCTCACCGGCCGGGTCGCCGTGGTGGGCGGCGGTTCCACCGGTATCGAGGTGGCCGCCGAACTGGCCGAGGCGAATCCGGATCTCGATCTCACGCTGGTGTCGGCCGAGGAGCCCGCCGCCTGGCTCTCCGACCGCGCCCGGTCTCATGTGGCGGCGTCCCTGAACCGGCTCGGCGTCCGGGTCCGTTCCGGCGTCAAGGTCGTCGAGGTCACCGGCAGCGGCCTGGAATTGGCCGACGGCGAGCACCTCGATGCCGAAACCGTGCTGTGGACAACCGGCTTCGCGGTCCCCGACCTGGCCGCCGCCTCCGGTCTGGCCGTCGACCCCCGCGGCCGCGTCCTGACCGACGCCACCCTGCGCTCCCGCTCCCACCCGGCCGTCTACGCCGCGGGCGACGCCGCCGTCATCGCGGGCCCCGCCGACCGCGACCTCCGCATGGCCTGCGCCACCGCCCTCCCCACCGGCAAACACGCCGCCACCTCGATCGCGGCCACCATCGCCGGAAACACCCCCGTCCCCTTGACCTTCCGCTACCAGCTCCAATGCCTGAGCCTCGGCCGCCGCGACGGTCTCATCCAATTCCTCGAATCCGACGACACTCCCACCCGCCGCGTCCTCACCGGCCGCCCCGCCGCCCGCGTCAAGGAGTTCATCGTCCGCTTCGCGGCGTCCGCCGCACGTCCGTAATCGGTTGCGCCCCATTCCCGCTCGATTCGAAACCGGGAGCCGTCCGGTGGCGGCCGGCGAACCCTTCGTACCGGGCGGCGCACAGTTCGTGCGGTCGCGGCCGGTGTGTTCGCCCGCGATGAAATCGTCAACTAGCGGTTGACTTCACGGACTGAGTCAACCTACCGTTGACGCATGACGCACTCGCTCCGCCTCGACGACCTGATCGACGGCATCAAGAAGGCCCGCCCCGACAATGTGCTGGAACAGCTCTCCGACGCGGTCGTCGTCGGCGGGCATCTCGACGAACTCGCCGACCACCTGATCGGCCATTTCGTGGATCAGGCGCGCCGCTCCGGCGCGTCCTGGACCGATATCGGCGCCAGTATGGGCGTCACCAAGCAGGCCGCGCAGAAACGCTTCGTCCCCAAGGCTCCCGGCGACCCGGCCGACGCCGCGACCATGGACCCCAATGCGGGTTTCGCCAAGTTCACCCCGCGCGCCCGCGCCGTGGTGGTGGCCGCGCAGGAGGAGGCCCGCACCCGCGGCAATGCCGAGATCACCACCGCGCACCTGCTGCTCGGTCTGCTCAGCGAACCGGACGGGCTCGCGGTGCAGGCGATCGTCGCCAAGGGCGTCTCGGCGGACGCCGTGCGCCGGGTGGCCGAGGGGGCCGTGCCGGAGCCGTCGGACGCGGACATGCCCGCGCTGGTGCCCTTCGACGCGCAGGCCAAGAAGTCGCTCGAGCTCACCTTCCGGCAGGCGCTGCGCATGGGCCACAACTACATCGGCACCGAACACATCCTGTTGGCGATGCTGGAGCTGGAGGACGGGTCGGGTCCGCTGTCCGGCCTGGGCCTGGACAAGGAATCGATCGAAGCGGATGTCACCGCCCTGCTCGAATCGGTCATGGCGGCGAAGAAGAAATAGGTGCCGACCAGGTTCGTCGGCGGGCCGGGTAGGCTTGCCGACGGGCCGTGACTGGCGCGCTGGGATGGGAACGACCATCGGGGAGCGGCCTGTGAACGAAGTGCCGTGCGCCTGGGCCACGGTGACCGTTCCCACCCGACCCCCGGAGGCCCGCATGACCCAGCAGCCCCTGTCCTCGGAATCCCTGTCGCGGGAGTCCACCGCGTACCGCGCCGCCCTCGATGTCGTGCGCGCCGTCGAGCCGCGCGTCGCCGAGGCCATCGGCCAGGAACTGCACGACCAGCGCGAGATGCTCAAGCTCATCGCGTCGGAGAACTACGCCTCCCCGGCCACCCTGCTGGCCATGGGTAACTGGTTCAGCGACAAATACGCCGAGGGCACCGTCGGCCGCCGTTTCTACGCGGGCTGCCGCAATGTGGACACCGTCGAGTCGCTGGCCGCCGACCACGCGAAGGAACTCTTCGGCGCGCGGCACGCCTATGTGCAGCCGCATTCCGGTATCGACGCCAATCTGGTCGCCTTCTGGGCGATTCTGGCGCAGCGGGTGGAGGCCCCCACTCTGGAGCGGGTGGGTGTGCGGCAGATCAACGACCTGTCCGAGTCCGACTGGGCCGAGCTGCGCGCCGCCTTCGGCAACCAGCGCATGCTCGGCATGTCCCTGGACGCGGGCGGGCATCTCACCCACGGTTTCCGCCCGAACATCTCGGGCAAGATGTTCGAGCAGCGCTCCTACGGCACCGATCCGGCCACCGGCCTGCTCGACTACGAGGCGTTGCGCGCCACCGCCCGCGAGTTCCGGCCGCTGATCATCGTGGCGGGTTACTCCGCGTATCCGCGGCTGGTGAACTTCCGCGTCATGCGCGAGATCGCCGACGAGGTCGACGCCACGCTCATGGTCGATATGGCGCATTTCGCCGGTCTGGTCGCGGGCAAGGTGCTGACCGGAGATTTCGATCCGGTGCCGCATGCGCAGATCGTCACGACTACCACCCACAAGTCGCTGCGCGGTCCGCGCGGCGGCATGGTGCTGTGCGACGACTCGCTGCGCGATCAGGTCGACCGCGGCTGCCCGATGGTGCTGGGCGGTCCGCTGCCGCACGTCATGGCGGCCAAGGCCGTCGCGCTCGCCGAGGCCCGTCGCCCCGAGTTCCGCGACTACGCCCAGCGCATCGTCGACAACGCCCGCGCGCTGGCCGAGGGGCTCATGCGCCGCGGCGCGACCCTGGTCACCGGCGGCACCGACAATCACCTCACTCTCATCGACGTCGCCTCCTCCTACGGTCTCACCGGCCGTCAGGCCGAGGCCGCCCTGCTCGATTCGGGCATCGTCACCAACCGCAACGCCATCCCGTCCGACCCCAACGGCGCCTGGTACACCTCGGGCATCCGCATCGGCACCCCCGCCCTGACCACCCGCGGCCTGGGCGCGGCCGAGATGGACGAGATCGCCGCCCTGATCGACCGGGTCCTCACCGCCGCCGAACCCGGCACCACCGCCAAGGGCGCGCCGTCCAAGGCGCAGCACGTGCTGGAACCGAAGGTCGCCGAGGAGATCTCGCGGCGCGCCGCGGACCTGCTCGCGGGCTTCCCGCTCTACCCGAGCATCGATCTCGGCTGACCTTGCACTCGCCACCGGTGAGTGCTAAAAAGGGCTTTGGCACTCGCGACCTGTGAGTGCCAGGTCAGAACGGTGAGGCCGGGACTCACACATCCCCTGGTCGTCCGTCGCGGGCACCGAGCCTGGCCAGATCGTGTCAATCCCCTGATCTGGAGGATCTCAACGCAATGGCCAAGACAATTGCGTACGACGAAGAGGCTCGCCGGGGTCTCGAGCGGGGTCTGAACGCCCTCGCGGACGCTGTCAAGGTGACGCTGGGCCCCAAGGGCCGCAACGTCGTGCTCGAGAAGAAGTGGGGCGCCCCCACCATCACCAACGACGGTGTCTCGATCGCGAAGGAGATCGAGCTCGAGGATCCGTACGAGAAGATCGGCGCCGAGCTCGTCAAGGAAGTCGCCAAGAAGACCGACGACGTCGCGGGTGACGGCACCACCACCGCGACCGTCCTCGCCCAGGCGCTGGTGCGCGAGGGCCTGCGCAATGTCGCGGCCGGCGCGAACCCGCTGGGCCTGAAGCGCGGCATCGAGAAGGCCGTCGAGGCCGTCACCGCCAAGCTGCTCGACGTCGCCAAGGAGGTCGAGACCAAGGAGCAGATCGCCGCCACCGCCGGTATCTCGGCGGGCGACTCGTCCATCGGTGAGCTGATCGCCGAGGCCATGGACAAGGTCGGCAAGGAAGGCGTCATCACCGTCGAGGAGAGCAACACCTTCGGCCTCCAGCTGGAGCTGACCGAGGGTATGCGCTTCGACAAGGGCTACATCTCGGGCTACTTCGTCACCGACCCGGAGCGTCAGGAAGCGGTCCTCGAGGATCCGTACATCCTGCTGGTCGGCTCGAAGATCTCGACCGTCAAGGACCTGCTGCCGCTGCTGGAGAAGGTCATCCAGGCCGGCAAGCCGCTGCTGATCATCGCCGAGGACGTCGAGGGCGAGGCCCTGTCGACCCTGGTCGTGAACAAGATCCGCGGCACCTTCAAGTCCGTCGCCGTGAAGGCCCCGGGCTTCGGTGACCGCCGCAAGGCCATGCTGGCCGATATCGCCATCCTGACCGGTGGCGAGGTCATCAGCGAAGAGGTCGGCCTCTCCCTGGAGACCGCCGGTCTGGAGCTGCTGGGCCAGGCCCGCAAGGTCGTCATCACCAAGGACGAGACCACCATCGTCGAGGGCGCGGGCGACGAGGAGGCCATCAAGGGCCGCGTCGCGCAGATCCGCACCGAGATCGAGAACTCGGACTCCGACTACGACCGTGAGAAGCTGCAGGAGCGCCTGGCCAAGCTGGCCGGCGGTGTCGCGGTGATCAAGGCGGGCGCGGCCACCGAGGTCGAGCTCAAGGAGCGCAAGCACCGCATCGAGGACGCCGTCCGCAACGCGAAGGCCGCCGTCGAGGAGGGCATCGTCGCCGGTGGTGGCGTGGCCCTGCTGCAGTCGGCTCCGGCCCTGGACGGTCTGTCCCTGTCGGGTGACGAGGCCACCGGCGCGAACATCGTCCGCGTCGCGCTGTCCGCCCCGCTGAAGCAGATCGCCTTCAACGCGGGCCTGGAGCCCGGCGTCGTCGCCGAGAAGGTCTCGAACCTCCCGGCGGGCCACGGCCTGAACGCCGACTCGGGCGAGTACGTCGACCTGCTGGCCGCCGGCGTCGCCGACCCGGTCAAGGTCACCCGCTCGGCGCTGCAGAACGCGGCCTCCATCGCGGCCCTGTTCCTCACCACCGAGGCCGTCGTCGCCGACAAGCCGGAGAAGGCCGCCGCTCCCGCCGGCGACCCGACCGGTGGCATGGGTGGCATGGACTTCTGAGTCCTGCCTTCCGGCAACGGGTTTCGAACGACCGAAGGCCGATCACCCACCGGGTGGTCGGCCTTCGGGCTGTCTTCCACAGCGTGAAAGCTGGTGTCGTAACCCACGATTCACGACCCTGGCCAGAGTGGCCGACACGGTGTGCAGGGTGCGCGGGACGCCGACTCGATCTAGTGTCGTGAAGTGAGCGTTTCGCCAGTGGAACAGGAGCGAGTACCCATGGCCCTGCACGTCGTCATCGGAGCCGGACCCGTGGGATCGGCCACCGCACTGCTGCTGGCCGAGCGGGGTGACGACGTCCGCCTGCTGACCCGTGGCGGGGCGGGGCCCGAGCATGCGCGCGTCCACCGTATGCGCGTCGATGCCACCGATCCCGCCGCGCTCGCGGAGAAGTGTGCGGGAGCGGCCGCGATCTTCCAGTGTGCCGGACTTCCGTACGCCCGTTGGACCACCGGCTTCCCGCCACTCAACGACGCCGCGATCGGGGCCGCGGAATCCTCCGGCGCGGTTCTCGTCTCCATCGGAAACCTGTACGGCTACGGCGAATTCGACGGCGCGGTCACCGAATCGCACCCACTGCGGCCGAACTCGGCGAAGGGACGGCTGCGGGCCGAACTGTGGGAAGCCGCGCTGGCGGCGCATGGGGCGGGCCGCATCCGCGCCGCCGAGGTGCGCGGCTCCGACTACCTCGGCGCGGGGGCGAAGTCGACGTTCACCGAGACCGTCCTGCCCGCCGTCGTGGCGGGCCGGACGGCACTGTTCCCCGGCGACCCGGACGCCCCGCACAGCTGGACGGCCGTCGAGGACGTGGCCCGCACGGCCGTCGCGGTGGCCGATGACGAATCGGCCTGGGGACGGGCCTGGCATGTGCCCACGGCGGAACCGATGTCGGTGCGTGCGCTCGCCGAGCTGGCCGCGTCCCTCGCGGGTACCGCGCCCGCGCGTGTCCGCCGCATGCCGTCGGTGCTGCTGTGGGCCGCCGGTCTCGTCAATGCCGACGCTCGCGAGGTGCGCGAGCTGCGCTACCAGTTCGATCGACCCTTCGTACTGGACTCCACGGCCGCGACCAAGGAGTTCGGCATCGAACCGACGCCGACCGGGGAAGCGCTGCGGGCCACGCTCGACACCCGGGACGGCACCGCATAACCGCGTGGCCGGATAACACCGCTACCATGGCGACGCCACCGCCGCTGTCATGCCGGACGCCGGCACCGCGCACCGGAACCCGGCGTGCCGGATACGTCCCCGCCCCGGCAACGCGCCGGTTTCCGCATCGCGAGGTCGGGTAGATCGATGGATAGGTGGTGCGATGCCATCGCCACCTCCTTCCGCCACCGACGTACAGAGGGGTTGCCGATGTTGACGCGTTCGGATTTGTCGCAGCTCATCGAGGCCACGCCCGATCGTGGCGTCTCGATCTACCTGCCGACGCATCGGGGCGGCCGCGAGACCAGGCAGGACCCGATTCGGCTGCGTGACCTGATCGACGAGGCGCGGGAGAAACTCGTCGCCGCCGGTATGTCCGCGACGGATGCGGAGGGGTTGCTGCGCCCGGCCGCCGAGCTGCGCGACGACTACGACTTCTGGCAGCACCAGAGTGACGGATTGGCGCTGTTCCTCGATGCCGACGGACTGCGCATGTACAAGGTCCCCCTGACTTTCGACCCGCGGACCCATGTGGGTCCGGAGTTCTCGGTCAAACCGCTGCTACCGCTGTTCGCCGCGGACGGCGGATTCCACATCCTGGCCGTGACCGCGCACACGGCCCGGCTGTTCGACGCCACCCGGCACACCGTGGACGAGAACCACGATGTGGAGTTCCCCGCCGATGTCGCGGAGACGGCGGGGAAGAACGACTATCAGGGCCCGATCCAGGGCAGCCCGGCGTCACGCCCGCAGACCGGCCGACCGATCGCGGCCCGGACCCAGGTCTACGGCGAAGCGCCACCCGAATGGCGCAAAGCGGGGCTCGAGCAGTACGCGGGAGCGGTGGCCGCCACCGTCGCGCAACATATCGCCGACGACCGGTTGCCGCTGGTGCTCATCGGCGATGCCGAGCTGGCGGGTCATATCCGCAAGAACCCGAAGCTGTCCGGGCGGATCGCGGGCACGGTCGAGACGAATCCGGAAGCCCTGGACGACGGCGACCTGCACGCGCGGGCGTACGAGGTCGTCCGACCCACCTTCGAGGGCGGCCGGGACGAGGCGCTGCATCGGGCGGCCGAACTGATCGGCCAGGGCAGTCCGCGGGCGGTGACCGCCATCGGCGATGTGGTGCGCAGCGCCTATCGCGGTCGGGTCGACACCCTGCTGCTGGCGGCCGATGCGACCGTGCCGGGGTGGTACGACGTCTCCTCCGACGCGGTGCTGATGATGTCCGACCCCGCCCATCCGGACGCGGATCTGACGGAGGCCGCCGCGGTGCGCACGCTCACCGATGACGGCAGCGTCTATCTGGTCGAGTCGGAGCGCTTGGCGGGATTGCTGGAGGGCACCGAGATAACCGGACCGGTGGGGGAGAAGGCGCCGGAGTTCGCGGCGATCCTGCGCTACTGAGTGGATCGCTGTCGGACGGATGCCGCAATTAAGGCGACCGGTCGCATTAATTCGCGACTTGTTCGACCGGTTCGACGGGACAGGATGCAACAAGGCGAACGCGTGAACGCAGAATTGGGCCTCTGACCAGGCGATTTGACACTGCATTCGCAGACACGTAACTTATTCCAGGTCAGAGCGACACGGACACCGACCAGGGGCCGAGACGCCGAGCCGAAAGGTTCAGCGAAGCCCCTCGGAAACGAGGTTGTACGAGGAGCGCCTGATGATCACACTAGTTCGACCTGACCAGCGGATTTGGTTCCGTTGAGCTGGCTGAGCTAAGCTGTAAAAGTTGCCTCACT
>NZ_BAGD01000122.1 GCF_000308635.1 Nocardia otitidiscaviarum NBRC 14405 | reverse complement strand
TGGCGACGACCCGACCGGGTGGGCCACCCTCGGACGCGCCAGCGGCAGCGAAAGCGGTAGCAACAGTATCGGCAACAGCAGCATCGGTGGCGGCGGCAACAGCAGCAGCTTCGGCAACAGCATCAGCGGCGGCAGCAGCGGCGGCCGCAACCGCAGCGGCGGTGTCGGTAGTGGCCGGTATCCGGGTCGTGTCGTGTGGACACCCCCGACCCGCATCGACCCGGCCCGTGCTCCTCGGGTGAACCTGCACCACCACCCGGAACAATGGCTCACCGAGCCCCCGACCGGTCACGGTATCGACCATCCCGACCGACCCGGTCACCGTCACCGCGACCACCGAACAGCCGATCGACGACCCACCGGCCATCACGACCGGCCATCGACCGACCACCGCACCCACCGGCCGAACCCGTCCCGGGGCGATCACTTACGCCAATAACCGCCACCGGCACAAGGCCCGTCCGAGAACGCAACCCAGCCAGTCCGTCGGCTGGGATAGACGCGCGCGGCACCCAACCCGGCGTCAGCGAAAGCCAGGTAAGGCACCCAACGCCACCACACTCATCCCTTGAAATCTCTGCGGCAACACCCCCAGACCGACACAACCCCCGACACCGCAACACATGGACAAGGCCGAAACCTACTGCCGAACAATCACTCCCCAACCCGCACCACAACCTTCCCCACATTCTTCCCGCTCAACAACCCCTGAAACGCCCCCACCGCACTCCCCAACCCCTCGACCACATCCTCGAGATAAGCAACCCGCCCCTCCCGAACCCACCCCGAAACCTCGGAATAGAACTCCCCGAACTGCCCCGAGAACTCCGTCTGAATAAACCCCCGCACCGTCAACGACTTCCGCAACACCAGCGACATCAGCAGCCCCATCCGATCCGGCCCCGGCGGCAGCGACGACGCGTTGTACTGAGCGATCAACCCACACACCGGAATTCGGGCGAACCCGTTGAGACGTGGCAGCACGGCATCGAATACCGCACCACCGACATTCTCGAAGTAGACGTCGATACCGTCCGGGGTAGCGGCGGCCAACTGCTCCACGAAATCGGGTGCCCGATGATCGATGGCGGCGTCGAAACCGAAGTGGTCACGCAGTAGCGCAACCTTCCGCGGCCCGCCCGCGATCCCGACCGCCCGCGCCCCCTTGATCTTGGCGATCTGCCCGACCGTGGCCCCGACCGGCCCGGTGGCGGCGGCGACCACCACCGTCTCACCCGGTTGGGGACGGCCGATGGTGAGCAACCCCGAATAGGCGGTGAATCCGGGCATGCCCCGGACGCCGAGCGCGGTGGTGAGCGGTGCGGCTTCCGGGTCGAGCTTGCGCAGGTGCTTCACCCGCTCCACCGAATGCGTCTGCCAGCCACCGTATCCGAGCACGTAGTCACCGGATCGCACTGCGGGATCGGCGGATTCGAGCACCCGCGACACCGTTGCACCGACCATGGTCTCGCCGATACCCACCGGTGGCGCGTACGAGGGTGCGTCGCTCATGCGCCCACGCATGTACGGGTCGAGCGAGAGATACAGCGTCTGAAGCAGGGCTTCGCCCGCCCCGGGCGGGTCCAACTCCACCGTCTCGGTGCGGAAGTTCTCTTCGGTGGGCATGCCGGTGGGCCGGGAGGCCAGGACGATCCGAGTGCTCTTCATTCCGCGATACACCTTTCGCCGGGGGAACGATCCCACGGTACGACGGAACACCCGCGATACACAGGCGACGGGCCGCCACCGAGACGGCGGCCCGCCAGAGAGGGTCAGCTCACGTGGACCGGGAAGGACGCCAGATCGTTCTGGGTGAGCACGGGCAGATTGCCGATCTCCTCCACCGGCACCGCCAGCCGCAGCTCGGGGAACCGCTCGAACAGCGCGGGTAGTGCGATGGCGGCCTCCATGCGGGCCAGGGCCGCGCCGGGGCAGATGTGCGGACCGTAGCCGAAGGAGATATTGCGGTGGGCAGTCGGCCGGGTGATGTCGAATTCGTCGGCGTCCGCACCGTGCACGGCGGTGTCGCGGCCGATGGCCCGATACGACATGACGACGCCCTCGCCCTTCTCGATCACCGTGTCACCGACGGTGATGTCCTCGGTGGCGAAGCGCATCAGCAGATGGATGACCGGCCCGTCCCAGCGCAGGGTCTCCTCGATGGCATTGCGCCATTCGTAGTCGCCCGAGCGGATCTTGTCGAGCTGTTCCGGCCGGGTGAGCAGCGCGCGCACGGCGGCGAGAATCAGGCTGACGGTGGTTTCGTGGCCCGCGGCGACCAGTGCCTTGAGATTGCCCACCACCTCTTCCTCGGTGAGCGGTTCACCGCCCTCGTCGGCCTGGATGAAGGCGCTGGTGAGATCGTCGGTCGGGTCGGCCGTCTTGGCGCGCACCATCTTCAGGTAGTAGACGTCCAGTTCTTCGAGCAGCCGTAGCCGCTCCTCGTGCGGCGTCAGCATGGAGAAGAACGCCTTGTACGACTCCAGCAGATACCCGTGGTCGGCCTTGTCGACGCCCATGAGCTCGCTGACCACCCGCATGGGCAGCGGATACGCGAAGACCTGCTTGAGATCCACGACCGCGCCGTCCTTGCCCGCCGCCTCCAGATCGTCGAGCAGTTCGGCGACGAACCGTTCGATCATGGGCCGCAGGGCCTCCAGCCGCCGCGGGCTCAGCGCCTGGGTGGTCTTGATGCGCAGGCGGCGGTGCTCCGCGCCGTCGACGGTGAACATGGAGCGCCCCGCGTCGATCATGCCGATCAGCGGCCACTGCCGGGTGACGACACCGGAATTCCACAGTCCCCAGGCATTGATGTCCTTGACCAGGCGGCTGTCGACCAGCAGCTGGCGAGCGACGCTGTGATCGGTGACCGTCCAGGCGGTGGCGCCCAGCAGGTCGATGCGGGCCAGCGGCCCGGCCGCGCGCAACCGGTCGGTCTCCCCGGCCAGATCACCGATCATGGGGTCGATGGCGATGGGGCATTGACTACTCACGAGAAACCTCCGACAGCACGAACTGGAGTGAAAACCACGGGAAGAGAAGTCATCCCGCGCAGGAACGGCGAGGGTCGCCGCATCAGGTTCTGCGGCGGCACCGCCAAGTCGACATCGGGCAACCGGTCGAGCAGTACCTCGATTCCGGTGCGCGCGATGACCTCGGCGATCTGCTGCGCCGGATACGGGCACCGGTATTCGCCGTAACTGAACGCGAAGTGTGCGCTGTTGCCGAGATACGCCGATTCCGGACCGTCCGAAATCCCCTGTCGCACATGGGGGTCGGTATTGGCCGCGCCGAGCCCGAGCAGCAGCAGATCCCCGGACCGCACCGTCTTGTCCGCGAGCCGGGTGTCCCGGGCCGCCCAGCGTCCGGCGAGGATCTGGGTCGGGGTGTCCTCCCACAGCGCCTCGTTCATGGCCTGGCCGACACTGCTGCGTCCGCCGCCGAACGCCGCCGCGAATCGGTCGTCGGTGAGCATGAGTCGCAGCGAGTTCACCAGCCAGTCGGCGGTGGTCAGATGCCCGGCGGCCAGAATGGCCTGGAGATCGAGGGTGTACTCCTCGGCGGTGAAGGGCTCGGGGTGCGCCAGCATCATCGACACCAGGTCACTGCCCGGATGCCGCTGCTTGGCCGCCACCAGATTCGCCATGGCCTGGTTGAAGCGCCCGTACGCCGCCTGCGCCTCCGCCCCGCTGTCGGCGATGTGCTTCATGATCGTCGCGAGTTCCGGGGCCTCACTGTCCGGGAACCCCATGATGCGCGCCAAGGCCAGCACCGGCAGTGGTTCGGCGAAGTCGGCGACCATATCGGCCTCGCCGCGCCCGCAGAACGAGTCGATCAGTCGATCCGCCAATTCCTCACAGGTGGCGCGCAATTCGAACGGATTGACCGCCTCCAGCGCGGGCTCCACCATGGCGACGTGCCGCCGGTGCTCGGCCCCGGCGGTGAAGTAGATGGACGGCATGGGCGAGCCGACCATGGGCAGCAGCGGCCAGTCCGGCGGGATGTTCGGCCACTGGTTCCACCGGGCGACATCGCGCGGGAACAACTCGGCATCGCTGGTCACCTGATGCAGTTCGCGGTAGCCGATCACCAGCCAGGCCGGAATGCCGCCCGGCAGTTCGACCGCCACCACCGGCCCGTGCTCGCGACGCATCTCCGCGTACAGCCGGAACGGATCGGTGTGGAAGCGCGGTCCGCTCAGCGGCACGGCGGAATCACGGTGCACCGGGCACCCGCCGGAACGCTCCGGCACGAGGTCGGGCGAGGTCATGAGGCGGTCTCCGGGGTGAGGTCGTGGTGTCGAGCGGCCTCGGCGTAGAGGTGCTCGACGAGGGTGATCAGCACCCGCTTGCTGGACTCGCGCGAGCGGGCGTCGCAATTCAACAGCGGCACAGCGGGATCCAGGTCGAGTGCATCGCGCACATCGCCGGGCATATGTGGATGACCGCCGAAATCGTTGCACGCCACCACGAAGGGGGTGCGCTGATGCTCCAGCCGGTCGATGGCGTACCAGCAGTCGGCGATCCGGCGCGGGTCCACCAGCACGATGGCTCCGAGCGCGCCGGTGAACAGCCGGTCCCACAGGAACCAGAACCGTTCCTGACCGGGCGCGCCGAACAGGTACAGCACGTTCTCCGCATCGATGGTGATACGGCCGAAGTCGAAGGCGACGGTGGTGGTCGACTTCCCCGGCACGCTACCGGGATCGTCCACGCCGACACCGACATCGGTCATGGTGGCCTCGGTGTCCAGCGGGCGGATCTCGCTGACCGAGCGCACCAGCGTGGTCTTGCCGACCCCGAAACCGCCGACGATGACGATCTTCAGCCCTTGTCGGGCGGTGTTGTGCAAGGGGGCGTCGGCGCGGGCGGGTCGGGGGTCAAAGCTTGCGGAGTCCAACGAGTACCTTCTCGAGGGTGGTGGCATCCGGCACCGCGGTCCACGGCGAGCCGGGGGTGGCCGTGCCGGTATGCGGGTGGCGAACGGTGATCCGGCCCGCGTGCAGCAGGTCCGACAGCAGGATGGTGGCGATTCCGACCGGGATGCGCAGCTCCGCCGCGATTTCCACCACGGCCGTCGGGGCCGTGCACATCCGGAGGATGGCCGCGTGCTCGGACTGCATTCCCGGCGTCGGATCGCATTCGCTCACAACGAGAGTCACGAGATCGAAGGCATCGGAGTCGGGTCTGCTCCGGCCCCCCGTCAGCGTGTAGAGCCGATCGGGGGAGTCGTCGCGGCCGGGTCTGCTCACGGCAGGCTCGTTCCCCCGCGCGGTGCCGCCGCGAGATGCTCGCCGAGCTGTTCGACCAGTTCGCGCATATTGTGGCCGACCAGCCCGGCATCGGCGTCCTCGGTCGCGATCACCGCGATGTGCGCGCCCATACCGGCTTCCACGATGAACAGGATGCCGCCGTAGAACTCGGTCATGGACTGGCGCACGCCGCTGTGCCCCGCGCCGAACTCCACCGAGGCCCCGTGCGAGAGGCTCTGGATGCCCGCCGCGATGGCGGCCAGCTGGTCGGCCTTGTCGACGGTGAGTTCCGGGGTGTGACAGATTTTCAGCCCGTCGCTGGACAGCAGCAGTGCGTGCCTGGTGCGCGGGGTGCGGCCGAGCAGCTGTTCGAGCAGCCAGCCGAGTTGTGCGGGCGCGGACGTTGTCATCGATCGGCCTCCACGGCAGGGGAAGTGGTTGCGGTATCACCGTTCTCGCGCCCGGTCACGGCGCGCTGGAAGGCTCCCAGCGACGACGGTGATGACGGGGCGGGCGGAACCGCGGCGGATGTCGGAGCGGACAGACCCTCGGGGTGCACCGCGGCCAGGGTGCTGCCCCGGCGGCGCTTGGGGAGCGCCGGTTCGGGGGCGGCCGGTGCGAGCGCGGGGTGCTCGCCGGTGCTGTCGGACCGCCCGGGGAGTTCCCGCGGTGTCTCGGCGATGGCCGCGGCGATGGTGGACAGCGTGCGGGGCGCCGGTTCCACCCGTGTGGTGAGGTCACGCGGCACCACCACGACCACCGCGGTACCGCCGATGGCCGACGGCCGGTACGAGACGGTGAGCCCGTGCTTGCGCGCGAGATGGCCCACCACCGCGAGCCCGAGGCGAGTGCCGGTGAGCGAGGACAGATCCGCGCGCGCATCGCGACCGTCGGTCCCCGATACCGCCGCCTCGGCGCGGCGCAGTGCGGATTCGCTCATCACGAGTCCGCTGTCCTCGATGGTGATCACCACGCCCGCGGGCACCTCGGCGGCGTAGACGTGCACCTCCGTGGTGGGTGGGGAGAAGTTGCAGGCGTTGTCGAGCAGTTCGGCGAGTGCGTGCATGACGCCCTCGGCCGCGTGCCCGGCGACGGCGATCTCGGCGATGGCGCGCAGCCGGACCCGCTGATACCCCGCGACACGCCCCATGGCCCCGCGCAGAATCGATTCCATGGCAATGGGTTTGGCCCAGCGCCGCCCCGAGCGCGCCCCGCTGAGCACCGCGATGCTGTCGGCCAGCCGTCCGGCCTGGGCGGTGCGGTGATCCAGGTGCAGGAGGTCGGCCAGCACGGTGGGGTCGGCGTGCCGATGCTCCATCTCGCGCAGTTCCGCCAGCATGCTGGTGGTCATGGCCTGCATGCGCCCCGCCGCCCCGGCGAAGGCGGCCAGCGCCGCGGCCCGGCGCGCCTCGGCGCTTCTGGCCTGTTCCAGGAGTCCGGTCGCGGCCTCGGTGGCCGCGTCGGCGCGCCCGGCGGCCTCGGCGGCGGTGGTCGCGGCGACCCGCCGGACCTCTGCGGCCTCAGCACGCGCCCGGTCGGCCTCCACCCGGTAGTGAAATGCCGCTGTCACACTGGCGCACAACGTGATCGCCGCCACCAGCACACCGATGGTTATCGGTAGTCGGGCGGCGGTGGGTGCGAAGAACACCGCGGCGGCGCCGAGCGCGGTGGTCAGGATCGCGCAGACCAGTAGCGCCAGATAGGGCTGACGCGTACCGCGAATGCTGTGTGGGTTCGGTTCGCCGTCCGAGGGACTGGATGATTCTGACAAGTTCCGCACTTCCGCACTCGCGTCGACCACGGGAAACGCATACGGTCTCCGGGCTCTGTACCCCCCTGCCGCAACCATTCAAAAAACATGGCCGACAAGCGGTTTCGAAGGTCGCCAGGATTGTAGCCCCGGATTTCAGCAACCGCTACTCGAGTCTTGCTGGACGGTTGTCCGGGGATGCGGCGGACGGGTCTACCTGGCGGATCGCGGCGTGCGGGCTGGTCGTCAGGTCTCGAGATGACAACTACTCATGAGGCAGTTACTTTATGGTTACCTAATTCGACTAGAAGTGATCCACAAGAAATCACTGCGAGTATCGGACGATCGAAGACGCATGACAGACGAGGGAGGTTCCAATGGCAATCAAACAGCTAGCCATCGTTCCGCTGGTGGAGGCCGAAGATCCGGCGTGGCGTGAACTGGCACTGTGCTCCCAGACCGATCCGGACGTCTTCTTCCCGGAGAAGGGCGGCTCCACCCGCGAGGCCAAATTGGTCTGCGGCCGTTGCGAAGTGCAGGGGGAGTGCCTGGAGTACGCGCTCGCCCACGACGAGCGCTTCGGCATCTGGGGTGGCCTGTCCGAGCGGGAACGCCGCAAGCGCAAGGACGAATTCCGCCGTCGCGGCCATCTGCGCGCCGTCAGCTAGGCGCGTACCGCGTCACTTGTGCGCGTACTCCCAGTCGATGTCCGCATCGAGGGCCGCGCGGATACGCTGCGCGAGTTCCGGTGTCCAGTCCGGTGGCCGGGTGATCGCGGCCCAGCCGTCCAGGACCAGGGTGCCGTACTTGTGGCCGTGCCCGGCCGGAACCTTCTGGGCATTGGCCAGATCGGCGCTGATCTGCCAGAAGGTGACGATCGGCCACCAGCGCACCGACCGCGAGACATCCGAACCGCGTGGTTCGGCGAGCCAATCCGGGCGGGAGAACAGCAGATCCGGCGACCACCAGACGATCGGGTCCGAGGCGTGCTGGAGATACACCACGCGCGGATCGAGCCACTGGGCGTTCGGCCGGTTCAAATCCTCGGCGCTTCCGGCGAATCGAACGACCAACCCATCGGCGTAGACGGGCAGGATCTCGGGGGTGCCGGGATCGCGCCGCGCCTCGAGCGCGCTCCAGATGCGATTGGAATTCGGGGGACCCACCCACATCACCCCGTCCACCAGGGTGCGGATGTCATCGAGCCCGGTGAACGCTCCCTCGGATCCCTGTGAGCCCAGACTCTCGCCGTAGACGAGCAGCTTCGGCCGCGTCTCCGGCGGCAGCGTCGCCCAGCGCGCGTGGACGGCGTGCACGAGCAGTCGCCCGGCCTCGGTGGCCTTGTCGCGGTCGGACAGGAACGACAGCACGCTCGGCAGATACGAGTACTGCGTCGCCGCGATGGCGGTGTCGCCGCCGTACATGTACTCGATGGCCGCGGCCGTGGTGGAGTCCACCCACCCGGTGCCGGTGGTGGTGACCACGACCAGCACCCGCCGGTCGAAAGCGCCGGTGCGGTCGAGTTCGCGGACCACCAGATCGGCCACGGCCTCGGGTGTCGACGCCGACTCCAGCCCGGCGTAGACCCGAATCGGCTCGCGCGCGGGCTTTCCCGTGACGGCCGTGATGCGCTCGGCCGACGGTGCGTAGGAGACGAACCAGCGCCCCTCGGAACCGAGCGTGTCCCACGGCGCCAGCGACCTCGGACTGCCCGACCGTTCCGGCAGCACGGGCTGCTGGGCGGCCGCGGAGGTGTGGCCGTTGCGCAGGCTGAAGGCCGAGTTCGCCACCGAGAAGAAGGCTTTCACCAGCACGCCCTGCCACAGCAGTACGCAGAACACCGCGACCAGCACCACCGCGCCGGGCAGTGCGATCGGGCGCGGGACGCGCAGATCGATATTGAGCGCCCGGGTGAGGCGGCGCACCGCCCAGCGCAGCAGCCGGAACACCAGGATGATCAGCGCGACGGTGGCGAAGGCCAGCAGTTCGGTGCGCAGATAGCTCGAGGTGGTGGTCGGCTCCATGCCCATCATCGTCTGGAGGTTGCGCTGCCAGCGGGCCGAGCGCACCAGAATGAGCGCCGCCCCGACGACCACCGCCACCACCGTGCCCGCCTTGAGCAGATCCTGCACGCGCTGCGGCGGATTCATGAGCGTGGCGATCCACGCGCGCTCCGGCAGCCGCGGCCGCACCCAGCGCGTGAACGCCCACTCCAGCACGCAGCCGACGGCATAGCCGATCACGGCGCTCACCCCGCTGACGAGTCCCTGGAACAGCCAGGTGCGCGGGAGCAGCGACGGTGATACCGACCAGGCGAAGAAGATGGCCGCGACCACGACACCGGGGTAGTTCGGCCGGACGGCGCGTTCCGCCGCCAGCAGCGCCGCCATGCCGCGCTCTAGGATCGTCATCCCTCGAGTGTTACCCGCCGATTGCCGTGACCTGGGGCAGCGACACGGATGAGAGGTCGGTCACGCCGTCGCTCCCGCTGTGTGATGGGCCATCGATCATCGCCAAGTTCTGGACGTCTGACTACTTTCGACATGGTTCATGTAGTCCAGTTCAGAGGGAACAGCCATGCCCATTATCGATCTCGGTTCCGCCGCCTTGAATCTCGCCAACGTCGTCACCAATATCGCCGCGAACATCACCTACATCCTGCACGCCTGGGGTCTGGCCTGATCCTGATCGGGTGAATCCCGGCGCGCGCGGTTGACGAACAGTGCTATTCGCAAGTCGCCGGAGCGTGTGACAGACTACACACCGCAGGGAACAGTGGGCGGTGGGTGAATGGTGAGTGGCAGGCAGACCTCGGGGCGGGTGATTCCGTTTCCGGGGCGGCACCGCAAGGATGCGGGACCGGCGCCGACCGGGCGATTGCGGCGCGATGCGAAATTGGCGGCCGTGCCCGTCGCGTATGCGGGACGGCGCGCGGCCGGCCTGGGTCGGCGCATGCTCGGGCGCACCGCGGCGGAGATCGATCACGATATCCAGGTGCGCACCGCCGAGCATCTGGTCGACGTCCTCGGCGAACTGCGCGGATGTGCGGCCAAACTCGGCCAGATGGCGTCGGTGTACCGGTCGGCCGTACCGCTGGTCCCCCTGGAGTTCGGGGAGATAGCGGGCACCGCCCTCGCCCGATTGCAGGATTCCGCGCCACCGATGCTGCCCGCACTCGTCCATCAGGTGCTGGCCGAGGATTTCGGCCCCCGATGGCGGGAGCGATTCCGCGACTTCTCGGATCGACCGGCCGCCGCGGCCTCACTCGGGCAGGTGCACCGCGCCGTCTGGCACGACGGCCGTGAGGTCGCGGTCAAGGTCATGTACCCGGGCGCACAGCAGGCGGTGGCGTCGGATCTGAGCCAATTGCGCAGCGTGACCGGAATCATCGGCGCGGTCATGCCGGGTGCGGATGTGCACGCGGTGGTCGACATGGTGTGCTCCATGGTCGGCGACGAACTGGACTACCACCGGGAGGCGGCGAATCAGCAGCGCTGTGCCGACGCCTTCGCCGGAGACCCCGACTTTCTGGTGCCCGCGGTTGTCGAACACACCGAACACGTGCTGGTCAGCGACTGGGTCGAGGGTATCGCGCTGACCCGACTCATCTCCGGCGGTGTCGCGGTCGACGAGCGCAGCCGGTGGGGACGGCGGGTGTTCCGCTTCCTGGAGATGTCCTATCGGCGCTGCGGCCTGCTCTACAGCGACGTGCATCCCGGGAACTTCCTGATGCTGCCGGACGGGCGACTCGCCGTGGTCGACTTCGGCGCCTGCGCCGGATATCCGCGCGACTTCCGTGCCATCGTCGCCGACATCAGCGAGGTGCTGTTCAACGGTACGCCCGCGGAACTGGACGCCGCCCTGCGCAGGCACGGATTCGTCCGTCCGGGAACCGATTTCGACGCCGTGGAACTGCTACGCGTGGCCGCGCCGTTCCTCGAGGTACTGCTGCGCGACGACTTCCGGATGTCGGTCGAGTGGCTGCGCGAGCAGGTGAACGACATCGTGGCCATCCGGCTGTCCAATGTGTTCCGGCAGATGACCCTGCCGCCCGAACTCACCCCGTTGGCGCGCAAGGTCGGCACCACCGTCGGCACCCTGTGCGTGCTGGGTACCGACGGGATGCGCGAGGACTTCCTGACCTGGTGGCCCGAGGTGGCCGCCGCGGTCGCCCGCTACGAGCAGCGTGTCACGGCGGCGCGTTCGGGTGACGGCGACTGAGTTCGGTCATCCCGCCATCATGGCGGCGGTGAACAGCGCGCCGATTATGGCGATCGCCATGAGCGCGACGATCACGCGATTGCCGCGTGTCGGTGGTTCCGCTCCCTGGATCTCGGGGTTCTCGCTCATCGTCCTCATTTCCTCTGCGGGTCGGCGGTGGTACGGGGTGCTCGTACTCCCGTGGCTCCCAACCGGTTTGCAGACCACGAGGTACGGGGTGACCACGCCGATACGGCATGATCTCATCCGCCGCCCGGTCGATGCCGGGGACCCCGAAAATGTTCGCCGTCGTATCCGTGATCAGTAGCGTCCGAACAGTACGGCGGCATTATGCCCGCCGAAGCCGAACGAATTGTTGAGGGCGAACTCCACATTCGTGTGCCGCGGAGTGGAATGAACTACGTCCAGTTCGATTTCGGGATCCTGATTGTCCAGATTGAGCGTGGGCGGCACCACCTGATCGCGCAGCGTGAGCACCGAGATGACGGCCTCCAGCGCGCCGACCGCGCCCACCGAATGACCCAGCGCCGATTTCGGCGCGTACACCGACGGATGCCGGCCGATCGACGCCGCGATACCCCGCGCCTCGGCCAGGTCGCCCATGGTGGTGCCGGTGGCGTGGGCATTGACATGGTCGACCTCGTTCGGGCTGACCCCGGCCGTCGCGACCGCGCGGCGCATCGCGCGGGCACAGCCCTGCCCCTCCGGATCGGGGGCCACCAGGTGGTAGCCATCGGCGGTGAGCCCCACCCCGAGCAGCCGGGCCAGCGGGGTGGCGCCGCGCGCCCGCGCGTGGTCCTCCGATTCCACGATCAGCAGCGCCGCCGCCTCTCCGAAGACGAAACCGTCGCGATCGCGGTCGAAGGGGCGCGACGCCCGCGCCGGATCGTCGACACGGGAGCTGAGCGCCCGCGCCATCGAGAATCCGGCGATGGTCACGGGATTGATATAGCCCTCGACGCCACCGGCGATGATCATGTCCGCCTCGCCGAGCACGATGGCACGCCACGCGTGCACCAGCGCCTCGCAGCCGGAGGCGCACGCCGATACCGGCGTGACGAGACCGGCGCGGGCGCCGACCTCCAGACCCACCACGCCGGATACGCCATTGGGCATGGACATGGGCACCGCGAACGGCGACACCTTCCGGTAGCCGTGTTCCCGCATGGCCGCGTCGGCCGCCACGATGGTGTCCGCGCCGCCGAGGCCGGTGCCGATGCAGACGCCCAGCCGGTCGGCGTCCACCTCGGGTTTTCCGGCGTTCTCCCACAAGCGTTTTCCCATGGCATACGCCATCTGCTGCACGTAGCACATGCGGCGTTTACGGACCCGGTCCAGACCGGCGGTGGGGTCGTCGACCAGGGTGCCGCCGATGGCATGGGGTAGCTCGTGGCGGGTGATCTCCGGATCGGTCAGGGTTCTGATTCCGCTCGCCCCGGCCAGCAGGCCCTGCCAGGTGCCCTCGGTATCGGCGGCGATCGAGGTGGTCATCTCCACTGCCGTCACCACGACGTCGCGGAAGCCGCCGTTGCGGGTGGAGAAGGTGTCGAGTGTGTGCACGTGTCCCAGTCCCAACTGTCGATCCCACAGGCTCGAGCACGGCAGGTTCGTCAGGTCGGTGGAGACGTCGTTGTCCAGAATTCCGTGCGGCGTGGGCGACCAATTATTCAGGGCGGCAACGAGATTGCGCGCCGGGGCCAGCGTAGCCGGAAAGTCGGGGAACCGGCAGGGGCGGTGGGATTCCGGCGGTCAGGCCAGCGCCGCGTCGACGACCACCGCGGCCAGATACGCCTGTCCCGCGACATTGGCGTGCAGCGGCACGGTCGGCGTCTCCGGGCGCGGACCATTGACCCGGCGGACCTCGACCGGTGCGCAGATGTCGTGTCCGGTCGCGGCGTAGCTGTCGGCGAAGCGGGCGCCGTGGGCGCGGGCCAGCTCGCGCAGGGTGTCGGTGAGACGCTGTCCGCCACCGTGGTCGAGCACGCCGAAACACGGTCCGCTCGTGGGCAGATACCGCAGGTAGGTGGTGAGCACGACGGTGGCGTGCGGGGAGCGCCGACGGATCTCGGTGAGTATCGCCCCGATGCGCTCGGTGAGCACGGTGAGCTGGGCGGCGGTGATGACATTGACGTCGAAGACACCGACGTCGTTGCCCCCGATGGTGAGTGTGACCAGATCGGTCTCGGGCGTGAGCGCGTCGAGCTGCGGTGGGTTCACCGCTCCGCCGCGGCCGACCTGCGGCGCGGTCATATTCGCGGTCTTCGCTCCACTGCAGCTGACATCGACGAACTCGCGCACCCGCAGCGTGCGCGCCACGACCGACGGATAGTTGTCGGCGGCACGGTCGCAGAACCGGGGACTGCCCGGCTGGATTCTGTCGAGCGACCCCACCGCCGCCGCGGAATCGCCGAGTGCGACATAGGTGTCGAAAGGGGGAGCCGCCGGTGTGGCCGCGGCCGCGGTGAACGCCGCCGCGATGCAGATCGACACCGGCGTGATGACTAGGCGACGCAATCGGGCTGCGTGCATATGTCCTCTCTACCGCACCCGCCGGTCGGGTGCGACCACCGTGCGCCCGGGATGTGAACAGCGCGCGGATCATCCCCAACGAACGTTCTCACCCGGCCGGGATCTCGGCTGACTGCTAGATTTCCCGGCAGAAAGGGGATTTCCAATGGGGGAGATGCTGCGAACCGATATCGAGGCCCTGCGCGTCATGGCGGCGGGGGTGCGTGGGGAGGCCGATGCCATCGGTGGCATCGATCCGGTTGGTCTGATCGCGACGGTGGGGCGGGCCATGCCGAATTCGGCCATCGGGTCCGCCGCCGTCGAATTGAGTGAACCGCTACGGATGGCGCTGCGCGATATGGCTCGGCAGGTGCGGGGCTTCGCCGATGCGGCCGACCACGGCGCCACCACCTACGAGGCGCTGGATCAGGCGCTCACCGAGCGGCTGGACGGATACCTGCACGGCACCTCGTAGCGGAGGGTGCCGCCGTGTCGCGAGCGAGCCTGTCCCGGATGCGCGGCTGGGATCCCGCGACCGTGGCCGTCACCGCCGATCCGCTGGCGGCGATGAATCTGCGCATGGCCGAGGCCGTGCGCCGGGTCGGCCGGCATGTCGACGAGGCAGTGGGGCGGTGGCGCGGCGACGCCGCCGCGGCGGCCGCGCT
>NZ_BAGD01000123.1 GCF_000308635.1 Nocardia otitidiscaviarum NBRC 14405 | reverse complement strand
CCGGCACCAACGATCGCGATGCGGAGCGGGCGGGTCGCTGCACTCTGTTCGGTCATCTCTTACGCGCACCCTTACGAGTCGAAATACAATCTTGCGGTCAGTCTTAGCCGTCGTTCTTAGCTTAGGCTAAGTTGACGCCCGAGCTCGGGCCATCCCGAGGCCTCCGACGCTGCAGCGTTGCTGCGCCGTCCTGCTATTCCCCCGCGCGGGCGGAGAATTCAGACGATTCTATCGGTGGGGTAGACCACGGCCCGCCGGGGTGCGGTGAACTGGGCGGATGCCCACTGCATCGAGTACCCGGTGTCGAGCCGCGTACACCCCCGGCGACCAGGCATGATCTACCTCATGAGTGAGCGAAGCGAGCGGCCGGAAAACTCGGCTGAGCGATCGGAACACACAGCCGGTGAGGATGAACAGCCGATCCCGATCGACCAGACCGGGACCAGGTCGATGCTGCCGTTCCTGGCCGCCGCGGGCATCATCGCGCTGGTCGTGCTGGGAATCGTGATCGCAGGGCTGGTATCCCCGGCTGAGAAGAATGTCACAGATTCCGATCGACTGGCCGTGGCCGCCCGCAACCTCGTCGGCGCGCTGGCCGCGGACGACCCGCTGGGCGATCGCATCGTCTGCGCGGGCTTCGACAACGACCGCTCGCCGGTGCGGATCGAATCCGAGGACGCCGCACCGGCTCTGGAATTCGTGCGCCTCACCGACGCCCGGGTGGACGGCGACCGCGCCACCGCCACCGTCACCGTGCGACTCGACGGCACCGAGAACACCGCGACCTGGAACTTCACCCGCGGCGGCAACGGCTGGGTGGTCTGCGACCGCTGACCGTCCCACTACTCGGACACATGCGTTTGACAGTCGGGCGGTGGTCCGGGCAATCTCAGATCCAGGTCATGAGTACCAGCGCCAAGCCCCGGCTGGCTGGTCGGCAACCCTCCTCCGCGGTGGGGTGCTCCGGGTGACGACCTGGCCACGCACCTCGGTGCGGCAAGTGCGGATTCACAGGAGGTTCAAGCAGTGAGCTATGCGGGTGACATCACGCCACGGCAGGCGTGGGAGCTGTTGCGCGACAATCCGGACGCGGTGCTGGTGGATGTGCGCACCGAGGCGGAATGGCGATTCGTCGGCGTACCCGATACCGGCGGCATCGGACGGCCCACCGTTCTCATCGAATGGGTGGATGTCACCGGCTCGCCCAATACCCGGTTCACCGATCAGCTCAAGCAGGCGCTGGCCGAGCGGGATCCCGAGGGCGACGCGCCCGTGATCTTCATCTGCCGGTCCGGGCAGCGCTCCATCGGCGCGGCCACCGCGGCCACCGCCGTCGGCTTCACGCCCGCGTTCAACGTGGTCGAGGGTTTCGAGGGCGCGCTGGACGCGCAGGGACACCGCGGCGGCTCCGGCTGGCGCGCCGAGGGACTTCCGTGGCGGCAATCATGACGCGACCGGTTCCGGCCACCGCGGGCGCGCCGCGGGTGCCGTCGGTCGTGACCGCCACCGCCGTCGCGCATGTGGCGCGTCGGTCGAACCCTGTCGATGGGAGGCAGCTGTGATCACCGGAGGCGCTTTCGACAAGCCCCTGCCCGAGGGCGTCGGCCCCGCGACCATCGGCGTCCGAGGTGGCTTGCGCCGCAGCGGTTTCGAGGAGACCTCCGAGGCGCTGTACCTCAGCTCCGGATTCGTCTACGAGAGCGCCGAGGCGGCCGAGGCGTCGTTCACCGGCGATATCGAGCACTACGTGTACTCGCGCTACGGCAATCCGACCGTCGCCATGTTCGAGGAGCGGCTGCGCCTGATCGACGGTGGCGAAGCGTGTTTCGCCACCGCGTCCGGGATGTCGGCGGTGTTCACGGCGCTGGGCGCGCTGCTCGGCGCGGGTGACCGGCTGGTGGCCGCGCGCAGCCTGTTCGGCTCCTGTTTCGTGGTGGCCAACGAGATTCTGCCGCGCTGGGGCGTGGAGACCGTCTTCGTCGACGGTGAGGACATCGATCAGTGGGAGCGGGCGCTGTCGGTGCCCACCCAGGCCGTGTTCTTCGAAACGCCGTCCAACCCCATGCAGTCGCTGGTGGATGTGCGCCGGGTGGTCGAGCTGTCGCATGCCGCGGGCGCGAAGGTGGTGCTGGACAATGTCTTCGCCACTCCGCTGCTGCAACGCGGATTCGAACTCGGCGCGGACGTGCTGGTCTATTCCGGCACCAAGCATATCGACGGCCAGGGCCGTGTCCTCGGCGGCGCGATTCTCGGGTCCAAGGACTACATCGACGGCCCGGTGAAGAATCTGATGCGCCATACCGGCCCGGCGCTGAGCCCGTTCAATGCCTGGACGCTGCTCAAGGGGCTGGAGACCATGCCGCTGCGGGTGCGCCAGGCCAATTCCTCGGCGCAGCGCATCGCGGAGTTCCTCGAGGGCAAGGATTCGGTGGCCTGGGTGAAGTACCCCTTCCTGGCCTCGCATCCGCAGTACGAGCTGGCCAAGAGTCAGATGTCGGGCGGCGGCACCGTGGTCACCTTCGAGCTGAAGGCGGGTGCCGACGAGGCCAAGAAGCGCGCGTTCGAGGTGCTCAACCGGCTGCGCATCATCGACATCTCCAACAACCTCGGCGATGCCAAGACCCTGATCACCCATCCGGCCACCACCACGCACCGGGCCATGGGGCCGGAAGGCCGTGCGGCCGTGGGCATCACCGACGGCGTGGTCCGCATCTCGGTGGGCCTCGAGGATGTGGAGGATCTGCTCGGCGATCTGGATCATGCGCTGAGCTGACCGCTCGGCACGCGCGACACCCCGGCTCTCGATGGGCCGGGGTTTTTCGTATCCGAACTATTGACAGTATCCTGTCAAAGATGACAGGATACTGTCATGATGAAAACAGTGCACATGGCCGTTTACGACACCTTCGCGGATTGGGAGGTCGGCCACGCCACCGCGCATATCAACCGCGCCATGTGGCACCGGGAGCCCGGCACCTGGCAGGTGCGCACGGTGGGGATCGGCCGCGACGCGGTCACCTCGGCGGGTGGTATGCGGGTGGTGCCGGATGCGATGCTGGCCGAGCTGTCCCCGGCCGACAGCGCCATGCTCATCCTGCCGGGCGCGGACACCTGGGAAACGGGTGCGCTGACACCCTTCGCGGACAAGGCTCGTGAGTTCGTGGCGGCGGGTGTGCCGGTGGCGGGAATCTGCGGGGCCACTTTCGGTTTGGCGGCGGCCGGGCTGCTCGACGAGCGGGCGCACACCAGCAATGCGGCGGAATACCTTGCCTACAGCGGCTATTCGGGTGCCGACCGCTTCGTGTACGAGCCCGCCGTCACCGACGGGGATCTGATCACGGCCACCGGCACCAGGCCGGTCGAGTTCGCGCGGGCGATCCTCGCCCGGCTCGACATCTACGAGCCGCACATCCTCGACGCGTGGTACCGGCTCTACGGCGACAACGATCCGGCCGGATTCTTCGCCCTCGCCGAGTACGAGCAGCAGCGATCCGCCGAGGCGACGGCGTCGTGACGCGGCGCCGCTCCACCGGGCGGGCGGACGGCGAGATCCGGCGCGAACAGGAACTGTTCAGTACGGCGGCGATCACCTCGTTCAAGCTCAACGGCCAATTCCTCGCCATCGCCGAGGAATTGGCCCGCCCGGCGGGTCTCACCGCGGCCTGGTGGCAGGTGCTGGGCGCGGTACTGCGGGAGCCGCTGCCCGTGGCCGGGATCGCACGCGCGATGGGCATCACCCGGCAGAGCGTGCAGCGGATCGCGGACCTGCTGGTCGACAAGGGCCTGGCCGAGTACCGCCCGAACCCGGCCCACCGCCGCGCCAAACTAGTCGCCCCCACCCACGCGGGCTACGCGGCCGTCCAGCGCATCGACCCCCAGCACGCGGACATCTCCGCCCGCCTCACCGAACACCTCGGCATCGACGAGTTCACCCGCGTGGTCGACGCGCTCACCACCCTCTCGACCGCACTCGACGCACTCGAGCGCGAGTGAATCGCACCGGCGTGGTCGGCGACCGTGCCACGGCGACGCTGTAGGACGGTGTCGGCCACCTCAGCGACGGCGTGCGACGACCAGGTGCCGGACAGCGGATGGAGCCGCCGCATTGTGGGGCGGTGCAGGTTCGGCGCGATCGAGTGTGGAACCGAGCACCCGCCGGACCGGGACCGCGTCGGTGCGGGGTGCGCGTCGCCGGAGCCGCGTGTCAGGCCGCCGAGAACGGGTCGCGGGTGCGGCCCACCAACTCCGCGACGGAGTCGAGGATCAGGGTCGGGCGGAAGGGGAAGTCCTCCGCGGTGGCCCGGCCGGAGATGCCGGTGGTCACCAGGATCGTGCGCAGTCCGGCCTCGAGTCCGGAGATCACGTCGGTGTCCATGCGGTCGCCGATCATGACGGTGGACTGCGAATGCGCGCCGATGCGCCGCAGCGCCGAGCGCATCATGAGCGGGTTGGGCTTGCCCACGTAGTAGGGCTCCTTGCCGGTGGCGCGGGTGATCAGGGCCGCGACCGAACCGGTGGCGGGCAGCACGCCCTCGCGCGAGGGGCCGGTGGCGTCCGGATTGGTGGCGATGAACCGCGCACCCGCCAGGATCAGCCGAATGGCGGTGGTGATGGCCTCGAACGAATAGGTGCGGGTCTCACCGAGCACCACATAGTCCGGATCGCTGTCGGTGAGCACGTACCCGATCTCGTGCAGGGCCGTGGTGAGCCCGGATTCGCCCACCACGTAGGCGGTGCCATTGGGCCGCTGCTCGTTGAGGAACGTCGCGGTCGCCAGCGCCGAGGTCCAGATCGACTCCACCGGGATGTCGAGCCCGGAGTGCCGCAGCCGCGCCTGCAGATCGCGCGCGGTGTAGATGGAATTATTGGTGAGCACCAGGTAGGGGATGTCATTGGTGCTCAGTTCCGCCAGGAATTTATCGGCCCCCGGCACGAGATGGTTCTCGTGCACGAGCACACCGTCCATATCGGTGAGGTAGGACAGGATCGGCTCAGCATTGGTGGTCACGAGCCAATTGTCCGCTATCGAGAGCGAATCGGCGATCAGCGCGGCGGTTACCGGGCGGTCGGGGCCGCCGTAAGCTGGAGGTATGGGTCGGTTTCTGTTCCTGGTACTGGTGTTGGCCATCGTGGGCTTGGCCATCTGGTGGATCTCGCGGGAGTGGTCCGGGAACGTGGAGCGGGTGGCCGATGCGAAAGCGGAGGTGAACCGGCACCTGGACCGCATGTCCGGAGAACTGGCCCGACTCGATCCCGACAACGACGAGGCCCTGCGCGCCATGTCCGAGGCCGTGGACCGGCTGAATATCGCCAGGGCGCAGGTGGTGAAGGCCACCACGCTGGGACAGGTGCGCATCGCCAAGGAGACCGTGCGCGGCGGGCTGTACTTCATCCGCAAGGCCCGCGAGGCCATGGGCCTGGACCCGGGGCCACCGCTGCCCCGGTAGCCGGGTCCCCGGGCGGAAACCAGCGAGCCCGCTCGACGAATCACGGGTGTCGCGCTCGGAATACCCGTTCGGATTCGCGGGTTCGTCTCGACGGATGCGGCCCTCGCCACACAGCGGCCCGTACTGACCTAGGGTGCGAGGTAAGCCGTTCGCGCGCCGCCACATCCAGCGCGCCCGAGCGGTCCGCGGGCCGAGGGAACCCGCACACACAGCGCAATACAGGCGACAGGAGTGGCGCAGGTGAAGAACCTAAAGCTCGGATACAAGGCGTCGGCGGAGCAGTTCGGCCCGCGGGAACTGGTGGAGATCGCGGTGCTGGCCGAGGAACACGGCATGGACAGCGCCACCGTGAGCGACCACTTCCAGCCGTGGCGGCACAACGGCGGCCACGCCCCGTTCTCGCTGGCGTGGATGGCCGCGGTCGGCGAGCGCACCCGGCGCATCCAGCTCGGCACCTCGGTGCTGACCCCGACCTTCCGCTACAACCCGGCCGTCATCGCGCAGGCGTTCGCCACCATGGGCTGTCTGTACCCGGAGCGCGTCATGCTGGGCGTCGGCACCGGCGAGGCGCTCAATGAGATCGCCACCGGCTACTCCGGCGAATGGCCGGAATTCAAGGAGCGTTTCGCGCGGCTGCGCGAAGCCGTCGATCTCATGCGCGCGCTGTGGACCGGCGACCGCGTGGACTTCGAGGGCCAGTACTACACCACCGTCGGCGCGTCCATCTACGACGTGCCCAAGGGCGGCATCCCGATCTACATCGCCGCGGGCGGCCCGCTGGTGGCCCGGTACGCGGGCCGCGCGGGTGACGGTTTCATCTGCACCTCCGGCAAGGGGATGGAGCTCTACACCGAGAAGCTCATGCCCGCGGTGTCCGAGGGCGCGGCCAAGGTGGGCCGCACGGCCGAAGATCTCGACCGCATGATCGAGATCAAGATCTCCTACGACACCGATCCCGAACTGGCGCTGGAGAATACGCGCTTCTGGGCCCCCCTCTCGCTGACCCCCGAACAGAAGCACTCCATCACCGACCCGATCGAGATGGAGGCCGCCGCCGACGCGCTGCCCATCGAGCAGATCGCCAAGCGCTGGATCGTGGCCAGCGATCCGGACCAGGCGGTCGAGCAGATCAAGCAGTACACGGACGCGGGCCTGAACCACCTGGTCTTCCACGCCCCGGGACACGACCAGAAGCGGTTCCTGGAGCTGTTCGAACGCGACCTGGCCCCGCGCCTGCGTGCCCTGAGCTGAGCGGGGCTCTCACACCCGCACGGCCCCGATCGGCGACAGCTTCCACGCCCCACCGCCCGCCAACTCCAGCCGGTGGGTGTGGTGCCGGTCCACCGTGCTGCGATGCGCCACGCTGACCAGCACGGTGTCCGGCGTCTCGGTGCGCACCAGGTGGTAGAGCGTGTACTCCAGCCCCTCGTCCACCGCCGAGGTGGCCTCGTCCAGGAACACCACCTCGGGCCGCAGCAACAGGATGCGCGCGAACGCCACCCGCTGCTGTTCACCGGGCGAGAGGGTGGACGCCCAATCGGTCTCCTCGTCCAGGCGGTCGGTGAGGTGCCCGAGATTCACGGTGATCAGCGTCGCCCGCAACGTCTCGTCGTCCACGACCTCGGGTGCCGCCGGATAGGTGATGGCGGTGCGCAGATCGCCCAGCGGCAGATAGGGCCGCTGCGACAGGAACAGCGCGGCATCGCCCAGCGGACGGCTCACCCGGCCTTCGGTGTACGGCCAGAGTTGGCCGATGCTGCGCAGCAGTGTCGTCTTGCCCACCCCGGAGCCGCCCTTCACCACGAGCGCGTCACCGGGCTCGAGCCGCAGGTTCAGATCGGTGATCAGCGGCGTCCCATCGGGTTTGCGCACCTGTACGTCGGTCAGTTCCAGCCCCGCCGCCGCCTCCCGGGTGGCGATCGCCGGCAGCCCCCGCGCCTTCCGGTCCGCCTCGCGCAGTCCGTCCAGGCGGATCAGGGTGGCCCGGTAGTAGGTGAACGCCGCATACGAGGACTGCGGCATCGACAGCGCGTCCTGCACCTGACCGAAGGCGCTGGTGGCCTGTTGCAGATCGCCCAGGGTGGCGGTGCCGGCCAGGACCCGCGGCCCCACCAGCAGCACCGTGAACACCCCGCCGACCTGCTTGGTGGTGAGATTCCAGCCGAAGAAGCGCAGCAGCCGGTACACCCGCGCCCACATATTGGCGATCACCGCCGCGAACCGGCGGTCCAGACCGCCCCGCTCCTCGCGTTCGCCGTGGTAGAAGGCGACGTTCTCGGCGTTCTCCCGCAGTCGCACCAGCGCGAAACGGTAGTCGGCCGTGCGGCGTTGGAACCAGAAGTTCAGTTTGATCAGTGGATGGGCGATCCAGAACGCCACCGCCGTGGCGAAGGCCACCCACGCGAACGCCGCGAAGACCAGCGCCCTGGGCACGGTGACGCCGAAGACGTCCAGCGGGCCCGAGATGCGCCACAGGATGGGCGTGAACGACACCAGCGACAGCCCGGCCCCGATCACACCGTTGCCGCTGATGCTGTACGGCCCGACATTGCCGCCGAAGCACAGCGCGTACGACCCCTCCACGAAGTCGTACACGTCCTGCTGGATGCGCTGATCGGCATTGTCGACGGTCTCGTCGATGAATCGGCCGCGGTAGTACGCCCTACCGTCCAGCCAGTCGTCCAGAAAACGGGTGTTCAGCCAGGTCCACCAGTGGATGTGGAAGGCCTGCTGCAACCAGTACGACACCACGCCCATCACGACGAGGATCACCGACAGCACCCCGAACACGCCCAGGCTCTGCCAGAACAGCGCCGCCGCCCGCTCGCTCTCCGGGCTGCCGGCACCGTCCACCAGTGCCTGCACGCCGAGCTGCAACGCGGTGAACGAGTCGTTGTAGAAGTAGGTGAACAGCACCGTCATGCGCACGCTGTACACGGCGAGCAGGAGGACCACGGCGAACAGCGCCCAGGCGGGCCAGCTTTCCCGTCCGGTGAAGTAGCCGCCGGTGATGCGCCAGAACATGCGCCCCCAGTCGGTGCATCGCACGATGACGGCCGCGCCGATCAGGAATACGAGCGCGGTGACGGCGAATGCCTTGGCGATCCAGAAGAGGCTGTGGAAAGTCTCGTGTCCCCAATCGAGACCGGATGCGCCGATCATGTCCGCGAGCCTAAGGCTACGGTCCGGCAAACGGCGGCGTGAAACGCTGGCCGCTAAGCTCGTGATCATGGCCGCTTCCGCCCCGTCCACCGTGTACATCGCAGCCCCCGAGGGCGATACCGGAAAGTCGACCATCGCGCTCGGCGTACTGCAGATGCTGGCCGCCACCACCCCGCGGGTCGGCGTGTTCCGGCCCATCACCCGGTCGGCCACCGAGCGCGACTACATCCTCGAGCTGCTGCTCGAGCACTCCACCGCCGATGACGACTACGAGTCCTCCATCGGCGTCACCTACGAGCAGGTGCACGCCGACCCGGACGCCGCCATCAGCGAGATCGTCATGCGTTTTCACGAGATGGCCAGGCACTGCGACGCCGTGCTCATTCTGGGCAGCGATTACACCGATGTGGCCAGCCCCAGTGAGCTGCGCTTCAACGCCCGCATCGCGGTGAACCTCGGCGCGCCGGTGCTGCTCGTAGTGCGCGGCGCGGGCCGCACCTCCGCCGAACTCGGCCAGGTGGTGGAGCTGTGCGACGGGGAGTTGAAGGCCGAGCACGCGCGGCTGGTGGCGGTCATCGCCAACCGCTGCGATCCCGAGCAGCTCGAGGCCGACGCCGCCGCGCTGAAGGTGTGCGATGTGCCGTCCTGGGCGCTGCCGGAGGTGCCGCTGCTCACCGCGCCGACGGTGGAGGAGTTGTGCGCCGCCATCGACGGTGAGATCTACAGCGGCGACCCGGAACTCATGCAGCGGGAGGCGCTGCGGGTGATCGTCGGCTCCATGACCACCGAGCACATTCTGGAGCGGCTCGAGGACGGCATCGCCGTCATCACTCCCGGCGACCGCGCCGACGTGCTGCTCGCCCTGGTGAACGCCCATGAGGCGGCGGGTTTCCCGTCGCTGGCGGGCATCATCATGAACGGCGGCATGCTGCCCGATCCCACCATCGCGCGCCTGATCGCCGGTATGAAACCGAAGCTGCCCATCATCAGCACGCAGCTGGGCACCTTCGAGACGGCCAAGGCGGTCTCGCTGACCCGCGGCCGGGTGTCGCTGTCGAGCATCCGCAAGGTGGATACCGCGCTGGCGCTCATGGAGGAGCGGGTCGACGCGGCGGAACTGTTGCGGCAGATCGAGGTTCGCACGCCGGGCGTGATCACGCCGCAGATGTTCGAGTACCAGCTCATCGAGCGGGCGCGCGCCGACCGCAAGCGCATCGTGCTGCCCGAGGGCGACGACGACCGCATCCTGCGCGCCGCCGGTCGCGTACTCCAGCGCAAGATCGCTGATCTCACCATTCTGGGCGACGAGACCGCCGTGCGCGGCCGCGCCGCCGAACTCGGCGTGGATATCGACGCCGCCGAGGTGCTCGATCCGCGCACCTGCCCGCTGCGGGACGAATTCGCCGAGGAGTACGCCCGGCTGCGTGCCCACAAGGGCATGACGGTGGAGCGGGCGCGCGAATTCATGACCGACATCTCGTATTTCGGCACCATGATGGTGCAGATGGGGGTCGCCGACGGCATGGTGTCGGGCGCGGCGCACACCACCGCGCACACCATCCGCCCGTCCTTCGAGATCATCAAGACCGAGCCGGGCGTCTCCACCGTGTCGAGCGTGTTCCTCATGTGCCTGGCGGATCGGGTGCTGGTGTACGGCGACTGCGCCGTGGTGCCGGATCCGACCTCCGACCAGCTGGCCGATATCGCCGTCTCCTCGGCCCGCACCGCCACCCAGTTCGGCATCGACCCGCGCATCGCCATGCTGTCGTACTCGACCGGCGAATCCGGTTCGGGCGCGGATGTGGACAAGGTGCGTGCCGCCACCAAACTGGTGCAGGAGCGTGCGCCGAAACTGTTGGTGGAGGGGCCGATCCAGTACGACGCCGCCATCGAGCCGACGGTGGCCAGCACCAAGCTGCCGAACTCCGTGGTGGCCGGGCGGGCCACGGTCTTCATCTTCCCGGACCTCAATACCGGCAACAACACCTACAAGGCGGTGCAGCGCAGCGCGGGCGCGGTGGCCATCGGTCCGGTGCTGCAGGGGTTGCGCAAGCCGGTCAACGACCTGTCGCGCGGCGCGCTGGTCGCCGACATCGTGAATACGGTGGCCATCACCGCCATCCAGGCCCAGCGGGAGGCGTAGTCGTGAAGGTGCTGGTGATCAACTCCGGGTCCTCCTCGATCAAATACCAGCTGCTGGAACCGGATACGGCCACCGTGGTGGCCTCCGGCGTGGTGCAGCGCATCGGGGAGTCGGTGGGCGACGGCGCACCCACCATCGAACACAGCTGCGACGGACGAACATTCGAGCACGACGGCCCCATCGCCGATCACGCGGCGGGGCTGCGGCTGGTGTTCGAGCTGTTCACCGAGAGCGGCCACGACCTCGCCGCCGAGGACCTGGGCGCGGTCGGGCACCGGGTGGTGCACGGCGGCGAGGTGTTCTACGAACCCACCCTCGTCACCGACGAGGTGGTGCGGGCCATCGCCGACCTGTCCACCCTGGCGCCGCTGCACAATCCGGCCAATGTCACCGGCATCGAGAGCGCGCGGGCGCTGCTGCCGGACGTGCCGCAGGTGGCGGTCTTCGACACCGCCTTCTTCCACCAGCTGCCCGCCGCCGCCAAGACCTACGCCATCGACGCCAAAACCGCTGCCGCGCACGGTATCCGCAAGTACGGCTTCCACGGCACCTCGCACGACTACGTCTCGCACCGGGTGGCGGAGTTCCTCGGGCGCGACTACGCCGACATCAACCAGATCGTGCTGCACCTGGGCAACGGCGCGTCGGCGTCGGCGGTGCGCGGCGGGCGCGCGGTGGACACCACCATGGGGCTGACGCCGCTGGAGGGCCTGGTCATGGGCACCCGCTCCGGCGACCTGGATCCGGGCATCATCTTCCATCTGATTCGCGCCGCCGGTATGGATGTGGGACAGGTCGACGACCTGCTCAATCGCGATTCGGGGCTCAAGGGCCTGTCCGGGGTGAACGACTTCCGCGAACTCGGCCGCCTCATCGACGCGGGCGATGCGGCCGCGACACTGGCCTACGACGTGTACATCCACCGGCTGCGCCGCTACATCGGCGCGTACCTGGTGGCACTGGGCCGGGTGGACGCCATCACCTTCACCGCCGGGGTGGGCGAGAACGACGCCCGGGTGCGGGCCGACGCGCTCGCGGGGCTGGCCGGTTTCGGCATCGAGGTCGACCCGGAGCGCAATGCGGTGCGCGACCGCTCCGCCCGCCGCATCTCTTCCGACGGCGCACCCGTGGCGGTGTTGGTGGTGCCGACCAACGAGGAGTTGGCCATTGCCCGCGCCAGCGCCGCACTCGTCGGCTGAATCCGCTGTGCCTGTTCTGAACCGCTTCTTAACGAAACCCTCATAATTCGACCGGCATAGTGGTTACCGAGCCGGGAACCTCCGGTCCCGGTCTCACCAGAGCCCGTGTCGTGTCACGCACAACCGTGGTCGGGTCGGAACCATCCCTCGCCGGTTCCGCCCACATTCGATCGGCTGCCCCCGATCGGAGCCGCCGCGACACGGGCTCTGTTGACTTCCGCCGCCGCTGTGCTCGGACCGCGCTCGGGTGGCGCGCCGTGCCGATCGCCCGCCGCGGTTCAGATCCAGGACTTCGCGCGGATCGCGTTCGCGAGGTCCACCAGCGCGTAACGGTGGTTGCGCCCGGGCGCGGTGCGGGCCAGGGCGCGCAGATCCGCTTCGATGCCGCGGCGCAGCTCGCGTTCGGTGAAGGGGGCGCGGAAGATCTCGGCGTCCGGCGACTTCGGCGTGCGGCCCGCCTGCAGCCAGCCCAGGGCGGTGCCGAGCACCAGTACCCGCAGCTGGCCGGTGCGGCTCTCGCCCGGCGGCAGCGCCTGGACGCGGGCGGCCGCGAGGTGCAGGGTGGCCTCGTCCAACTCGTCGACGGGGGCGGAGGTGAGCAGCATCAGGATGGCGGTCATGCGGGCGTCGGCGTAGTAGCGGGAGGCGGGGGGCACCTGGTCCAGGGCGCGGACGGCGGCGGCGATGGCGTCGGCGGCGGCGAGCTGGCGGGCCAGGCCGAAGGCGGCGGCCACCACGCCCCGGTCGGTGCGCCAGACGGTGGCGTAGTACTGCTCCGCGTACGCGCGCCACTGTTCGGGATCGTCGGAATCCCAATGCTGCAGGATGAGTTCCGCGGTGGCGGCCAGGGCCAGCTTGGGTGCGATCTCGCCGGGCAGCGCCTGGAGCACCGCGTCGAAGCGCCCGAAGGCGCGCTCGTAGTCCCGGTCCAGCAGTTCGGCGACCCCGAGATACCAGTCGATGCGCCAGTCCGAGGCGGGCGGCGCGGTGGTGTCGCCGAGCCGGTCCAGCAGCAGGCGGGCGGCGGCCGGTTCGCCGAGATCCAGATGCGCCCGCGCCTCGGCCAGGGTCACCTCCAGCTCGAAACTGGCCGGGGCCCCGCCGGGTTCGGCTCCGGCGCGCTGGCGGGCGTGGCGCAGTTCGTCGAGGGCGTGCCGGGGTTCCGGGTGCGCCGCACCGGCCAGCAGCGGTGCGGAGGGGTCGGCCGGATCGATCAGCGGCACCTGCAACGCCGCTGCCACGTCGCGGGCGCGCAGCAGGGTGTCCCGTTCCAGGCCGTCCACCAGACCATCGGTCTGCGCCACGTATTCCGCCGTGCCGAAACAGGTTCGGGGCGGGCTGAAGAGGGTGGACAGCTGCGGATGCTCGGTGCCGGTCTCGACGGCCAGGATCTCGCGCAGCACACCGGTGAGCTGATTGGCGAAGACGCGCGCGGTGGGAAAGCGGCGTGCGGGATCGGGATCGGTGGCGCGCAGCAGCAGCCGATGGAAGAACTCGTGGCGCGCCAGCACCGGCTGCTCGTCCGGGTTCGGGATGCCGTCGCAGTACGCGCCCTGCTGCATGGGCATGTTCAGGGTGAGCACCGCGAGCGTGCGGCCCACCGTATAGATGTCCGAGGCCACCGTGGGACCGGTGCGGGGGATCTCGGGAGCCTGGAAACCCCTGGTGCCGTACAGGTTTCCATACGACTCGAAGGCGGCGACCGCACCCAGGTCGATGAGCTCCACCCGGTCCTCGGTGACCATGATGTTGTCGGGCTTGAGGTCGTTGTACGCCAAGCCGAGCGAATGCAGGTAGTCCAGCGCCGGAAGCACCTCCAGCACATAGGCGATGGCCTCGGTGACCGGCATGCGCTCCGGGGTGGGACGCGCGTCGAGCAGATTGCGCAGCGAGCGCCCGCCGACGTACTCCATGACGATGTAGCCGACCGGATTCCCGTCCGGGCCAGGATGTTCCACGAAATTGTGGATCTTGACGATGCTCGGGTGCACCACCTCCGCCAGGAACTGCCGCTCCGCCATCGCCACCGCCTGCGCCTCGGTGTCCCCGGCGTGCAGCAGGCCCTTGAGCACCACCCAGCGGTCGCTGACATTGCGGTCGATGGCGAGGTAGATCCAGCCCAGTCCGCCGTGGGCCAGGCAGCCCTGGATCTCGTACTGGCCCGCCACCCGGTCGCCGGGATGCAGGCTGGGCCGGAAATCGTAGGGCGCACCGCAGGTCTCGCAGGTGCCCGCGGTGGTGGACGGCCGGGTCGGGGTCGCCCGCCCCACGGGTTTGCCGCAGCGCCAGCAGAAGCGGCGGCCCTCGGCGACCACCGGATCCTGCATGACCACCTCGGCCGGGTCCACCGGTTCCACGGTCGGAATGGTCACCAGCCCGGCCCCGAGCCTCCGCACCGTGGGCCGCGGCCGGGTCATCCGGCCGCTGCGCTGTGAGGGTCGCGTCGGCACCCGTGGCTCGGTGCGGCCGGGGGTGGCGTCGGCGGTCTCGGTACCGTCCCAGCCGTCCGGCGTCCTGCCGACCGCCACGGTGCCCGGCGACCCCGTGGGCTCGCCGGTGGCCGGCCGGGGCGTGAGTTCGGTGCCGCCACCGCCCGCGTCCGCGCGTTTCCCACGCCACGCGTATTCGGTGTCGCCGCCGGGTTCGCCGGATGGTGTTCGGCGGGTTGCGTATTCGGTATTGCCACCCGGTTCGTCGGCGGGTGCCGCACGGAAGGTGAGTTCCGTCCGCGCCGGGCGGACGGTGGCCTCCGTCGCGCCCTCCTCGGCGTCGCCGGGTGTCGGTGCGTCGTCGCTGCCCCGCTGGTGTTCGGACGGTTCGCTCATTGCTCAGTCCCGGTACCTCGGCGGCGGGGGGATGGCGGCGGTGCCGAGTTGCGGTGCCAGCCAACGCTGGTAGAGGCGGTCCCAGGTGCCGTCGCCGCGAATGCGTTCCAGGGTGCCGTTGACGAAGCGCACCAGATCGTCGCGATCCTTCGGAATGCCGATGCCGTACTGCTCGGTGCTGAGGTCCTCCCCGGTCACGACGGTGAGCGGATCCTGGACCGCCAGTCCGGCCAGGATGGTGTCGTCGGTGCTGATGGCGTCCACCTGCCGCTGCTGCAGCACCACCAGGCAGTCGGCCCAACTCGGCACGGTGAGCAGGGACGCGGCGGGCTGCTGGCGGCGGATCCGGTCCAGCGAGGTGGTGCCGCCCACCACGCAGACCCGCCGCCCCGCCAGGTCGGCCAGTCCGCCGATGCCGGTGTCGCGCACGGTCAGCACCCGTTGGTGCGCCTGTAGATACGAGGTCGAGAACGACACCCGCTGTCGCCGTTCGCAGGTGATGGTCATGGTCTTCACCACCACGTCCACGGTGTGCTCGGCCAGCGCCTGTTCCCGGTCGGCCGAACCCAGGATGCGGTATTCGATCTTCTCCGGATCGCCGAGCAGGTCCCGGGCGATCTCGCGCGCGATGCCGACGTCGAAGCCGGACAGGGTGCCGGTGGCGGGATCGCGGAAGCTGAACAGATTGCTGCCCGGGTCGAGCCCGACCAGCAGGCGGCCGCGGGCGCGGATGGCGTCCACGGCGGGGCCGCCGCGTCCGTCCGGGCGCAGGCTGGCGGTCGGATCGGAGCAGGTGACCTGTTCCGGTGGCGGGGACGTATGCGGCTGCGCGGCAACGGCTCCCGACGGCAGTGGCGGATCGGTGAAGCTGGGTACCCGGGTGGGCGGCGGTGCGGCGCTGTCCTCGCCGTGGCATCCGGCGGCCACCAGCGCCGCGAGGGTGAGCAGGAGTAGTCGGCGTCTCATCGGTACTCCCGTAGTCGAGGCCACAGGCCCGCCGCCACCAGCACGGCCGCCGCGGTGGCCAGTACGAGCGCGCCCGGAGCCAGCAGATCGAGGACCCGGGCGGCGTGCGCGGTGTCCTGGCGCAGCGCGTCACGGGTGGCGGCGATGCCATCGGCCAGCGCGCGGTCCAGCGCCGCCACCTGCGCGCCCGCCTCATCGGCTCCCGGCCCGGTGGCCACCGCCCCCGCGCCGATGAAGTCGCCGCGGCCCAGCGCCTCGTTCATCCGCTGATGTGCCGCGCGCCAGCGGTCCAGCGCGCCGACCGCGGTGGTGATCTCGGTGGCGGCGGGCGCCTGTGACGGATAGCCGGTGAGTAGCTCGCGCAGCCGGCTCATGGCCGCGTCGTAGGTGCGGTCGTAGTCGCCCCCGGCGTCGCGGCGTACCAGCTTGAGGGTTTCGGCGGTGCGGGCCTGCTGGGCCAGGATGCGGCTCTCGGTGAGCGTCGCGGTCGGGCCGGAGCCGTTGTCCCGGGCATCGGTGGTCGCGACCGCGGAGATGCCGCCCGCCGCCACCGTCCAGGCCAGCAGGATCACCATGGTGCAGGTGGCCAGCAGCAGACCGGGATTGAGGACCCGGTTCCAATGCCGGGCCAGGAACAGCTGCGCCGCGATGAGCGCCGCCACCGCCAGCAGCGGCAGTGCGATGGCGGGCCACGGCGGGCGCACATGGGTGCGCTGGATCTCGCCGATGGCGGCCGCCCGGTTCTCCTGCAACCGTTGGGCCATGGGCAGCAGCGTCGCCTGCATGAGATGCGACGCCTCGCTGAGATAGGCCGGTCCCACCGGCTGCCCGGCGCGATTGTTGGCCCGCGCGGTCTCGATGAGTCCGGTGTACACGGGCAGTCCGCTCGCGATGCCGGTGCGCAGTTGCGTGTCGTCGGCGCTGGAGTAGTTGGAATGGGTCACCAGTTCCGCGGCCGCCTCCCCGATGGCCCGGCTGTACTGTTCGCGCACCGGTTTCGGTTCCAGACCGCCGGAAATGAAGGCGGTTCCGGCCGAGGCGTCGGCCATCGACAGCGCGGTGTAGAGCCGCTGCGCCGAATTCGCATCCGGTTCGGCCTGCTCGAGCAGGGCGTCGAGGGCATGCTGCCGATCGTTCACGCCGGTCGCGGTGACCGCCCCGGCCGCCGCGCACAATCCCAGGAGCAGTAACCCGATGGCGATCAGCTTGGCGGGGGAGGAGCGCGCGAAGGCGCGCAGCTCGGTGGTGTCGAGCCGTTCCCGCACCAGGGCGGCCGCCGCGCGCGGCGACAGCTCGTCGAGCCGCTGCTGCTCGATGCGAGCCATGCTCACCTCCCACGGGCCGGAAACGATCGCTCCACTGCTATCGGTCGATTGAGCATATTGTGGTCTTGTGCCGCGCGCGGCGAACACCTTTCCGTGGGTCGCCGCCCGTGGCGTGGACCAGGTGGAGGACATGACGGATGCGCGGTGACGGCGACGGCTGGGCGGACAGCCCCGACGGCACCCGCCAATGGGGTCGATTCGGCGCTGCCGGACTGTTGCTGCGCGCCCCACTGGCGGGCGGCGGCTCGGCGGTGCTGCTCCAGCACCGCGCGGCCTGGAGTCATCAGGGCGGCACCTGGGCGCTGCCGGGCGGCGCGCGCGACAGCCACGAGACAACCGTGCATGCGGCGGTCCGCGAGGCCGAGGAGGAGGCGGGCATCCCGGCCGCGTCCATTCGGGTGCGCGGTTGCCGGGTCACCGCCACCGCGCCCAGCGGATGGACCTACACCACGGTCGTCGCCGATGCCGCCGAAACCCTGCGCACCCGCGGCAATGCCGAGAGCACGGCGCTGGCCTGGGTGCCCGAGGACGAGGTGCCGGCGCGACCACTGCACCCCGGTTTCGCCGCCGCCTGGCCGACCCTGCGCGCCACGCCGAAGCGGGTGACCCTCACCGGGCTGTCCGATATCTCGGCGGTTGCCGCGGCGCTGCCCCGCACCCTGGAGCTGGCCGGTCACGGGTTCGTCTGGCTGCATACCGAGGGCGACGGCGAGCCCGCGGCGCGGATCAGCGAGTCGATGCCGAAGGCCCCGAATCTGGCCGAAAATGTGTTGTTGCTCACGCTGGCGCAGGTGTTGTCTTGAGGGGTGAGCAGCACCCGTGAGATCGCCACTTTCTGCCGGATCTGCGAACCGCTCTGCGGGCTGATCGCCACCGTCTCCGACGGTCGGCTGGTCCAGCTGCGAGCCGACAGGGAGCATCCGCTCTCGCGCGGATTCGCCTGTCCCAAGGGCATCGCGTTCAGCGAGGTCCAGAACGACCCGGATCGGGTGCTGTATCCGTTGCGGCGCACGGAGTCCGGTGATTTCGAGCGGGTGTCGTGGGATACGGCGCTCGACGAGATCGGCGAGCGGCTGCGCGGGGTGATCCGCGCGCACGGCCGCGAGGCGCTCGGCTGGTATTTCGGCAATCCGTCGGCCTTCTCGTACTCGCACACCCTGTGGATGGTGGGTTTCCAGCTCGCGGCCGGGCTGCGGCACGTGTATTCGGCCGGATCGCAGGACATCAACAATCGGTTCGTGGCCAGTGAGTTGCTGTACGGCTCCATGACCACCGCGCCGGTGCCGGATCTGGACCGCACCGACTTCCTGCTCATGATCGGTGCCAATCCCGTGGTGTCGCACGGCAGTGCGATGAGCGCGCCGCGAATCCGCGAGAAGCTGCTCGCCATCACCGCGCGCGGTGGGCGCGTGGTGGTGGTCGATCCGCGGCGCACCGAGACGGCGCGACTGTTCGAGCACGTGGGGGTGCGTCCGGACACGGACGCCTGGCTGCTGGCGGCGCTGCTCCAGGTCATCTTCGACGAGGGGCTGGAGGACCGGCAGGCGCTGCGCCGACAGGCGGCGGGCGTGCGGGAGCTACGGGCGGCGGTGCGCGAGTTCACGCCCGAGAGCACCGCCGCGACAACCGGATTGGAGCCGGATCGGGTGCGCGCCCTGGCCCGGGAATTGGCGCGCGCGGACTCGGCGGCCGTCTACGGACGCACCGGTTCCTGCCTCGGGCGGCATGCCACGCTGGTGGCCTTCCTCATCGACGCGCTCGCCCTGGTGACCGGGAATCTCGACGCGCCGGGCGGCTCGGTGTTCGGCAAGGAGTTGGTCGCGGTGTCGCGGCTGAACGCCCGGCTCGGGTTCATCCGGTACGGCAAGCACCGTTCCCGCATCGGCGACTTCCCCGATGTGCTCGGCACCTTCCCGGCGGCGGTGATGGCCAAGGAGATCACCACGCCCGGACCCGGTCAGCTGCGGGCGCTGTTCACCTCGGCGGGCAATCCGGTGCTGTCGGTGCCCAACGGCCGCGAATTGGCCTCCGCACTGGGCGAACTCGATCTGTTCGTTGCCATCGACCTCTATGTCAACGACACCAATCGCCTGGCGGACTACATTCTCCCGGCCACCACCTTCCTGGAGCGCGACGATGTTCCATTGCCCTTCACCGCGCTCTCGCCCATCCCGTACACGCAGTACACCGAGCGGGTGGTGGAGCCCTACGGTGAGGCGCGCGAGGAGTGGCGGATCATCGACGACATCGCGCTGCGCATCGGCGTGCAGCCCTTCGCCGTGGGCCCCGCGTCCCCGGCGGGGCGGCTGCTGAGCGCGCTGCGAAATCGGGTTCCGGGCGGCCGCGCGGCCCGGCCGAGTCCGACCCTGCTGGTCGATCTGGCCCTGCGCACCGGGCCGTACGGCGATTGGTTCGGGCTGCGCCGGGGCGGTGTGAGTCTGCGCATGCTGCGCCGACATCCGCACGGGGTGGTGCTGGCCGACCACATCGACACCGGGGTGCTGGGAGACGTGGTGCGGCACAGGGGCGGTCGGGTGCGGCTGGCTCCCGAGCCGATCATCGCCGAGCTGCGCGACCTGGTGCCGCCCGCCGTCGATCCCGAGTACCCGCTGCGGGTCATCGGCATGCGCGAGCTGAAATCCCACAACTCGTGGATGCACAATGTGGACGCGCTCATGCGCGGGGATCGTGAGCATGCCGCCCGGATCCATCCCAAAGACGCTGCCGCGGCGGGGATCTCCGATGGGGAGCGGTGCCGGGTCAGTTCCGCGCACGGTTCCATCGAGGTGGTCGCCCGGCTCAGCGAGGATATGACCGAGGGTGCCGTGGCGATTCCGCACGGATGGGGGCACCGGGGCGGCTGGCGGCGGGCCAATGCCGCGGGCGGAGCCAATGTCAACGACCTCATGTCCACCGATGTCTCGGATGTGGAGCGGCTGGCGGGCATGTCGCACCTCAACGGCGTCCCCATCCGGCTGGAGGCGGTCGGGTAGGCGATTTCACAACACCCGTTCATTAGAGCTACGTCATGTAACAGATACCATCCAGTACGTGGCAAAGCTGAAGGTCTCCGTAGACGTCCCCATCGCGCCCGACCTGGCCTGGGCCCGCGCCTCCGACCTGCCCGAACTCGACAAGTGGTTGACCCTGCACGAGGGGTGGCGCGGTACCGTGCCCGACGACCTCACCCCCGGCACCCGGCTGGTCGGCGTGGCCACCGTCAAGGGCTTCCGCAACCGCGTCACCTGGATCGTCGAGACCGCCGAGCCGCCGCGCCGCCTGGTGCTCACCGGCGCGGGCATCGGCGGCACCAAATTCGGCATCCGACTCGACGTGGCCCCGGCCGGGTCCGGGTCGAAGGTGACGGCCAACTTCGAACTCGGCGGCGCGCCGCTGTTCGGGCCCATCGGGTCGGTGGTCGCCAAGGCGTTGCGCGGCGATATCGAACGCTCGCTGGATCGTTTCGTCGAGCTCTACGGCTGAATCACGGGCGTCGCCCGCCGGTCTCAGCGGGCGGCGTTGTCGAGCAGCCGCTGCTTCAGAGCCCGAGCGGCCGCCTCCGGGTCGTCGGCGTGCGTGATGGCGCGCACGACCACCACGCGAGTCGCCCCGGCCGCGAGCACCTCCGGCAGCCGCTGGTCGTCGATTCCGCCGATGGCGAACCACGGCCGGGTCGGATGGGCCTCGGCGGTGGAGCGGATCAGCTCCAGACCGGAGGCGGTGCGGCCCGGCTTGGTCGGGGTGTTCCAGACCGGGCCGGTGCAGAAGTAGTCGATGTGCTCGTCGATGGCGGCGAGCCCGGCCTGGGCGCGATTGTGGGTGGAACGGCCGATCACGACGTCCGGGCCGAGAATATGGCGGGCGTACCAGGGCGGCAGATCGTTCTGGCCCAGATGCAGCACATCCGCCCCCGCCGCGAAGGCCACATCGGCGCGGTCGTTCACCGCCACCAGCGCCCCGTGCCGCCGCGCGGCCGCCTTCAGCTCCGCCAACGCCCCCAACTCGGCCTTGGCCTCCAGCGTGCCGAACTGCTTCTCCCCGGCCGACCCCTTGTCCCGCAGCTGAATGATGTCGACGCCGCCTGCCAGCGCCGCCTCGGCGAACGCCGCGAGATCCCCGGTATCCCGGCGCGCATCGGTGCACAGGTACAGGCGCGCACTCGCCAGGCGCTCCCGGGGAGGCAGGGGCCGGTTCGGATGGGAGGGTTGCACCCATTCGACGGTAGTCGCACGCCCGGAGGCTGCCAATTCGACAGTGCGTGCGTATCAGGTCCTCGCTGCCGCCGGGGCCGACCGGCTGGTGGGCGCGGGGTTCGTGCGGGGGTGGGTGGGTGTCGCGCTACCGTGGGTAGTCGAGAAACGAGGCGGCGCGAGTCGCGGGTGACCGTGACGGAATTCCGGGCCCGGACCGCGCCGAGTAGGTGGCCCCCGTGCGGGGCCGAGTGAGGTGGATCTGGTGCGGACCCTGGCCGTCGTCGGTGGCGGCGTGATCGGGCTGTCGGTGGCGTGGCGGGCGGCCGAATCCGGCTGGCGGGTCACCCTGTACGACCCCGCCGTCGGATCGGGTGCCTCCTGGGTCGCGGGCGGCATGCTGGCCCCGCTCTCCGAGGGCTGGCCCGGCGAGGACGCCGCCCTCGAATTCGGAGCCGCCTCTCTGACCCGCTGGCCCGACTTCGCGGCCCGCCTGAAGTCCGTCACCGGCGCGGAGGTCTTCACCGCCGCCGAAACCCTGACCGTCGCCCTCGACGCCGCCGACGCCGCGGACCTGCGGACGATCGCCGACTGGGTGAACGCGAGACTCACAGACTCCCACGCGACGGCAACGGGTACGAACCCGAGTGCGGGTCGTGCACTGCGCCTGCTCGACCGGGCGGGTGTGCGGGCGGCGGAACCCGGTCTGGATCGGCGAGTGCGGGCGGGGCTGCTGTCGCCCGCCGAACCCGCGGTGGACAACCGGACGCTCGTGACAGCCTTGCGGGAGGCGTGTGCCGTCGCGGGGGTCGAGGTGCGGGCCGAGGAGGTCGCGGCGCTGCGGGAGTTGCCCCACGACCGCATGGTGCTCGCGACCGGTGCGTCCGCGCGGCTGTGGCCGGACCTGCCGGTGCGTCCGGTGAAGGGTGAGATCCTGCGCCTGCGCCGCCGCCCGAGCGCCCCGCCGCCACCGAACCGCGTGGTCCGTGCCCGTGTGCACGGCCGCCCCATCTATCTGGTGCCCCGCCCGGACGGCCTCGTGCTGGGTGCGACGCAATACGAGGCCGGATTCGACACCGTGGTGACGGTCGGGGGAGTGCGCGACCTGATCACCGACGCCGAGGCGATCTTCCCGGGGGTGGGCGAGTACGAATTCGCCGAGGCCACAGCGGGTTCCCGCCCCGGCACCCCCGACAACCTGCCACTGATCGGCCACCTGGACGAGCGGGTGATCGCCGCACTGGGCCACGGCCGCAATGGAATTCTGGGTGTCCCGGTCACCGCCGACGCCGTGCTGGCTCTGCTCGCCGACACCGAGCTGCCCGCGGCGCGCGCCGCCTCACCCGCCCGTTTCCGGGTGCCCGAACCCCACTTCGCTGGAGGTAAGCAATGACCGCAATTCCCATCGGCATCACCGTGAACGGTGAGGATCACACCTTCCCGGAACCGATTTCGGTACGCGCCCTGCTGGACACGCTGAATCTGCCCTGTCAGGGCGTCGCCGTCGCGGTGGACGGCGCGCTGTTCCCCAAATCCCGCTGGGACGAGCCGGTCGGTCGCGGCTGGGAGATCGAGGTGCTGACGGCGGTGCAGGGTGGCTAGCCCGGTCGCGCCCCTGGAAATCGCGGGCCGCACCTTCGGCTCGCGGCTGATCATGGGCACCGGCGGCGCCGAGAGTCTCACCGTGCTGGAGGAGGCCCTGCTCGCCTCGGGCACCGAACTCACCACGGTGGCGATGCGCCGCGTCGACGCCGCGGGCGGCACCGGCGTACTCGACCTGCTGAAGCGCCTCGAGATCGCGCCCCTACCCAATACGGCGGGCTGTCGCACCGCCGCCGAGGCGGTGCTCACCGCGCAACTCGCCCGCGAGGCCCTCGAAACCGACTGGGTGAAGCTGGAAGTCATCGCCGACGAACGCACCCTGCTCCCCGACGCCATCGAATTGGTCACCGCCGCCGAACAATTGGTGGACGCCGGTTTCACCGTCCTCCCTTACACCACCGACGACCCGGTCCTGGCCCGCCGCCTCGAGGACGCCGGCTGCGCCGCCGTCATGCCCCTCGGTTCCCCCATCGGCACCGGCCTGGGCATCTCCAACCCGCACAACATCGAAATGATCGTGGCCGCCGCAGGCGTCCCCGTCATCCTCGACGCCGGCATAGGCACCGCCAGCGACGCCGCCCTGGCCATGGAACTCGGCTGCTCCGCGGTCCTCCTCGCCACCGCCGTCACCCGAGCCCACCACCCCACCCGCATGGCCACCGCCATGAAACACGCCGTCGAAGCCGGCTGGCTCGCCCGCGAAGCAGGCCGCATCCCCAAACGCTTCTGGGCTCGAGCCTCCTCCCCGTCCCGCTGAGACACCACCCGATCTCCGGGCACACCACCTGCGCTTTCATCGGCGGCGTCCGCGGAGCCCGCACAGCGTACGGTGGCATCCCATCCTGTTCAGCCGTGGTCGGGTGGGCTCAGGGTCCCACTCATCCGGCAGGATGACCGGACGCGCGACCTCCGGTCGATAGTGCTGGCTCGAATATTCGGGAAGACTGGGCCGCATGATCGAACTGAGGGGCCTGACGAAACACTACGGCCAGACCGTCGCGGTGTCGGACCTGTCGTTCTCGGTCCGGCCCGGGCAGGTGACCGGCTTCCTCGGCCCGAACGGGGCCGGGAAGTCGACGACCATGCGGATGATCCTGGGGTTGGATACGCCGACGTCCGGCACCGCCCTGATCGACGGCAAGCGGTATCGCGAGCTGAAGCGGCCGCTGACCGAGGTCGGTGCGCTGTTGGATGCCAAATGGGTGCATCCGAACCGCTCGGCTCGCTCGCATCTGCGCTTGATGGCCGCGTCCAATGGCATTCCCGCCTCCCGGGTGGAGGAGGTGCTGCGACTGGTCGGCCTGTCCGAGGTGGCGGACAAGAACGCGGGCGGCTTCTCGCTCGGCATGTCGCAGCGGCTCGGGTTGGCGGGCGCGCTGCTCGGCGATCCCAAGGTGCTGCTGTTCGACGAGCCGGTGAACGGCCTGGACCCGGAGGGCATCCTCTGGATCCGCCGGTTCATGCAGCGGCTCGCCAAGCAGGAAGGCCGCACCGTGCTGGTGTCGAGCCACCTGCTCTCGGAGATGGCGCAGACCGCCGACCATCTGGTGGTCATCGGCCGCGGCCGGCTCATCGCCGACACCACCACCAAGGAGTTCATCGAGCGCGCCTCGGAGTCGTCGGTGCGGGTGCGCAGTCCGCAACTGGATCAGCTGCGCAGCCTGCTCACCTCCAATGGCATGACCGTCCGCGAGGACGGCGCCGATCCGGCCAGCCCGGCGCTGGTGGTCGCCAACGCGACCAGCGATGCGGTCGGAAAGCTGGCCGGAGCCAACGACATCACGCTCTACGAGCTGGCCCCGCAGCGGGCGTCGCTGGAGGAGGCGTTCATGCGGATGACCGGCAACGCGGTGGAGTACCACGGCGAAGGCGCCGGAATCGACGAGGTCATGGGAGGTGCGCTCTGATGGGAGTGCTTGCTGCGGAACGGATCAAACTCACCTCGACCCGGTCGCCCTGGTGGTGTTCGGCGGTCGTGGTCGCGCTGGGACTCGGCCTGGCGGCGCTCATCGCGTTCATCGCTCGCACGGCGAAGGATTCGCCCGACGCGGTGCAGATGGATGTGGCCGTCGCGGTGGGCGGAGTCAGCGGCTTCGGCGTCATGGTGCTCATGATCATGGCCACCCTCTCGGTGACCAGTGAGTATCGATTCGGCATCATTCGCACCACATTCCTGGCCACGCCACAGCGCAGCACCGTGATCGTCGTGAAGACCGCGCTGCTCGCCGTGTACGGCGCACTGTTGACCGCGGTGCTCTGCGTGGGTGCCCTGCTGATCTCCCGCGCCATCTACGGGACGTCACCGACCCTGGACCTGTCCACCGGCGCGCAGTGGCGGGCACTGCTGGGTGTCCCGCTGTACGCCCTGCTCAGCATCGTATTGGCGGTCGGCGTAGGGGTGCTGGTGCGGCAGTCCGCGGCGGCCATCTCGATCATCGTGCTGTGGCCGCTGATCCTGGAACCGCTGCTGGGCGCGTTCGGCAGCTTCGGCCGCAATGTGGGCCCGCTGCTGCCCTTCGCCAACGGACAGCGGTTCTTCTCCCTGACCGAGTCGAACGCGAACTGGCATTGGGGCCCCTGGGGGAGCCTGGTGTATTTCGCAGCATTTGTCACAATTGTGTTCGGGGCTGCTTTGGTCACGTTGAACAAGCGCGACGCCTAGCCCCACCGAGACCCTGCCCGGGACCGTCGGCCACTGCCCGGTCGACGGATGCATCGGCCCGACGCGAACTCCGCGTCGGGCCGGTGTTGTGTTGGGGCTGGGGGGTGGGGTGTCGGGGATGAAAACGGCCTGTGAACAGTCTCGCTTCCATGCGGAAAGGTCTGGCTCTTGTCCTGACCGCTGGGTAGCATCGCAACAGCAACCACGGCACTCGCACCATCGGGCGGGCCCGACGAAGTGGCCGCTCGCACCGATAGGGAGGTGACAGGTGGCAGCCATTCATCCATGGGTGACAGATGTCGACTCATCCACCGCGGAGCCGATGCTGGGCTACGCTCGGGGCGTGAGCGAACGACCCTCCGGCGGCAGTGAATCCGCGTCCGGCGCGGACCGTGCGGACGGTAAGGGTAAGGGTCGCCCCCGGTCCTCGGAGGGCCTCGGGGAGCCGTCGCGTGCCCGGGGACCGCGCATCGACCCCGACGTCGTGATTCCCTTGACTCCCACCGACGGTGCGGAACCGGACCGACGGCCCATGGCTCGCCTTTCCGGCCAACTCTCGGCACTCGTCTCCGCGGCCAATCAGCGGGGAGATCTCATCGGTGTGATTCGCCGGGCACGCGAGAATCTGCCCGGCGACCCGGCTTTCGGCGATCCGCTGTCGGTCTCCGGACCGGGCGGGGTACGCGCGGTGGCGCGGGCCGCGGACAAGCTGGTCGGCGATTCCCCCAGCGCCGCACGCGAACTCGGCCTCGGCGCCCTCCAGGTCTGGCAGGCGGTGCTGGAGCGCATGGGCAAGGGGCGCGGCACCGCGGAGATCACCATCATGTTCACCGATCTGGTGGCCTTCTCCAGCTGGTCGCTCTCGGCCGGTGACGAGCAGACCCTGGAGCTGCTGCGCCGCGTCGCCAAGGCCATCGAGCCGCCGATCGGCGAGCGTGGCGGCCACGTGGTCAAGCGCATGGGCGACGGCGTCATGGCGGTCTTCCCGTCCCCGGACCGGGCGGTTCGCGCGGCGGTGGCGGCCAAGCGGAACCTGGCGCGCGTCGACGTGAACGGCTACACACCGCAGATGCGCGTGGGCCTGCACACCGGCACCCCGCGGGAGCTGGGCGGTGACTGGCTGGGGGTGGACGTCACCATCGCGGCGCGGGTCATGGAGGCGGGCGGCAACGGCAACACCATGCTCTCGCATGCCACCCTGGCGGCCCTGGAGCCCGAGACGCTGGCGGAGCTGGGTTGTGTGCCGAAGCCGTACCGGCGCAGCTTCTTCGCCGCACCGCTGAGCGGCGTGCCGGAGGATCTGCGCATCTACCGGCTCGATCCCGAATAAGCTCCCCGCCCCGCGGGACATTCGGTGCGCGGGCGAGCGTTGTCGGGCTGGTCGGGGTGCGCCTGCTGTCGCGCGCCGAGCCCATGTGGGGGTGTACCCGGCGAACCACTGTCGCCGCGGCGCACGGCCGGGGCGGGATCGGCCGGTTCGGTCAATTCATCCAGAGAATCGCCCCGGCCACGGCCAGTGCCGCACATACACCGAGTGCGATGGCCAGCGGCCGGGCGGTCTTCCAGGTGCTGTAGACGCCGCCGAGCAGGAATCCGGCGAGGGCGAGCAGAAGAATCGAGGCCACGCGCCCAGTCTGCCCTGCCGACCGCCCGGTCCGTCGCGAACCCCCTCAGCATCCGAACAGCAAACGCAAAGATGAACGCTGCCGATTAACAAGCGGGCGTGCTTGATTTTTTATGGATCGAATGTGACCCTGTAACGGACCGCGGCGGCGAGGCCGCGGCCGACACGCGCACAGGAGGGCCCGCGATGAGTCAGCTCGCGGCCGATCCGGAGCTCATCCGCATCGGCAACTGTTCCGGTTTCTACGGCGATCGGCTCAGCGCCATGCGGGAAATGCTCGAGGGCGGTGAGCTCGACGTTCTCACCGGCGACTACCTGGCCGAGCTGACCATGCTCATTCTCGGGCGCGACCGGATGAAGGACGCGAACCTCGGCTACGCCAAGACCTTCGTCAAACAGTTGAAGGACTGCCTGGGGCTCGCGCTGGAGAAGGGCGTCAAGATCGTCACGAATGCCGGTGGGCTCAACCCGGCCGGACTGGCGCAGGCGATCGACGCACTGGCGCGGGAGCAGGGCCTGGACGCCAAGGTCGCCTACGTGACCGGCGACGACCTGCTGCCGCGCGCCGCGGAACTGGGACTGGGCACACCGCTGACCGCCAATGCCTACCTGGGCGCGTGGGGTATCGCCGAATGCCTGACCGCCGGGGCCGATGTGGTGGTGACCGGCCGGGTCACCGACGCGGCGCTGGTGGTGGGTCCGGCGGCGGCGCATTTCGGCTGGGGGCGAGCGGATTTCGACGCGCTCGCCGGAGCCGTGGTGGCCGGACACGTCATCGAGTGCTCGACCCAGGCAACCGGCGGCAACTTCGCCCTCTTCACCGAGATCGCGGAGATGGACCGCCCCGGCTTCCCGCTGGCCGAGGTGAGCCGCGACGGCAGCAGCGTGATCACCAAACATTCGGGCACCGGCGGCGCGGTCACGGTGGACACGGTGGCGGCCCAGCTCATGTACGAGATCCAGGGCGCGCGCTACGCCGGACCGGATGTGACCACCCGCCTGGACACCATCGCGCTCACCCAGGAGGGTCCGGACCGGGTCCGCATCTCCGGGGTGCGCGGCGAGGCTCCGCCGCCCCGGCTCAAGGTATCGCTCAATACCATCGGCGGCTTCCGCAACGAGATGACCTTCATCCTCACCGGCCTGGATATCGAGGCCAAAGCCCAACTGGCGCAACGGCAACTGGAGTCCTGGTTGCCCGTGCGCCCGGCTGAACTGGAATGGACGCTGTCGCGCCTGGACCGCCCCGACGCCGACACCGAGGAACAGGCCAGCGCCCTGCTGAAGTGCGTGGTGCGCGACCCGGATCCCCACCGGGTGGGTCGCGGTTTCTCCAGTGTCGCCGTGGAACTGGCGCTGGCCAGCTACCCGGGCTTCTCGCTCACCGCGCCGCCCGGAAACGGTTCACCCTACGGCGTTTTCACCCCCGGTTATGTGGACGCGAACGACGTCGCGCACACCGCGGTGCTGCCGGACGGCTCGCAGGTGGCGATCGCGCCCGCCGCACAGACCATCGAGCTGGCAGAGGTGCCCGAACCCGCACTGCCGCAGCCGCTTCCGGCGGGTGCGACCCGTCGCGTGCCGCTCGGCACCATCGCACTGGCACGCTCCGGCGACAAGGGCGGCAATGCCAATATCGGCGTCTGGGTGCGCACCGAGGAGCAGTGGCGCTGGCTGGTGCACACCCTCACCGTCGACGAACTGCGCCTGCTGCTGCCCGAGACCGCCAAACTGCCCGTCACCCGGCACGTACTGCCGAACCTGCGGGCCGTGAACTTCATCGTCGAGGGCCTGCTCGGGCAGGGCGTGGCCTATCAGGCCCGCTTCGATCCGCAGGCCAAGGGGCTCGGGGAATGGCTCCGCGCCCGGCACATCGAGATCCCCGTGGAGTTGCTCCCATGACCTACGTGAACCCCTGGACCACTCCGGAGCGACGCGAATTGCGCGCCACCGTGCGCGGTTTCGCCGATCGCGAGGTGCTGCCCTATCTGGACGACTGGGAACGCCGGGGCGAGATCCCGCGCGAACTGCACAAGAAGGCGGGCGCGCTGGGCCTGCTCGGCATCCAGTTCCCCGAGGATGTGGGCGGCTCCGGCGGCGACGGCATCGACGCCGCCGTCGTGTGCGAGGAGATGCACTACGCGGGCTGCTCCGGTGGTCTGTTCGCCTCCCTGTTCACCTGCGGTATCGCGGTGCCGCACATGATCGCCGCCGGCAATGCCGAGCACATCGAGCGTTGGGTGCGGCCCACGCTGGCGGGCGAGAAGATCGGCTCCCTGGCCATCACCGAACCCGGCGGCGGGTCGGACGTGGGCCATCTCACCACCTCCGCGGTGCGCGACGGCGACGAATTCGTTGTCAATGGAGCCAAGACGTTCATCACCTCCGGCGTGCGCGCCGACTACGTCGTGACGGCCGTGCGCACCGGCGGTCCCGGCGCGGGCGGTGTCTCGTTGCTCGTGGTGGAGAAGGACACGCCCGGCTTCACGGTGAGTCGCAAGCTGGAGAAGATGGGCTGGCTGGCCTCCGATACGGCCGAGCTGTCCTATGTGGACGTGCGGGTGCCGGTGTCCAACCTGGTCGGCGCGGAGAACTCCGGATTCGCCCAGATCGCACAGGCTTTCGTGAGCGAGCGGGTCGGGCTGGCCGCGCAGGCGTACGGGCACGCGCAGCGCTGCCTGGACCTGACCCTGCAATGGTGCCGCGACCGCGAGACCTTCGGCCGCCCGCTGATCAGCCGCCAGGCCGTGCAGAACACCCTGTCGGAGATGGCGCGCCGCATCGACGTCGCCCGCGTGTACACCCGCCATGTGGTGGAGCGCGCGGCCCAGGGCGAGACCGACCTCATCGCCGAGGTGTGCTTCGCCAAGAACACCGCCGTGGAGACCGCCGAATGGGTTGCCCACCAGGCGGTTCAGCTCTTCGGCGGACTCGGCTACATGCGCGAGTCCGAGGTGGAGCGCCACTACCGCGATGTCCGCATCCTGGGTATCGGCGGTGGCACCAACGAGATCCTGACCAGCCTTGCGGCCAAGCGATTGGGGTTCCAGTCTTGAGTACACTGCGCACCGCCGTAGACCCGAATTCGGCGGACTACCGGGCCGCCGCCGAGGCCATGAGCGAAAAGTTGGCCGAGGTGGAGGCCGAGTACGCCAAGAACATCGCGGGCGGTGGCCCCGACAAGATGGCGCGGCACCGCAAGCGCGGCAAGCTGACCGCGCGCGAACGCATCGAACTGCTCATCGACGAGGATTCGCCGTTCCTGGAGCTGGCCCCGCTGGCCGCCTGGGGCAGTGAGTTCCATGTCGGCGCCAGCGTCATCGCGGGCATCGGCATCGTCGAGGGCGTCGAATGCATGATCGTGGCACCGGATCCCACGGTGCGCGGCGGCACGTCGAACCCGTGGACGCTGCGCAAGAACCTGCGCATGAACGACATCGCCCGGGAGAATCGCCTCCCGGTCATCGGACTGGTGGAGTCCGGTGGCGCGGATCTGCCCACCCAGAAGGAGGTCTTCGTGCCGGGCGGGCGGATGTTCCGCGACCTGACTCGCCTCTCCGCCGAGGGCATCCCCACCATCGCACTGGTTTTCGGCAACTCGACCGCCGGCGGCGCGTACATCCCCGGCATGTCCGACTACACCGTCATGATCAAGGAGCGCTCCAAGGTGTTCCTGGGCGGGCCGCCGCTGGTCAAGATGGCCACCGGTGAGGAGTCCGACGACGAATCGCTCGGCGGCGCGGATATGCACGCCCGCGTCTCCGGTCTGGCCGACTACCTGGCCGCCGACGAGCAGGACGCCATCCGGCTGGGACGCTCGATCGTCAAGCGGCTCAATTGGCAGAAGCGGGGCCCGGCCCCGCGCCCGCGCACCGAGATCATCGAACCGCGCTACGACGCCGAGGAACTGCTGGGCATCGTGCCCACCGACCTCAAGATCCCGTTCGACCCGCGCGAGGTCATCGCCCGCGTGGTGGACGGCTCCGATTTCGACGAGTTCAAACCGCTCTACGGCTCCAGCCTGGTCACCGGCTGGGCGGAACTGCACGGCTACCCGGTCGGCATCCTCGCCAATGCGCGCGGCGTGCTGTTCTCCGAGGAGGCGCAGAAGGCGGCGCAGTTCATCCAGCTCGCCAACCAGTCGAACACCCCACTGCTGTTCCTGCACAACACCACCGGCTACATGGTGGGCAAGGAGTACGAGCAGAAGGGCATCATCAAGCACGGCGCGATGATGATCAACGCCGTCTCCAACTCCAAGGTCCCGCACATCTCGGTGCTGATGGGCGCGTCCTACGGCGCGGGCCACTACGGCATGTGTGGCCGCGCCTACGATCCGCGTTTCGTCTTCGCCTGGCCCAGCGCGAAATCCGCCGTCATGGGCGGTGCGCAGCTGGCGGGCGTCATCTCCATCGTGGGCCGGGCCGCCGCCGAGGCCAAGGGTATGCCGTTCGACGAGGCCGCCGACGCCGGGATGCGCGCCATGATCGAGGCGCAGATCGAGGCCGAATCGCTGCCCATGTTCATGTCGGGTCGCCTCTACGACGACGGCGTCATCGATCCCCGCGATACCCGCACGGTCTTGGGAATGGCCCTGTCCGCCATTCACAATGCCCCGATCGAGGGCGCCGACGGCTTCGGCGTCTTCCGGATGTGAGGCCAGGTATGGAAATCCGCAATGTGCTGGTCGCCAACCGCGGTGAGATCGCGCGCCGGGTGTTCGCCACCTGCCGCCGCATGGGCATCGCCACCACCGCCGTGTACTCCGACGCCGATGCCGCCTCCCCGCATGTGGCCGAAGCCGATGCCGCCGTGCGTCTTCCGGGCAACACCCCCGGCGAGACCTACCTGCGCGGTGAACTGATCATCGAGGCCGCGCTCTCGGCCGGTGCCGACGCCATCCACCCCGGTTACGGATTCCTCTCCGAGAACGCGGAATTCGCCGAGGCCGTGCAGGCGGCGGGGCTGGTGTGGATCGGCCCGCCGGTGACCGCCATCGAGCAGATGGGCTCCAAGGTCGAGTCCAAGAAGATGATGGACGCCGCCGGGGTGCCGGTGCTGAAGCAGCTGGACCCGGCCGAGGTCACCGCCGACATGCTGCCGGTGCTCATCAAGGCGTCGGCCGGTGGCGGCGGGCGCGGTATGCGCGTGGTGCGCGACCTCGCCGACCTGAACGATCAGATCGAGGCGGCCCAGCGCGAGGCCGCGTCGGCCTTCGGCGATCCGACCGTGTTCTGCGAGCGCTACCTGGAGACCGGCCGCCATATCGAGGTGCAGGTCATGGCCGACTCCCACGGCACCGTATGGGCGGTGGGCGAGCGCGAGTGCTCGATTCAGCGGCGGCATCAGAAGGTGGTGGAGGAGGCCCCGTCACCGCTGGTGGAGAAGATCGACGGTATGCGGGCGCGGCTGTTCGAGGCGGCGCGGTTGGCGTCGGAGGCCATCGGCTACGAGGGTGCGGGCACCGTCGAGTTCCTGGCCGACGAGAAGGGCGAGTTCTTCTTCCTGGAGATGAACACCCGACTCCAGGTGGAGCATCCGGTCACCGAGCAGACCACCGGCCTGGATCTGGTGCGCCTGCAGTTGCAGGTGGCGGCCGGACGCCCGCTGCCCGCGCGGCAGCCCGCCATGCGCGGCCACTCCATCGAGGTGCGTCTGTACGCCGAGGATCCCGCACAGGATTGGCAGCCGCAGAGCGGTGCCGTCCACAAGCTCGACATCCCCGGCACCGTAGGCGAATTCACCGTGCTCACCGAGCCGGGTGTGCGCCTGGACTCCGGCGTGGTGGACGGCTCACTGGTGGGCGTGCACTACGACCCCATGCTCGCCAAGGTCATCTCCTACGCCGAAACCCGGGACGAGGCCGCGTATCTGCTGGCCTCGGCGCTGCAGCGGGCCAAGATTCACGGCTTGGTGACCAACCGCGATCTGCTGGTGCGGGTGCTGCGGCACCCGGCCTTCCTGGCCGGGGACACCGATACCGCCTTCTTCGCCACTCACGGCCTGGACGCGCTCGCCGCCCCGCTGGCCGCGGAAAGTACCGAGGCACTGTCGATCACCGCGGCCGCTCTGGCCGATGCCGCCGCCAATCGCGCCGCCGCGCGGGTGGGCGGCGGACTGCCCAGTGGCTGGCGCAATCTGCCGTCGCAGCCGCAGTCCAAGTCCTATGAGAGCCGGGTGACCGGCAAGCACGAGGTGCGCTACCGCCTGACCCGCTCGGGTCTCGAGGTGGACGGCCTGCCCGGTCTGGAACTGGTGGACCTCACCCCGGACACCGTGGTGCTGCGCGTTCCCGGCGAGCGCGGCGCGGTGCTGCGCCGCTTCGAGGTGGCCCGCTACGGCGATCTGGTCGCCGTCGATTCCCCGCTCGGCCCGGTGACCGTGCGGCGGCTGCCGCGCTTCGAGGATCCGGCCGACCAGGTGGCGGAGGGCTCGCTGCTCGCGCCCATGCCCGGCGCGGTCATCCGCCTCGGCGCGGAGGTCGGCGCACAGGTGGAGAAGGGCCAGCCCATCCTGTGGCTGGAGGCCATGAAGATGGAACACGCCATCGCCGCCCCCACCGCCGGTACTCTCACCGAACTGAATGTCGCGGTCGGTCAGCAGGTCGACGTCGGCGCTGTGCTCGCCGTTGTGCACAACGAAAACCAGGAGTAGGCAATGAGCTTCATCGAATCCGACGAACAGAAGGCGCTGCGCGCGGCGGTGGCCCAGCTGGCCGCCAAATACAACTACCGCGACTATGTGCGCGCCAAGGCGTTGCGGAACGAGCCGCTCACCGAACTCTGGGACGAGGCGGGCGAACTCGGCTTCCTCGGCGTGAACCTGCCGGAGGAGTACGGCGGTGGCGGCGCGGGCATCTACGAACTCGCGCTGGTGCAGGAGGAGTTGTCCGCGGCGGGTGCGGGCCTGCTGCTCATGGTGGTCTCGCCCGCCATCTGCGGCACCATCATCACCAAGTACGGTACCGCGGAGCAGAAGCGGAACTGGTTGCCGCGCTTGGCCGACGGCACGGCCAAGATGGTCTTCGGCATCACCGAGCCGGATGCGGGCTCCAACTCGCACAAGATCACCACCACCGCCCGGCGCGACGGCGGCGACTGGATCCTCAACGGCCGCAAGATCTTCATCTCCGGTGTGAACCAGGCCGAGGCCGTGCTCATCGTGGCGCGCACCGAGGACGCCAAGACCGGCAACCTCAAGCCCGCGCTGTTCATCGTGCCCGTCGACACCCCCGGGTTCGTGAAGAACCGGCAGGAGATGGACATCATCGAGCCGGACAGCCAGTACACGCTGTTCCTCGACGACGTGCGGCTGCCCGCCGACGCCCTGGTGGGCCAGGAGGACGCGGCCATCGCGCAGCTGTTCGCGGGCCTGAACCCGGAGCGCATCATGGGCGCCGCCATGGCGGTCGGCATGGGCCGCTACGCCATCGACCGGGCGGTGGAATACGCCAGGGAACGCCAGGTGTGGAAGACGCCCATCGGTGCGCACCAGGGCATTTCGCATCCGCTGGCGCAGGTGAAGATCGAACTGGAGCTGGCCAAGGTCATGATGCAGAAGGCCGCCGTGCTCTACGACTCGGGCGACGACTTCGGGGCCGCCGAGGCCGCCAATATGGCGAAATACGCCGCCGCCGAGGCCAGCATCAAGGCGCTCGATCAGGCCATCCAGACCCACGGCGGCTCCGGCCTCACCTCCGATGTCGGTCTGGCGGGCATGCTGGCCGCCGCGCGCATCGGCCGCGTCGCCCCGGTCAGCCGGGAGATGATCCTGAATTTCGTCGCCCAGCACTCGCTGGGCCTGCCGAGGTCGTACTGACATGGTCGATACCGAACCCACCCCCGAGACCGCGCCGGTCGTCCGCTACGAGGTGCGCGACGGCTTCGCGGTGCTCACGCTGGACTCCCCGCACAACCGCAACGCCCTGTCCTCACGGCTGGTGGCCGAACTGCTGGACGGTCTGGAGCGGGCGGGTGCGGACGAGGCCGTGCGCGGTGTCGTCCTCACCCACACCGGCACCACCTTCTGCGCCGGTGCGGACCTGAAGGAGGCCCTCGACGCCGACCCCGCGGCCGCCGCCGACATCCGCACCCGGTGGGCGGTCCAGGTGCTGCGCCGCATCCTGGAACTGCCCAAGCCCGTGGTGGCGCGGATCGACGGCAATGTGCGCGCGGGCGGTATGGGCATCGTCGCCGCCTGCGATATCGTCGTCGCCGGTCGGGGCAGCAGCTTCGCCCTCACCGAGGCGCGGCTGGGCCTGGCCCCGTTCATCATCTCGCTCACCCTGCTGCCGCGCATGACCTCGCGCGCGGCGGCGCGGTACTTCCAGACCGGCGAGACCTTCGACGCCGATGTCGCCGAGCGCATCGGCCTCATCACCAGCGCCGCCGACGACGCGGCGGCGGAGGTGGCGCGGCTGTGCGGTGAACTGCGCAAGGGGTCCCCGCAGGGGCTGGCCGAGAGCAAGCGGCTCACCACCGCCCATATCCTGGCCGAGTTCGATCGCAGCGCCGACGAGCTGGCCAAGCGTTCGGGCAGTTGCTTCGGAACCCCCGACGTCGTCGAGGGCATGACGGCCTTCTTTCAGCGCCGTCCGCCGAGCTGGGCAGAATAGCGGCCATGGCGACACCCCACGAACCCAAGCAGGACCGCAGCCGGGCCACCCGGCAGCGGCTGCTGGAGGCGACCATCGACTGCCTGGCCGAACTGGGCTGGGCGACCGCCACCGTGGCCGTGGTGGCCGAACGCGCGGGGGTGTCGCGCGGGGCTGCGCAGCATCACTTCCCCACCCGGGAGGATCTGATCACCGCCGCCCTGGAGTACATGTTCGAGACGCGGATGGCGCAGTCGAAGGCCGAGGCCCTCGCCCTCGACGACGTCGCCGAGGGTGCGGGGCGCACCCAGGCCGTGGTCGCCTCGCTGGTGGAGTCCTACACCAGCCCGCTGTTCAAGGCGGCCCTCCAGGTGTGGACGCACGCCGCCGCCGATCCGGCCCTGCGGGAACGCATCGTCCCCATGGAGGCCCGCTTCGGCCGCATCTCGCACCGGATGGCCGTGGAAGCGCTCGGCGTCGACGACTCCGACCCGGTCACCCACCACCTGGTCCAGGCCACCCTGGACCTGGCCCGCGGCCTCGGCCTCGCCGACGTGCTCACCGACGACTCGCTGCGCCGCAAGGAGATCGTGCAGCAGTGGGCCGCCACCTTGCACAACACCCTGCACCCGGGCTCCTGACGACTGTCGAGCCGATGGCTCACCAGCCGAAAACCTCGGCGATCTCGATGGATTCGTCGTCCCAGCGGTGTTCGATGGCTTCCCGTTCCCGATCCGGGAGGCCGGGGCTCCAGCCCGATCGACGCCAGAAGGATTCGCGGTGTTCGTCACTGAGCGGCAAGGGGCTCAGGGGCAGGGGATAGGTCATGGCGACATTCCCGGAAATCGCTGGTGCGGTGCTCAATTCAGCGTAAGCGGTGGTGCGCGGTGGATATGGCGGAATCAACCCCGGTGAACACGACGACAGCCCCCGTCCGAGTGGGCGGGGGCTGTCGCGGTGCCGCCGACTAAGCCGTCGTCGGCTCGGTCAGGTCGTAGACCGTGACCCCGTCGACCTCCTCCGCGGTGAAGTTCGCCGCGATCCAGGCGGTGATCTTCGAGCTCTCCGAATCCGGTGAACGGCCTGGGCCGCCGCCGTTTCCGCTGCCGGTGAGGAAGTAGTGGATGCGGCCCTCCGCCACATACCGCTGGAACTGCTCCAGCGTGGGTGACGGGTCGCTGCCGTTGAAGCCGCCGATGGGCATGACGGGAAGCTCCGTGGCCAACTGGTAACCCGCCGCACTGTTGGAGCTCACGGTCGCGGCGACCCAGGTGTAGGCGTCGCCGTCGGCCAGCAGCAGAGCGGTCAGCCGCTCGCTCGGCTCGCTCGCACCCATGACCCCACCCGCCGGACCGCCACCCGGCGCACCATCAGCCAGGCCCCCGCCGGTAGCGCTCGGATTCCCCTGCGCGCCAGCACCGTCGGTCGCGCCGCTGGACAGTGTGCCGTCCGTACCGGGAGGTGCAGCTCCGCCACCCGGCGGCGGGAGTTGCCCGCCGTTCGGCGCTGCGGGTGTGCCGCCACCGGCCGCACCATCAGTGCGGCCATCGTCTATAGCCTGGCGGCCGCCCGGCCCGCCGTGCCCCGGGCCGAAGCCGCCGCCGACGTCCGGACCGGCGGTCGGGATCGCACCCTGATGCGCGCTGGCCAGGGTGTCCACCGTGTAGGCGACCGGGCCCGCGAGCCCGACCGTCAGGGCGAGCGACGCCGCGGCCAGGGACAGTCGGCGGGCGGGAACCAGCATCAGCACGGTGGCCGCGATGCCGCCGATCAGGATCGTCCAGCGCAGCCACGGCACGAAATCGGCACTGCGGGACAACAGCATCCAGGCGGTGGCGGTGGTGAGGCCGACGGTCAGTGCCAGCGCCACGCGTACCTGGGTGAGTTCGCGCCTGCGCCAGAGCTGCACCGCGCCCGCACCCACCAGTGCCGCCACGGCCGGTGCCAGCGCCACCGTGTAGTACTGGTGGAAGATCCCCCGCATGAAGCTGAACACCAGCCCGGTCACCAGCAGCCAGCCGCCCCACAGCAGCAGCGCGGCCCGCTGCGGGTCGGTGCGAGAGGCCCTGCCGCGCAGTGCGATTCCGGCGATCGACAGCACCAGTGCCGCCGGGATGAGCCAGGCGATCTGGCCGCCCTGCGCCGGTTCGAACAGCCGGGTGATGCCGGTGCTGCCCCAGATGCCGTTACCGCCCGCCGGCAGTTCACCGCCGGGGCCGACGCTGCCGGTCTCCTCGCCGTTCAAGCGGCCCAGCCCGTTGTAGCCGAGCGTCAGTTCTATAATCGAATTGTGCTGTGAGCCACCGAAGTACGGTCGTTCGGCGGCGGGCCACAGCTGGGCGATGAGCACCCACCAGCCCGCACCGGCGACCATGGCGAATCCGGCCGCGAACAGTTGCACGATGCGCTTCCCGAGCCGTGGCGGTCCCGCGATCAGGTAGGTCAGCGCCAGCGCGGGCACCACCAGCAGCACCTGCAATTGCTTTGCCAGGAAGCCCAATCCGATGAACAGCCCGCACAGCAGCAGCCACTTCCAGCGTCCGGACTCCACCGCCCGCAGCATGGCCCAGGCCGCGGCGACCATCAGGAACACCAGCATGGCGTCCGGATTGTCGAACCGGAACATGAGCGCCGCGACGGGTGTCACGGCCAGTGCGAATCCGGCCAGCAGCCCCGCGCCGGGGCCGAAGTGCCGGCGCACCGCCGCCCACAGCAGCGCCACCGATCCCACGCCCAGCAGCACCTGGGGCAGCAGCATGCTCCAACTGTGCAGCCCGAAGATCCGCACCGAGATCTCCATGGGCCACAACGACAGCGGCGTCTTGTCCACGGTGATGGAGTTCGCGGCATCGGAGGAGCCGAAGAAGAACGCCTTCCATGACCGCGAACCCGCCTGCACCGCAGCCGCGTAGAAGCTGTTGGCCCAGCCGTTGGCGGTGAGATTCCAGAGATAGGCGAGCGCGGTGCCGACCAGCAGCACCGCCAGCGCCGGGTAGTCCCAGCGCGGGACGTGTGGGGTGCGCGGAGCGGGGGCCTCGGCAGCGTGCCGGGGTCGGCTCAGGGTCGCGGTCATGCGCGTGCCCCTTCCCGCCGCGCGGGCTCGGGCGCATTCCGGAACACCCAGCGCAGTCCCACGAAACGAGCCAGGGTGGCAATGAGATTGGCGACCACCAGCACCAGCAGTTCCACGTGCACCGACGTGCCCGGAGCCCACTGATGCAGGGCGAACAGCGATCCCGAGGTCACCAGCAGCCCGAATCCGAAGATGGCCAAGCCCTGGACATGATGGGAGACCGCGCGGGTCGCGCCGCGCACCCCGAAGGTGAAGGCGCGATTGGCGGCGGTATTGCCGACGGCGGTGACGAGCAGCGCCAGGAAATTGGCGGGCTGCGGTCCGGTGATCGGTTGCAGCGCCACATACAGCAGCAGATAGGCCAGGGTGGAGACCACGCCGACGATGCCGAACCGCACCAGCTGGCCGACCATACCCAGCGGCACCCCCTCCACCAGCGGTTCGCGTCCCACGGCGGCCCGCAGTTCGTTGATCGGCAGCCGTCCGGTGGTGAGCGCGCGACCGACCCGCCAGATCCCCAGCAGGTCCTTGCGTGCGGTGTCCACGATGTCCACCCGGCTGTCCGGATCGTCGATCCAGTCCACCGGCACCTCGTGAATTCGCAGACCGGCCCGCTCGGCGATGACCAGCAGTTCGGTATCGAAGAACCATTCACCGTCCTGGACCAGCGGCAGCACCGCCCGCGCCACCTCGGTGCGCATGGCCTTGAATCCGCACTGCGCGTCGGAGAATCGAGCGTGCAGCGAGGTACGCAGGATCAGGTTGTAGCAGCGCGAGATGAACTCCCGTTTGGGTCCGCGCACCACCCGCGACGAGGCCGCCAGCCGGGTGCCGATGGCGATATCGGAGTGCCCGGACACCAGCGGCGCGACCAAGGGCAGCAGTGCGTTCAGGTCCGTGGACAGATCCACATCCATATAGGCCACGACCCGCGCATCCGACTCCTGCCAGACGGTGCGCAGCGCGCGCCCGCGCCCCTTGCGGTCGAGATGCACCACCCGCACCCCGTCCAGACGCGCGGCCAGTTGCCGGGCGACCGCCAGGGTGCCGTCGGTGGAGGCATTGTCGGCGATGGTGATTCGCGCGGCGAACGGGAAGTGCTCGCGCAGGAAGCCGTGCAGCCGTGCCACGCACGGCCCCAGATCCCGTTCCTCGTTGTATACGGGCACGACCACGTCGACGACGGGCGTGGTCACGGCCCCGGCTGGTTCCGCCGCCCGAACGGCGGTCATGGTGTCGGTCATGCCGACCACGCTCGCGCCCGATGCTGGGCCGTCCCTGCGCCCGGCCTGGGAGATTGCTGGGAGCCGGACTACCCGGCTCGGCTCGGAACTCCTCGCCGAACGCCGGTGTCAGAGCTCGTGCAGCCGCCACAGCGGGGACACCGGACCGTGCCCCGCTCCGAGGTCGTAGGCCGCCTCCAGGCAGCGCCGCGTCCATTCCTTGGCGAAGGCGAAGGCGTCCGGCACCGGGTAGCCGTGGGCGAGGGCGCAGGCCAGGGCGGCCGCCAGGGTGTCGCCGCCGCCGTGGTCGTTGCCGGTGGCGATGCGCTCGGCGGTCAGCTCGTAGCAGTTCTCGCCGTCGAACAGCAGGTCGGTGCTGTAGGCGGAGCTGCGCAGATGGCCGCCCTTGACGATGGCCCAGCGGGGGCCGAGGGCGTGCAGCGCCTCGGCGGCGCGGCGCGCGCTGCGGTCGTCGACGACCTCGACGCCGGTGAGGAGCCGCACCTCGTCGAGATTGGGGGTGACCACGGTGGCCAGCGGGAACAGCGTGTTGCGCACCGCGTCCAGGGCCTCGGCGTGTAGCAGCGGATCACCGTGCATGGAGGCCGCCACCGGGTCCACAACCAAGGGAATATCCCCGCCGCCGCCGATGCCGACCTCGCGGCACACCCCGGCCACCGCCTCGATGATGGTGGTGGAGGCGAGCATGCCGGTCTTGGCCGCGCCGATACCGATATCGGTCACCACGGTGCGCACCTGATCAGCAACGATTTGCGGCGGAATCTCGTGAAAACCGCTGACGCCCACGGTGTTCTGCACGGTCACGGCGGCCACCGCCACGCAGGCGTGCACCCCGCACAGGGCCATGGTGCGGCTGTCGGCCTGAATTCCGGCCCCACCGCCGGAGTCGGTTCCGGCAATGGTCAGCACACGAACCGGAGTCTTGCCATTGGGCGTGAGCGGTAGCAGTTCCACGCCGCTGACCCTACGCGGAGCCGCCGCGCGGATGGCCGGGGCGACCCGCTCACTGCAAATGAAAACGGTTATCATTAGCGTGTGACCTCAGCCCAGACCCGCCCCCTGCCCGTGACCGTGCTCTCCGGCTTCCTCGGAGCCGGGAAGACCACCCTGCTCAACCACATCCTCGCCAACCGCGAGGGCCGCCGCGTGGCCGTCATCGTCAACGACATGAGCGAGGTGAATATCGACGCCGCCCTGGTGGCGGGCCAGGGCCACCTGGACCGGACGCAGGAGAAGCTGGTCGAACTCACCAACGGCTGCATCTGCTGCACGCTGCGCGAAGACCTCATCGAATCGGTCGGCAAGCTCGCCCGGGAGGGCCGCTTCGACCAGCTGGTCATCGAATCCACCGGCATCTCCGAACCCATGCCGGTGGCCGCCACCTTCGAATGGGAATTCGAGGACGGTTTCAAGCTCGGCGATATCGCGCGCCTGGACACCATGGTGACCGTCGTCGACGCCTCCACCTTCCTGCCCGAGGTGGTGCGCGGTGAATCCCTCGAGCAGCGGGATATGCAGGCGGGGGAGGGGGACGCGCGCACCATCTCCGATCTGCTGGTGGATCAGGTGGAGTTCGCCGACGTGCTGATCATCTCCAAAACCGATCTGGTGAGCGCCAATGCCGTCGGCAGCGTGGAGGCCGCCATCCGCCGCCTCAACCCCAAAGCCAAGATCCTGCGCGCGGTCAAGGGTTCCGTCGACCTCTCCGAGGTGCTCGACACCGGCCTGTACAACCCCGACCTGGCCGCCGAAACCGCGGGCTGGGAGGAGGAATTGGCGGGCGGGCACACCCCCGAGACCGAGGAGTACGGCATCCGCAGTCTCACCTACACCGCCGACCGCCCCTTCCACCCCGAACGCTTGGACGCGGCGCTGACCCAGCTGCGCGGACTGTTGCGCAGCAAAGGATTCTGCTGGATCGCCAGCCGCCCCGAGCTGGTCGCCATCTGGTCGCAGGCCGGCCCGAACCTCACCTTCGAACCGGCCGCCTTCTGGTCCTCGCTCGATGAGCAGCCGGGCTCGGAGATCGTCTTCATCGGCGTGAAACTGGACCGCGAGCGGGTGCGCACCCTGCTGGACGAGGCCCTGCTCACCGATGCGGAACTCGCCGCGGGACAGCGAGCGTGGGTGAACTACGCCGATCCCTTCCCGGCCTGGGGCGAACTCCACTCGCACGCCTGACCGTCTGCGGGGCGAGCGGCGACAGCTCGCCCCAAAGTTATGGTGCGGGTACCATAACCATATGGGCTTGAAGAAGACGACGGTCATGGTCGATGAGGCCGATCTCGAGTTGGTGAAGAAGGCCGCGGCGCGCGAAGGGCGGCCGGAATCCGAGTACTTTCGTGAGGCCTTTCACCTGGCCGCGATACGTACTCGGCGATGGGACGAGGTGTGGGATATCCCGGTTCTCGACTACGGGCATGCCGTGACGGCGGATGAGATCGACAGCGTTGTGCGAGAAGCGATCACCGATACCGAAGCCGACGCTGGATGATACTGATCGGCGATACCTCCGGTCTGATCGCCGCATTCAACTCGGCGGATCCTGAGCACTCCGACGCGCGCGCCGCGCTGCAGCAGGCGGCACTGACCGTCGTCTCGCCTCTCGTCTTGCTCGAAGTCGAACACGTCACCACTCGCAATCTCAACCGCCGCGCCGCTTACGCGGTCAATGACTGGTTGCTGGCGCAAGAGCGTATCGGGCGCATCGAAGTGCCCGCAGTGTCCGCGGACCTGCTGCGGGTCGCGCGCAAGGTGCAGGACAGGTACTTGTCCCTGCGCTTGGATCTCACCGACGCCACCAATGTCTCGCTTGCCGAACGGTACGAAACGGTGGAGGTGTTGACGCTAGACCGTCGCGACTTCCGTGCGATCACGCCCCTTACCGGTCATAGCGCCTTTCGTCTGCTGCCCGACGATCTCTGAGCGTGCCGTGCCCACGACGCCCGCTGCGCGCTGCGCTGTAACGGATTCGGCCCGCACCCGGGTCGGGTGCGGGCCGTGCATATCTCCGCTCAGCGGAACTGTGCGTAGAACTCCGTGATCTCGCCCGCCATCAGCTCCGGGGCGGAGTGGTGCAGGTAGTGGCTGAAAACGTCGTGGGTCTTCCAGGACACGATGTTGTGGTCGCGGTCGGCGAAGCGGCGGATGCCGTGGAAGTCGCCGTTCGACCCGCTCAGGGCCATGGGGACGGTGGTCGGCTCGGTCGGCTGCTCGGCCCGCGCGTTCTCGAAGTAGATGCGGGTGGCCGATCCGGCGGTGCCGGTGAGCCAGTGGATGGCGATGTGGGTGAGCACGAAATCGTCGTCCAGCTCCGGGCCGAGCAGCTGGCCGAGCCAGCCCACCAGTCCGGCGGGTGAATCCATGATGGCGTGCGCGAGCGTCTGCGGCTGCTGCGAGTGCAGGATGTTGAAGCTCATCTTGTTCTTGGCGAACCAGTCCAGCGTCTCCAGCGCCTGCGCCTCGCCCTCGGTCAGGTCCGCCATTTCCGCGGGATCGCCCGACGGGAACGAATACACCTGCGCCACATGCGATCCCACCATGTGCTCGGCATCGACCCGGCCCAGTTCGGCGGAGATCTGGGAGCCGCCGTCATTGCCGACCGCGCCGTAGCGCCGGTACCCGAGCCGCCGCATGAGTTCGGCCCAGGCGGTGGCGATGCGGGTGTTGTTCCAGCCCGCCTCGGTGGTCGGACCGGAGAAGCCGAACCCCGGGATGGACGGGATGACCAGATCGAAGCCCGCCGCGGTGAGCGGTTCGATCACGCCGAGGAATTCCACGAAGGTGCCCGGCCAGCCGTGGGTGAGGATGAGCGGGAAGGCGTTCTCCCGCTCCGAGCGCACGTGCAGGAAATGGATGTCCTGGCCGTCGATCTCGGTGATGAACTGCGGGTAGGCGTTCAGCTTCGCCTCGACCGCGCGCCAGTCGAATCCGCCCTGCCAGTACTCGACCAGGTGCCGCACCCGGTCGACGCTCACGCCGTAGGTGTCGCCGGAGCCCGGGATCTGGTCGGCCCAACGGGTGCGGGCCAGGCGGTCGCGCAGATCGTCGAGGTCGGCCTGCGGAACCTCGATGCGGAAGGTGCGGATGGTGTCGGTGGTGGTGGCGTTCATGATTCTCTCCCGGTTCGGAACGGAATGTTTCGTTCTGTTTCAAACCATAGCGGAACGGATCATTCCGTTCAAGTGTTATGCTGAAATTATGACCGAGACCGCCGAAACCCCAGCTCAGCGCGCACTCCCGGGCCGCAAGGCGCAGGCCGCCCGCAACGACGAACGCATTCTGCAGGCCGCCCGCGAGGTCTTCCTCGCCGATGCCGCCGCTCCGATCGCCGCCGTCGCCGAGCGCGCGGGCGTCGGAATCAGCGCCCTGTACCGCCGCTACGCCAACAAGGAGGCGCTCCTGCGCACCCTCTGTCACGACGGGCTGCGCCGCTACAACGCCGAAGCCGAGGCGGCACTGGCCGCTACCGACGGCTGGCAGGGCCTCGTAGACTTCCTGGAACGCGTGGTGGACGCCGACGTGCACTCGCTGACCGTGCACCTGGCGGGCACCTTCACCCCGGACGAGTCGATACTCCCGGATGTCCAGCGGTCCGCGGAATTGAACGAGGAACTGATCCGCCGTGCGCACGCGTCCGGCACCCTGCGCGCGGAGGTGACCGTGGCCGATCTCGGGCTCGTACTCGAGGCGTGCGCGGCCATCTCGCTGCCGGATCCGGACCGGACCGCCCAGCTGCGCCGCCGCGTCCTCGCCATGCTCGTGGACGGGCTCGCCGCCTCGGGAAAACTCCCCGGCCCGGCGCCGCGGCCGGGCGAATTCGCACAGCGCTGGCAGCCGAAGCGCTGACATTCGCGCATCGGAAACACCGAATCGAGCGGGAACGACCACTTTCGCCCGCCCGTCGCGTCCATAGTGGTGACAGCTGTCCGCCCCGCAGGAAGGCTCGAGCCATGAACTGGACCCTCGAGGTCGTGATCGTCCCGGTATCGGATGTGGATCGCGCCCTGGACTTCTACGCCCGCCAACTCGGCTTCACCGTCGACCACGACACGCATATCGCCGAGGGCATGCGGGTCGTGCAACTGACCCCGCCCGGCTCCGGCTGCTCCATCGTCATCGGGGAGGGGGTGGTGCCCCATATGGAGCCGGGCTGCCTCAAGGGCCTGCAACTGGTGGTGCCCGATCTGAAGCGCGCCCACGCCGAACTGGTGGAGCGCGGCGTCCCCGTCAGCGATATCGAGGTGGTCGGTGTGAATCCGTCCCCCACCGCCGACCCGCTCGACAATGTCGGCTTCATCTACTTCGACGACCCGGACGGCAACAGCTGGGGCGTCCAGCAGATCTCCGCGCGGGCCTGATCGCCCGGCCCGTAGCGGCTGCGGGCCGGGCGTGCGCGGCTACGAGACGACCGGCAGGTACACCTGCTTGCCGCTGGCCGCGAACTCGGCGGACTTCTCGGCCATGCCCGCCTCGATGGCCGCCACATCGGTGAGGCCCTGCTTCTCCGCGTACTCGCGCACGTCGGCGGAGATGCGCATGGAGCAGAACTTCGGACCGCACATGGAGCAGAAGTGCGCGGTCTTGGCGGGTTCGGCGGGCAGCGTCTCGTCGTGGTACTCCCGCGCGGTGTCGGGGTCCAGCGACAGCGCGAACTGGTCGCGCCAGCGGAACTCGAAGCGGGCCTTGGACAGCGCGTCGTCGCGGGCCTGCGCGCCCGGATGGCCCTTGGCGAGGTCGGCGGAGTGGGCGGCGATCTTGTAGGTGATCACGCCGACCTTCACGTCGTCGCGGTTGGGCAGGCCCAGATGCTCCTTCGGCGTGACATAGCAGAGCATGGCGGTTCCGGCCTGGGCAATGATGGCCGCGCCGATGGCCGAGGTGATGTGATCGTAGGCCGGGGCGATATCGGTGGCGAGCGGGCCCAGCGTGTAGAACGGGGCCTCCTCGCACCATTCCTCTTCCAGGCGAACGTTTTCCACGATCTTGTGCATGGGCACGTGGCCCGGGCCCTCGATCATCACCTGCACGCCATGGGATTTCGCGATCTTCGTCAGCTCGCCGAGGGTCCGGAGTTCGGCGAACTGCGCCTCGTCGTTGGCGTCGGCGATGGAACCGGGGCGCAGGCCGTCGCCGAGGGAGAAGGTGATGTCGTACTTCGCCAGAATCTCGCACAGCTCGGCGAAATTCGTGTACAGGAACGATTCTTGGTGATGCGCCAGACACCACGCCGCCATGATGGAACCGCCGCGCGAGACGATGCCGGTGACGCGCTTGGCGGTGAGCGGGATGTAGCGCAGCAGCACGCCCGCGTGCACGGTCATGTAGTCCACGCCCTGCTCGGCCTGCTCGATGACGGTGTCGCGGTAGATCTCCCAGGTGAGCTTGGTGGGATCGCCGTTCACCTTCTCCAGCGCCTGGTAGATCGGCACGGTGCCGACCGGGACCGGGGAGTTGCGCAGAATCCACTCGCGGGTCTCGTGGATGTTCTTGCCGGTGGACAGATCCATGATGGTGTCCGCGCCCCAGCGGGTGGCCCACACCATCTTCTCCACCTCCTCGGCGATGGAGGAGGACACGGCCGAGTTGCCGATATTGGCATTGATCTTCACCGCGAACTTCTTTCCGATGATCATCGGCTCGGATTCGGGGTGGTTGTGATTGGCCGGAATCACCGCCCGCCCGGCGGCGACCTCGTCGCGCACGAGTTCGGGGGAGACGCCCTCGCGGGCCGCGATGTAGTGCATCTCCTTGGTGATGATGCCCGCTCGGGCCCAGGCCAGTTGGGTGCGCGGACCGGGCACGTCCGGCTTGGCCCAGGCATCGCGCAGCTTGGGCAGGCCCGCCTCCACGTCGATGCTCGCGCTGGAGTCGGTGTACGGGCCGGACGTGTCGTACACGTCGAAATGCTCACCATTGGTGAGGTTGATGCGTCGCACCGGAATGCGCAGCGTCGTGCCGTCGGCCTCGAGCTGCTGGTAGTGCTTGACGCTGCCTTCGATAGGACCGGTGGTCACCGTGTCCACCGGCGCGGACTGGCCGTTCGTGGACGCGACTCGATCAGGTGACATTGTGAATCCTCCCTACGCCGGCATTACCCGGTCAGGTTCATACGGTCGACGGCCCACTAGCCGTCCTCTCAGCCCGCTGGTGCGAGCCCCCGTTGGCATGCGAATAGATAACGCTGCCGACCATACCGGTCCCGCGTGAGTCGCGTCACGAGACCGCCGCCGGCGGCGGATACCCGCGTACCCGCACCCGTGCCCCGACCGCTCCGGTTGCGGTCGGGGCACGAGTCACAGGGGCTGAGCGAGAAGGTTTCTCAGCGCTCCTGAGGTCCGATGGGCCAGCCCAGCGCGCCGAAGGTGGCGTTCAGATTGATCTCGGTCTGCATCAGGATGTCCTGGAGATCGAAGAACAGCGACAGGTGGTTCTCGGTCTGGCAACCCACCGGATCGGGCGCACCGGGGGCCAGGCGGCCGCGCAGCCAGTTGAAGGCGTCGCCCATGCCCAGGGTGGGCAGGGTCAGGTGCTCGCTGAGGTGGTCGCGTTTGTAGAGCACCGAGGTGCCGCCCGCGCACCACTCGGTCACCAGCGCGTCATTGTCGAAGACCGGCACGGCCTCGTCGAAGACGCCCTGGTAGAGCATGATCGGCATGGTTGGGGCCTGCTTGCCGAGCACGGTCGCGTCGAACACCTCGCGGACCTCCGGCAGTGCCAGGTACTCCGCGATGGGAATGGTCAGCATCTTCTGATAGTCGACGAACATCATGGTCAGCGCGTTGCGCGGCAGGCACTGGGCGTTGGTGCGGTTCATCATCGCCCGGCCCTCGGGGGTGAGCACGCGTTCGGTCGCCGCGGCGAACTTCGGGTAGGCGTTCATCAGCGACGCGATCCCGATGCCGATGAGGCTGGAGAACATGGAGCCGTTCACGTGCAGCAGCGATTCCACGTCCGAGACCGGCGCGCCGATGGCCGCGCCCTCGATGTTCAACTCCGGCGCGTAGGTGGGATGCATTTCCGCGGCCCAGCCGCTGGCCATGCCACCGCCGGAGTAGCCCCACAGCGCCACCGGGGTGTTCGCGCCGTCCAGGCCGAGGGGTTCGAAGCGTTCCGCCGCGCGGATGCTGTCGAGCACCATGTAGCCGGGCTCCTTCGCGACGGCCAGATGACCGTTCAGGCCCTCGTAGTCGGGCACGTTGATGGCGTAGCCCTGGCTGATGGAGGCCGCGAGTTCCAGGTATTCCACGTTGGAGTGGATGCCCTCGACCCCCGCCAGCCCGCCGCCCTGCCGCAACAGGAACGAGGGTGCGCAGTGCGGTGCGGCGCTGTCGTAGAAGAACTGGTGTGAGACCAGCGGTCGGCTGCGAGCGGTGTCGGCCCCCATGGGCACCGCCACCGTGGTCGCCGCCACCGTGGGTTGTTCGAACAGGTCGGTGGTGCGATACAGCAACTGCCAGGCGCGAACTCGCACCGGGAGCACCGTCAGCACCGCCAACTGCACTTCGCGCGACCGCAGAATGTCGCCCGGCGCGGCGGATTCGAAGCCCTCGGGCGCTTGATAGAACGGGTCCACATCCACCGGCTGTGGCGCCGCGGCGGCCGTGCCCGCCGTGCCCAACAATGCCGCGGTGCTCATGGCCACCGCCGTGCTCATGACCGCCGCCGTCGCGAGCGCGGCCGCGGTGAAGCGCCGCCACCCCCGCCTTCGGCGATCCCCATTGATCCCTGCCACGTCTGTTCCCTTCCTCATCGACGTGACGACGATTACAACACGGTACCCTGTTATCAACAAGAATTCTTTTTTGAAAGGACGCGGCTAAGGTTTGCCTATGACCCGCAGCAAATCCGCCGCGCGATCCGACCCCGCACCGGCGCGGCGTCGAATCCGTGGCCTCGACGCCGATGAGCGCAGTGCGCAGCGGCGTCGTCAGCTCCTCGCGGCGGCGACCGAACTCTTTGCCCAGCAGAGCTATTCGGGCACCTCGATCGAGCAGATCTGTCAGCACGCCTACGTCGGTACCAAAGGCTTCTACGACCACTTCGACAGCAAGGAAGCCTGCTATCGCGCCCTGCTGGAGCACATCACCGTGCAGTTCCAGACCCGGGTGGCGCAGGTGGCCGCGGAGACCGCCGATCTGCCGTGGCGGGAGCGGCTGCGCGCCATCGTCGCGGCCTTCGTGCACGCCATCGCCGATGACGTGCGGCTGGCCAAGGTGACCTTCGGCGAGGCGGGCGGCATCTCACCCGCCGTGGAGAAACAGCGGCGCGGCAACCGCCGCTGGGCCGCGGCCTTCCTCGACACCCAGTGGCCCGAGGCCGAGATGGACGAAAGGCGCAGTCTCGCCGTGAGTCTGGCGGCCATCGGCGGCATGTTCGAACTGGTCGCCGACTGGCTGCACCATCACGACGACGGCGGTGCGCCGGACTCGGTGGAGAGCCTGATCGAGGACCTCACCCACTTCCTGACGGTCATGGAGCTGGGTCGTCGGGCCAGCGCGGAGCCGGGAGATTGAGCCGACCGCGCCCGGTCGCGACCGAGGTCGAGCGGGCGCGGCGGGGCGACAGTCAGGAACCCAACTTCTCCAGCGTCGGCGCGGGCCGCTCCGGCTCCGCGCCCTCCTCCTCCAGCCCGATCCGCTTGTGCAGCGCCGCAAGGGGTTTCGGAGCCCACCAGTTGGCGGTGCTCATCATCCGCATGAGCGCCGGGGCCAGCAGGCCGCGGATCACCGTGGCATCGGCCACGATCGCCAGGGCCAGGCCGATACCGAAGAGTTTCATGGCCGCCACCTGGGAGGTCGCCACGGCCAGCAGCACCACCGCCATCAGGCCCGCCGCGGCGGTGAAGATGCGGCCGGTGCGGGCCACGCCCAGCGCCACCGATCGGGCGTTCGCGGCGGCGCTGCGATCCGAGGCCAGCCATTCCTCGCGAATGCGGGAGAGCAGGAAGACCTCGTAGTCCATGGACATGCCGAAGGCCAGGCAGAACATCAGGATCGGCATGAACAGGTCGATGGTGCCGGTCGGGGTGAAGCCGAGCAGGCCGGACAGATGCCCGTCCTGGAAGATCCAGATCATCGCCCCGAAGGTGGCGGTCACCGACAGTAGATTCAGCAGCAGCGCCTTCACCGGCAGCACCACGCTGCCGGTGAACAGGAACAGCAGGATCAGGGTGATCACCGCGATGAGACCGACGGCCAGCGGCAACCGCTGGATCACCGAATCCATGGTGTCCTCGTCCAGCGCCGCCGCGCCGCCGAACAGCACTTCGCCGGGCGCGGGCACCTCGCGCAGGGTGGCCAGCTGCTCCTTGCCCGCCACCGAGGCGGGCGCGAGCCGGGTGCCCACCGACAGGTAGGTGCCCGCCGGTCCGGCCATCTCGGGCAGTCCGGCCGCCATCTTCGTACCGTCGACGTAGACGCCCGCGCTCGACATCACCGCGGGCACGTCCGGCACCTTCGACAGCGCGGCGGCATACGTGCCGATCTGCTCACCGGTGCCCTGGAAGCCCGGCAGTACCAGCACGGCGCTCGATGCCATATCGGCGTTGAAGTCCTCGCGCAGCGCGTCGCCGACCTGGCGGCTGGAGGCGAAGTCGCCGATTACCCGATCGTCCGGACTACCGAAATGCGCGCCCAGGAACGGTGAGCCGAGCGCCAGCAGTACCGCACCGGTCACCACGGCGACCGGGAGGGACCGCCGCATCACCCACATGACCAGCCGGTACCAGCCACTGTCCTCGGGCCGCTGCGGCGTGGGCTCGGGCCGACCGAGCGCCCGCCGCAGCGGTTTCCGCAGATCCAGGGCGTTGATCCGATCGCCGAGCAGCACCAGTGCGGCCGGGAGCAGCAGCACCGACGCGCCGACCGCCGCGGCCACCACCGCCACCCCGGCGAAGGCGAAGGATTTGAAGAACGGCTGCGGGAACACCGCCAGCGCAGCCAGGGCCAGGGCCACGGTCAGACCGGAGAACACCACGGTGCGGCCCGCGGTCTGCACCGCGCGCATCACGGCGGCCCGGATATCGCGCCCCGCCGCGACCTCCTCCCGATAGCGGCTGACGATGAACAGGCTGTAGTCGATGGCCAGGGCCAGCCCCAGCGCGCTGGTCATGTTCAGCGCGAAGATCGACACCTCCATCACCGTGGTCAGCGCCCGCAGAATGCCGAGGGTGGCGGCGATGGCGAACAGGCCCACGCCGATCGGCAGCGCCGCGGCCACCAGCGAACCGAACACCAGCACCAGCAGCAGCCCCGAAATGGGAATGGCGATGGCCTCGGCCAGGATCAGATCCTTCTCCACCTGGTGGTTGATATCGGCGAAGGTGCCCGCCATACCGCCCACCCGCACCTGCACGCCGTCGCGGTCACCGCTGAGATCGCCGGTGAGTTCGGCCGCGCGGTTCTGGATCTGGGTGTCGGTGCCGAGCAGGGTGGCCATGATGAGACCGCGCTTGCTGTCCTTGCTGCGCAGCGCCGTCGCCAGATCCGAGCGCTCGGTCACGGTGGTCCAGTACGACCGCACCCCGGTGATGCTCGAATCGGCGCGCAGTTCATCGGTGATGCGCTGCGCCTCGCTCCGCGCCTCCGGACTGTTCACCCCGCCCTCGGCGGTGATCATGACAATGAGGTTCGGATTGCCGCCGGGGAAGTTGTCCTCGATGAAGTCGTTGGCGCGCACCGACTCCAGTTCGGAGGTGAGGTAGCCGCCGCCGACCATATGCGACTTCACGGTCGCGCCGAAGCCACCGCAGATGATCATCAGCAACAACGCGGCCACCAGCACGGTACGCGGCCGCGCCATGGCGAAGCGGGCGAGATTGGTAAGCATCGACGCACTGCCCTCCGGAGTTTCCCAACTTCGGAACGGTAGCCGTCCACATCCCGCCATAGCGATCGGCTGTGACCATGGTCATGGGTATGCCGATCGGCTATCGGATGGCGATCGCGGCGCCGCCGGAGGTCAGGGGCGTGCGGGCCGGATCGAGCCCCGGACCTCGCCGAGCGTGAGCCGACCGCCGTCCACCGCCGGGGCCGACGCCGTGATCACCACCTCGTCGCCGTCCTCCAGATACGTCCGCTTCGCGCCGCCCACATCCACGGGTTCGGTGCCGCCCCAGCTCAATTCCAGCAGCGAACCGCGCTCGTGGCGCTGCGGCCCGGAGATGGTGCCCGAGGCGAACAGGTCGCCGGTGCGCACGGACGCGCCGTTGACCGTCATATGGGCGAGCATCTGCGCCGGGGACCAGTACATGCGTGAGTAGGGGGGAGTGGCGACCAGCTGCCCGTTCCACTCCACCCGCAGTTCGATGTCGAGCCCCCACGGCGCGCTGTCCCGCAGGTAGGGCAGCGGTCGCGGGTCCTGTTCGGGCAGCGGAATCCGTGCCTCCCGCAGAGCGTCCAGGGGCGTCACCCAGGCCGCGAGCGACGTCGCGAAGGACTTGCCGAGGAAGGGGCCCAGCGGCTGCGCCTCCCACGCCTGGATGTCGCGGGCCGACCAGTCGTTGACCAGCGCCACCCCGAAGACGTGATCGGCGAACGCGCCGGTCTCGACGGCCGTGCCGCGCTCGGAGTCCGCACCGACCACGAAACCCAGTTCCGCCTCGATGTCGAGTCGCTGCGTCGGACCGAAATCCGGTGCGCCCGAAGCGCCCCGGCGTTGGCCGCAGGGCCGGATCACCTCGGTGCCGGAGACCACCACGGTGCCCGCGCGGCCGTGGTAGCCCACCGGCAGATGTCGCCAATTCGGCAGCAGCGGTTCGGAATCCGGCCGGAAGATGCGACCGGCATTGGTCGCGTGGTCGATGCTGGCGTAGAAGTCGACGTAATCGCCGACCTCCACCGGTAGCAGCAGTCGCACCGCCGATACGGAATGCACGGCGGCGGCGGGGAATTCACCGTCAGCCGCCGCTTGCAGCCGCTCTCGCACCTCCCGCCAGATGGTCGGCCCCTGTGCCATGAAGGCATTGAGGCTGGGCCGGGCGAACATCGGATCATCCAGGGCCACCGCCAGATCCACCACGCAGTCGCCCAATCGCACCCCCACGCGCGGCTCGCCACCGCTGGGTTGGAAGACCCCGTAGGGCAGATGCCGCGGCCCGAATCCGGAATCCGCGGGCACCTCGATGCGCACTCGACTGTTCACCGTATCTCCTCCGGGCAGGCGGGACGGGCCCGCACCGCGGTGCGGGCGGGGGCTTCCCGCATTTACCGAACTCCCGGCCCGCGACCGGACCAGGTCCACGCGTATTCGGGATCCTCGCAGGCCAGCGCGCCCTCGCCGAGTCCGAGCGGCCGGAAGGTGTCGACCATGACCGCCAGCTCGTCGAAGAACTCCGCGCCGATGCTGCGCTCGTAGGCTCCGGGCTGCGGGCCGTGCGCGTAGCCGCCCGGATGTACCGACACCGAACCCTGCGCGATGCCCGAGCCGCGGCGCGCCTCGTAGTTGCCGCCGCAGTAGAACATGATCTCGTCGGAGTCCACATTGGAGTGGTAGTAGGGCACCGGAATCGAGAGCGGGTGGTAGTCCACCTTGCGCGGCACGAAGTTGCACACCACGAAGTTGGAGCCCTCGAACGCCTGATGTGCGGGCGGCGGCTGATGCACGCGCCCGGTGATCGGCTCGAAGTCGGCGATATCGAAGGTGAACGGGTACAGGCAGCCGTCCCAGCCCACCACGTCGAACGGGTGCGTCGCGTAGATCATGCGGGTGCCGACGATCTCACCGGCCGGGCGATGCTTCACCAGCACCTCGACGTCCGTACCGTCCGCCAGCAGCGGTTCGGCGGGGCCGTGCAGGTCCCGCTCGCAGTACGGCGAATGCTCCAGGAACTGGCCGTACTTGGACAGATAGCGCTTGGGTGGGGCGATATGGCCCGACGCCTCGATCACATAGGCCCGCAAGGGTTCCGGACCCTCCGGCAGCCAGCGGTGCGTGGTGGCGCGCGGCAGCAGCACCTGGTGGCCCTGCCGCACCGGCAGCGCGCCGAAGACCGTCTCCACCCGGCCCGCACCGGATTCGATGTAGACCAGCTCGTCGCCGACGGCATTGCGGTACAGCGGCGACGGCCGCGCCGCCACCACGTACGAGATGCGCACATCGGCATTGCCCAGCAGCAGTCGCCGCCCGGTCACCACATCGGTGCCGTCCGGCTTGTCGCCTGGGAACAGTTCGTGCAGCCGCAGATGCCGGTGTTGCAGTGGATGATTCGGAAAGGTGCGCTGATCGGGAACCAGCCAGACCTCCGAGTCCACGATGGCCGGTGGCAGGCCGCGGTGGTAGAGCAGCGACGAGTCGCCGGAGAAGCCCTCCTCGCCCATCAGCTCCTCGTAGTAGAGCTTGCCGTGGGCATCGCGGTGCTGGGTGTGCCGTTTGGGCGGCACCGTTCCCACCTGCCGATAAAACGCCATGACCGGACCTTCCGCCAGACCGCCTGTCCGACTCCCCTCGGCGTCCATCGTAGCCACGGGCGTGCGGCCCGCGCGGCAGATTGTCGTGAGCAATTCGCACTATTTGTGCATCTGCGGTGGGTTTTCATTGCGTCTGCGACGAGGTTAATCGAGCAACCATGACAGAAAGTGCAGGTGACCGGATCGGCCAGCGCGCTGCCGGGTGTGGTGTCGCCGCTGGTGGTGAGGTGTGTAGGCGGCGCTCCCTCGCGACGTCTTCGCGCACCTGCCGTATGAACCGCACCTGCCGTATGAACACGGAAGGGCCGCCAGCGCGGTCGGTCGCTGGCGGCCCTGCTCGGCTCGCGGTGCTCAGACCCGCGCGCGGATGAACTTGTAGACCACCAGGATGATGACCGCGCCGATGATCGCGCCGATGAAGGAATGCTCGACGGGTGGCCGGAAGTCGAACTCGTGCGGTGCGAACACCAGGCTGCCGAGCGTGCCGCCGACATAACCGCCCGCGATACCCAGCAGGATGGTGGCGATCCAGCCCATATCTTCCTTGCCCGGAACGAGCAGGCGGGCGATGGCGCCCGCGATGAGACCGATGATGATCATGACGATGATGCCCATAGGGGAGCTCCTTGTCACGTGCCGTTGACGCACGTCGAAAGTAGCGCTCTTGCACCAAAGGTGCGGAGTGTCCGGATTACTCGGGCGTGTAGGGCGAGCGAATTCTCAGGCGTGGCGGAGTGCTCGGTACACCGCCGCGCCGACGAATTCGCCCAGGGTGTCGGGGGTCCACTCACCCGCGCCGGTCAGCAGGGTGCGGACCGCGCCCTCACCCGCGGAAACCCAGAGTTCCACCAGCGCGGGAAGTTTGCGGTCGGCGTCCGCGGTGTCCCAGGCGCGCAGGGTGGGCCGGAGGCGGCGGGTGCAGCGTTCCACCGCGAGTTGTCGGCCGCGGCCGAAGGAGTCGGCCACCGCCGGGTCGGGGTTGCCGTAGAGGAGCCGCCAACTCTCGGGGCGGTTGGCGACCACGTGCAGCAGGGCGCGGAACCCCTCCACGAACACCGCCTCGTCGGCCTCCACCCGCCGCCGCGGCAGCACGTCGAGAATGCCGCGCAGCAGATAGTCCTCCTCGCGCCGCATGAGCGCCTCGATGAGTTCCACCCGATCGGCGAAGCAGGCGTAGACGACCGGGCGGGTGACCTTCATGCGGTCGGCCACGGCGGCGATGGTCACGGCCGCGATGCCGCTCTCCACCGCGATCTCCAGGGCGGTGTCCAGCACCTGCGGGCGGCGGCGCTCGGGCCCGAGATGCTGTGCGCGCTGGCGCGGCCGGACAGCCGGTTCGGTACCCATGGGCACCGACGATAGCAGCGCCCGCGCCGTGGTGATCGGCTGGTCACGGGGTTTCACATGATCGTTTCCTACGTGTGCGTAGGATAATGCTACAGTCGCGAATGAAATTAGCCGGATCGTCCCGCGCGCCGCCGCCCGGGGCCGGAGGAGCCGACCGTGAACGACACCCTGTTCAACCCCAAGACCTGCGAGTTCGCCGAGTTCGACGCGGAGACCCGCCGCCTGCTGCGCGCCACCGTGGAGTGGTTCGAGCGCAAGGGCAAGGCGAGGCTGCTCGCGGACAGCCGCGATCGGGTCTGGTACTCCGACTTCCTCGACTTCGTGAAGAGCGAGAAGGTGTTCGCCACCTTCCTCACTCCCGCCGCGCAGGCCGACGGCGATCCCAACAAGCGTTGGGACACCGCCCGCATCGCCATGATGTCCAAGATCCTCGGCTTCTACGGCATGCAGTATTGGTACGTCTGGCAGGTCACCATTCTCGGCCTCGGACCCATCTGGCAGAGCCACAACGCGGCCGCCAAGGCGCGCGCCGCCGCCGCGCTCGACTCCGGTGAGATCTTCGCCTTCGGCCTCTCCGAGCAGGCGCACGGCGCGGACATCTACTCCACCGACATGATCCTGGAGCCGAAGGCGCGCGGCGGCTTCACCGCCACCGGCGGCAAGTACTACATCGGCAATGGCAATGCGGCCGCGATGGTTTCGGTGTTCGGCCGCCGCGCCGACAAACCCGTCATCGACTCGGCCGACTTCCAGCGGAAGATGACCGACGAGGAGTACTCCGGCTACCTGTTCTTCGCCGCCGACTCCCGGCACCGGAATTACAGGCTGCGCAAGAACGTCGTCGATTCCCAGATGTACGTCGCCGCTTTCGATCTCGACAACTACCCGGTGCGCGAGGAGGACATCCTGCACACCGGCCGCGACGCCTTCGACGCCGCCATGAACACCGTGAACGTCGGCAAGTTCAATCTCGGTTTCGGGGCGGTGGGCGCGTGCGAGCACGCCATGTACGAGGCTGTCACCCACGCCGAGAACCGAATCCTGTTCGGCCACAGAGTGACCGAGTTCCCGCAGGTGCGCGCACTGCTGGCGGACAACTACGCCCGCCTGATCGGCATGAAGCTCTACAGCGAACGCGCCATCGACTACATGCGCTCGGCGCACGCGGACGACCGCCGCTATCTGCTGTTCAACGCCATCGAGAAGATGTCGGTGACCCGGCAGGGCCAGCGGCTCTACGAGGACATCGCCGACGTGATCGCCGCCCGCGGCTTCGAGAACGACGCGTACTTCCCGATGGCCATGATCGGCATGTTCGGCCTGCCACGCCTGGAGGGCACGGTGCACGTGAACCTGGCCCTGTCACTGAAGTTCATGCCCGCCTACATGTTCCACCCCGCCGACGCGGGCCTGGCCGCCCTGCGCTACCTGCCCGGCGCCGCACTCGCCCCCAAGCGCGCCGTACGCGCCGTCTCCGAAGCCCTCAGCTGGGCCAGCCGCCGCGCCGCCACCCCGGCGAGCAAAGCGGTGCCCAAGCTGCGGACCGAATTCGCCCGCGCCACACACCCTCCCGTCCCCACCCGCCGCGACCCCGCCGACGACGAATTCCTCTTCCACCAGGGCCCCAGCAAGGGCCTGGGCCGCATCCGCTTCGCCGACTGGCGCCCGATCTTCGAACAGCACGCCCACATCCCGAACGTAGCCGTCTTCCTCGACCAGGCCCTCGCCTTCCAAACCCTCCTCGCCACCGCCACCCCCACCCCCGCCCAACAACAGGACGTCGACTTCCTCTTCGCCCTCGGCGAGCTGTTCACGATGCTCCCGTACGCCCAACTCATCCTGGAACAAGCCGCCATCGAAGGCACCGACCCGGCAATCCTCGACCAACTCTTCGACCTGTTCGTGCGCGACTTCTCGAAGCACGCCGTCACGCTGAACGGAAAACCTTCGGCGACCAAGGCCCAGCAGGTGCGGGCCCTGGACCTCGTGCGTCGTCCAGTGGCCGATGCGGAACGATTCGAGCAGGTGCTCGGTCGGGTTCGTGGGCTGGCCGGGGCTTACTCCATGAGTGCGTAGACCAGCCAGCGGCAACGACATCGGGCGCGGCAGACGGTGCAACGTACAGCACCCGGGCACGATGGCTGGTCATACTCAGCGAGAGCCGCCGCCGCACGGCCTTGATATCGCTACCCGTACACCCGTGTGATGAACGATGTCAAACAAGCTCACAGTGCCCCACTCTCGATTGCTTGTTTGTCACTGGATCGACAGTGAGGTATTTGGCCCCTGACGGGACTCGGGCCACCTCCGGATCGCGGCCCGAGAGATCCATCGTGCCCGTGGCTTTCAGGATGCGATCATGGTCGTGTGTTCCACAGTGCGCTGACCGGCAGGGCGCGGAATTTCGGCCCGAACGGCAGGGTTTCGGTGCCGGTGTAGAGCACGTATCCGGCGAGGAGGTCGTTACCCAGGCGTTCCGCGAGATGCCGCAGACCGCGGAAGTCTTCGCTCTTCACGGTAGCGGCGGCCTTTACCTCGATGGCGATCACTTCTCGGCGGTTGTTCTCGAGAACGATGTCGACTTCGACATTGTCGCGGGTTCGGTAGTGGAACATACGGGCGTCCTGATCGGACCAGGTGAGCTGTCGGGCGATTTCGGCTGCCACGAAACCTTCCAGCAGTGGCCCGAGCGGGCCGTTGACCGCGCGCAGCGTGCGGGGGTCGGCCCCGCACAGATGCGCTGCGATACCGGCGTCGGCCATGATCACTTTGGATGTTGCGACGGCCCGAGTGGTCAGGTTTCGTGACCACGCGGGTATTCGCTTGATCAGAAAAACCTCCTCCAGCAGACGCAGGTAGCGGGCGACGGTGTCTTTGGATATGCCCAGTTCGTTGCCGAGAGCGCCGGGAACCAGGAGTTGACCAGACCTGGCCGCGACCAGGTTGATCAGGGCGAACATCTCCGTCGTGCGTTCAATCTCCGAGAGCTGCATCACGTCTCGATTGATCAGATCGGCGATATACGACGAGAAGAACCGGGACCGCCGCTTGCCCTCCCGCGCAACAGCTTCCGGGAATCCGCCCCGCGCGATCCGCTCGACGTAGTCGTCACGACTTTCGGTCCCTTCGTGCCGCAACTCTGGTCCTCGTTCGAATGCGCAGTCGACGAACCTGTCCGGCGCGCCATCGATCTCACCCTGAGACAGTGGCCAGAGTTCGATCGTCTCCATGCGTCCGGGAAGAGCATCCGGCACGCTGCGCAGTGCCATGACACGAGCGGACCCGGTCAGGAGGAACCGGCCCGGCCGACCGTCGGCGTCGACGGTCTCTTTGATGGCCAGCAGCAGTTCCGGTACGCGTTGCACCTCGTCGATCACAAGGGGCGAAGTGTCGAGGACGAACTGAGTGGGGTCATAGCTGGCAGCCTGCCGTGTCTCGGGGTTGTCGAGGCTCCGCCAGGTCGCACCGATCTCCCTGGCTATGCGGGCGACCAAGGTGCTCTTGCCGCATTGGCGTGCTCCATTGACTAGGACGACGCGGGTATCCCCGAGTGCTTCATGCACAGCCGAGTGGGCGTGGCGGGGAAGGATCCGGCCGATCGGCGATGAAGAAAACGACGAGGTCACGCCACCATCATGACACATGATGTGCGCGTTCTGCCGTGTATGTGGTGAGCGTCTTGCCGCTTTCCAGCTGCGCGGATTGCCGCTAGGTAAGTGCGCGGATTGCCGCTCACGCTGTGCGCGAACTGCCGCTGGTTACGTGCGCGGATTGCCGCCACCTGCGTGCGCATCTCGCCGCTCCCGGAGCCGAGGCGACGGCCCGGCCCCGGCTCGTCACCGCTCTGCGTCGGGCTGGTCGCACTGCTTGTGCGCGATCTCTCAGCAGGCGTCGGTGCATCTGGGTGGCAAATATTTCGCAATCAGGGTTCGGCGGGTGTGCGTCCACGAATTCGTGTATCGCACGGCGACCCACGTGGAGCGGTTAGAGCAGGTGCTCGGTCGGGCTCGTGTGCTGGCTGGGGCTTGTGTCGTGAGCCTGTGAAACAGGTTCCATAGACCCCGCTATCTTCGGGCGCGCCCCGGTCCGACCCCTATGCGCCTCGTTGCACAAGAACCTACGGTTGCGTAACAGGACAAACGTACGGCAACCTCCAGTTATTCGATCATCGATGGCTTAGGAGGCCGGGCCCGTGACGCACTACAAGGCGAACCTGCGTGATATCGAGTTCAACTTGTTCGAAGTGCTAGGCATCGGGGCGCTGCTGGACGGCGGCGCCTACGGCGATCTGGACAGCGAGACGGCGCGGGCCATGCTGTCGGAGGCGGAGCGACTGGCGGCGGGGCCGATCGCGGCCTCCTTCGTCGACGCCGATCGCAATCCGGTGGAATTCCGGCCGGAGACCTACGACATCACCGTGCCCGAGTCGCTTAAGAAGACCGTGGCCGCGGTCAACGAGGCGGGTTACTCGGGGCTGGGCATGCCCGAGGAGATGGGCGGTGTCTCCGCGCCGAACGCGCTGATCTGGGGCATCCAGGAAATGCTGGTCGCCGCCAACAACTCCGCGAGCTTCTTCAATATGGGCCCGCTCATGCACCAGGTGATCTTCACCGAGGGCACCGACGAGCAGAAGCGCTGGGCCGCGCACGCCTGGGAGAACCGCTGGGGCGGCACCATGGTGCTCACCGAGCCCGACGCCGGGTCCGATGTCGGCATGGGCCGCACCAAGGCCACCGAACAGCCCGACGGCAGCTGGCACATCTCCGGCGTCAAGCGCTTCATCTCCGGCGGCGATGTGGGCGACACCGCCGACAACATCTTCCACCTGGTGCTGGCCCGCCCCGAGGGTGCGGGACCGGGCACCAAGGGCCTATCCCTGTTCATCGTGCCGAAGTTCCTGTTCGACACCGAGACCATGGCGCTCGGCGAGCGCAACGGCGCGTACGTGACCGGTGTCGAGCACAAGATGGGCATCAAGTCCTCGCCCACCTGCGAGATCACCTTCGGCGGCGAGAAGCCCGCCGTCGGCTACCTGGTCGGCGACGTCCACAACGGCATCGCGCAGATGTTCCGGGTCATCGAGAACGCGCGCATGATGGTGGGCACCAAGGCCACCGGCACGCTGTCCACCGGCTACCTCAACGCCCTCGAATACGCCAAGCAGCGCGTCCAGGGCGCGGACCTCACCCAGATGGCCGACAAGACCGCACCGCGCGTCACCATCACCCACCACCCGGACGTGCGCCGCTCGCTGGCCGCGCAGAAGGGGTACGCGGAGGGCCTGCGGGCGCTGTACATGTACTGTGCTGCCTACCAGAACGCCGATGTGGCACAGGCGAACTTCGGCGCCGACGCCGAACTCGCCGAGCGCGTCAACGACCTGCTGCTGCCCATCGTGAAGGGCTGCGGCTCCGACCGCGCCTACGAGATGCTCACCGAATCGCTGCAGACCCTCGGCGGCTCCGGCTTCCTGCAGGACTACCCGATCGAGCAGTACATCCGCGATTCGAAGATCGACTCGCTGTACGAGGGCACCACCGCCATCCAGGCGCAGGACTTCTTCTTCCGCAAGATCGTTCGCGACAAGGGCGTGGCGCTGGCGCACGTCGCCGGGCTCATCCAGAAGTTCGTCGACCAGGGCACCGGCCTGGACGCCGAGCGCAAGCTGCTCGGCGCGGCCCTGGCCGACGTGCAGGCCATGGCCGCCGTCCTCACCGGCTACCTGATGGCGGCCCAGCAGAACCCCGAGGAGATCTACAAGGTCGGCCTCGGCTCGGTCCGATTCCTCTATGCCACCGGCGATCTCGTCATCGCCTGGCGACTGCTGGAGCAGGCGAAGATCGCCCAGGCCGCCCTGGACGCCGGAGCCGCCGACAAGGACAAGGCGTTCTACACCGGCAAGATCGGCGTCGCCTCCTGGTTCGCCAAGAACAAGCTCCCCCTGCTGAGCGGCGTCCGCACCGTCATCGAGAACATCGACAACGACATCATGCACCTGGACGAAGCGGCATTCTGACGGGACGCGGTAGCCCGGTGGTCCGGGACGGCGGCCCCACAGCCCGCGAGAGGTGACAGTGGCCCGGCGACGCGCGATGCGTCGCCGGGCCTTTGTCGTCCGGGTGCCGCGCGGCCGGAATGCGGACGGAGCGACGCGGTCGGCGCATTCGGCGGCGCGCCGAGCGGACACGCCCGGTTTCCGTGCGACCTGCGGTGTCGGCGCCGGCGTACCGGGTACAACTACCGCATGGTTTTCCCGGTGACCTTCGGCTGGATTCAGATCCTGCTCATCGTGCTCGGCGTCGCGGCGTTGGCGCTGTTGGTGACCGCTGTTCTCAAGGCCCGCAAGGTCGGGTGGCGGGTGCTCGCGGGGCGCGGCTCGGCCGCCATCTCGCTCGTTCTGATCGCGGTGGTCATCCTCTGGGTGACAACGCTTTTGCAGACCTTTCTCGGACTCACCGGGGAGGTGAAGGCGGC
>NZ_BAGD01000124.1 GCF_000308635.1 Nocardia otitidiscaviarum NBRC 14405 | reverse complement strand
GCGCGGAGCATGTCTTCGCGTTCGACGACCTTGACGCGTTCGCGGCCTTCGGGTTCGCCGAGGGCGCGTTCGTGGGCGTCGAGGCGGTACCAGCCGGCCCAGGTGGTGAAGGGGATGCCCTTGTCCTCGAGGAACGCGGTCACGGCCTCGGGGTCGGGGTTCGCGGCGGGGGTGAAGTCTTTGACGTCGTCGAGCAGGCAGGCGATGGTTTCGTTGGCGTCGCCCTTGGTGTGGCCGATGAGCCCGACCGGGCCGCGTTTGATCCACCCGGTCACATAGGTTTGCGGCAGGTAGCGGGCCGCACCGTCGGCGCCCTCGTCGACGAGCACGCGCCCGGCCTCGTTGGGCACGGTCCCGGCCTGGTCGTCGAAGGGCAGCGCGGGAATGTTCTGCGACAGATACCCCACCGCCCGGTACACCGCCTGGATGTCCCAGTCCTTGTACTCGCCGGTGCCCTTGCAGTTACCGGTGCCGTCGAGCTGGGTGCGTTCGGTGCGCAACCCGACGACCTTGCCGCCGGAACCGAGGATCTCGGCGGGGGATTCGAAGAAGTGCAGGAACAGTTTGTGCGGGCGGTCACCGACATCGCGGATGGCCCACTGCTCGAGGGTGTTGCAGATCATGTCGACCTGCTTGGAATGCCGCCGCGCGGCCTCGGAGCCCTCGTCGTAGTCGATGTCCTCGGGGTCGACGATGACCTCGATGGTCGGGGAGTGATCCAGCTCGCGCAGCTCGAGGGGCGTGAACTTGGCCTGGGCGGGTCCGCGGCGGCCGAACACGTGCACCTCGAGGGCCTGGTTGGCCTTGAGCCCCTCGTAGACGTTCGGTGGGATCTCGGTGGGCAGCAGTTCGTCGCCGGTCTTGGCCAGGACCCGGGCCACGTCCAGGGCGACGTTGCCGACCCCGAGCACGGCGACCTTCTGTGCGTCCAGGGGCCAGGTGCGGGGGACGTCGGGGTGGCCGTCGTACCAGGACACGAAGTCCGCGGCGCCGTAGGAGCCGTCGAGGTCGATGCCGGGGATGTCGAGGGCGCGGTCGGCGTTGGCGCCGGTGGAGAAGATGACCGCGTCGTAGAAGCCGCGCAGGTCGTCGAGGGTGATGTCGACGCCGTAGTCGATATTGCCCAGCAGCCGGACCTGGGGTTTGTCGAGGACCTTGTGCAGGGCGGTGATGATGCCCTTGATCCGCGGGTGGTCGGGCGCGACGCCGTAGCGGATCAGGCCGAAGGGGGCGGGCATGCGCTCGTAGAGATCGATGCTCACCCCGTCGAACCCGGCGGGGGCATCGGATTTCATCAGCGCGTCGGCCGCATAGATACCAGCCGGG
>NZ_BAGD01000125.1 GCF_000308635.1 Nocardia otitidiscaviarum NBRC 14405 | reverse complement strand
CCGTCGCGAAGATCTGCAGGAAGGCAAGGAAACTCAGCCCGTACCAGAACACCTCGTGCGAGTCGGAGCTACCGAACAGGCGGATCACCAGCAGCAGCACCACCGCGCACACCAGGTTCACCGCCGGACCGGCAGCACTGAGAATCCGCTGCGTGCGCGGGCTGAAGTTGTGCGAGTGCACGTACACCGCACCGCCGGGCAGCGCGAATCCGCCGATGGCGATGAAGATCAGCGGCAACACGATGGACAGCAGCGGGTGGCTGTACTTCAGCGGGTTCAGGGTGAGGTAGCCGCGCAGTTCGACCTCGCGGTCGCCCGCCCGCCACGCGGTGTACGCGTGGCCGAACTCGTGCAGGCACACCGATACGATCCAGCCCGCCACCACCAGGATGAACACGCCGAGCCGAGCCTGCACCGACGACGCGTCCCCGTTCCAGGCCAGCACCCCGCCCAGCACGGTCACACCCACGAACAGCAGGAATACCGGGCTCGGCCGCACCGACCCGGACCTGCGCCCCACCGACTGCGGATAGTTCATCGCACTCCTAGCGCACCAGCAGCCACGGCTCGTGGTGCCGGTAGAAGGTGGACCGCCGCACGGTCTTGTCGCTGCTCACGCCGTCCCGGACGACCAGCGCGCCACGGGTGCCCAACTGCATGGCGCGACCGGCCACCCATTTGCGCTTGCGCAGCCCCCGCTGCACGGTGGCGTGCAGTCCCGGCATCTCCAGCATGGGCGAAACGTGCAGCGCCGCAACCTTGCCGGTGAACAGGCGGGTGTCATCCACGTACGCCTCGCCCTCCAGCTTCTCACCGCTCGGGCCCACGATGCTGGCGCGGCCGATGAGCACCTTGCCGGTGTCGTCGCGGATGAGCGGGGTTTCGCGCGCGGAGCCCTCCAGGGCCTTCTTGGCGGCGGCGTTGCCGGTGCCGGTCTGGTAGGCGCGTGAGCCGTAGGTGCGGTCCACGGGCACGTAGCCGATCTCCACATGGAGCCGTTCGGTGCGCATGAGGTGGGTGAGCACGGCGGCCAGTCCGGCGTCCTCGCCGAGCACGATCAGGCGGGGCAGGCTGTCGGCGGCCAGCACCGGCAGCATCTCGTCCAGGGCGGCGGGATCGGGAATGGCGGCGGTCTGCACCATCGGCAGCGACGCCAATGCGATCGGTACCGGTGCACCGTTGCAGCGGAGAACATGGGTACTCAACTGCCGTACACCCTCCTCGGACCTGACAATTCGCCTCGCCTCGCCGCGTCTCGGACCGAGCGCCTGCCGGTCCGCACCGATGCCACCATAGTCCTGTTCAGTTGCCTCCGCTTCGCTCCTCGTCACGGCGGGCGGGGCGGGAACCTGGGGGTATGCCCGTATCCACTAGACTGTGCGTCCGGCCACCGCCTTGTGACGGCGGGTAGCTGCAGTGTCACCGACGCTGCGTGTCGATCCCGTAGGAGACTCCTGATGCCGGCAATCGTGCTGATCGGCGCCCAGTGGGGCGACGAGGGCAAAGGCAAAGCAACCGATCTGCTCGGCGGCAGGGTGCAGTGGGTTGTCCGCTACCAGGGCGGCAACAATGCCGGTCACACCGTGGTGCTTCCCAATGGTGACAATTTCGCGCTGCATCTGATCCCGTCCGGCATTCTCACCCCGGGTGTGACCAACGTCATCGGCAACGGTGTGGTCGTCGACCCGGGTGTACTGCTGGCGGAGCTGGCCGGTCTGGAAGAGCGCGGCGTGGACACCTCCCGCCTGCTGCTCTCGGCCGACGCGCATCTGATCATGCCCTACCACGTGGCCATCGATAAGGTCACCGAACGCTTCCTCGGCAACAAGAAGATCGGCACCACCGGCCGCGGCATCGGCCCCTGCTATCAGGACAAGGTGGCGCGGGTGGGCGTGCGCGTCGCCGACGTGCTGGACGAGAAGATCCTCACCCAGAAGGTCGAGGCCGCACTGGAATTCAAGAACCAGGTGCTGGTGAAGATCTACAACCGCCGCGCGCTGGATCCGCAGCAGGTGGTGGACGAGGTGCTGGAGCAGGCCGACGGCTTCAAACACCGCATCGCCGATACCCGGCTGCTGCTCAACCAGGCGCTGGAGAGCGACGAGACCGTGCTGCTGGAGGGTTCGCAGGGCACGCTGCTGGATGTCGACCACGGCACCTACCCGTACGTCACCTCCTCCAACCCGACCTCCGGCGGCGCGGCGGTGGGTTCCGGCATCGGCCCGAACAAGATCGGCGCGGTGCTGGGCATCCTCAAGGCGTACACCACACGCGTCGGCTCCGGCCCGTTCCCGACCGAGCTGTTCGACGAGTCCGGCGCGTATCTGGCCAAGACCGGCGGCGAGGTCGGTGTGACCACCGGCCGCGCCCGCCGCACCGGCTGGTTCGACGCGGTGATCGGCCGCTACGCCACCCGCGTCAACGGCATCACCGACTACTTCCTCACCAAACTCGACGTGCTCTCCAGCCTGGACACCATCCCGATCTGCGTGGCCTACGAGATCGACGGCGAGCGGGTCGAGCAGATGCCCACCACCCAGACCGAATTCCACCACGCCAAGCCCATCTACGAGGAGATGCCCGGCTGGTGGGAGGACATCTCGGGAGCCCGCACCTTCGAGGAGCTACCGGCCAACGCCCAGGCGTACGTGCTGCGCCTGGAGGAGCTCTCGGGGGCCCGCGTCTCCTGCATCGGCGTCGGCCCGGGCCGCGACCAGACCATCGTCCGCCACGACGTGCTGGGCTGACCGGGCCACCTCGCCGGACTCCCGAACGGATCTGCCCGCCGCGTCCACGGCGGGCGGATCGCGGTTACGCGCGGGCGGTGCACGGGTGCTGTCGAGTGCGCCCGGGTTCAGTAGAGCGGGGTCAGCGGTGCGAGCGGGTCGGCGGCGTGCGGCGTCAATGCGGAGTAGGCCGCGGCAATGGATTTCACGGCCAGCCGCAGGTCCGCTTCCTCCTGGGTGAAGGGCAGGCGGAGGAAGCGTTCGAACGCGCCCTGGACGCCGAAACGCGGTCCGGCGGCGAGCAGTACGCCGTGGTTGGGGGCGGTCGCCGCGAGGGCGGTGGAGACCGGGGTGGGCAGTTGCACCCACAGCGACATGCCGCCCGCGCCCTCGGTGGTGGGCCGCCAGTCGGGGAGTTCCTCGGTGAGCGCCTCCAGCAGGGTCGCGCGGCGGGAGTGCAGTTGCGCACGGCGTTGCGCGAGAATGGCATCCGCGTTCTGGAGCAGGTGCACGGTGGCCAGCTGATCCATCACCGGGGTGCCGAGATCGACGGTGGATCGGGTGCCCAGCAACTTGGTGATGAGCGACTGGCTGGCGCGCACCCAGCCGACCCGCAGGCCACCCCAGAAGGATTTCGACGCCGAGCCGATGGTGACGATCTCCGCGCCGCGCGCGAAGGCGGCCGCGGGCGGCGTCTGCGCACCGCCGGTGAGGTCCAGATCCACCATGGATTCGTCGACGATCACGGTCATCCGGGTGTCGCGGGCGATGGCGGCCAGTTCGGCGCGCCCCGCCTCGTCCAGCCGCAGTCCGGTCGGATTGTTGAAGTCGGGCACCAGGTACGCCACGCTGGCGGCGGTCTGCCGTGCCGCACTGCGGATTCCGTCCAGGTCCCAGCCGTCGGGCAGCAGCGGCACGGGCACCGGACGCGCCCCCACATCGCGGATGGCCTCGATGGCGTTCGGATAGGTGGGGTGTTCGATGAGCACCCGTTCCGCCGGGGTGGTCAGCACGTTCAGCAGCAGCCGCAGACCGTGCTGCGCGCCGAGGGTGACCAGGATCTGCTCGGGGTCGGTGGGCAGCCCGCGTTCGGTGTAGCGGCGGGCGAGGGCTTCGCGCAGCATGAGCATGCCGACCGGGTCCATGCCGTGTGTGCCCAGGTAGGTGGGCAGCCCTTGCAGGGCAAAGGAATACGCGTCCTTCATCTCCTGCGGCGCGGACATGGCCGCATACGTCATATCGATGGTCGGCAGTTCCGGCTGCGCCATCATGGCCAGCAGGCTGCGCGCCGGTTTGGTGCCGTCGTGCACCACGGTCGGCGGTAGCGCCACGGTGCTGCGCGATCCCTGGCGGCTGATGAGGTAGCCGTGCTCGCGCAGTAGGGCGTAGGCGGAGGTGACGGTGGTGCGGCTGACGCCGAGGGTGGTCGCCAGATCGCGCTCACTGGGCAGCGCGATGCCGAGTGGGGCGCGGCCGTCGTGGATGAGCAGCCGAATCCCTTCGGCCAGCGCCAGATACGCGGGCCGGGGGGAGCGGCGGATGGTGTCGGACTCGCCGCCGCCGGGCCGGGCTTCGGCCGGGACGTCGCCCTCCGCGCCCCGGCCTCCGGGTTCGTCCTGTCGCCACCGTCCCAGGTCTCGCGCCAGGCTGGCCGCGCCGATCACTCGTGTCGCCATACAGGCCAGTATCCGGGCAGTGGATATTTGATTCAAGTGCAACTGGCTTCATTCTTGGGCCATGACCTCGTTGCTGTTCTCGATCGCGGTGGTCGGCTGCTTCGGCTGGCTCGTCTACCACTTCGCCCCCGCCCCCGGTGAGCGCTGGGATCGCCTGCTCTCGCGGTATCGGCCGCATGCCCCGATGGCGGACTGGTCGGCCGGTGACTATGAGGATCAGCGGCAGTTCGTCGATCTGGACGCCGCGCGGACGCGTCATGAGTCGGCAGTCCAGTCTTAAAAAACTGGCATGCTCGAAATTCTGATGGTCGACACGGATATGTCGGTCACCCTGTGCACACTGGCACTATGCCCTACCCGGAACGTCCGCTCGCCGCGGCGCTCTTCGATACCGCGATAGGCCCCTGCGCCATCGCCTGGAGCGCCGTCGGCGTGCTGCGCTTCCAACTTCCCGAGGACGGTGCGGAGGCCACACTGGCCCGCATCACCCGGCCCTATCGCGGCGAGCCGGTCGCGCCCGCCGAACCCACCTTCGACATCGGCAAGGCCATCGCCCGCATTCAGGCCCACCTCGCCGGTGACCTCGACGACCTGCGCTGGATTCCGTTGGACACCACCACGATTCCGGAGTTCCACCGCGCCGTCTACACCGTCACCCGCGCCATCGCCCCCGGTCACACCCTCAGCTACGGTGAGGTGGCGGCCCGTGTCGGCATGCCCAATGCCTCCCAGGCGGTCGGACAGGCCATGGGCCGCAACCCGATTCCGCTCATCATCCCCTGTCACCGGGTGCTCGCCGCCGACCACGCGCTGCACGGTTTCTCCGCCCACGGCGGACTCACCACCAAACAGCGGCTGCTGGAGATCGAGCGCACCCCGGGCTTCGGAGAACCGACCTTGTTCTGACCGCGCGGTGTCAGATCCCCCGGTCGATCATGTCGAGCAGTTGCTCGGAGAGGTGGTCGAGCTGCTCCGGTTCCAGGAAGCGGAACGGACCGTCCACGGCGAGATAGGCGAGGCCGTGCACGGTCGGCCAGGCCAGGAACTCGGCACCCGGGCGGCGTTCCGGCGGCAGTAGCCCGGTCTCGACCAGGCCGTCGAGGGCATCGCCGAGAATCTCGATGGCCGAGCGGCCGGTGGGTCCGGCCGCCGCCGGTTCGGCCACCGCGCTCACGTCGCGCTGGGTGGTGAAGGCGGTCAGGAACAGTCCCGGCTGTTCCCGGGCGAACCGCAGGTATCCCGCACCGACCGCGTGGAACCGGGCCCGCGCCGCCGCCGCGGGGTCGTCCATGGGCGCAACGGCGTCCTGGGCGGCGGTCATGGCGGCTGCCAGTTCGGCGAGCGCGACCCGGGCCACCGCCTGTACCAGGGCGTCCTTGTTGGCGAAGTGCGTGTACGCGGCGTTCGGCGCGACGCCCGCTCGGCGGGCTGCCTCCCGCAGCACGATCGCCTGCGGACCGCCGCCCTCGCGCGCCATGGCCACGCCCGCCTCCAGTAGCGCCTCCTCCAGTGCGCCGTGCCGGTAGGTCGTGCGCTTCGCGCCCGTCTCACCCATGTGCTCTCCTTCGGTTCTCCCCACCATATCTGGACGTCGTCCAGAATTCTCCGGCATATATCTGGACGGCGTCCAGAAATCTGTGTACGGTCCATCTGTACAGCGTCCAGAATGTCATCCGATGAGTTGTCGCTCCCCGGAGCGTCTGGCCCCCCGACGGCACCACCGCAGACCGAACTACCGAGGAAAGACCTGATGAAGACCGAAAAGCTGCTCACCGCAGGCGCTCTCGCCACCCCCGTGTTCTTCGCGATCGCCCTGGCGCAGGCGTTCATCCGCGACGGCTTCGACCTGAGTCGGCACATGATCAGCCAGCTCGCCCTCGGTGAGCTCGGCTGGTTGCAGATCGCCAACTTCGTCGGCACCGGTGTGCTCTTCGTACTCGGCGCACTCGGTCTGCGCCGTGCCCTCGCCGACGGCATCGGCCACATCTGGATTCCGCGCCTCGTCGCCGTCTTCGGCGCTGGCCTGATCGCCGCCGGTGTCTTCGTCTGCGACCCGGTCAAGGGCTACCCCGTGGGCGAGCCCGACACCCTCACCTGGCACGGCATGGCGCACGGGGCCGCTGCCACCATCTCCGGGTTCGCCCTGGTGGCCGTGAATGTCATCCTCACCCGGCGCTACCTCCGCGCCGACCGGAAGGCCATGGCGGCCGTCACCATTGCCATCACCGCGGCGTTCATGATCCTGCCCGCCGCCCTGCCCGCCCAGGTGAGCATGGTCTTCGCCGCCGTCTCCTTCCTGGCCTGGGGCTGGATCTCCCTGCTGGCCGCCAGCCTCCTGCCCGCCAACCGGGCGGCGGGTGTCACACGGGAGCCGCAGTTCGCGTGAGGTGAGCGAACGGAAAGGCGTCCGCACCAAAGTCAATGGTGCGGACGCCTTTTCGTGGAGCTGGCGAATCAGACGACCGCGCCGTAGGCGCTGCCGATGCCGAAACCGAGGGCACCGCCGGCGACACCGCCGACGACCGCGGCCGGAATGCCGAGGGCCGCAGCGCCGACGGCGGCACCGGCCGCCGCGCCGACACCGGCACCGATCAGCGCGCCCGCTCCGGCACCCGGCAGCGAGGCCGCGCCGCTGGTGGGAATGCCAGCCGCGATCCCGCCGATAACGGCTCCGGTGGCCGCGCCAATGCCGGTGCCGATGACCGCGCCGGGCACCAAGCCGACCGCGGCGGCCGGGATGCCCGCCGCCAGCGCGCCCGCCGTGGCTCCGATGACGGTGCCCGCGATGGTTCCGGCGGCGATCTTGTCCGAGCGGCTGGCGTGGATGCCCACGGAGTTCAGGCCGGTGGCGATGCCCGCCTCGACGGCGGCCGCGCCGCCGTTGACCGGGTTCAGCACCGCATCGGGGACGTCGTCGGGGACCGGCGTGGTGAACGCGCCGACGCGCAGGGTGCGCGGGGGCGGGGCGATGGGGGCCACCGGTTCCACGGGCACCGGGGCGTGCAGGGTGCCCAGGTCGATGGCGGGTGCGGCCTCGGGTGCCGGGATGGGGCGGTAGTTCGGGGGCACGAGGTAGTTCGGCGCGGGTGCGGGCGTCGGCGGGGTGGTGACACCCGGCTGGATCGGCCCCGGGGTGTGGCCGACCGGGCGGTCGGTCGCGGGAGCGGTGACGCCGGGCTGGACCGGACTGGTGGCGGCGCGTGGGGTGTCGCCACCAGCGAGGCCGGGCTGCGGCGCGGCGTCGCCGGAGGAGCGGCCGGAGTCGGCGCTCGGCGGGTTCGCGGTGGGGGTCCGCGCCGTCTGCGGTCCCCCGGGGGTTCCGTCCTGGGGGTTCGCTGGCGTGGCGTCCTGCGCACCGGCGGCGGCCGGTGTGTTCGGGGACGCGGCATTCTGGTCGGTGGTAGCGCAGCCGACGGCCAGGGCCAGCGGGATCGCGCCCACCACGAGTGCGCGGCGGCGCGCGCCGGTCTTCAGTTGTCCATGCCGACGAGCCACGTCGAACACACCACCTTCATCAGGGTCTTGATTCTGTTGCGATCAGGAACCGGTGGCGGCCGCGTGCGTGGCGAGCGTTCTCGTTTCCTGTTGATCGTGCATTCGGAGCGGAGAACTCCGGGGGCACGGGCAATGTGGTTCCCGCACCCCTTTCGGGAGCGGATATCGGGCGGGAACCTGGCAGGTCACCTGAGCGGGGATGTTAGCTGAATGAAAGCTGTGCATAGCAACTCGGTGTGAGATGTCGCACAGGGGTGCGACTTCGCCGGTGTGGAACCGAAAAACAGCTGGTCGAAGAGTGAATTACCTTGCCGCGCCGGTCAGCTCTCGAATTTGCCGGGAGATGACCCAAGCATCAACTCCGCCAGTGCCTCGCGATCGGTGACATCGAGCTTGATGCAGGCGCGGTACAGATGCCCCTCCACCGTTCGCACCGAAACCGTCAAGCGGTCCGCGATCTGCCGATTCGACAGCCCCGCCGCGACCAGATTGGCGATCTCCCGCTCCCGCGCGGTCAGCGGCAGCGGCTGTGCCGACTGCCGTAGCGCGGGCGTGCCGGCCCCGCCGCAGGCCGCCGCGAGCCGGTTGGCGGTGGCGGCGGATTCCAGCAGTCGCCTGCGGTCCCCGGCCCGCTCATGTGCCGAGGCCGCCTGCGCGGCGGCGTCGGCGGCGGACAGCAGCACCCCCATGGATTCGAATTCCGCTGCGGCGGCATCCAATCCGTCGCCGTCATGGGCGGCGACCGCGACGGCGTGCCGGGCCTGCGCCTGTACCAGCCGCCCATCCACCCGGGCGGCCAGGTCCGCGAGCCGCCCCGCCACCGACTGGTCGCCGAACCGGGCGGCGGTGTGCAGCGCCATGGCCTCGATGGCGTGCTGGTGCGAGCGCGCGGCGGCGTCGGCGGCCGTGAGGGCGTGCCGGACGGCGGGGCTGACCGTGCCCTCGGCGGCGGCCTGCCAGGAGCGGGCCAGCGCCAGCTGTGGTTCGTAGACGGCGCTGTGCCGCCCGCCCCGGGCCACCGCGGCCTCGATGCTCTCGGCGGCATCGGCCGCCCGGCCCAGCGCCGAATAGGCTTCGGCCAGGCGCAGTCTCGCGGGGAACATCCACGCCGCCGCGCCCTCCATGGCCAGGGCGGCGAGGGCCTGTTCGAGATTGTCGACGGCGTCCGGGAAATGCCCCTGCGCCACGTCGACGGTGCCCTGCAGGATCTTCGACATGCCCCACGCCAGGTACTGGCCCGGCGACGAGTAGCCGAAATAGCCTCCGGCGCAACGGCGGGCGGCGTCGAGGTCGCCGGTGAAGGTGAGGGCCAGCACCTCCGCGTGGGTGGACATGAAGCGGTTCAGCCCGTCGATGTGCTGTTCGACTTCGTGTCCGCGCGTGGCGTATTCGCGCGCCGCCTCGCCGCGCCCCATGAGCGCCAGGGCGAGCCCGCCGCCGAAGGCCGCCCACCACACCGCCCAGGGCGGCGCGTCGGCGTTGGTCATCACGGGTTCGGCGAGTGCGAACGCCTCATCGAGCTTGTTCTCGTTGACCGCGCAGGCCGACGCCAGTCCGTCCAGGGTGGCGACGATCTTGGGATGCCGCACCCGACCGCGCACCAGACCCAGCACCTCGTCGGCACGGTCGGCATCGCCCATGGCCCACAGCAGATTCGACACCCGGGTGCTGCCCCAGCGGGCCAGTTGCACCTCGTTCAGCTGGTCTGGATCGAAGCTGGCGAGGGTGCGTTCGGCCTCGATGCGATGGCCCTGCCACAGCAGCGCCCGGGCCAGTAGATCCGCGGCCTCCACACCGCCGCGCCGCTCCACGGCGGCCCGCGCGAACCGTTCCCCCAGTGGGATGTTCGCCAATCCGATGGCATCGGCGGCTGCTGCCTCGAACAGCTCCAGATCCGCGGATTTGTCACTGTCCAAAGCCAATTCGGCCAGCCGAATACGATCCGACGCCGAATTGACCGGCCGCTCCTTCAACGACGAGTACAGCCGTCCCCGCAGCCGCCGCGCCGACGCGATGCCCAGCCGCCGCCGGATCACCTCGCCGAACAACGGATGGTTGTAGCGCACCAGCAGCTGGTGAGTGTTCTCGACAATCCGGATGACACCGCGTGATTCGGCGGCCTCCACGGCCTCCTCGCCCGCGAGCTCGGCCAGTACGTCCAGGTCGATGGGTTCGCAGAAGGTGAGCAGCTCCAGCACCTTCAGCACGTCATCGGGCAGCTGCTCCACCCGATCCTCCAGCAGCGCAGCCAGTTCCGAAGTGACCGCCGCTCGTCCGCGCAGCTGCCACACCCCGTTCACCTGCCGCAGCGTGCCCGCCTCCAGCGCGCCCTCCACCAGATGGCGTAGGAAAAGCGCGTTGCCCCCGGAGGATTCCCACATCAGGTTGGCGGTGAACCCCTCCAGCTGTCCGCCCAGCATGGATTCCACCAGTGCCACGCTCTGCCGCTGGGTGAACGGCCGCAGATCCACGCGCAGCAGATGCCCGTCCTTCCACAGCGAGGTCACCGCGTCCGGCACCGGCACCCCGCTGCGCACGGTGGCAACGATATGGGCGGCCTTGTCGATGGCCAGTTGCAGCAGCAGGGTGGCGGAGAGCTGGTCCAGCAGATGCGCGTCGTCGACGCCGATGATGGTGTGGCCGTCCGCGAGCAGGGCCTCCCGCGCGGCCGCCATGAACGTCACCGGATCGTGCGCGGTGTACACGCCGACCATGTGGGCGAAGACGCCCAGCGGAATGCTGCGCGCCGATTCGGTGCCCGCCACCCATCGGATATTGCCGCCGACCGCGGCGGCGGCCTGCCGCGCCAGCGTGGTCTTGCCCACCCCCGCGTCCCCCGTCAGGACGGCCCCGACGAACTCGTCGCCCGTCAACGCCGCCCGAATGGATTCGAGTTCGCCGCCGCGCTCGACCATCGGCCAATTCCGAGCCATGTGACAACTGTAGTGCGCCGACCCATCGTGAGCAGGGCGAACGAACTGTACGGGGCATTCGAACAATCCAGCGAATATGCGCGTGTGCTATCGCCGTGGCCGATATCGTTGGGGCGCTTCCGCTCCCGAACGGTGGCGGCCGGTTCGACCGCCACCGTCAGGGAGAGGAGGTGAATGGGAGATGGTTGGAAAACACCGGAAAGTTGAGCCGGCGAACCGTGCAGCATGGTTTGCTGCCGGAGCTGCTGCGGTCGCCGGGCTCATCTACATCGTGGTTCGACTGAAGAGGACCCGATAACCCGTTCGGGTGGGGCATCGTTGGCGCGGTGCCCCATCTTCAACCATCACTTCCGTGATGACCACAGTGTACGTCGTGAGTCGATCGAATGTGGTAACGATCGTGGGCTCGATCTCTCAGTCCGCCCAGACCTGTTCGATCGGGGTGCCCTCGGTGGGCGGGGGTGTCGGGATGGCCCCCGGGGTGCGGGAGAAGCGCGGGGCGGGTGCGTGCTGCACCACGCCGTCGATCTCGACGAGACCGCTGCGGGCCTGGATGTGCGGGTTCTGGGTGGCCTCGGTGAGGGTGAGCACCGGGGTGGTGCAGGCGTCGGTGTGCTCGAAGATCGCCCACCACTCGTCGCGGGTCTTGGTCTTGAACTTCTCGGCGAAGAGTTTGCGCAGTTCGTCCTGCGCGGTGGGGTCGATCTGGTGCGGCAGCCCGGTCGGGTCGATTTCCAGGCCCTTCAGGAATTCCGCGTAGAACTGCGGTTCGATGCAGCCGACCGCCATGTACTTGCCGTCGGCGGTCTCGTAGGTGTCGTAGAACGCCATACCGGTGTCGAGCAGGTTGGTGCCGCGCTCGTCGGACCACAGGCCCACCCCGCGCATACCCCAGATCATGTGTGAAAGGGCAAGTGCGCCATCGATCATGGCGGAGTCGATGACCTGCCCCCGGCCGGAGCTCTGGCGTTCCACCAGCGCGGCGAGCACGCCGAAGACCAGGAACATGGAGCCGCCGCCGAAGTCGCCGACCATATTGAGCGGCGGCACCGGGCGCTCACCCTTGCGGCCGATGGCATTGAGCACGCCGGTCAGCGAGATGTAGTTGATGTCGTGTCCGGCGCGGTCCGCGAGCGGGCCGTCCTGTCCCCAGCCGGTCATGCGACCGTACACCAGGCGCGGATTGCGCTCCAGCGCCACCTCGGGCCCCAGGCCCATGCGCTCGGTGACGCCCGGCCGGAAGCCCTCGATCAGCACGTCGGCCTTCTCGATGAGGCCGAGCACCTTGTCGATATCGGCGGGATCCTTCAGGTTGGCCTCGACAATGGTGCGCCCGCGCCACTGCGGTCGCTCCATGAAGCCCGGCAACTGGCCCGGTCGCTGGACGCGAACCACATCCGCGCCGAGGTCCGCGAGCAGCAGTGCGGCGTGCGGACCGGGGCCGATACCGGCCAGTTCAACAACCCGAATGCCCGCGAGCGGGCCCTGTGCGGCGGTGGATGGAGTGCTCACGCCCTACCTCGGTTCATCGTCGAATCCTGTGCACCGGCTCACCGTGCCGGTGTTGACAGTATGACAATAACGGGGTTTCGGGTGTGCTCCCGGGTAACGATGTGCGCGATGTCGGTGTTCTCAGGCATGCTCTCCGGTGCCCGACCGTTCAGCACGTCCCGCCGGAGCGCACCATGCCGTCTCGCCGATCCGCCAAGAACTCATTGTCCGACAGCGATATTCGGCAACTAGCCGCCGCCGTGGACGCGGGTCGCTCACCCACCGTGTGGTTCACCGCCGACGCCGTCGGCATCGAGGAGGGTCGATCCGGCAAGGTGGTCGCCGTCGCCGACCCCGGGGAACCGGACTTCCTGCACGTGCGGCCCGCGGGATCCAGCGACACCCTGGCCTTCTCGCCCACCGAACTCACCGTCGCCCGCCCTCGCCGCAATCCGCCACGCGCCTCGCGGTGAGCAGGCCACCGCGCGGGGTCGCTCCCTCCGGGGCAGAATGCTGGCAGCGACGAGGCGGGAGGAACTGGCGTGGGTGTAGCGGGTGAGGTGCTGGTCGGCCTCGCGATTCTGGTGGGGCTGATCGGCGTGGTGGTGCCGATCCTGCCGGGCGTGCTGCTGATCTTCGGCGCGATCGCGGTGTGGGCCTTCATGACCGGGGGAACCGCGGCCTGGGTCGTATTCGCCGTCTGCACGGCGTTTCTCGTGATCAGCGGGGTGATCAAGTACACCTGGCCCGGGCGCAAGCTCAAATACGCGGGCGTGCCGAACCGGTCGCTGTTCATCGGTGCAGTGCTCGGCATCATCGGCTTCTTCGTGCTGCCGGTGATCGGGCTCTTCCTGGGATTCGTACTGGGGGTTTATCTTTCGGAGCTACAGCGGCTGCGGGCGCAGCGCACGGCGTGGGTGTCGACGCAGCACGCCCTGAAGGGGGTCGGGCTGTCGATCCTCGTCGAGCTGTTCGGCGCGCTGCTGGCGGCCGGGGTATGGGTGGTCGCCGCCGTCGTCGTCTAGCCGCTACCCGATCGTCTGGCCGCTACTCGATGATCGGAAGTGGAATCGTATCTCCCGGAGCGGGTTTCGGGAGTTCGGAGCGCTTCAGGCGCAGGGTCGGCGACTCCGGGCCGAACAGCGGCAGCGTCGGCGCGGGGTCCGCGAGCTCGCGCTCCTTGGCGGGCAGGCGGTAGAAGGCGCGGGCATTGTCCTCCAGCACCCGGTGCAGGTCCGTGCCGACCGCCTCGGTGATGAGGGTGATATCGGTGTCGAGGAAGGGCCGCCCCGCGCGGGTGCCGGGTAGATCGGAGCCGAACATGAGGGCCTCCGGATTCACCGCGTGGATCCGGCGCAGCGCGCGGCCGACGTCCATCGCCACCCGGCCGAAGCCGGACGCCTTCACCTTGGCCCCGCGGTCCACCAGATTCAGCAGGTAGGGCAGGCAGTCGTCGGACATGCCCAAGTGGTCGATGGACAGCTGCGGCAGCTTGCTGATCACCGGTTCCAGCGATCCCAGCATGGACCCGTCGATGTACAGCTCGACATGCCAGCCGACCAGTTCGTAGGCGCGCAGCGCCAGCATGGTCAGCCCGACGATGTCCCCGCCCGCGCGCTTGAGATTGAACCGCAGCGCCCGCACCCCGGCCCGGTCGAGCGAGATGATCTCCTCGTCGGTGGCGTCCACGTGCAGGTTGATGACGCCGACCCAGCCGTCGCCCAGCTCGGCCAGCGCCGCCCGCAGAAACGTCTCATCCGTGCCCTGGAAGGACCCGCTGACCACGGCACCACCGTCGATGTCGAAGCGTGACATCCGCCGCTTGTAATCGGCGATGGTGTACGGGTCGGGCAGGTAGCCCTCGTTCTCGATCAGCGGGAACCGCGGATCGATGATGTGGACATGGGCATCGAACACGTGATCAGCATGCCTCACATTGGTGACAAGTGCGGAAAACCTTGTCCGCCTGGTGGATCAGCCCAGGTCAGTTGGCGACTTTGTCCGGCTCACTC
>NZ_BAGD01000126.1 GCF_000308635.1 Nocardia otitidiscaviarum NBRC 14405 | reverse complement strand
CTCATGCGGGCCAAGGCTCCGACGGTGGCGCTACCGCTCACCGCCTACGGGGCGACGCTGGGCACCGCCGCCGTGCTGGCGTCGGATCCGGAACTCGCACCGGGCGCGCAGAACATCGCGGGACTGAACATCCCGAACTCGGACCCGCGCAGCCGCCTGGGAGTGGGCGCACTGCTGTTCACCCTGTCCGACGGCCTGATCGTGTTGCGCCGCATCTTCGCTCGCAGTAGCCGGTCGCGCCGGGTGAGCGAGGGCGTCATCCTGGCGACCTACGCCGGCGCGCAGTACCTGCTGGCCGACCCGCGGGCGCACCGGTAGTCACCGCGCACCGACGGTCACCGCGAGCGCAGCATGTCCAGCAGCGCCTGTCCGTCGGTGGACTCCTCCCACCAGCGGGTGTGGCCGAGAAAGTAGTCGTGGTAGGCGATCTCGGCATTGGCCTGATTGCCGCCCGGGACGACGCCCATGAAGTAGTCGATCTCGGAGAGTTCGTATTCGCAGTGCACCAGGGGGAGCAGTTCGGGTAGCGCCCGGCGCTCCACGGCGTCGAGCGGACGCAGCGACTCGTAGCCGTCGAGCAGGGCGCGCACCTGCCCGAGGCGCACGTCCACCGGGTCGCCGTCGCGCAGCGCCAGCCAGTCCACCGCGCTGCGTTCGATGGCGATCGCCAGATCATGGACGCTGGTGGTGCGGTCGGCCAGCCCGAAGTCGATGACCGAGGACACCTCGCCGTCGTGCCACAGCAGATTGGTGCCGTGCCAATCATTGTGTGTCCACAGCGGTTCCAGGTCGGCGAGGGTGCGGAACAGGCGCGCGTGGACGGGCATGTGCACGCGTTCCACATCGGTGCGCCAGGGCTGATCGGACAGGAAGATGCCCAGGGCGGGCCGGACGGCGGCCTGGCGTTCCAGCGCGCCGATGGGATCGGCGGAGGCGAAGATGGTGAAGCTGGCCTGGAGCGGATGCGGCGGCCGGTGCGGTGCGTCGTACTCCGCGGCGGCGGTGTGCAGACGGGCCAGGGCGCGTCCGGCCGCGGCGGCATCGGCGGAGGACAGGTACGGCGACCAGGAGAAGACGCCCTGGTACCGGTCCGTGCCCGTACCGAATTCCTGTACCTCGTAGGTGAATTCGCCGATCCGGCGGGTGTCGAGCACGGCCGGGATCGGAATCCCGTGTGCCCGTAGGTGGTCCATGAACCGGTGTTCTTCTTCGAGCGCGGCGGGTGAGCGCAGCGCGAGCGGCAGTCGCTTCACGATGACCGCTCGCCCGTCCCCGGTGCGCGCCCGCGCGGTGGCCGAGAGCGGTCGTGGGCTGTGCCAGTCGACGACCGCCTCGGTGCCGAGCACTTCCGCGATCTCCGCGGAAGTCGGTGGCGGCCAATCGGGTTCGACCAGGCGATCGACTCCCATGCCGTAGACGCGCTCATCGGTCATCCGCTCATGCCCTCCGACGCTGGACGAGTACCACGACCGCGGTCACCACCGCGGCCGCCAGGAATGAGAACAGCGAGGCCGACGACCACCAGCCGGGGCGGATTCCGGTGGTGTCCTGCACCGTTCGCCAGAAGTCGGCCCACCAGCCGATGGAACCCGGGTTGAACAGCTGGTAGGTCACGAAGCCGATCGCCCACGGCAGCAGCATGAGCGGGCGGGCCGGTGCGTTCTGGGCCAGATTCCAGGAGTGGCGGCCGCGGCCGAGGAAGAAGTCCACCATCAGCACCGCGCTCAACGGGACGAAGACCGAGCCGATGAGGTACAGGAAGTTGGCGTAGCTGCTGAAATCGCGCACCGGCAGGGCCAGCAGCGTCACCACCGCGCCGACGGCGGCGGCGAGCACGCGCCGGTCCACCCGGGGCAGCAGATTCTGCAGGGACATGGCTGTGGAGTAGACGTTCGCGAAGGATTGATCCGCCTCGCGCAGCACCAATACCGCGAAGAAGGCCCAGCCGGCGGTGACGCCGAGGAAGGTGTCGAACACCTTGGTGGCGTCGCCTCCGGCCTGCAGGATGGCGATGGTGCCGAGGACGTAGCACCAGATCTGGGCGGCGGAGTAGCCGAGAATCGTGGCCCCGGCCGAGTCGCGCACGGTGCGCGAGTGCCGGGCGTAGTCGGCGGCGAGGGGCACGAACGACACGGAGACCGCGAGGGTGGTGTCCACGGCCGGGAAGAATCCGCTCCAACTGGTCTCGGTGGGGGCCGGGACCTCGCTGCGCAGCAGCGCGACGGTGAAGTACACCATGGCGATTCCCACGGCGACGGTCACGTACTTGCGCAGCAGATGCACCACGCGCAGCGGCCAGATGGCCATGACCGTGGACAGCACCCCGGCGGCCACGATCACCAGCGCGTGCGGCACCCGGTCCTGGGTCATGGCGGCCACGCCCAGCGCGATGACGGTCAGTTCGTAGACGCCCCAGCCGACGCACTGCACCACATTGGCGACGGTCGGCACGAAGGACAGCCGGGTGCCGAACAGTCCGCGCAGCACCACCATGGCGGGTGCGCCGGTGCGGGTGCCCACCGCTCCCGTTCCGGCCACCATGGCGGTGCCGACCAGGGTGCCCAGCAGGGTGGCGAGCAGCGCGCCGAGCAGCGGCAGCGGCGGATGTCCGGTCGGGTACAGCACATACGCGGCCCCGCTGAATCCGATGAGGCTGACGCCGATATTGCCCCAGAACGCCGCCTGGTCGGTGAAGCCGAGCGTGCGGGGCGGCTCGGTGTCCAGCAGCAGCGGCGCTTCCCGCGCATCGGGCGAAATTCCGGCAATCGTCACCCGCAAAGCCTAGAACGCGACTCGTCGGTATCCGAGGGACGCGCCTGGTGTCGACCAGCGGACGGGCGGGCGCTACAGGCAGAGGATGATGCGGTCCCGGTCCGCCGGGTCGACCCGGATCGAAACGGTCTCGCCCACCGCGAGTTTCGGTTGGTCGACCGGTTGGACGTCGTAGACGATGCTGCCGTGGTAGGTCGGTGAGCCGGGCACGACGAGTTCGAGGTCGAGTTCGGTGAGTTCGGTGTGGTGGTCGGTGCGGCGGAGCGGATGGACACCTTCGATATTGGCCCAGCCCTCGAGGCCGTGGCGACGCAGTCGCCGGTCCGCCCGGGAGGGGCGCTGGGCGAGGAGCATGCCGACCCCGAGGAAGCTTCCGAACAGGCCGACCAGCATGCATATCTGCATCGGCGCTGTTCCCGGGGGCGTGAGCTGGATGACCCAGCCCAACCAGATGATCAGGGTCAGCAGGTACAGGGCGACGACGCCGAGAATCGTATGCCGCATTCGCGCGTGGTTCATGGCGACCTCCACCAGCGCTTCGGACTTCCAGGATAGGCGCGGCGGGGCCGTCGTGTGGCCGAGTCGACTGACCGAGTCGACGCGGAATCGGCCGGGTCAGGACAGCGAGCGCAGGGCGGTGAGCGCGTCGAGGTCGAGCTGGAGGCGATGGCCCGCGAGATCCAGGGTGACCTGGCCGGAATGCTCACCGACCGGTTCGTACCGTCCGTCCCGCAGGGTGAAGGCGTGCAGCCGCACCGGCCCCTCGGTATCGAGCAGCCAGTAGTGCTCGATACCGACCGATTCGTATTCGGCGTATTTCAGCACCCGATCCACCCGCCGCGATCCGGGCGCGGCGATCTCCACGGCCGCCAGCACATCCGACGGCCGCACCCGCGTGGCGTGCGCGGCACCGGCCGCACCACCCACCACCAGCACATCCGGAATCCGCACCGTGGCCGGAACCCGCTCCTCCACCACCAACTCGATCCGCGCCAGGGCCGCCAGCGGCGCGGGCAGCGCCGGTTCCAACTGCGCGGCCAAGCGCCACACCGCCAACTGATGCCGCGGCGGCTGCGGCGCGACCACCGGCACCCCCTCGACGAGTTCGCAGAACAGGTCACCTGTGCGCAGCGAAGACCATTCGTCGATCGTCAATAGGTGATCCGGCCACGCCCCAACCATTTTCACCGCTTCCGCGGATCTCGACCGCCGCATGGTTCCAGTCTTCCACGCCCGGCAACCACCCGGCATCGTTTCCTTTCCCGTGGCAGGCCGCGCCGTCCGCGCACCCGCCGCCGGTCACCCGCGCAGGCGCAGCACCGCCAGCACCCGGCGGTGATGGGTGTCCGAGGGCGGCAGATCCAGTTTCAGGAAGATATTGCCGATGTGCTTCTCCACCGCCCGCTCGGTGACGGTGAGCGCGGCGGCGATGGCGGCATTGGTCAAGCCCTGGGCCATGAGTTCCAGCACCTCGCGCTCGCGCGGGGTGAGGCGGGACAGCGCGTCCTGTTGGCGCGTGGCACCCATCAACTGACTCACCACTTCCGGATCGAGAGCGGTGCCGCCGGAGGCGACCCGCGTCAGGGCGTCGACGAACTCGCGCACATCGGCGACGCGGTCCTTGAGCAGGTAGCCGACGCCACCCGCGCCGGCAGCGAGAAGTTCGGTCGCATAACGGGTTTCGATCCACTGCGAGAACACCAGCACCCCGACCTCGGGGTGGCCGCGGCGCAGCGCGAGCGCCGCGATCAGTCCCTCGTCGGTGAAGGTCGGCGGCATGCGCACGTCCACCACCGCGACGTCGGGGCGATGCCGCGCCACCACGTCACTCAGCGTATCGGCGTCGCCGACGGCGGCCACCACCTCGTGGCCGCGTTCGGTGAGCAGGCCGGTCAGCCCATCGCGCAGGATGGCGTTGTCCTCGGCGATGACGATGCGCAGCGGTGTACTCATCGCGGCACCGTGAGCGGCAGCAGCACGGTGACGACGGTAGGGCCGCCCGGCGGGCTGTCCACGGCGAGCTCGCCGTCCACGGTGCGCGCCCGCGCCGCCAGCCCCGAGAGGCCGCCGCCCACACCGGTGTCGCCGGTGCCCACGGCGGGCTGCAGCACACCTCCGACGCCGTTGTCACGCACCGAGATCGCGAACCGCTCGGCGCCCTGCGGCAGGACCGACACCCAGATCTGCGTGGCCCCGGCGTGCTTGACCACATTGGTGAGCAGTTCGGCCACCGAGAAGTAGGCGATGGCCTCGAGGGCGGGGTCGGGTCGCACCGGCAGCAGCACCCTCAGCTCCACCGGCAGCGCACAGCGCGCCACCAGGGTCTCCAGCGCCGGTTCCAGGCCGAGTTCCAGTGCGGGCGGATGGATTCCGCGCACCAGCTCGCGCAGTTCGGTCAGTGCCTCCTTGGATCCGGAGCGGGCCTGGGCGATCAGTTCGGTGGGATCGCCCCCGGCGGCCATGCGCTCCTCGGCGCGGGCCAGCGCCATGGCGATGCTCACCAGCCGCGCCTGGGTGCCGTCGTGCAGGTCGCGTTCCAGCCGCCGCAGCGTCGCCGCGGAATCCTCCACCGCCGCCCGGCGGCTGGCCTGTAACTCGGCCAGTTGCCGATCCCGCGCGGTGGGCGTCAGCAGCAGGACGGCCAGCAGCCGGTGCAGCCAGCACACCCCGCGCATCACCCATGGCATGAGCAAACAGGCGACGACCCCCAGCAGTGCGAAACCGATGACGCGCGGCCAGGTTTCCACGTAGAAGTCCCCGAACTGCGCCAGCGAGTGATGCTCCACCCCGTTCTCGTCCACATTGATCGGATGGTCGATCACCCAGAAGATCGGCGAGAGCACCACGAACACCGACATGACGCCGACGACCAGCACCACATAGCCCACGGCCACGCCGAGCACGGCCTGCGCGAGCAGGAACAGTAACGCTCGCCAGGAGGTGCGGTCGGTGAAGGCTCCGCGCAGCCAGCCGAAGAAGCCGGGGCGGGGTGCGAACGGTGGCGGTTCGGGCAGCCGGGTGTCGAGCAGTGTGCCGACGACCGCGCGGTACACCCGCCCCCACAGCCGTCCGCCGAGCAGGACGGCCGCCAGGATCGGGATACCGAGCACGAAGATCGACAGGTACAGCCCGCCGCCGATGGCGAAGACCAGATACAGCGTCGCGATGCCGCCGAGCACCATCGCGACCAGCAGGTAGGCGAATTCCTTCCAGGTGCGGGCGGTGAACGGGGCGCGCAGGAAGACCAGCCACGGGGGCGGTCCGGTGCGCTCGGGCGCGGGTTCGGACGGCTCGGGGCCGGGTTTCGGCAGCACGAGGGTGGGTTCGGCGGGCATCTCCGTCATGGTTTCATCGTCGTCGGCGCGGGCTCGGGACACGATGGCGCTGACCCGAAATTCCATGGTGGTGTCAGCACTACCCCTACCATCATGCCTATGAGCTATCAGCAGCCCCCGCCGCCCGGCCAGTACCCGCAGCGTGATCATCCGCAGGCCGTGGTGATTCTGGTGCTCGGCATCCTGAGCCTCATCCTCTGCCAGCTGGTCGGGCCGGTCGCCTGGGTGATGGGCCGCAGCGCGCTGCGCGAGATCGACGCCTCCGGCGGCGCGATCGGCGGGCGCGGCCTGGTGCTGGCCGGTTACGTCTGCGGCATCATCGCATCGGTTCTGATCATCCTCGCCATCGTCGCCTTCGTCTTGTTGCTCGGCCTGGGCACGTTCGCCTCGACCAGCACCTGACACGCGGGGCTCGCCCAGGCGAAATACGATGACCCGGTGAGCTATCCCTCCTACGGCTACCCGGCCTACGGGTACGGTCCGCCCCCCGACCACCCGCAGGCGACCACCATCATGGTGCTCGGCATCCTGGGTTTGGTGTTCTGCCAGCTGCTCGGCCCGGTGGCCTGGATCATGGGCAGCAAGGCGCGCCGCGAGATCGACGCCTCCGGCGGCACCCTGGGCGGGCGCAGCAGCGTGACCGCGGGCTACGTCTGCGGCATCGTCGCCACCTGTCTGATGCTGCTCTACTTCGCGTTCATCGTGATCGCCATCGGGGCCGGCCTGAGCAGCTCCTGATTTCGCCCGCACCCGGCCTCATTACGATGTTCGGAGTGAATCACGCCCCGACCGACGAATCGCTGCCCGGCCCCACCGAATGGGGCGAGCATCCGCACGGCGTCGGACCGTGGCGCGCGGAATTCGGCACCGAGCCGCCCGCGGATCCGCGCCTGGATCCGGAGCTGCTCGCGCACGGCGACCGCCGCAACGTGGTGGACGCCTACCGGTACTGGACCCGCGAGGCCATCGTGGCCGATATCGATCGGCGGCGGCACCCGTTCCACGTGGCCATCGAGAACTTCGGGCACGACGCCAATATCGGCACGGTGGTGCGCACGGCCAATGCGTTCGCGGCGGCGGCCGTGCACATCGTGGGGCGCAAGCGGTGGAATCGGCGCGGGGCCATGGTCACCGACCGCTATCAGCACATCGAGCATCATGCCGATACGGCGGCGCTGCTGGAATTCGCGGCGGCGTCCGGGCTGACGGTGGTGGCCGTCGACAATGTGCCCGGCGCGGTACCCCTGGAGACGGTGCGGCTGCCGCGCGCATGCCTGCTGCTGTTCGGGCAGGAGGGGCCGGGAGTCACCGCCGACGCCAAGGCGGGGGCGCGGCTGACCGTATCCATCGCGCAGTTCGGTTCGACGCGCAGTATCAACGCGGGAGTCGCGGCGGGGATCGCCATGCACGCGTGGGTGCGGGAGCACGCGGACCTGTCGGCCGCCTGGTGACGCCCCGGTCGACGGCCGGTCGCGGCCATCCTGCCAAGATCGATTCAGACACGGTTGCATAACGAAATCAGCCACATGATCAGGTGCCCGACTGGCACCATATGTCCTATGACTTCGCGGACCGGGCGACCTGCCGAGCCCAGTGCTGCGCTCTGGTCCGAGCGCGCCGATATGGCCGAATCCGCCATCCTGTCACGACATCTGCGCGCGCTGTGGGGAATTCCCGGAGCCACTCTCGGCGTGGTCGGCTGGCCCGCGACCCGGCGCGACCGCCTCTTCGTGTCCTGGCACTACTGGTGGCAGGCCCATCTCATCGACTGCGCCACCGATGCCGCCAACCGCGAGCCCACGCCCGCGCGGCTGCGGCGCATCCGAACCGTGGCGCGGGGTATGCGGTTGCGCAATATCACCGGCTGGACCAACAACTACTACGACGATATGGCCTGGCTGGCCATATCCCTGGAGCGCGCCGACCGCACCCTGGGCATCGACGATATGCGGTACGCGCTGCGGACGTTGGAGAAGGAACTGGTCGACGGTTGGACGCCCGAGGTGGGCGGCGGCATTCCGTGGCGTAGGGGCTCCGACTTCTACAACGCGCCCGCCAACGGTCCGGCCGGGATCGTCATGGCGCGGCTCGGGCGCTACGGGCGCGCTCAGGAAATCGCCGACTGGCTCGACGACACCCTGCGCGACAAGGAGTCCGGGCTGATTCTGGACGGCATCCATCTGCCCTCCGGCGAGGTCGAGCATCCGGTCTACACCTACTGCCAGGGCGTGGTGCTCGGCCTGGAAACCGAACTGGCCGTGCACACCGGCGAACCCCGGCACGCGGACCGGGTGCTTACCCTGCTGGCGGCCGTCGAGGAGCAGATGACCAGCGGTGGTGTGGTCGATGGTGGCGGCGGTGGGGACGGCGGCCTGTTCAACGGCATCCTCGCCCGCTACCTGGCCCTGGTCGCCGTCATGCTGCCCGGCGACGACGCCGCGCATATCAAGGCCCGCCGCACCGCCGCCGCGATCGTGCGGGCTTCCGCCGTCGCGGCCTGGGAGAACCGGCTGGAGGTGGAGGGTGAACCGCTCTTCGGTCCCGATTGGCGCGAACCGGCCCGACTACCCGGTATCGCGGGTGCGGGCTACCTCACCGCCAATGGCTCGGTGACCGCCTCCCGCACCCCGGAACGCGATCTGTCGGTACAGCTTTCGGGCTGGATGCTGATGGAGGCCGCGCACACCGTGACCGCGGCGGGACTCTGACGCACCGGTATGGCGTCGGGGCACGCTCCTGCCCGCGTACGTGCGGGAACCGGGTGCCTCCGCTCAGATGCTGCGATGGTCCGCGACGGCCGCGGTATCGGTCGCGTCGTCCACGTCGAAATCCTCGGCCGGACGCGCCATCTCCAGCCGGTACTGCCGGATGCCGAGCAGTGTGCCCAGGATCAGCCCCACCACCAGCGTGCAGATCACCGCGGGCATGAGCCAGGACATGTCCTCCAGGAAGCTGCCCGCGTAGTAGCCGATGAGCAGCAGCACCGGTGCCCAGATGATCGCGCCGATGGTGGAGGCGACGGTGTACTTGCGGTGATCCATTCCGGCCGCACCCGCGACCAGCGGGCAGAGCGTGCGCACCCACGGAATCCACCGCGCCACCAGCACCGCGAAGAAGCCGTGCCGGTGCAGCAGGGCCGACACCCGCGCGAGATTGTGGGTGTTGATGTACTTGCCGTTCTTGCGCGCCACCAGATGGTGTCCGGTGCGTTGGCCGAATACGTATCCGACCTGGTTCCCGGCGATGGCCGCGATCATGGCTCCCACCGACAGCGCCCAGACCTGCGCCTCCCCTGTAGCGTGCGCGGCCAGCACCACGCCGGCGGTGATCAGCATGGAATCGCCGGGCAGGAACAGCCCGATGATGAGCGCACACTCCAGGAAGACGAAGGTCAGCACCACCGTCCAGACGAGCAGCGGCCCGGCTGTCTCGAGGGGATCGAAACCGCCCATCGCAAGGTTCAGCGGGGTGGTGGACAAGGGATCAGTGGGTGGGTTCGTTGGTACGGGCGGGTTCCGCCTCGGCGACGACCTCGGCGTCGGCCGAGCGACGGCCCAGCAACGCCCGCGCCACGGACCCCACCATCGGCAGCACCGAGATGAACACGATGATCAGGAAGATGGCCTCGATATTGTCCCGGATGAAGGCCACGTTCCCCAGGAAGTAGCCGAGCACCGTGACGCCACCGCCCCACAGGATCGCGCCGACGATGTCGAACGGCACGTACTTGCGGTAGCTCATGGCCGAGACGCCCGCCAGCACCGGCACGAAGGTGCGGGCGATCGGAACGAAGCGGGCCATGATGATGGCCGCCGGACCCCACTTCTCGAAGAAGTCGTGCGCCTCGGTGATGTACTTCTTCTTCAGGAAACGCCCGTCCGGGCGGTGATACAGCGCCGGACCGAAGCCCTTGCGGCCGATCCAGTAGGCGCACTGGTCGCCCAGGAACGCGGTCACCGCGATGGCGGGCGCGAGGATCCAGATCGATACCGGCGGGTTCGGCTGCGCCGCGAGCAAGCCACCGGTGAACAGCAGCGAGTCGCCCGGCAGTAGCGGGAACAGCAGACCGGTTTCGATGAAGACGATCGCCAGAATGGCCGGCAGCACCGCGTTCTTCAACCACGACTCCGTGAGGAGGTACATGGGATCCAAGAACTGGGGCAGCGCCAGGGTCGTCACGGTGTCAGCAGCGGCCAGCAAGGTCACGGCCACCACAGTACCGGTGATTCGCACATCACACCGAATGTCGAAGCGACATCACAGACTTATCAGGGTTGTGAGGCCAGCCGGTGGTGTGAAAGCCGCCTGTCCTATGGTGTGGGCTGACAGAATTTGTTGTACGCAGCACACACAACGGAGGTCACTGTGCCCATCGCGACTCCGGAGATCTACGCCGAGATGATTGCTCGGGCCAAAGAGAACTCCTTCGCGTTCCCTGCTATCAACTGCACGTCGTCGGAGACCGTCAACGCGGCCATCAAGGGCTTCGCCGACGCCGGTAGCGACGGCATCATCCAGTTCTCCACCGGCGGTGCCGAATTCGGCTCCGGCCTGGGTGTGAAGGACATGGTCACCGGCGCGGTCGCACTCGCCGAGTTCGCCACCGTGATCGCCGCCAAGTACGACGTCACCATCGCGCTGCACACCGACCACTGCCCGAAGGACAAGCTCGACACCTTCGTGCGCCCGCTGCTGGCCATCTCGGCCGACCGCGTCAAGAGCGGCCAGAACCCGCTGTTCCAGTCGCACATGTGGGACGGTTCCGCGATTCCGATCGACGAGAACCTCGAGATCGCCAAGGAGCTGCTCAAGCAGGCCCACGCCGCCAACATCATCCTCGAGGTGGAGATCGGCGTCGTCGGCGGTGAAGAGGATGGCGTCGAGAACGCCATCAACGACAAGCTCTACACCTCGCCCGAGGACTTCGAGAAGACCATCGACGCGCTCGGCGCGGGCGAGAACGGCAAGTACCTGCTGGCCGCCACCTTCGGCAATGTGCACGGCGTCTACAAGCCGGGCAATGTGAAGCTCAAGCCCGAGGTGCTGGCCGAGGGCCAGCGGGTGGCCGCCGCCAAGCTGGGCCTGGGCGCGGACGCGCAGCCGTTCGACTTCGTCTTCCACGGCGGTTCGGGCTCGCTGAAGTCGGAGATCGAGGATTCGCTGCGCTACGGCGTGGTCAAGATGAATGTCGACACCGATACCCAGTACGCCTTCACCCGGCCGGTGGCCGCGCACATGTTCAGCAACTACGACGGGGTGCTGAAGGTGGACGGCGAGGTCGGCAACAAGAAGGTCTACGACCCGCGCTCCTACCTGAAGAAGGCCGAGGCCAATATGGCCGCCCGCGTGGTGGAGGCGTGCAACGACCTGAAGTCGGCCGGTCGTTCCATCAGCGCCAAGTAAGGTATTCCGCGAGCGGAAATCCGAACGAGGTGAGCGACGCGTGTGCCGCGGCGGTGTCTGCACCGCCGCGGCCGTTTTCGTTGCTTCGATGTAAGTTGCTCTGACGTAATCCGAGGTGCACGGCATGACTCTCGAGGTGCGGGTTCTCGGACCTGTGCAACTGCTGGTCGACGGCCGGGTGCTGCCGGTTGGCGGACCGAAACCGCGCGCACTGCTCGCCGCGCTGATCGTGAACCGGCGGCGCGCGGTGTCCTCGCAGGCGTTGGCCGACATCGTGTGGAACGACGAGCCGCCGGACTCCTACCAGGCCAGCCTGCAGGTGTTCGTGTCGAATATCCGCAAGACGCTGCGTCAGGCGGGGGTGGACGCGGCCGCCGTGCTGCGCACCGAATCCTCCGGCTACCGCCTGGAGATCCCCGACGACCAGTGCGACCTGGGCCGGTTCGAAACCATTCGCCGCAGCGCCGCCGAGGCCGCGGCGGCGGGCGATCCCGAATCCGCGGCCCGGCTGTACGCGGCCGCGCTGGAGCAGTGGAGCGGCCGCGCTCTCGACGATCTGAGCGGACTGTCCTTCGCCGACAGCTTCGCCACCGCCATGGACGAGGAGCGGCTGCTGGCCGCCTCCGCCCGCATCGACGCCGAAATCGCCTGCAAGCGAGCGTCTTCGGTGGTGGGTGAGTTGGTCGCCATGACCCAGGCGCATCCGCTGCGGGAACCGCTGTGGGCGCAGCTCATCACCGCCCTGTACCTGTCCGGCCGCCAGGCCGACGCCCTGGACGCCTGCCGCCGCGTGCGCACCGTGCTGGCCGACGAACTCGGCATCGACCCCGGCCCCGCCCTGGTCGCGCTGGAACAGCGGGTACTGCGCCAGGAACCCCTGGACACCATGGAGATCGTCGACGTCGAACGCATGGCCAAGGCCATGACCGAAACGGTCACCGAAACCCCGCGCGCCGTCCGCAGCGGACACCTCCGCCTCGCCGACGGCCGCACCATCCCCGTCGCCGCCGCCGGCCTCAAGATCGGCCGCATGACCGACAACGACCTGATCCTCGACGACCCCAAGGCCAGCCGCTACCACGCCCACATCACCCCCAGCCGCGCCGGCCTCCTCATCAAGGACCTGCACTCGGCCAACGGCGTCTACATCAACAACGAGCCCATCGACAGCGCCACGGTGCTGACCGACGGGGACGCCATCCGCATCGGCTCGACCGTCCTGGTGTTCCAGGCAGCGGGCTAGCCCGCCGCCGTCAGGGCGGCGACGACCGCGCTGAGCACCCGACGGTCCTCGAGATCGGGCGGGCGGTGTCCGCTATCGGCCGTCACGGTGACGGTATCGCCCGGTCGGACCCGCAATTCCGCCCAGGTCCACGGCAATACCGGTAGATTCACGCTCCGGTCGTGGCAGCTGATCGTCACCCGTGAGGTGGATCCGACGGCGGTGTCGGCCAGCCGCTGTGCGAGTTCCGGGGTCAATTCGCGAGTGGCGGTGATGGTCTCCATGTACACAGTCGCCGACTGTATTACTCTGCTGCGCAGTTGTTCGTGCCCGAAATGACCTGAATGTCGAGAGGGTGGTACATGGCCAAGCGGATGCTGGCGGCCGTGGGGGCGGTGGTGTGCGGGGCGGGCGTGCTGGTGTGGAGCGATCGGTCCGCGGCGGAGGCGGTGCCCCGGGAACCGGTAGTGGGAACCGGGCCGTGTGTGACCGATCCCAAGGCGACACACGAAGGGCTGCTGGGGAAGACCGTCGAGGTGCCGATTCCGTACCCGGTGGTCACCGTGGATCCCGGGCCGCCGGTGGAGAACCGGAACCGGGTGCGGATGGACCTTCCCGCCGATCCGTGCGTCAACCCGTGCCCGGATCTCACCGACGGGCCGATCGACCCGCCGAACCTGCTGGAGCAGTTGGGCATTCCGGAACTGCGACTGCGGCCGCAGCCCTTCCACTTCGCCTTCCCGAACCCGGATGCTCCGCCGCCGCCACCCGGCCCCGAACCGGTGACCCCGGTGATCGAGGCCGCCCCACTGGCCCCGCCGCGACCCGCGCCCGTCGTGGCGGAGGTCCGCGAGGTCGCCAAGCTGACCGGGGCCTCCTCCATCAACCGCACCGACAAGCGTTGGCAGGTGCAGGGCACCGACCTGGGCATCATGTGGGAGAGCGCGCCGGGGGAGATCGCCATCGCCTTCGGCGACACCGTCGGCCGCGACTTCCATCCGCCGGGCGGCTTCGGCGAGGACTGGCGCAGCAATGTGCTCGCCTTCAGCACCGACACCGACCTGGCCGACGGGCTCACCTTCGACCGCATGGTCATGGATTCGCGTTGCCACGCGGCGGAACTGCTGAGCAGCAAGAAACTCGACAATATCGAGATGACGACCATTCCCACCTCGGGGTTCGCCCTGGGGGAGCGGCAGTACATGAGTTACATGTCCATCCGCACCTGGAACGCCGTCCCCGGCACCTTCCACACCAACCACGGCGGTATCGCCTACTCCGACGACCACGGCGAAACCTGGACCAAGGATCCGCACGCCCGCTGGGACAACATCTTCGGGATATCGAATTTCCAAGTGACGGCGATGGTTCCGCAGGGCGACCACGTGTACATGTTCGGCACGCCCAATACCCGCCTCGGCGCGGTCGGGTTGGCGCGGGTGCCCAAGGATCAGGTGCTCAACACCACCGCCTACCAGTACTGGCGGGACGGCGCCTGGACCCCGGTGGGCGGATTCGCCTCCGCCACACCGATTGTCGACGCTCCCGCCGGGGAGCTGTCGGTGCGCTACGACGCGGCGCGCGACGTGTGGCAGATGAGCTACCTCGACACCGCCAAGGCGGCCATCGTGGTGCGGGAGGCGAATTCACCGCAGGGCGTCTGGTCGCCGAGCACACCCATGGCGACGGTGCTCCAATATCCGGAGCTGTACGGCGGTTTCATCCACCCGTGGTCCACCGGCGAAGACCTGTACTTCACCCTCACCACCTGGAACGACTACAACGTCTACCTCATGCACGCGCGCATGCGGTAGCCGCGTGCATGAGCCGACCGTGCGTGCGACACGCGCAGCGGTGAGACGTTTTCAGCGGTGAGACATGCTCAGCGCAGGCGCACCTCGGCGATGGCGCGGCCGAACAGCTTCTTGCCGTCGCAGGTCGCGCCGAGCATCAGGGTGGCGGTGCGGTTGTCGGCGTCGACCGACTTCACCTTGCCGGTGAACTCGATGACGGCCGGGGTGGTCGGCTCGACCGGGACGAAGCCCGACAGCCGCACGCTGAACTTGGTGAGCGCGGCGGGATCGCCCAGCCACGACTCCAATTGTCCGGCAAGCAGACCCATGGTGAGCATGCCGTGTGCGATGACCGTCGGCAGCCCGGCCATCGTGGCGGCGGCATCGCTGAAGTGGATGGGATTCGGGTCGCCGGAGACGCCCGCGTAGTTGACCAGGTCACCGCGGGTCACCGGCACCTTGGCGGCAGGCAGCTCGGTGCCGGGGGTGAGCGTGGCGGCGGTCGGCGTGGTGTGCACCGGTAGCGGCTCGGCCGGGGCCGGGAACGCGGTGAACTCGTCGAGGTCCAGCAGTACGAGGCCACTGGGGTCGGTCGCGCCGGAGTCCGGGTCCTCGACATGGCCGTGCATGACCAGCCCCGCCACGGTGTCGGCGATATCGGGGTCGATATCCGCGCCGCGACGGGCCACGATGGTGGTGTTGGAGATCAGCACCGGCAGGCCGAGGGCGTCGCTGAGCGTCACCTTGACGACGATGAAGTCGTTGTCGCCGAACTGGCGGATGGAATCGATGACCACGTCCACCGACAGCCGGTCACCGGCCAGGATCGGGCGGTGGTACTCGAAGACCTGATCGGTCTGCAGCACCTGCGACAGGTCGTACTCGGTGAGCACCGTGCCGATCAGGGAGCGGGTGGTGGCCGCGCCGATGACCGAGGAGAAGGTGGCGGGGGCCAGTAGGCCCTCGTAGCCCAGTTCGCGGGCGTCGACCTCGTGGTGGTGTGCCGGATGGTCGTTGCGCACGGCGCGCGCGAATTCGCGAACCTTCTCCCGGCCGACCTCGTAGTGGTCGCGTACCCGGAAGTGCCGGCCGACCAGTGCGGTGGCGGTGGCCGCCTCTGCCGTCTCCGGCATGTTGAACCAACTCCCTGTACTTCTGAAATCCTGGCGGGCCGGACGATGTCGCCGTCGAAGCTGGCCCAGACAATCCGGGCCATGCTACCGGCGAGTCGGTCCGGTGACCAGGTGTTTGTGACGTTCATCGCGGCCGTGAACCTGGATCGATTTGTCCGGTGCGGGCCGCTGCGCGCAGGCTGCGGGAGCGGACGGCTGCGGGAGCGGACGGCGCAGCGCCGCCGGATCAACTCCGGCGGCGCTGCGCTTGTCGAGGTGTTGGGATTGCCCGCGGTGTCGAGACTGTGCGAGGCGTCGGGTGCGTCAGTTCGGCGAGCTCGGCGGATCGCAGACCTTCCAGCCGCCGTCGGTGTTCTGCAGATCGAAGGTGCGCTGGGTGCGCTCGCTCGGATCGGCGGCGGTGTGGACGGTGGCCTGCGCCATGGCGGTGTCGTCGGTGATGCGGACGGCGTCGATCGAGTCGATCACCGGAATCGCCTTCTGCTCCTTGGAGGTCTGGTACACGCCGGCGAACTGCTCCGGCGAGATGTTCTGGTAGAAGTCGTGCTGGGTGCCGCAGGTGATGGCGCGCAACTGTTCGAGATCTCCCTCGGCCAGCGCATCGGTGTAGGTCCCGATGGCCCGCTTCACCTGCCCCTCGGGCGAATTGTCGGTACCGCCGCCCACCAGCGCGATCACCACGCCGAGCAGCGCCACCACCAGCACCGCCGCCGCACCGACCAGCAGCCACCAGCGCTTGCCCCGCGCGGACGTCCCCGCCGCTCCCGACTCGCTCACGGCGGGCACCCGCTGCGGAGCCGCCACCGGATTCGCGCCGGTATCGGTGGTTCCGCCCTGCGCTGACGCACCGGTTTCGAGCTGCCCGCCGACGGCCGTGCGCGGCGGCGTGCCGGTGTCGGACTTGCCCGGGGCGGGCACGCGCTGCGGTGGCGCCACCTGCTTCGTGGTGTCCACCCGCTCACCGGCGGCGGGGATACGCTGCGGCGGAGCCACCGGCCGCGGCGGCCGCGGCCCACCCGGAGCGGTCGCCCGGGGCGCGTTCAACGGCCGCCCCGGCATGGTCGGCTGGAAGTCGGCGGGCGACGGCGCACTCGCCTTCCGCGGCGGCACCGGCGGCTGCCGATGCGGCGGCGACGGCCGCGTCTCGTCCAGATTCTCCGCCCCCGGCCCCGCCTGCCCGCGCGGCCCCACATTCCGCGGCCCCGCATTCCCACGCGGCGTACTCGGCTTGCTCAGCGGCCCCGGCCGCCCCGTCTGAATCTTCTCGGTCACCGCCTGTTCCCGAGGCACCACCGGCATAGCCGTGGTCTTGTCCTCGGCCCCCTCCGGAACCTGCTGGATAGCAACGGTTTCCGCATCTGGTCCCGCCTCTCCGGTCGCGTCCGCGGCGGGTTCGTCGGAGTCCGCACCGCGAGCGCCGGAAGTCTGCGCAACCGCCCCTTCGACGCCCGGTTCGGTCGGTGCGCCCGCCACCCCACCCGGTGCGCCCGCCATCCCGGCAGTCGCACCCGCCGCGCTCGCGCTGTGCTCAGTCACGTCCGCTTGGCCATCCACGCGTCCGTCCCCACGCTGGGCCGTCCCGGGCGCGTCCGCCGGTCCCGGCATATCCGGGTGCCGAGTGACCCCCTGCGCTCCCGCGCCCGACCCGGCGGCCGCGTCGGCCCCGGAGCCCACGCCACCGGTGCCGCGCGCCGAACTGTCCGGTCCGGCCGGGTCCCCCGCATAGAAGCCGCCCCGAGCCTGCGCCGATCCGCCAGGTCCGCTCGCCACACCGTCGGCAGCCGCACTCGCCGAACCAGACTGTGCACCAACGCCCTTCGCGTTGCCGCCCACCTCGGCGCCGGATCGTGAACCACCCTGTGCGAACCGCACCGTCGGGCTCTCGCTCCCGGACCCGCCGTGCCCGGATGCATCCCGCCCGCCCTCGGCGCGCCCGGACCCGCCCGAGAGCATCACGCGCTCCGTCGGGGTGTCGGATTCGGAATCACCCCGGACGCCAGCCTCTTGCCCGGGGCCGTCCGGAGCGGCTCCACGCTGCAGCGCGTCGTTCGGTGCGCTGTCGTCCACTTCCGCCGCACCGGGGCCGCGCGATGCCGTACCGGTCTGCCCCGCGCCGCCGCGGGTCGATTCACGCTGTGTGGGAGCGTCTTCCGCATCGACGCCCGGCCGAGAGGTGCCCTGCGCCGCTACAGCGGGCGAGTCGCCGTACTGTCCGGGGCCACCTTGTCCGGGGCCGCCGGGTACGGGAGCGCCCGGCATCGAACCGCGTTGTGCGGAATCGCCACGTTCGGAGACGCCCAGCGGGGAGCCCTGCTGCGCTGAACCTGGCCGCGCGCTCGCGTCACCTGACGAATTCTCCTGCGCACGCTCCGGGGAGTCGCCCGGTGCGGAGCCCTGCGCCGATGCGCGCTGCGGCCCGGCCGGAGCCGAGTCGTCCTGGGACGGAACGCTTCCGGCGGGGTCCGGCCGGGTCGGGTCGGGGTGTCGTGGATCGGACCGGTCGCCGTGTCCCGACTCGCGGTGTGGTTGTGGGTCCGGCGTGGAGACCAGGGGTTGGGCGATTCCGGCGAGCGGTGACACGGCGGCGGGGCCGCCCGGGTCGGTGTCGCGCATGCCGGGGCGGCTGCCGGTCTGCGGTGGGCGGCCGGGATGACTGCCGCGCGGATCCTGTTGTCCGCCGCGAGGATTCCACTGTCCGCCGCGAGGGGTCGATTGTCCGTCGGGGGCCTGTGGTTGCCCGCCGCGCGGATTCGGGTTGTCGCCACGTGGATCGGGTTGTCCGCCGGGTGGCTGCGGTCGCCCGTCGCGCGGGTCCGGTTGTCCACCGCGCGGGTGTGGTTGTGCACCGCGCGGATTCGCCTTGCCGTCGCGTGGGCCGGGTTGTCCGCCGGGGGCGGGTGGCTGGTTCGGGGCTCCCGGGGCGGCGGGGCGGGGCTGGCCGCGGTGGGGTGGGTTCGGCGGCATGGCGGGGTACTGCATGGTGGCGTCGGCCGGGGAGCCTGCACCTGCGGTGCCTGCCGGTGCGTTGCGCGGGCCACCCGGTAACGCGGGGCCGCCGGGACCGCTGCCGGGGGCGCTCGGCTGGGGTGGCCGCATGCCGGGGCCGCCGGACCGGGGTGGGGGACCGGCGGGTCGGGAGGGCTCGTCGTAGTGGATGGTGGCGAAGGACGGGCGGCCGCCGGGTTGGCCGGGTGGCGTGCCGGGGCGTGCGGTCGGTGCCGCGCCGAGGGGGCGACCCGGTGCTGGACCGGAAGCTCGGTCGCCGCCCGGGCTCGCGGTGGAACCGGCAGCGGCGGCGGGGATTCGCCGCGCCGCATGGCCTCGGTCCGAAGGTCGGACTGGTCGGAGCCATCCGGCCGGGCGTCGGTCCGGCCATCGACGCCTCGAGCGCCATGACCGGCATCGGGGCGGACGTCCCGGCCGCCACGATCGGCGCTGTCCTGAGCACGCTGCCCGGCGCTGCCCGGCGCGTGCTGATCGATATCCGCCTGGCGATGCTGAACGGCCTGGCCTGCATCGCCTCGGGTGGCTTGGCCTGCGTCGCCTGGGGCGGCCTGGCTTCCATCGCCCGTGTCGCCCCGGCTGATGTCGCCCTGGCCGGGCCGATCCGCGCCGCCCAGGTTCCCCATCGCCTCGCCGCGCGCGCCCCCGCTCCGCTCGGCAGATGTGCCCGCGCCGCTACCGGTGTTCTCCGGGCGGGAGCCGGTTCCCTGGCCATGTGGTTGCTTGTCGGCGTTCGAGTCGGACACGCGCTACCCCTCGCTTTGGCGGAACGGTGATTCGAGGTCAGCCTACTGAGCAATCCGACCGGCGGTGCACAATGATCGGCATGACCTCCTTCGGTGATCTGCTCGGGCCCCAGCCGGTGTTACTCCCGGATAACTCCGATGTGGAGGAGGCGCTGCTCGACGGCCAGGACCCGGTGCGGGTCGCGGCGGCGCATCCGACGGCTTCCCTCGCGTGGGCGCAGCTCGCCGAGGACGCCCTGCAACGCGGCGAATCGGTGACCGATCCCGACGGTGACACGGTCAACGCCGACGTCATCGCCGCCTACGCCTTCGCCCGCACCGGCTACCACCGCGGCCTGGACCTGCTGCGCCGCAACGGCTGGAAGGGCTTCGGTCCGGTGCCGTGGAACCACGAACCGAACCAGGGCTTCCTGCGTGCCGTCGGCGCTCTCGCCCGCGCCGCCCGCGCCATCGGCGAGACCGACGAGTACGCCCGCTGCCTGGACCTCCTCGAAGACTGCGACCCGCGGGCCGCGGCCGAACTCGGCCTGGACTGACGCCGATTTGAGCAGTGCACTGGGCGGCAAGCTCACCACCGCGCGCGAGTCGAGCGCCACGCAGCTGCGCAACGCCACCAAGCGGGTGCGCAGTTCGTGGCTGCCGATCGTGCAGTGCGCGGTGGCCGCCGGACTGGCCTGGTTCATCTCGCACAATGTGATCGGCCATACGCAACCTTTCTTCGCGCCGATGGCCGCGATCATCTCCACCGGCGTCTCCTTCGGCGCGCGGATGCGCCGCGCGGTGGAACTCATGGTGGGCGTCGCGGTCGGCATCGGCATCGGCGACCTGTTCATCTCCTGGGTGGGCACCGGCGTCTGGCAGATCGCCCTGGTGGTCGCGGTCGCCATGACGGCGGCGGTGTTCCTCGACAGCGGCAGCATCATCACCGCGCAGGCGGCCAGTTCCGCGGTGCTGGTGGCCACCCTGCTGCCCCCGCACACCGGCGGCAGTTCGCTGCGCATGATCGACGCCCTGGTCGGCGGTCTGGTGGGAATCGTTGTGGTGGCGGCGATTCCGCTGCATCCGGTGCGCCGCGCCCGGCAGCAGGCCGCCGACATCCTCGAGGTGATGCACTCCAGTCTGATGGACTGCGGCGCGGGCCTGCTGGAACACGACGCCGCCAAGGTGAAGGAGGCGTTGCAGGCGGTACGCGGCACCCAGCCACAGATCGACAGCCTGCGCGACACCCTGAAGGGCAGCGAGGAGGTGATCCGGCTGTCCCCGCTGTACTGGAACGCCAAACCGCGCCTGGAGCAGTTGCGCACCGCCGCCGACCCGCTCGACAACGCCGTTCGCAATACCCGCGTACTGCTGCGCCGCGCCCTGAGTTCGGTGCGTGACGACGAGATCCTGGACCCGCGCCTGGTCACCGAGGTGGAGAAGCTCGGTGAGGCGGTGGAGGTGGTGCGCCGCATGGTGCTCGCCGATCCGGGCGAACAACCCGATCCGGCGGAGGCCACCCGGGTGCTGCGCACCGTGGCCAAGGGCGCGACCAAGGATCTGGTGGCCGACGCGGGCATCTCCGCGCACGTGGTGTTCGCGCAGCTCCGTTCGATCGTGGTCGATCTCATGGAGGTCTGCGGCATGAAGCGGCTGTCGGCCATCGCCCTGTTGCCACCCACCGTGGCCAATCCCTATGTGACGCCGGTCGATTGACATCACCCGCCGGGGCGCGCCCTACGCACGTGCCCGCAGGCCGTCGCTGTTGATCTTCGAGTAGTCGGCTACTCGCGTGGATGTCGTCGCCCGTTCCTAGGGTGTCGTCGTGGGCCGTACCTCGAGGGGTGGTGCGGCCCGCCCTACATCCAGAAGCGGGTGAGCGAGAAGCCGTTGCCCGCCCAGCCCGCCGGAAGGCCGGAGAGTTCGAACAGCGTCCGCACCGTACCGAAGAACACCGCGCCGATCTCCGGCACGAACAGCATGGCCACCAGCAGCAGGATGCCGTACGGCTTGATCTGGTCGAGCGAGCGGCGCGTCTTGTAGCTGAGCGAGGGTTCCAGAATCCCGTAGCCGTCGGTGCCCGGCACCGGCAGCAGATTGAGCA
>NZ_BAGD01000127.1 GCF_000308635.1 Nocardia otitidiscaviarum NBRC 14405 | reverse complement strand
GGGCGCCGCGTCGGTCGAGGACGCCGCGCCGTGCGGGTGGTGCTCGTCGTGCGTGTCGTGTTCGTCGTACGTGTCGTGAGCGCCGTACGTGTCGTGAGCGCCGTGCATGTCGTGTTCGTCGTACGCGGCGTGATCGCCGTACGCGTCGCGCCCACGATTCTCGCCGCTCGCGGCAGCCGTAGCGCCCGCGCCGGGTGGCAGTGCGCCGCTACGCGCCTCACCCGCGCGCCCCGAGTTCGGGTCGCGGGGGATGGCGGTGGTATCGCCATCGCCGCCCGGTCGGGTGGCGTGGCGCACCGGTGCGGTGGGCGCGACGAGGGCCGGGTGGGGTTCGGTCGCGGTGGTGTCGGTGAGCAGATCGGCGGCCAGCAGGGCAGCGCCGTGGGCGCTGATGTGCGCCGGGTCGGCGGCCGCGGCCACCGGGATGCCGAATTCGGTGGAGAGCAGTTCGGTCACCAGCGGAATGGCCGCGCCACCGCCGGTGAGCAGGACGCCGTCCAGTTCGGTGACCCGCAATCCGGCGCGCCGCACCGCCTCGCGCAGCAGGTCCATGGATCCGAGCAGGGGGCCGCGCAGCAGCTCTTCCAGCTCGTCGCGCACCAGCCGCACGTCCATGCCGAAGGCGGGCAGCCGAACCGGTACCACCGCCGCCGTCTTTTTGGAAAGCTCTTCCTTCGCAATTCTGCAGCGACCGCGCAATGCGGCCAATTCTTGTTCGACGATCGGGTCGAACGGATCGAAATCGTTTTGCCCCACCGCATTAGCCAGAACGTAACGCATGGCCAGGAGATCGAATTCCGTACCCGCCACCATGGTCGAGTGCACGGGTTCTCCGAGCAGACCCGACAGCGGCCCGGTACGTACCACCGAAATGGTCAAACCGGTTGCGCCGAGATCATATACGGCCATCGCGCCGTCGTGCTCGGTTCCGTGTACCTCGCGCAGCCACCGCATGGCCGCCGTCGGTTCCGGCACCAGTGCGACGCCGTCCAGCCCGGCGGCATCCAGCGCGGACCGCTGCACCTCCACGGTGTGCTGCGTCCACCAGGACGGATAGCAGGCGACCGTGGCTGCGGCGGAGCCGGTGTCGCGCACCGCGCGCGCCACCGCCGCCGCCACGAGATCCGCCGCGCGAACAGCGGTTCCGTCTCCGATGCGCATATCCACGGGATCCCCGACCCGGGCCAGAATGCTCTCCGTGACCTCCGCCGCCGAGCCGAGCAGACTCGGACAGGCGTGTAGTTCGCGTCGTCCCCCCGAAGTCGTCACGGCGACTGTGTGCAGCGACCCGACCGTAATGCCGAGCGCCTGACCCTGACTCATTCGAGAACCCCTGTTCTACAAACACACCCTGCCCGGTGTGCCGTTTCGAAAGTCGATCAGTCCGATATGTACTAAGGCTTGGGTTGTGGCCTGCGAGCCACATGTGAGCTGTCGGTTGCTGGGGGTTCGTCGTTACCGCGTGCGGGGTAGGTACGGGGAAATTCCCCTAATCCTCGCCCCGCCCCCAATGGTTCGGGGTCCGGCAACAGGGGAGTTCACCCCGTTCCGGAGTAACGCGTGAGCTTCCTAGCGTGAAAGGCAATTCGACAACCGCGGACCGCAGGGGTCCGCCGAAGGAGGCGATTTGCCATGAGTCCCAATGCGATTCTCGAGTTCATCCTCAGCCTGCTGCGGGACAGCGAGGCTGCCGCCGCCTACTGCGCCAACCCCGGACAGGCGCTGGTGGACGCCGGGCTGGCGGCGGTGACGCCGGAGGATATCGCCGCCGTGGCGCCCATGGTTGCCGAGTCGGCGCTGGTGGCGGGCGGTTCGGCCTTGTCGGCCATCGTCGCCGCGGGTGGTCTCGAGACCGCGGTCGCCGGTGCGGTCAATGGCGCGGTGAACGGCGGGGCGTCGGTCGGCACGGTCGCGGCGGGGACGACCGGGGTCGCGGCCACCGCCACCGCCGCCACCGCGGCCGAGGTGAATCTCGGCGGCCAGGCCGAAACCGGCGTCGACCTGGGCCTGGGCGCGGGCCTGGATGCGGTGGCCGATGTGGCCGCCGGGCTCTCCACGGCGCTGGGCGGCGCACTGGAGACCGGTGCGGACGTGAGTGCGGGGCTCGGCGCGGGGCTCGGCGCGGGACTCCAGGGCGCGGTCGATGCCGCCACCCAGGTGGGTGCGGGGGTCGACGCCGGACTCGGCGGACTCGTGAACGCGGGCGGCCAGCTGGGCGCGGGCCTCGGCGCGGCCGCCGATCTCGGTGGTCAGCTCGGCGTGGGCCTGGAAACCGGTCTGAACGGCGCGATCGGCACCGCCGCCGGACTGGGCGCCCAGGTGGGCACCGATCTCGGCGCGGGACTCTCCGCCGGTCTCGGCGGCGCCGTGGCGGCCGGTGCCCAGGTCGGAGCCGATCTGGGGGCGGGCCTCGACGCGGCGCTCGACGGTGCCGTGGACGCCGGTGCGCAGCTCGGCGGCGGTCTGGAAACCGGGCTGACCACGGGTGTCGACGGCGTCCTCGATGCCGGTGCCCAGGTGGGCAGTGGCCTCGAAACCGGACTCTCCACCGGAATCGGCGGAGTTGTCGACGCCGGTGCGGAACTCGGCGGCGGCCTCGAAGCCGGACTCTCCGGCGCGGCGGACACCGGTGCTCAGCTCGGCGCGGATCTCGGTGGTGCGGTGGACGGTGCGGTGACCGCCGGAACGGGCCTCGCGGCCGGTGTGGGCGGTGCCGTCGATGGCGTGCTGGATGCCGGTGCGGGACTCGGTGGCGGGCTGGAGACCGGTTTGTCCACCGGTATCGGCGGGGCTGTCGATGCGGGCGCGCAGCTGGGCGCGGGACTCGGCGGCGCCGTGGACGGTGCGCTGGGTGCCGGTGCGGGAGTCGGCAGTGGGCTGGAACCCGGTATCGGTGGTGCGGTGGACGCGGGCGCGGAATTCGGCGGTGGGCTGGAGTCCGGGCTGTCGGGTGCGGTGGATACCGGTGCGCAGGCGGGTGCGGGTGTCGGTGGCGCGGTGGACGGTGCGCTCGATGCCGGGGCCGGTCTGGGTGCGGGCGTCGGCACCGGCGTCGACGGCGCGTTGAGTGCCGGTGCGGAGCTCGGGAGTGGGTTGGAGACCGGGCTGTCGACGGGGGGCGGCGGTGCGGTCGATGCCGGTGCGGAATTCGGCGGTGGGCTGGAGTCCGGGCTGTCGGGTGCGGTGGATACCGGTGCGCAGGCGGGTGCGGAACTCGGTGGGGCGGTCGGTGGGGCCGTGGACACCGGAGCGCAGGTCGGTGGCAGTGTCGACGCCGCGCTGGGGGCGGAGTCGGGGCTGGATGCCGGTGCGAGTTCGAATCCCTGGGCGGGACTGGATGTTTCGCAGGCGTTCGGCGCCGGTGTGCAGGGTGGCGTCGAGGGCGACCTCACCGGTGGCACCGAGACGTCGCTGTTCGGGGACGCGGGCTTCGGCGGCGGGGCCGAGGTGGGCGGCGTCGCCGGTGGCGGCATCGTCGACGACATCCTGCAGTCGTGATGCCGCAGTCGTGACGCTGCACTCGTGACCGCACTGGTGATTCGGAGGTAGGGCTGTGACGGGAACCGCGGTGGCTCGGCCGCTGCTGTCGATACTGGGTGACACCATCGCGGTCGCACGCGCGGCCGACCGGGGTGACCTGGTGGGGCGACTGGAGACGGTCGCCCGGCGGATCCGCGATCCGCGACGGCGCATCGTGGTGGCCGGTCTGGGCAATCAGGGCAAGAGTCAGTTCGTGAACGCGCTGCTCAACCTGAATGTCTGTGCGGTGGGCGATGATACGACCACCACCGCCACGGTCACCCTGGCCCACGGCAGCGAGTCACGGGCCGCGGCCGTGCTGGCCGGGCCGGGCGGCGGCGAGGCCGAATCCACCCGGGTCCCGGTGCCTTTCGAGAATCTGGGCGCGATCGAGCCCACCGTGCGGGCGCGGCCGGTGCTGCGGGTGGAGGTGGAAGCCGCCAACCCGCTGCTCGCCGACGGCATTGTGGTCGTGGACACCCCCGGCCTCGGTGCACACGGAAATCCCGGTGCGGCAGGCGTTTACGCCACCATCCCGGGAGCCGACGCGGTACTGCTGCTCAGCGACGCCTCCACCGAACTCACCGTGCCGGAGGTGGAATTCCTGCGGCAGGTGCGGGAGTTGAGCCCCGCCGTAGCGGTACTGCTCACCAAGATCGACCTGTATCCACACTGGAGGCAGGTCTACGACGCGAATCAGCGGCACCTCGAGACTGCGGGGCTCGAGGTTCCGCTGATTCCCGTCTCCGCCGTCCTGCGCACCCACGCCATGCGGCTGCGCGATGAACAGCTCGGCCGCGAATCGGGTTTCGGGCAGGTGTTCCAGTTTCTGCGCGACCAGGTCGTGGCCCGCGACCAGGCCGCCACCCGGCAGGCGGTGGGCGTCGACATCGGTTCGGCGGCCGAACATCTCGCGCTGGCGTTGAGCAGCGAACTGGTGGCGCTGCGCGATCCCGAGCGCGGGGCCGCCGCCATCGTGGAACTGCGTTCCGCCAAGGCGGCCGCCGAGCGGCTGCGCCGCAATACCGCCGCCTGGCAGCAGACTCTCACCGACGGCATCACCGATCTGGCCGGGGATATCGACCACGATCTGCGCAACCGGCTGCGCGATATCGCGCGCGAGGGCGAGGAGTGGATCGACGCCAATGATCCCGGGCGGCATTGGGACACCATCGAGGAATGGCTGACCGGAACCGTGGGCACGGCGGTCGGCGACAATCTGCTGTGGACCCGCACCCGCGCCATCCGGCTGGCCGAACGGATCGCCGGACACTTCACCGAACTCGGCGCGGTGGACCTGCCGGAGCTGGCCGGCAGCCTGGACCCCGACGGCTCCCGCGTCGGCTCCTGCACCCTCGCCGATCTGGAACCCGATCTCGGCTTCACGCACAAACTGCTGGTGGGGGTGCGGGGCTCCTACGGCGGCGTGGTGATGGCCGGGCTGGCGGGCACGCTGGCCGGGATGGCGATCATCAACCCGCTGTCCATCGGCGCGGGAGTGATTCTGGGCGGCAAGGCGTTCCGTGACGACAAGCAGGCGCGGCTGGCCAAGCGCCGGATCGAGGCCAAGGCCGCCGTGCGCCGGTACGTCGACGATGTGGCCTTCCACTCCGGCAAGGAGACCAAGGACCGGCTGCACCGCATCCATCGCCTGCTGCGCGATCACTTCACCGGCGTGGCCGACCGCTCGCTGCGCTCCCTGGACGAATCCCTGCGCGCCGCACAGGAAGCCGCGAATCTCGAGGCCGGCCGCCGCACCGAACGCGCCACGGAACTCGAGCGCCAACTCCGCGTGGTGGCCGAACTGCGCCGCCACGCCGACGCGCTGCTCTCGCTCGCGGCCCGCCCGGCCGCCCGGGCGATCCCACCCGCCCCACCCACGTAAAGCGCCCGTTCCTCGGTGGCCGGGCGGCACCCGGACCCGGGCGGCCTACCCACTCACGTATGGCGTGCCCGTTCCTCGGTGGCCGGGCGGCACCCGGACCCGGGCGGCCTACCCACTCACGTATGGCGTGCCCGTTCCTCGGTGGCCGCGCCGCACCTGAACACAGGCGGCCCACCCACGCTCCGAAGCGCTGGCCGTCGGCGACCGGCGGGCTCACCTGTGGGCGCGGTCGGCAGCGCCCGCCGCGTCGGCGCGGCATCGGTGGCTTCCTGCCTTGCGGGTAGGTCGGCGGTTCCGGACCGGCGGCGCGTTCGCGCTGTGGCCGTGCGTCCCCCCGTCACGGTGGTCGCTCGGTCCGGTCTCGTGCTTTCCGGGCCGCGGCGATGCGCGGCTGCTGCGTGCTCACGCCGGCTCGTTGTCGGCGTGTGCGTCACCTCCCGCCACGGCGGGCGGCGTGACCGTGCGTTCGTCGGGGTATGGGTAGTCGCGAGGAGACCGGGGAGTCCCGCTACCGTGTGTGAATGGTTTTCGATGCCCCGGGTGCAGTGGCCGGGATCGTGCCCGAGGCGCGGCGGTTGATCGGTGTGGCTCGGCAGGCGTATGCGGGGCAGGCGCGGGTGAGCGCGCTGCTCGCCGACTGCGCGCGCCGCCTGGACGAACCGCTGCGGGTGGCGTTGGCGGGTCAGCTCAAGGCCGGTAAGTCGACGCTGTTGAACGCCCTGGTCGGGCAGGACATCGCGCCCACCGACGCGACCGAGTGCACCCGGCTGGTGACCTGGTACCGGCACGGTCCGACGCCGCGGGTGACCGCGTTCGCGCGCGACGGGGCGCACGCCGACGTGGGGGTGCGCCGGGATCGCGGGGCCGACGGGCTGGCCACACCGCACGGCCTGCACTTCGACCTGTCGGCGCTGCGGTGGAACGCGCCCGGTGCGCGCGAGGTGGACCATCTCGACGTGCAGTGGCCGTCGGAGGAATTGGCGCGCACCACGATCATCGACTCGCCCGGTATCTCGTCCATGTCGCGGGAGGTCTCGGCGCGCACGGCGCGCCTGCTCACCCCGGCCGCCGATCCGGCCGGCGTGGTGCTGCCGGGCGCGGACGCAGTCGTCTACCTGCTGCGCCGCCTCGATGCCGCGGATGTGAATTTCCTCGAAAGTATCGGCGCTGGTATCGGATCCGGTCAGGCCGCCGATGCGGGCGTTCCCGGGCTCGGATACGGGGCGTTCGGTGCGGGTGCGTCCGGCACGGGGAGATTCGGGCATGGAACGACCGGTACCGGGGCACCGGTCGGCGCTGCCGGTGCGCACGGGCCGGGAGCGCCGCCCGCGGGTTACACGGCCGCCGCGGCCCCGCTCGGGGCGGTCGGTGTGGTCTCGCGCGCGGACGAGATCGGTGCCGGCCGTATCGACGCCCTGCACTCCGCCCGCGAGGTGGCGTCCCGTTTCGCCGAGGAGCTCGAGCGCACCGGGCTGTGCCAGTCCGTGGTTCCGGTGGCGGGTCTGCTGGCCTTCGCCGCCGCCACGCTGCGACAGCGCGAGTACTCGGCCTTCGAGGCCCTGGCGACGGTGCCGACCGAGGAACTCACCGCGGCCCTGCTGTCGGCGGACCGTTTCGCCCGCCCCGATCTGCCGCTGCCGGTGTCGCCGGAGCTGCGCGCGCACCTGGTGGCCCGCTTCGGCCTGTTCGGAATCCGATTGTCCGTCACGCTGATCCGCCTCGGGGTGCGCGACTCCGCCAGTCTGGCGGCCGAACTCACCAGCCGCAGCGGACTGGATGAGCTGCGCTCCGTGCTGGATGTGCAATTCGCCCAGCGCGCCGAGGAATTGAAGGCCCACTCCGCGCTCACCGCGCTGGCCCGCATTCTGGCCGCCTACCCGGGCACCTCCGCCGACGCGCTGCTCCCGCGCGTGCGCACGCTGCTCGCCGATGTGCACGGTTTCGCGGAACTGCGCCTGCTCGGCCGTCTCCGCTCCGATGAGCTGCCGCTGCCGGAGGACGATATCGCCGAATTGCAGCGCCTCATCGGCGGTTCCGGCGTGGCCCCCCATCTGCGCCTGGGGCTGCCCGCCGACACCGATCTCACCACCCAGCGCGAATACGCTCTCGCGGCCGTGCGCAAATGGCGTTCCCGCGCCGGTCATCCGCTGGCCGATCAGGTCACGGCGACGGCGTGCCTCACCGCCGCCCGCAGCGCCGAGGGCCTGCTCGACACGCTCAACGATCCCCCGACCACCCCGCTGACCCGCATCCCGCGCCACCGCGCGTAGGCCGCGAATCAGGGTGCGGTGGCGGTGCTGCGGGGGTCGATGAGGATCTTGGCGTGGTGGTCGGGGGAGGCGAGGGCGCCGAAGGCGGCGTCGATGCCGTCCAGGCCGACGGTGCCGGTGACGAGCGGGCTCGGGTCCACCGTGCCGTCGGCGATCATGTGCAGGGTGTCGCGGAATTCGCCGGGGTCGTAGCCGAGCACGAAGCGCAGTTCGATCTCCTTGTTGATGGCGGTCGCCGGGTGGATCACATCGGGCTGCATGCAGACGCCGACCACCACCACGCGGGACATGGGCGGCGCGGCGGTGAGGATCTGATCGAGAATCCCCGGAACGCCGACGCATTCGAAGATGACCGGCGTGTTGGGCCCCTGATCGAAGGTGTGGGCGGCGCGGAACAGATACCACCAGGGCAGCTTCGGAATGCGCCGCAGCCGTTCCATGGCGTCGAAGCCGAGGTTGAGGATGTCGGTGGCGCCGCTGATGCGCGAGGTGCGGGGCGTGGCGTCCCAGGGCGATGCGACGGCGGGGTCCACCACCACATCGGCCCCGCAGCGCCGCGCCAGGTCCCGGCGGCGCGGTGAGAGATCGCTGGCCACCACCGTGCGCACCCCGGCGGCCTTCAACATGCTGACGACCGCCAGCCCGATCGGTCCGCAGCCGATGACGAAAGCCGTTCGCCTCCTGCCGATCCGGCTCTTGCGCACCGCATGCCAGGCCACCGCCATGGGTTCGGTGAGCGCCGCGAGTTCGGCGGACAGGCCGTTCGGCACCGGGAAGGTCATGGACTCCTGCACCACCACCTGCTCGGCGTAGCCACCAGGCGCGGCGACCGACAGGCCGGTCAGGTGCGGTTGCCGTCCCTGCCGTTGAATAGGCAGCGCCACCACGGGAGTGCCGGGCCGCCAACGCTTTCGGCAGCCGGGGCCGTAATCGACGACCGTGCCGGAGAATTCGTGCCCGAGCACCACACTCTGCGCCGAGCGCATGAAGTGCCCGTATCCGGTGGCGGCCGCCAGCTCCGCCAGTTCGTCGCAGTGCACGCGGGCATGCAGATCCGATCCGCAGATGCCGCACCGCACCACGTCGATCAGCACCTGCCCGCGACCGGGAACCGGTGTCGGCAGCTCCTCCACCCGAAACTCGCCCTTGGTGACCACGGCCGCTCGCATACCGGCACTCCTGTCGACTCGCACGTGACGCTCGTCACCCAATCTAGCGGTCGCGGCCGACCGCGAATCCATCTCGCGCCCGAGGCGACCTGTCGGCAACCGGGTGTGGGTGACGGTGCGGCGGGTATTCGCTCGGTGTCGAAAGGCAGGTGGGTCATGGGGCGACAGGACATCGTGCGGGCGCTGTTGGATCGCGCGGGGACGAGCTATGCGGCCGAGGCCGGGATCCGGCTGGCCGACAAACCCGCGCCGCTGTTCCAGCTGTTGATGCTGGCTCAGCTGCTCAGTGCCCGCATCTCCGCCGATATCGCCATCGCCGCCGCCCGCGAACTGGTCGGCAGCGGATACACCACCCCGCGGCGGGTGGCCGACGCCGACTGGCAGGAACTGGTCGACGCGCTCGGCCGCGGCCACTACCGCCGCTACGACGAATCCACGGCCACCCGGCTCGGCGCGAACGCCGCGCTGCTCCTCGACCGTTACCACGGTGACCTGCGCCGACTCGCCGAGGAATCCGGGCGCGATCCGGCGCGGCTGGCGAGCCTCCTACAGCGGTTCCAGGGCATCGGCCCGGTCGGCGCGGAGATCTTCCTCCGCGAGGTGCAGGACACCTGGACCTGGGTCCGCCCCTACTTCGACGAGCGCGCCCGCCGGGGCGCGACCCGCCTCGGCCTCCCGACCGACCCCGCCGCCCTGGACCGCCTCAGCCCACGCGGCCACGACGCCGACCTGGCGGCGGCCCTGGTCCGTGTGACCCTCGACCGCGACCTCGCCCACGAGATCCTGAGCACGTCGCGATAGTGCCCTATTCGGCACCTATCGACGGTGGTAGGTGGTACAAAACGGGCGTTCTGCGCTTACCATCCGGGGGTGAGTTCGAGATCGCCCGGTTCGGCGGCCGGAACCGGGCGGGTTCGGGCCCGGGATATCGACCGGGTCACCACGCGTGCCCGGCTGGATGCCGCCTATGAGGAGGGCCAGCTCGGGGCCGACGAGTACCACGAGCGTTCGGAGCGGGCGGGTGGGGCCGAGACGCTGGGCGAGCTGCACCGGCTGGTCGGGGATCTGCAACCGTCGCCGGGGGCCACGGACCTGTCACTCCCGCAGCCGAATCCGGCGTGGACCAGGGCGCGCAAGGGCGGCTATCCGCCGCGCGTGCGGGCGCGCCACGCCGACCGCGCCGCCACCTGCGCGGTCCTGGACGCGGCGCTCGCCGACGGCCAGCTGTCCGTGGACGACCACCATGCCCTGACCGAACTGGCCGGTGCGGCAACAACTCTCGGAGAACTCGCGGAGCTCACGGCCGACCTGCAACGCCCCGCCGACGCTCCCGGTCCGCCACGCCCGCCGCTGCCGCACCGCCGCTACTGGTTCCCGGCGGGCGTGGCCGCGCTCGCGCTGGCCGCCGCCGTGGGCATGTACACCGTGGTCGACCGGCCCGCCGCCGCACCGGCGGGGCCGCCGTCGGTGGACCTCGGCGTCATCGAGCCGAAGGTGATCCCCACCCCGAATCTGCTGACGGTGGCGGGTATCGCCCACTTTCGCGACACCTACCGCGCCAAGTTCGGCGATACCCTGCTCGACGAGGTGAGCCTGTTCGACGAGCACGCGAGCATCGCGCGCGCCCTGCCCGGGGAGCCGAATCGTGTGGTGCACTACGGCTATCGCGGCGGTTTCGAGCAGAGCCGTCCGGTGGCCACCCGTAAGCCCGATACGCCGCAATTCGATCTGGCCGCCGTGGATCTCACCGCCCTCGACCGGACGCTCGCCGAAGCACCCGCCCTCCTGAACGTCGACGGCGGCACCATCAGCCATATCGACCTGAAGGTGGACACCGCGCCGGGAGGGTCGCGGACCGCGCCCGTCGCGCTCGTCCGGGTGTATGTGCGCAATGCGTTCGGCGAGAGCGGGTATCTGATACTGGATCCCACGGGAGTGGTGTTGCGCGCCTTCCCCTTCACCGGATAGGCCGACAGTCATGTCCGACACCCGACGTCACAGCGGCCTGCGCGTCCGCGACTCCGATCGCGTGGAAGCCTGCGCCCTGCTCGACGCCGCGCACGCCGAGGGCGAGCTCACCGATGCCGAATACGCCCAGCGTTCGGCGGCGGCCATGCGGGCGCGCACCTTCGGCGATCTCGACACCCTCATCGGCGACCTGCAGATCCCGCGCAACCTCGCCGACGCCCCGGTGGTGCGCGTGCAGCGCCGGAAACCGGCACGCCGGTGGCAGGCGGCGGCGGCCACGGTCGTGGTCGCGGGGCTGCTCGGCGCCATGGGCGGTTGCGCGTCCCGCACCACCGCACCCGACCCGCCGCTGCTCGAGCCGACCACCGGTGTGGGCCTGGCGAGTTTTCTCGCGACCTACCGGGACCGATACGGCGATCTGACGGCCGACGAGATGAGCCTGTATCCGCAGTACGCCCTGGTGGAGCGCGCCGTCGATGCGGACCGAACCGTACGCCTCCGCTACGACGAGCAGGGTTTCAGCTCCACCGACACCGCCCGCGACGACGATGCCGCGGCCTTCGATCTGGCCGACCTGGACGTGCGCGGCTTCGCGGCAGTCATGGCCGGTGCCCCGGAGACGCTGCGGGTCCCCGGCGGCGCCATCAGCCACATCGTCATTCGCCGCCCGCCGGGCGCGAACCCCGCCGATCCGGGGGCGAAGGTCAACCCGCCCGTCGTCTTCGTCTACGCGAAGGACGGCAGCCGCGGCGGATACCTGGAGCTGACCCTCGCGGGTGAGGTGCTCGCGGTCCACCCGGCCGAGGACTGATCGAAAAATTTCTCCGCGCCCCGGGAATAGATGACCTGGGGCCCAGGTTGGTCCTGTTCGACAAGGTTGAGCGAGAGTGACTCAAGTTCAAGTTGCGCCCCGAGCGATACGGGGGCAGGATTGAGCCGACCACGCTCAGTGTTGCTGGGAGCCCATGCTCCCGCGCCAGGCAGGTACGTCAACTAGGAGGATTCACCATGGCTCGTGCGGTCGGTATCGACCTCGGGACCACGAACTCGGTCATCGCTGTTCTCGAAGGCGGTGAGCCGGTCGTCGTCGCCAACTCGGAAGGCTCGCGCACCACTCCGTCGATCGTCGCGTTCGCGAAGAACGGCGAGGTGCTCGTGGGTCAGCCCGCCAAGAACCAGGCGGTCACCAACGTCGATCGCACCATCCGGTCGGTCAAGCGCCACATGGGCGAGGACTGGACCGTCGAGATCGACGCCAAGAAGTACACCCCGCAGGAGATCTCCGCGCGCACGCTGATGAAGCTGAAGCGCGACGCCGAGTCCTACCTCGGTGAGGAGATCACCGACGCGGTCATCACCGTCCCCGCCTACTTCGAGGACGCGCAGCGTCAGGCCACCAAGGAGGCGGGCCAGATCGCGGGCCTGAACGTGCTCCGCATCGTCAACGAGCCCACCGCCGCGGCGCTGGCGTACGGCCTGGACAAGGGCGACAAGGAACAGACCATCCTGGTCTTCGACCTCGGTGGCGGCACCTTCGACGTCTCGCTGCTGGAAATCGGCGAGGGCGTCGTCGAGGTCCGCGCGACCTCCGGTGACAACCACCTCGGTGGTGACGATTGGGACGAGCGCATCGTGCAGTGGCTGGTCGACAAGTTCAAGGGCACCTCGGGCATCGACCTGACCAAGGACAAGATGGCCATGCAGCGGCTGCGCGAGGCCGCCGAGAAGGCCAAGATCGAACTGTCGTCGAGCCAGTCGACCTCGATCAACCTGCCCTACATCACCGTGGACGCGGACAAGAACCCGCTGTTCCTCGACGAGCAGCTGACACGGTCGGAGTTCCAGAAGATCACCTCGGATCTGCTGGACCGCACCCGCAAGCCGTTCCAGTCCGTGATCAAGGACGCCGGCATCTCCGTGGGCGATATCGACCACGTGGTGCTGGTCGGCGGTTCCACCCGCATGCCCGCCGTCTCCGAGCTGGTCAAGGAGCTGACCGGCGGCAAGGAGCCGAACAAGGGCGTGAACCCGGACGAGGTCGTCGCCATCGGCGCCGCCCTGCAGGCCGGTGTGCTCAAGGGTGAGGTCAAGGACGTCCTGCTGCTCGACGTGACCCCGCTGTCGCTGGGCATCGAGACCAAGGGCGGCGTGATGACCAAGCTCATCGAGCGCAACACCACCATCCCGACCAAGCGGTCGGAGACCTTCACCACGGCGGACGACAACCAGCCGTCGGTGCAGATCCAGGTGTTCCAGGGTGAGCGCGAGATCGCCTCGCACAACAAGCTGCTCGGTTCGTTCGAGCTGACCGGTATCCCGCCGGCCCCGCGCGGCGTGCCGCAGATCGAGGTCACCTTCGACATCGACGCCAACGGCATCGTCCACGTGACCGCCAAGGACAAGGGCACCGGCAAGGAGAACACGATCAAGATCCAGGACGGCTCCGGCCTGTCCAAGGAGGAGATCGACCGGATGGTCAAGGACGCCGAGGCGCACGCCGCCGAGGACAAGGCGCGGCGCGAGGAGGCGGAGACCCGCAACCAGGCCGAGTCGCTCGTCCACCAGACCGAGAAGTTCATCAAGGAGAACGAGGACAAGGTCCCGGCGGACGTCAAGTCCAAGGTCGAGGCGGCCATCGCCGAGGCCAACGAGGCGCTGAAGGGCACCGACATCGCGGCCGTCAAGACCGCGGTGGAGAAGCTGGCGACCGAGTCGCAGGCGTTGGGCCAGGCCATCTACGAGGCTTCGGCCGCGGACGCCGCTCAGTCCGGAAACGGCCAGGGCGCGCCCGATTCCGATGACACCGTCGTTGACGCCGAGGTCGTCGAGGAGCCTGAGAAGAAGTGACGAACCAGAACCCGAAGCAAGAGCCGATCGTCGACGATCCGGCCGCGGGTGAGGTTTCGGAAGCCGCGGCGGAGGAATCCGCCGCGGCGCAGAATCCCACGTCGGCCTCGTCCGAGCGGCCCGACGGCGCGACCGCGGGGAGCGCCGACGCGCTCGCCGACACCATCACCGCCGAATTGGCCGAGCGCACCGCCGATCTACAGCGGCTGACCGCCGAGTACGCCAATTACCGGCGTCGGGTCGAACGCGACCGCAAGGCCGCCATCGACTCCGCCAAGGCGGCGGTGGTCGGCGAACTGCTCGGCGTGCTCGACGATCTCGATCGGGCCCGCGCCCACGGTGACCTGGAGGCCGGACCGCTCAAGAGCGTCGCCGACAAACTGGCCACCGCCCTGCAGAAGCAGGGCCTCGAGGAATTCGGTGCGGAGGGTGAGCCTTTCGACCCGACCCTGCACGAGGCCGTGCAGCACGAGGGTTCCGGCAGTGAGCCGGTGATCGGCATGGTCATGCGCAAGGGATACCGGTTCGGCGAGCGGGTGCTGCGGCACGCGCTGGTCGGCGTGACCGATGGTCCGACGAACGGCGCTGGGGCGCAGTCGGATCCGACGAACGCTGGCGCGGATGCCAGTAACAACGGGTAAGAAGCGGGAAGGAGGAGATGCCCGGTGAACCGGGAGTGGCTCGAGAAGGACTTCTACAAAGAGCTGGGTATTTCCTCCAGCGCCACCCAGGACGAGGTCAAGAAGGCCTATCGCAAGCTGGCCCGTGATCTGCACCCGGACAAGAATCCGGGGGACGTCAAGGCCGAGGAGCGGTTCAAGGCCGTCAGCGAAGCGCATTCGGTGTTGTCGGATCCGGAGAAGCGCAAAGAGTACGACGAGGCGCGGCGGCTGTTCGCCAGCGGCGGTTTCGGTCGCGGCGGTTTCGCACCGAGCGGCGGTTACGGCGGCACCGGCGGATTCAGCGGCGCCGAGTTCAATCTGGGCGACATCTTCGGCGGGGCGACCGCCGGGACCGGACCCGACGGCGGCCTGGGCGACATCCTGGGTGGGCTGTTCAACCGAGGCGGCGGCGCCCGCGCCTCCTCGCGGCCGCGGCGCGGCAGCGATGTGGAGACCGAGACGACCCTCGGTTTCCGCGAGGCGGCGCAGGGCGTCACGGTTCCCCTACGTATGACCAGCCCCTCGCCGTGTACGACATGTCACGGCAGCGGTGCCAAACCGGGCACCAGTCCGCGAGTCTGCCCGCACTGCAATGGAACCGGCGTCATCAGCCGCAACCAGGGTGCGTTCGGATTCAGCGAACCGTGTGACGACTGCCGGGGCACCGGGTCGATCATCGACGACCCGTGCGTCGACTGCCGGGGCACCGGTATTCAGAACCGCACCCGCACCATCACCGTGCGCATTCCCCCGGGTGTGCGCGACGGTCAGCGAATTCGCTTGGCGGGCCAGGGTGAAGCGGGTCTGCGGGGCGCGCCCCCGGGTGACCTGTATGTCACCGTGCACGTCAGCGGGGACAAGGTCTTCGGCCGCAATGGCGACGACCTGACCCTGGTGCTCCCGGTCAGCTACAGCGAATTGGTGCTCGGGACAACCGTTTCGGTGCCGACGCTGGACGGCCGGGTGGGCGTGAAGGTGCCGCCGGGCACCGCCGACGGGCGTACCCTGCGGGTGCGCGGGCGCGGCGTTCCCAAGCGCGGCGGCGGTGCGGGTGATCTGCTGGTCACGGTGAAGGTCGCGATCCCGCAGAAGCTGGACGACAATGCCACCGAGGCGCTGCGGCGCTATGCGGAGGCGGAGAAGACCAGCGGTTTCGACCCGCGTGCTGGATGGGCAGGTGCGTGATGAATTCCGATCCGAAGAAGAGCTCCGAGACCCAGTACTTCCTGATCTCGGTGGCGGCACAGCTGGCGGGCATGCACGCCCAGACGCTGCGGACCTATGACCGGCTTGGTCTGGTTTCGCCGCAACGCACTTCGGGCGGCGGGCGACGCTACTCCGATCGGGACGTACAGCTGCTGCGCGAGGTGCAGCGGCTGTCTCAGGACGAGGGCGTCAATCTCGCCGGTATCAAACGGATCATCGAACTCACCAATCAGGTCGAGGAGTTGCAGCAGCGGGTGTCCGAGCTGACGGCGGAGGTGGAGCGGCTGCGGTCCGGGTACCGGCCCGATCAGCTCACGCCGCCGCAGCGCAGTACGGCCCTGGTGGTGTGGCAGCCGCGGAATCGACGGCAGCGGTAACCCGCGATCCACGAATCGAGCAGCGCCCCGGATTTCCGGGGCGCTGCTTTTCGTTGCGGGTGGTGTGCTGACGGATTCCGGTGGGCGGTGGTGTGAACGGTTCCGGATCACGGTCGAAAACAATTCAAACCGGCCGGTTGTTTATTGTGGTGATTCGTGAGTTATGTCGGTATGCCGCAGGGTAATTGCGTTGCCAATGTGGTTGCGGGCTGATCGCTCCATTGCCGAGCCTTGCAAAACGATTCCCGCAAAATCGGTGAGACTCAGTCTGGCACGTCCGGCGTGTCGCAGGTGAGCGGTCTGTTTTCTAGGGCATTTGGGTGGTTATTACTTGTTTCAGCGGAAATTTGGGCGTGTTGTTGAAACGAGCCGTTCCGTTGCTGGCAACCCTCGCCTACACTTGCTAGGCATCGGCTGCTGTCGAGTGTTCCGCAGCACCAGCACTCGGCCGTGCGGCCTGCGTTTCGAGTGCGAAATGGGGTTGTGACACATATGGATTCGCGGACCGTCGCATTGATTAGAACGACGTTCAAGGCGGTTGCTGCGGAAGAAGGTGGCCCCGAGAAACTCGCCCGCTCGTTCTACGCCATTCTCTTCACAGAGCATCCGCAAGTTCGTGATTTCTTCCCGGCCGCCCTCGATGCCCAGCGCGATCGCCTGGTCAAGGCGATCGCCTACGCCGTCGACCGCCTCGAGGAACCCGACAAGCTGCTGCCCTTCCTCGCCCAGCTCGGGCGCGACCACCGCAAGTACGGCGTGGTCGCCGAACACTATGCGGCCGTGGCCGGTTCGCTGAAGGCCGCCATGCAGGCGTACGCGGGCACCGAGCTGTGGACCGACGAGGTGGAACGGGCCTGGGACACCGGGCTCGGCGTCATCGCCGACACCATGATCGGCGCGGCCGAACAGGAGAGCACCCCGCCGGTGTGGACCGGTACCGTCATCGAACACCGTGAGGTACTGCGCAATCTCGCCATCGTGCGGCTGCGGCTGGACCAGCCCATGCAGTACGCGGCCGGTCAGTACATGAGCGTGCAGATCCCGTCGCGGCCGCGCATGTGGCGGTACCTGTCTCCCGCCATTCCCGCGAACCCGCAGGGCGAGATCGAATTCCACATCCGCGGCGTCACCGGCGGGTGGGTGAGCCCGGCCATGGTCGGGCACACCAAGGTCGGGGAGCAGTGGCTCATCGGCTCGCCGCTCGGCGGTCTCGGGGTGCCGCGCAACACCCGGCGCAAGATGCTCATGGTCGGCTGTGGCACCGGCATCGCCCCGTTGCGCGCGCAACTCATGGCCATGACGCAGCGAAGATCCAACCCCAAGGTCGATCTGTTCGTGGGCGGGCACTACCCCTGCGACCTCTACGATCTGGAGACGCTCGGCCAGCTGGCCCGGGAGAACAAGTGGCTCAATGTCATTCCGGTCACCGAGAGCGAGGAGAACCCGTGGTGGGTGTTCGGTGACGCCGAGGAGGCGGAACCGGAGTACCCCGGCCTCCAGCCGCGGCGCGTCGGTCAGATCGGCAAGATCGTCGCCGGGTACGGATCATGGGCGGATCGCGACGTCCAGATCGTGGGTTCGCCCGCCATGGTGCAGACCACCAAGTTCCGCCTCATGGCGGCGGGCACCCCCACCGCCAATATCCGGCACGATCCGCTGTTCTAACCCGCCGCGCCGTCAGAATCCTTCGTAGCGAATGTGTTCGGCCGGTGCGCCGGTGGCGAGCAGTGTCTCCACCACCTGCTGGACCGGAGCGGCGTTGCCGCACACCAGGATCTGTTGCCGATCCAGTGGCCCGAAGCGGCCCACCACCTCCGCCAGACTGCCCGAGAGCATCTCCTCGGGCTGGAAGCCGATATCCACCCGGCACGCCTCGTGCCATTCGTCGACCCAGTCCGGGTCCTCATCGGTCTGAACCACGGGAAGTACCGTCAGCCACGGCAATTCGCCGGTGAGCAGATACAGCATGTCCGAGGCGTAGAGATCGCGCGGACTGCGCGCGCCGACGAACAGGTGGGTGCGCGGCGGCTCGGGCCGCCGGGCGAGATCCAGGATGAGCGACCGCATGGGGGCCAACCCGGGGCCCTCGGCGACCATCACCACGTCGGTGGCCTCCGGATCCACCGCCAGCCAGCCCTCGGGAGCGCTGATCCGCCACTCGTCACCGGTGCGGGTGTCCGACACGATCGATCCGCTGCACCAGCCGCCCGGCACCGTGCGCACGTGGAACTCCAGCTTGCCGTCCAGCGACGGCGGCAGCGCGGGATAGAGGCGGCGGATCATATTGGGGTGCTGCGGAACCCGCACGGCGACCGACTGCCCGGGTGCGAACGGCACGAACTCGCCGATGAGCCGGATCACGGTCCAGTCCGCGCGCAGCCGGTGCGCGCCGACCACGGTCGCCGCCCGCTCCTCGGTATCGAGCGCCAGCGCGCCGGTGTCGTCGGGGCCCAGGGTCACCGCACACTCCTCACTACGGAAATCAACGAGATCACAACCGAGAACCGCCCGCTCACACCGGATCCGACGCGATGGCCCACTCCGGTGTGCCGACCGCCAGCAGGGCGCGCCTGGTGTCGGCGATCATGCGCGCCGAACCCGCGATCTGGATCTGGCGGTCGGACCACGCGCCGAAGCTCGCCACCACCGCGCCCAGATTGCCGATGAGCCGCCGGTGCATGCCGTACGGGGTCTCGGCGGGCGGATACGGATGCCACCACGGATTGGATTCGTTCTCGCACACCGGCACCACCGTGAGCCACGGATTGGATTGCGAGAGCTGCCACATGTTCTCCACATCGTAGAGATCGCACGGGTAGCGCCCGCCCATGAACAGGTGCACGCGGGGATTGATACCGCGCCTGCCCATTTCGATCAGCTGCGCACGCAGCGGCGCGATACCGGTGCCGGAACCGATCATGAGCACGTCCTTGCCGCTCTGCAGGTCGACGTGCAGGCCGCCGAGCGGCGCCGCGATCATCCAGCGGTCGCCGATCTGGGTCTCGTTCACGATGGCGGGGCTGACCCAGCCGGTGCGCACCTTGCGCACGTGGAATTCGATCTCGCCGTACGGGTTGGTCGGGATGGCCGGGGATAGGTAGCGCCACATCTTGGGCCGCTGCGGGATGGCGACCGGCACGTACTGTCCGGCCAGGTACGGGATCGGCGTATCCGATTGCAGCCGCACGATCGCCAGATCGTCCACCACTCGGCGGTGTCCGACCACCGTCGCCTCCCAGTAGGGCTGCGACTTGTCGGAGTTCGCGCCGATGGCCATGGACGCCGAGATCAGGATGGTGATATCCCGCCAGCCCTCCTCGAGCCCGCGATTCCAGTGCACGCCGTTGTAGGTGCGGAAGGCCGCGAGCAGCGCCCGCCCGGCGATGTCGTAGTGCGCCGCCTCCACTCCGTACTTGCGATGGTCGCGGGCCAGCTGTTCCAGGAAGCGCTGCGCGCGATCCCAGTTCTCCAGATGGTCCAGGACGAACTGAATGGCGGTGACCAGCCGCTTGGGTTGCATATCCATGGCGGGGGGAAACAGCTCACGCAGAGCCGGAATCTCCGCGAAGAGGTGGCCGTAGAACGCGCTGATCAGTCGTTCCGGCCCGCTCGGGGCCTCGACGACTGTTCGAAAGTTTGCGCGGACCAGCGCTGCAGTACGCGCATCCACGACGGCGAACTTTCCTTTCCTGAGCTGTTACCCCGGACACACCGGGTTTTCCAGCGGTCCTCCGCGTCAAGTATCCCTGAAAAACACAAGGTCGCACGGATATGGCCAAGGCTGCCCGGACACATCCGCGGTGAATCCCGCCTCACATCAGATGACCAGCACCGTTTTGCCCCGTGCGCCGGAGCCTCCGATGACCGTCGCCGCCTCCGCCAGCGGCACCGCGTGGTCGACCGGAACGACGAGGTCGCCCGCGGCGGCCGCCGCCAGCAGCCGGGCCAGACCCGCGGCGCTGCCCTGGGAATTGATATTGCCGCCCTTGATGCCGCGGGTTTGCAGATCCGCCGTATCCACCGATCCGATGGTGCTGAACACCGCGCCGCCCGGACGCACCAGCGCGGCCAGTTCGCGCAGCGTCGCGGGCGGACTGACCAGGTCGAGCAGCGCGTCGATGCCGTCCGGATGGGTCATCCGGACCGATTCGGCGATGGTGGGCTGGTCGAGCGCGGGTTCGGGGGATTCGGAGACGGGCACCGTGCGGCTGTAGCCGATCACCTCGGTCGCGCCCAACCGGATCATGCGGTCGGCGTCGTCGGGTCGGGCGGTGGCGATGACGTGTGCGCCCGCCGCGGCGGCCAACTGCACCAGGAACGAGCCGACGCCACCGGCCGCGCCGGGGATGAGGACGGTCTGGCCCGCGCCGACCGCCGCGCCCTCGAGGAGGTCGAGGGCGGTGAGTCCGGCGGTGGGCAGCGCGGCCGCCGCGAGCGCGGTGACCTCGTCGGGGAGCCGCGCGATGACGCCGTCGTGGGGTACGACGATGTATTCGGCGAAGGTGCCGTGTCCGACCGGTGGCACCAGCCATTTGCCCGCCACGCGGTCGCCGACGGCGAATTCCGGCACCCCTGCGCCGAGGGCCGAGACGGTGCCCGCGCCGTCCAGTCCGGGAATCAGCGGAAAGTCGTGCGGCAGTCGGCCGTCCAGCACGCCGTCGATGATCTTGCGGTCGAACGGGTTCACCCCGGCGGCATCCAGCCGAATCCGGAGCTGTCCCGGGCCGGGCTCCGGAACGGGCATATCCGCGGGCTCCGGAGTGCCGCCGAACTCTCGTACCACGATCGCGCGCATGGGGTCTCCATTCGGTCCGATGGACGAGCTGGTGATGCGTCGACGAACGACCTCGGCCATCGTAGGCACGGACACGGACCGCTTCGGGGAGATTCAGGGCAGTCGGTTTCCAGGGTCGGCGCGTAGCGTGATGTGTGACCTATGCCTCTGGTGTCGGCGCCCGAAAATTCGTCAGACTTGAGCGGAACAGACTCAACTCCGGTCGCGTTGGATTAGGCAGCGACTAGTAGGAAAGGGGACTCGTGGACTCGTTCAATCCCACCACCAAGACCCAGGCGGCCCTGACCGCCGCACTGCAGGCGGCATCCGCCGCGGGCAACCCGGAGATCCGTCCGGCGCACTTGCTGGTGGCGTTGCTGGATCAGACCGACGGCATCGCCGCCCCGCTGCTCAAGGCCGTCGCCGTCGATTCCGCGACGATTCGACGCGAGGCCCAGGACATCGTCGACCGGCTGCCGCGCGCCACCGGCGCGACCACCCAACCGCAGCTCGGCCGCGAAGCCCTCGCCGCCATCACCGACGCACAGCGCCTGGCCACCGAGATGGGAGACGAGTACGTCTCCACCGAACACCTCATGGTCGGCCTGGCCGCCGGTGACTCCGACGTCTCGCAGCTGCTGCTGAAGTACGGCGCCACCGCCGACGCGCTGCGCGAGGCGTTCACCCAGGTGCGCGGCAACACCCGGGTCACCAATCCCGATCCGGAGGGCAGCTACCAGGCGCTGGAGAAGTACTCCACCGACCTCACCGCCGCCGCCCGCGAGGGCAAACTCGACCCGGTGATCGGCCGCGACACCGAGATCCGGCGCGTGGTGCAGGTGCTGAGCCGCCGCACCAAGAACAACCCGGTGCTCATCGGCGAGCCCGGCGTCGGCAAGACCGCCATCGTGGAGGGCCTGGCCCAGCGCATCGTCGCCGGGGACGTGCCGGAATCGCTGCGCGGCAAGCGGCTCATCTCGCTCGATCTGGGCGCGATGGTCGCGGGCGCGAAATACCGCGGTGAATTCGAGGAGCGGCTCAAGGCCGTGCTGGAGGAGATCAAATCCAGTGCGGGACAGATCATCACCTTCATCGACGAGCTGCACACCATCGTCGGTGCGGGCGCGACCGGGGAATCCGCCATGGACGCCGGGAACATGATCAAGCCCATGCTGGCCCGCGGTGAGCTGCGGCTCGTCGGCGCGACCACGCTCGACGAATACCGCCAGCACATCGAGAAGGATCCGGCCCTGGAGCGCCGCTTCCAGCAGGTGCTGGTCGGCGAGCCATCGGTGGAGGACACCGTCGGCATCCTGCGCGGGCTCAAGGAGCGCTACGAGGTGCACCACGGCGTGCGCATCACCGACTCCGCGCTGGTGGCCGCCGCCACCCTGTCGGACCGCTACATCACCTCGCGCTTCCTGCCGGACAAGGCCATCGACCTGGTGGACGAGTCGGCGTCGCGGCTGCGCATGGAGATCGATTCCCGCCCCGTGGAAATCGACGAGGTGGAACGGCAGGTGCGCCGCCTCGAGATCGAGGAGGTCGCGCTCGCCAAGGAGACCGACGAGGCGTCCAAGCAGCGGCTGGAGAAGCTGCGCTCGGAGCTGGCGGATCTGCGCGAGAAGCTCAACCAGCTGATGACCCGCTGGCAGAACGAGAAGCAGGCCATCGACTCGGTGCGCGTCATCAAGGAGGAGTTGGAGTCGCTGCGCGGCGAATCCGACCGCGCCGAACGCGACAGCGACTACGCCCGCGCCGCCGAACTGCGCTACGGCCGCATCCCGCAGCTGGAGAAGCAGCTCGCCGAGGCCGAGCAGAAGGCCAAGGGCGCGGCCGACGGCGAGGTCATGCTCAAGGAGGAGGTCGGGCCGGACGATATCGCCGAGGTGGTGTCGTCGTGGACCGGGATTCCGGTGGGCAAGATGCTCGAGGGCGAGACCCAGAAGCTGCTCCGCATGGAGGAGGAGTTGGGCCGGCGCGTGGTCGGGCAGACCGAGGCCGTGCAGGCGGTGTCCGACGCGGTGCGCCGGGCCCGGGCCGGAGTGGCCGACCCCAACCGGCCGACGGGTTCGTTCATGTTCGTCGGACCGACCGGCGTCGGCAAGACCGAGCTGGCGAAGGCCCTCGCGGACTTCCTGTTCGACGACGAGCGGGCCATGGTGCGCATCGATATGAGCGAGTACAGCGAGAAGCACTCGGTGGCCCGGCTGGTCGGCGCGCCCCCCGGCTATGTCGGCTACGACCAGGGCGGTCAGCTCACCGAGGCGGTGCGGCGGCGGCCGTACACGGTGGTGCTCTTCGACGAGATCGAGAAGGCGCACCCGGACGTGTTCGACATCCTGCTGCAGGTGCTCGACGAGGGCCGGCTCACCGACAGCCAGGGTCGCACGGTCGACTTCCGCAACACCATCCTGATTCTCACCTCGAATCTGGGTGCGGGCGGTGAGCGCGACTTCGTCATGGCGGCGGTGCGTTCGGCCTTCAAGCCGGAGTTCCTCAACCGTCTCGACGACGTGGTCATGTTCCACCCGCTCGACGAGGAACAGCTCGAGCACATCGTGGACATCCAGCTCGACCAGTTGCAGCGCCGCCTCGCGCAGCGCCGCCTGAAGCTGGACGTCAGCGATTCGGCCCGCTTCTGGCTGGCCGTGCGCGGCTACGACCCCGCCTACGGCGCCCGCCCCCTGCGCCGCCTCATCCAGCAGGCCATCGGCGACACCCTCGCCAAGGAACTGCTGGCCGGTGAGGTGCAGGACGGCGACACGGTGAAGGTCAGCGTCAGCCCCGACGGCGACACCCTCATCGTCGGCCGCTGATTTCCGAAAGCCCCGGAGGCCCAGCCTCCGGGGCTTCGCGGTAGCCCGCCCACTCCGACCCTTCGCGACTTCCAGCTGACCACCCGGGAGGTCAGCTGGTCGTTCGCGGCCCGCCCCGGTCTGGACTGACCGGAGCGGGGGAGCGAAGCGGAGGAGCGGAGGGAGGGAAGACCGGGGTGAACAGGGCCGCGAACCGCCGGAGCGAAGCGGAGGCAAATTAGACACAGCGCAGTTCTCGGCTCCGGTCGTCCATCCAGCCTAGGCTGGAGTACATGACGAATCCGAGCGATCCGTGGTCGCGGCGACCCGAGTCGGGATCGGTGGACGGGCCGACCGAGCAGGTGTCGCCCGCCGCCGGGTCGACCGGGCACACCTCGGATTCCGACCCCACCACCGCGTACGACTATTTCGCGCAGCAGCCGGGGCCGGAGGCCACGCGGGTGCTGCCACCGCACGACGATCAGTGGGGTGGTTACGAGAGCGGTGCGCCCAGCGCGTATCCGCCGACGGCGACCTACACCGCGTCCGGGCACCAGGCTCCGGGATATCAGGGTGGGGGATATCAGAGCGGGGGATATCAGGCCGGGGGTTATCCCGGCTCCGGCCCCGCGCCGTATACACCCGCGCCGGGCGGTCCCGGCGGGCCGGTGCCGCCGGGCGGCTACCAGTCGGGTTATCCGGGTGGCGGCCCGCAGCCGCCGCAGCGCAGGACCGGGCTGTGGATCGGGCTCGGCTTGGCCGCGCTGGCGCTGGTCGCGTTGGCCGGGGTCGTGGTGGGCACGCTGTTGGCGGATCGGGATACGTCGAATACCGCGTCCACCACGTCGCGCACCCAGCAGGTGCTGATTCCGACCTTCCCGAGCGAGACGGCGCAGCCGCTGCCCAGCGGCGTGCCGCAGATCCCGGGGTTGGGGGAGATCGACGAGCTCGGTGCGACCATGGGCACCATCGCCAGCAACGACGGCTCCACCCTCACCATCGCGACCCTGTCCGGCCCGACCGTCACCGTGCACACCGACGATCGGACCCAGGTGATCTCGCTCGGCAGCGTCGCGGTGCGGGACCTTCCGATCGGCGAGATGGTGATGGTGCAGGGTGACAAGGCGGCCGACGGCTCGGTCACCGCGAAGATCATCATCAGTACGGCACTGCCCGGCGGAACCCGATGAACGGCAACGTGTCAGGCATGCTGGGCGGGTTCGAACCCAGCTGGATATGGTAGGCGGCGATGACGGCGATATGGTTCGGGTTGGCGGCGATCGCGCTGGTGGGCGCGATCGTGCTGCTGTTCTTCGATCGGCAGCAGCGACAGCGCACCGGTCACATCCGGCAGGTCTGGGCGAAATCCCAGGGCTACACCTATGTTTCGGTGGAACCGGCGCTCGCCAACACCTGGCGGCGCGGTGCCATGGCCAAACTCGGGTACCTGTCGGCGGTCGACGTGGTGTCGGGCAACCGCAAGGGTGAGAAGTTCGTGCTCTTCGATCTGGAGGACGCCGCCACCCTGGTCGCGGTGCGCCGCCAGATCGGCTCCGACATCGATATCGACCTGCGGCTGAAAACGGCCGCGCCGCCGAAGGATCACGATCTCGAATTGCTCGGGGCCATCGGCGACCGGGTCGTCTTCGCGACCAATCCCGATATCGCGCGCCACGCCGTGGACCAGCGCATGGTGGCCTTCATCGAATCGCTGCCCGATACCGTGCAGATGCTGTGGAGCGAGGGCAACTGGACCCTCGGCATGCTGCCGGTCGGGGCGGGCTCCCGGGACTGGGAGATGGCCATCGACGCGGTGCTGCGCCTGTCCGGTCTGCTGCACGTGCTGCCGCCGGTGGTGAACGCCCCCGAGCATCGCGGCGGTCGCGCGCCCGCGCCCGAGGCCCGCGAGGGCGGCCGACCGCAGCGCGGCGGCACGGTGGTCGTCGACGACGAGGACGACGACTACGACGGCCATGACGAGTACGGCGATTACGGCGATCCCGACCCGCACGCACCGGCCACCCGCCACCTGCCCCCGCGCTCGGGCGATCCGCTGCCCTTCCCCGAGGACGAGGCCGCCGACGATTACGCGCCGCTGGTGAAAGACATTGCCGGAGAAAGCGAACCGGAACCCGAGGCGGAGGGCTGGCGGCCCGCCCTCAAGGTCGTTCCGGACCCGCGCGGCCGGGTCCGCCGCAACTGGCCCCCCGCTCCCGAGGAAGAGGCGGAGTGGGACGACGAGGATCCCGCCCCCCGCCGCGATCCGGACGCCGACGCCGAGTGGGACGAGGACTGGCGCGCGGACGATCGCGACGCGCGAGAGCGGCGCGCGGACGATGCGGATCAGGACGGCGAGTGGCACGGCGACGACCCCGCCCGGGACCGCGAGTGGCACGAGGACGACCGCGACCCCGACTGGCGTGCCGACGACGCGCGCGGGCAGTACGCCGACGAGGAGCCGCGCGACAACTACCGCGACGACCGGAACGAGCCGCCGGGCGGCCCGTTCCACCCGGGCTTCCGCCCGTACCAGGGCCCCGCGCCCCGGTGACGCGGCCCGCCCCGCGGGCGGTTCCGTTTCCGCGGGCGGCGCTGTTTCCACGCGCCGAATGACGTTTCCCCACAGCGTGCCGTCCGGCGCGGCGTACGCTGTCTGCGCCGCACCCGCGCGGGTCGAGCACGGTTGCTCACCCCGCCTTCGGGCGTGCTTCGAAACGGTCGTGGCCGGGGGCGACGCCGTTGTCGTCAGGAGGCGTTCGCGGGTGGGGACGTTGTGCTCTTTTCGCCCGCGGCGATGGTTTCTACCCTGGGCCCGTCGCCTTCATCCGGCCGAGTGTTAGGTAGTCGATGACCGAGAGTTCACCCGCCGCGCGCCTGCCCGGTGCCCTGCGTCCCGTGGCCGTGGTCACGGGGCCGACCTCGGGGATCGGGCGGGGGTATGCCGTGCGGCTGGCCTCGCTCGGGTACGACCTGGTGCTGGTGGCGCGGGACGAGGCGCGGCTCGCCGCGCTGGCCGGTGAGCTGGAGTTGCGATTCGGGTCGGCGGCGCAGGTGCTGCCCGCCGATCTGGCGACCGCCGAGGGCCGCGACCGGGTGGCGGCGCGGCTCGCCGAGGGGGTCGACTTCCTGGTCAACAATGCCGGGTTCGGGCTGTCGCGGGAGTTCTGGCAGGTCGATCCGGAGCTGCTGCAACGGCAGTTGGATGTGAACGTCACCGCGGTGATGCGATTGACCCGGGCCGCGCTGCCGCCGATGCTGGCCGCGGCCAAGGGCTGTGTGGTGAATGTGGCCAGTGTGGCGGGACTCGTGCCGGGTAGGGGTTCGACCTACTCGGCCTCCAAGGCGTACGTCGTATCCTTTTCCGAAGGGCTGGCCGGTGGGCTGGCCGGGACCGGCGTTCGGGTGCAGGCACTGTGCCCCGGCCTCGTCCGCACCGAATTCCACGAGCGAGCCGGTATCGATCTGGGTCGACTGCCGCGGCCACTGTGGCTCAGCGTGGACGAGGTGGTGGCCGGTTCGCTGAGTGATCTGGAGAAGAACCGGGTGATCAGCGTGCCCGGTATGCAGTACAAAGCCGTCACCGCGGTAGCCGGACTCATGCCGCGGTCCCTCGCGGCCCGGCTGAATCGGGGCCTGTTCAACGCACGCGGAAGGACATGAACACAGACATGCAGGTAACGACGACCGATCGGGACAGACTCGCGGACCTGGTGCGCCAACTCGCGGTGGTGCACGGCCGGGTCACGCTGTCCTCGGGCAAGGAAGCGGACTACTACGTGGATCTGCGCCGCGCCACCCTGCACCACGAGGCCGCGCCACTGATCGGCAAACTGCTGCGCGAACTGGTCGCGGACTGGGATTTCGATTCCGTCGGCGGCCTGACCATGGGCGCGGACCCGGTGGCCGCGGCCGTCATGCACGCCCCGGGCCGCCCGATCGACGCCTTCGTGGTGCGCAAGGCCGCCAAGACCCACGGCATGCAGCGGCAGATCGAGGGCCCGGATGTGGTGGGCAAACGCGTGCTGGTGGTGGAGGACACCACCACCACCGGTAATTCGCCGCTGACCGCCGTGCGCGCACTGCGCGAGGCGGGTGCGATCGTGGTGGGCGTGGCGACCGTGGTGGACCGGGAGACCGGCGCGGACGAGGTGATCGCCGCCGAGGGGCTGGAGTACCGATCGATCCTCGGTCTCAAGGATCTGGCACTGGGCTAGACCATTGCTCTGGGATAGCCTGAACGCTGTTCATGTCTTTCGATGGTGAAGGGTCGTGTGAGTCACCTGTGGCAAGCATCGCACTGAATAAGGGCCACCGGAACGTTGCCATGCTCGGCATCGGTGCCTACCGGCCACAGCGACTGGTGAGCAACGCCGAGGTGTGCGAGGTCCTGGACTCCACTCCGGAGTGGATCTTCGAGCGCACCGGTGTCAAGAACCGCCGGTGGATCAGCGGTGACGAGACGCTGCGCACCCTGGCCGCCGCCGCGGGTGAGCGCGCCATCGTCAACAGCGGCATCGACCGGTCCAAGATCGGCACGCTGGTGCTGGCCACCTCCAGCTGGCTCACACTGACCCCGCACGGCGCGCCCCAGGTCGCCTACGACCTGGGGCTGAACGGCATCGCGGCCTTCGACCTGACCTCCGGCTGCGGCGGTTTCGGCTATGCCCTCGGCGTCGCCGCCGATCTGATCCGCGCGGGTTCCGCGGAGTACGTGCTGGTGATCGGCGCGGAGACGATGACGGTCGGCCTGGATCCGACCGATCGCGGCACCGCCATGATCTTCGGTGACGGCGCGGGCGCGGTGGTGGTCGGCCCGAGCGAGGAGAACGGCATCTCGCCCACGGTGTGGGGCAGCGACGGCGAGAACGCCTCGGCCATCATGCAGGACGTCGACTTCCTCGAGTACATGCACAGGGCGCAGGCCATGCAGGGCACCGATCCGGCGGTCGAGCCGATCGGCCGCATGTCGCTGCGCATGGAGGGCCCCAAGGTCTTCCGCTGGGCGGCGGTGACACTGCCGCGCGCGCTGGCCGACGCCATCGAGGTGTCGGGGGTGGCCAAGGAGGACATCGAGGTCTTCGTGCCGCACCAGGCCAATGCCCGCATCAACGAGCTCATGAAGAAGAATCTCGGTCTGGCCGACGACATTCCGATGGCCAATGACATCGAGAACACCGGCAACACCTCGGCGGCGTCGATTCCGCTGGCCATGGAGGAGATGCTGGTGACCGGCAAGGCCAAGGGCGGTCAGCTGGCGCTGCTGCTCGGGTTCGGCGCGGGGCTGTCCTACGCGGGCCAGGTCGTTACGCTGCCTCCGGCTCCGGCCGAGCCCAGCTTCGCCGTCGGCGAATCGGAGTGATGGCGAGCGTATTCCGCACCGGATTCCTGGCCGCCGCGGCGGTGACGGTGTGCGGTGCCGTCACCGGGCGGGACCGGTGGCAGTGGGCGGCCAAGCCGCTGATGATGCCGCTGCTGGCGGCGGAGGTGGCGCGCGATCCGAGGCTGGCCGCCACCGACCGGAAGCTGCTGCTGGGTTCGCTGGCGGCGGCCACGGTCGGCGACGTGTTGCTCATCGACCCCGATGACGATCGCCGATTGATCGCGGGCGCTTCGTCTTTCGCGCTCATGCAGACCGGGTACGCGACGCTGTGGCGGCGGCGCGGGGCCCGGCCGCGCG
>NZ_BAGD01000128.1 GCF_000308635.1 Nocardia otitidiscaviarum NBRC 14405 | reverse complement strand
GCGCGGGCCACGGCGGGGTCGCCAGCGAGGTAGAGCACCGTCGCGCCGACGGCCCAGTCCGCGCCGATGCGCTGCGGGCCGAGCCAGGTGTAGAGCTGGGCGGCCCGGGAGATGAGGCCCCGGCGGGTCCAGACCCCCGCGCAGATGCGCACGGCGGCGGCCAGTTCCGCGGGCGCGATATCGTCGCGGGCCAGGGCGGGTTCGGCCAGCCGCAGGGCGGTGTCGCAGTCGCCCGCCCGGGCGGCGGCATCGGCCCAGCGCACGGCGATGGTGTTCGGATCGGCACCGGCCGCCGCGACGGCCGCGTAGTAGCGCGTCGCCTCATCGCCAGCTTTTTCCGCTGCGGCGCAGAGGAATTCGGCGAGGCGCGGATCGCGCACCCCGGATTCGGCCAGTAGCAGCGCGGTGTGGTCGCGCAGCAGCCCGGCGTCCAGGCGGGCCCGCAGCAGGCGGCGCTGCACGCCCAGGAAACGGCGGTCGCCGACCAGCGTGCGCAGCGGGGTCACCGCGGGCGCCAGCAGCAGATCGGCGTCGGTGATGAGGGCGCTGGCCCGGGCGCGGTCCACCAGATCCTGTGCGGCCCCGAGGTTCACCTCCAGCACCTCGGCCAGCTCACTGGCGTCCAGGCCCGCGCCGATGGCCGCCACCACCAGGGTGTCGAGCAACTCCGGATCGGCGTCGTCGAGACGGCCGCGTGCCCAGGACGTGACGGCGCTGTCGACCGCGCCCATACCGGCGTCCAGACGGGTGGCGCAGGCGGCGGCCAGGGCCGCCACCACACCGCCGTGGATGCCGCCGGTCTGGCGGTGGATGTGCTGGGCGATGCCGCGCGGCACCATCATGCCGAGTTCCCGTGCGAACGGCGCGATTTCGGCTACCGCGAGGGCGCGCAGGTCGACCACGCGCCCGCGCCGAGACACCAGATCGGTGAGGGCGCGCAGGCGAGCGTCGTGCGGGCGCGGGCGGGTGGCTATGACCACCGTGCGATGTCCGGATTCCGCTGCGGCGCAGAGGGCTTCGAACGCCGCATCGGGCAGTGTGTGGGCATCGTCCACCACGAGAGCCGTGCGGGCGACCCGGCCCGAACCGGGATGGGTTGTGGTGACGGGCGATCCGCCGCCCTGGCCGTCGTACGGGTTGTCCGTCGGTATGGTCCCCCGCGTCCGCAGCCGATTGCGAATGGCCGACAGCAGTGTGGACTTGCCGGTGCCCGAGCGGCCCCGGACCAGGTACAGCAGGGGAACCGAATCCTCGGAATCCAGTTCCCGGAACAGATCTCGCGTGTAGGGCAGCGAGTCGAGCGCTATGGGTATGTTTCCGGCCACGACGATCAACCCCTAGCCGCCCGTGTTGGGGAGGATCTGCTTGGGCGCGTCCAGCACCGAGCCGACGGTGTCGTCCACCCGATCGATGACCCCCGGCAGGATGGGCACGGAGGGCTGCGTCGGCTGCGGTGCGGGCTGCTGCGTCGGCTGCGTCGGTTGCGGCGCTGGTTGCGGTGCGGGCTGCGGTGCGGGTGCGGGCTGCTGCGTCGGTTGCGGTGCGGGGGACTGCACGGGCGCGGGCGCGTTGCCGGGCGCGGGTGCCGGGGCACCGGGCGCGGGCGACGGGGTCCCCGCCGTCGCGACCTGTTGCACGGTGGCGGGCGCACCGGGCGTATGCGGTTGGCCGGGCACTCCGGGCGCGTCCGTGAGCGCGGGCGCCTCCGGGCTGCCCGGCGCACCCTCGAGCCGGCCCGCCTCGGATACGGCGGGGTCGGCCGCGATACTCGTCGACGGCTGTCCAGGCGTGGGGGTGGAGGACGGGCCGGACTGCACACCGGTGCTGATCGCGAGCGTGCCGGTGGCGAGTGCGGCGACCGCCAGGGCGGTGACGCTC
>NZ_BAGD01000129.1 GCF_000308635.1 Nocardia otitidiscaviarum NBRC 14405 | reverse complement strand
GACGCCGTGCACGTCCTCGCCGCCGACCAGCGGACGCTCGGCCTCGGTGCGCGCGGCCTCGGAGATCTTGGCGAGCTTGGCCTCGTCCGGCTTGCCCTCGGCATCGACCAGGCCGACCTCGTCGCCGCCCATATCCTTGCGGCCACCCGCGAGCAGGTACGGAGCCTTGGCGTAGCCGTGGTCGCGCAGCGACATGATCAGCAGCTTGGGCGAGAGCGGCTTGCCGGTGTTCCAGGCCGGGCACTGGGACTGGCAGCGACCGCATTCGGTGCAGGTGGTGACGTCGAGGATGTCCTTCCAGGAGAAGTCCTCGAACTTGCCGACGCCGAAGGTGTCGTTGTCGGGGTCGGCGGTCTCCATATCGATGGCCTTGCCGCCGGACATCATGGGCTTGGCCGCGCCGAGGGCGACGTCGCCGTCGTCCTCACGCTTGAAGTAGATGTTCGGGAACGCGGCGAACCGGTGCCACGCCACACCCCACGTCAGGTTGCGGCCGACCAGCAGCAGGAAGAGGCTGCCGGACATCAGCTTCACGAACGCGAAGATGGAGATCATGACCCCGCTCGCGGGGAGCAGTTCGGCGACCCGCATGGTGAAGAAGTCGGTGGCCGGGTTCGCGTGCCCGTAGGTCGCGATCTTGCCCGCCTTCACCAGGATCATGCCCAGGCCCTCGACCAGGACGATGGCCTCGATGGTGTACGCCGGACCGAACTTCGAACCGCTGAACCGCGACAGCCGCTCCGGCATGCGCGGGTGGTTCAGCTGGCGAATGACGATCAGCGTGACGATGCCGACGACGGTGCCGATGCCGAGGATCTCGTCCCACAGGTGGTAGACCGCCCAGTCACCGAAGATCGGCCAGTGGAATTCGGGGTTGAACGTTTGTCCGTACGCCTCGAAGAAGAGGATGAAACCGCCGAGGAAGCCGATCATCACCAGCCAGTGCGCCCAGCCGACGGTGCGGAATTTGTTCATCCGCGTGTGGGCCAGGAACTCGACGAGCATCTGCTTGAAACGCGGGAAGAACGGCCGCCAGCGATCGGGCGCGGGCTGGCCGACCATGACGGTGCGTGCGATGTTTGCCACACCGCCGACGAACGACGCCCAACACAAAAGACTGAGCGTCGCTCCGATCGCGCCCAGCGTCACTGTCAGGGCATTCATGTCGCGACCTTTCTTCGGGCTACGAGCCTGCGCGGGGTTGGCCTGCTCCAACTCCGGTGTGCACGTATCTTAACGAACGGTAAGTTACCCGCCGGTAACTTATTCGTCCAGAGCTTTCCCGCACTGTAAATCGCGACAAATCCGGAACCCAACCAAGGGTCGGCTAACTTACACAGCTCACAACCGTCGCCGAGAAAGGAATGTCGCATATCACCACTTGTTGGACTAAGCTCACGCTGTCCGTTGTGCTGTGCGCATCTTCACACTGCTCGGGGAGGTTCTCGCTGACATTCGCGCCCCACGCGCGAACGTGTCACGAGGGAAGCGTGAGCTCTCGCGGTGAGGATGCGGCAGCGGAGACCTGATGATCGATTGGATAACCGAATGAAGTTTCGCGGCACCATTGCGGCGGCTGCCCTGGCGATCGGCGCACTGACCGTCGGTTCCACCGTCGCACATGCCGAAGAGGCGCCCGCGCCCCAGGATGTGAGCTACTCCGTCAAGCTCGTCGACAAGACCATTGTCGCCACGCTGAAGAACGGTACGTTCGAGCTCACCGAGGTTGCGGTCGAGGGTGGGGAACCCGAGGACAAGCAGACGATGGTGAACGTCAAGGACACCCAGGGTGCCACCCTCATCTCGTTCCCGCTGGCGTTCGACGTCGCCGGTTCCGAGGTCGAGGTGAAGTCGGAGCTCAAGAACGAGGACTCGGTGCTCGAGGTCGTTCCGGAAGCCCCGGCCGACTTCCAGCCCGGCACCCAGCCGCTCACCGTGCAGCCCATCGCGTCGCCGATGGAGGATCAGCGCGCGATGAACAGCTTCTCCAGCCAGTTCGGTATGGCCACCGCCATCGGCGGCTTCGTCGGCACCGCCATCGGAGCCATCATCGGCTGCATCGTGACCATCCCGGCCATGTGCGTTCCGGGCCTGGTCGCGGGTGCGGGCATCGGCGGCATTCTCGGCACCATCGCGGTGGGTGGGCCGACCCTGATCGCCGCGGGCCTGGAGCTCATCCAGACCCTCCAGGCGGCTCCGGGCACCACCAAGTGGGCCAACTGACACCGCATCCGTAATACGCGTACGGCCCCGTCTCCGCAGGGAGACGGGGCCGTACGCGTATCGGGCACCCGCCGTGCGGTGGGCCGCCCACAACAGACGAAACCCCTTATGGTCTGCGGAATTCGCAAACCATAAGGGGTACTCCCCGCGATCGGGTTGAGGCTACGCGCCCCAGTTGCAGGAACCCGCGGCGCCGCCCGCGGAAATGGTGCACATGGACTGCAGGAGCTTGAGCAGCATTCCCGCGACACCGGTATCGCCTGCGATGAAGAGCATGAGGTACCTCGAAAGTTCGTGTGTGCAAATGACTCTGGCGCGTACAGCGCCAGCGATTCGGTACCTTACCCAGATTTCGGGTTTTCGCCTAGTTCGGGTCGAGACCGATGCGACCGCTGTAACTCCGGGTGTCCCGTTCGCGGCCGAACCTGCCGAAGCTGCGTTCGACCATCTCGAAGCCGCCGTCCTCGCGTACCAGCAGCACCGTGCTGCATCGGGTGCCGTGCAGAGTATGGGCGATGAAGCGGGCGGAGGCGGTGCGCTCCATGCGGCGGCTGAGGCCGGTATCGGGGAGTTCGGTGTCGAGGGCGCGGGTGCGGTCGGCCAGGACCCGGAGATACCCCTCGATATCTCCGGGCGTGGACTCGACCACCGACCGCAGCGCCCGGACGCCCTCGCGGACCTTGGGCCACGCGGGTCGTTCGGTACCGGTGCGGATGTCGCGGGAATCGGGTTCGGCCGAACCCACCACCGCGTCGTTGGAGATGCCGTGGAAGCCCGGGGCGAGCTCCCGGGGCGCGGACCCGCTGCGATTGCTGTGCCACCACAGCGTCTCCAGATCCGACACCACCAGGTTGTAGCCGTTGTAGTCGTCCGGCTCCGCCGCCACCGCGCGCACGGTCTTCTCCGGACCGGCCTCGCCGCGCAGGTAGTCCATCAGCAGCGCGCCGCGGGAACGGACATCGGTGCGGTTCTCGCCGGGCCGCCGCACATTCGTCACCGTCGCGAACCGCCGTCCCGCCGGAGTCACTCCGAGCCAGGTTCCGGGGATCTCCCCTCCGGCTCCGAGATCCCGTCCGGCCAGCAGTTCCGGGGCCTCCGGCCACCAGCGCAGCGTTTCCGTTGCCCGCGTGTAGAACTCATCCCGATTCGCGGCCACGATCAGCCGATACTCCGGATGCGCTCGCCACCCGACCAACACCAGACACATATCCCCAGCATGCCGCACGACGGCGGGTCCGGCCTACCGCCCGACGACGCCGATTCACCCCGGAGCGCCGCCCCTGCGCCGCCACTGGGCAACACCCTCCCCCGCATATACGAATGGCCGGTAGCGCAAGAGCTACCGGCCTTTTCGGGCTTACCGAGATCAGTTGCGGACGCGCAGCCCCGGGTTGTCGGAGAGCACGACACTTACCGGCTGGGCGAACAGCTGCGGGGTGTTGCCGGTCAGCAGGCCGATCAGGTTGGGGATCTCGCAGATCGGGTAGTCGGCGACCGAGGAGGCCGAGGAGATGCCCAGCGCCAGAGTGCCGGTGACGATCGGTCCGCCGGAGTCGCCCGGCAGAGCGCAGATATTGGCGGAGAAGCTCTGCGTGAGCTGCCGGTCGCCGACCTGCACCACCTGATCGATCGCGTTCACCACGCCGCAGCTGAAGCCGGTGCGCGATCCGGACTTGCAGACCGGAGCGCCGACGACCGGAACCGCCACGCCGGTGACGGCGATCGGGTTGTTGCCCGGCACCCGCACCAGGTTGTTGTCGAAGCGACCCCGCACCTGATCATCGATGGACAGGATGGAGTAGTCCTGGTTGCCCAGCACCGACTTCTGGAAGGTGCCCAGCTTCACGCCCGGTTCGTCGCCGGGCAGCAGCTCGTACGCACTGGGCGAGTTCGCGCCGCCGGTGGCCGGGATATTCGGGTTGCAGTGGCCCGCGGTGATGTTCACGGTCCGGCCCGCGCTGTCGGTGCCGTTGAAGCCCAGCGAGCAGCGCAGCGACATACGGCCCGCCACCGACGCGTAGCCGTCACCGGCGGCCAGCGGTCCGCCCGTGGCGTCCGCGATCTCGCCGGCCTTGCGCACGTCGGCCTCCTCGCCCGCCACCGGCGGGGCGGGCATCACGATAACGCGCGCCGGATCGACGAAGCTCGGCAGCGGCAGGTCGGAGGTGTCCGCCCGCACCGCGATGCTGTTGTTGACGGTGTCGATGGCCACGCCGCGCACCAGCTTCGACACGGCTTCCGGCTGCTGCTCCAGCCAGCGCTGGAAGGCGTTCTTCTCACCGCGCAGCACGGCCTCGCTCTTGGCCACGTCGCGCACCTGGAAGCCCGCGTCGGCGGCGGCCTGGCGGGCGGCGTCGAAGTTCTCGCCCTGCGCCAGCGCCACGACGCCCTGTCCGGCCTCGTTGAGCCAGGCGCCGCCGAACACCTGCGGGAACTGCCGCTGCGCGGTGGTGGCGAAGGCCGCCACCTGCTGGGCAAGATCGGCGCGCTGCAGGTACTCCTGCGGGGAGATCTTCAGATCGCGCTGGACGGCGTTGATCAGCTCCTGCGGCAGGTTCGGCGCCGGTTCCGCATGGGCGCTCGCCGCCAGGGGTCCGGCTGTCAGCAGCGCAGTGGCCGCGATGGCTGCAGTACGGACGAGGGCGCGCGGTCGACCCGCGGCAGGCGAAAAACGCATACGTGGCAGGAGCATGAGCCGACTATATGGTGTCGAGCCCGTTATGCCTACTTATCTCGGGGTGACGTTTCGGTATTCCGCAGGCTAACGAACGGCGTGTCGGCTTCAAGATCACAGCGTGTCGCCCTCACCCGATGTTCGGGCGGGTGCGCACCTGGATACCGCTGCCCAGTCCGCCGCCGGAATTGGCGTCGATATCGGCCAGAATGGCGCGGATCGGAATGCCCAGGGTGGCCGTTCCACCGTACTGCGCCAGCGCCGTATTGGCCTCGTTGCAGTTCGGCGCGTCGGCGGCATTCGAACCACTGGTGATACCCAGGGCCAGCGTGCCGGAGACGATGGCGCCACCGGAGTCGCCGCCCAGCGTGCACGCGCTGCTGGCGAAACCGCGAATGATCTTGGAGTCGCCCTCGGCGGTGTACAGCTGCGTCTCCACCCGGTCGGCCACCACGAAACCGCAAGTGAACGTGGAGGATTGACCCGACTTGCACACCGGCGCGCCGACGATCGGATCCGCCACCCCGGTGATGGTGAGCGTGGTGCCGTTCGAGCCGCGCACCGACGGCTGGTCCATGCCGTTGCGCACGGCCGCGTCGTTCAGCTTGATGACCGAGTAGTCCAGCGAGCTGCGCCCGCCCAGCTGCGAACTCACGAAGGTGCCGACCTGCGGGCTGGCCGCCAGGTCCCGCACGTTCGGCAGGTACACATCGGCCTGTTGATCGGCCTTGCCGAAGTTCGGATTGCAGTGTCCGGCACTGATGTTGAGGGCATTGCCGCCCGCGTCGGTGGCGTTGAAGCCGAAGGAGCACACATCCACGCTCTGCAGCGAGGAGTCGCCCAGCGAGGTCGGGGCGCTGATATAGGTGTCGCCGCCCATGGGGCGCCGTTCCACCGGACCGCCGCTGCCCGGGGCGAGCATCACCTTGATATTCGCGATGAGGGTGGGCAGATTCAGCAGATGGCCGACCGGGGTATTGGCGACCGACAGCACGAGCTGGCTGTTGAGGAAGTCGATGGCCACCGAATTGATGGCCGAGGACAGATCCATGGGCAGTTCGGCGATCCACGAATTCAGCTGGCCCATGGCGAATTCCAGATTGTCCGCGCTGACCGGAGCCAACCGGGTCTGATATCCGGCGTCGGCGGCGATCTTGGCGGCGTCCACCGAGGTGACCGCCACGACGGGTTTGCCGTCCTGGCCGAGCCACGCGCCCGCGAATTCCTCGGGTCGCTCGGTCCGGAAATCCCGTGCGTAGTCCCGCAATTCCTGGGCGCGCGTGGAGCGATCCAGATACTCGGCGGGCGTCATACCCAGATCACGCTGAATGGCCTGCGTCAGTTCCGGAGGCAGCTGATCGGCCGAGAGCTGCGGCGATACCGCCTCATCGGCGAGCGCGGGTGCCGCGGCGAACAGGGGGCCGACTAGAACGGTCGAGGTGAAAGCGATGGTGGCTGCTCGAACCGCGGCGCGACGCGCCAAGAACTTGCGCATGGAGTCCCTTCGTAGTGCACCAGCAGACCGCGACGCCCCGTGGTGAGGGTTACACCGGTCAGCGCATCACTTTATGCCATAGCGCACAGAAGGTCGCCACTTGTATCAGTTCTCGCCGAGCGACCACGGATCGCTGAAAATGGGCGGCGGCGGGATCTGGAGTGTGGGCAGCTCCGGCGGCCGGTAGATGTACGGCGGTACCCGGGTCGTGGTCGACGGGCGTGTCGTGGTGGAACTCGGCGGCGTCTCGGTGGTGGTGGGCGGCGGTTCCGGCGCCGGGGGCGGTTCGGGTTCGGTTGTCGGCGTTGGCACTTCGACGACCGGTGGCGGGGCGGGAAGCGGGGGCTCCTCGGACGGCGTCGGCTCCGGCGGCACCGCGCCCGCGGTGGCGAAGGGTTCGGACCGCACCTCGCCGCGCGGCGGACCCGGCTTCTCCTCGTCCGGACGCAACACCGCGGCGACGCCCAGGCCACCCAGCAGCAAACCGATCAGGGCCGCCGCGACGGCGATCAGCAGTGGTCCGCGATGGCGGGTGGGCGGCTCCGGGGCCGGTTCCTCGGCCTCCGCCTCGACGGCCGGTTCGGTGGTGGTGGCGGCGGGAATGGCGACCGAGTACGCCTGCGCGGGCGGGTCCGGCACCGGAATGGTGGGCAGCACCTCGGTGACGTCGGAGTAGTTCTCGGTGACCGTGGGATCGGGTGGGGTGACACCCGCCGGAGTGGAGAGCACGGCGGCGAGGGCGGCTCGCGCGGCCTGATAGGCGAGGGCCTTGCCGGTGTCGGAGTCGGGCGTGGGTAGGTCGCGCTCGCTGACCAGCACCACCGATTTCAGGCCCAGATAATCCAGCGCCTCGCGGACGGCGCGGATGTTCTCCTCCGGCCACGCGGTCGGATGCGTCGCGTAGAACTCGGCGGGACCTTCGAGATATTCGGCGGCCAGATTGATCAGGCAGAACGCGGCGGTGGCCCACAGATCCTCGGCGCGATACGCCTCACCGTCGTCGACCGGGATGCCCGCCGGGTCGCCGACGGCGGCGGCGAATCCGCCGATGGAGTGTGTATGGCCGGCCGGTTGGTCGCCGCCCAGTTCGGCGTCACCGTCGTCGGACATGTGCAAGCGCGACTCGCGGACGATGTAGTGCACGGGGAGGGTGGCATCGTCCCCGGTCACGATCGCGGCGACGCATTCGTCGTCCGCGATCCGCAGGCCCACCCCAGTGGCCATCCTCGTTACCTCACTCGGTGCGTGCGGGTCTGGCGTCCGCGCCCCGAGGCTCACACGAGTAGGGACCCGTGGCCCATGGCGCGGAGCATTGACAATAACTCCGATCGCGACCCGGCACCGATTCGACGTCGTATCCGCGCCACATGGTGCTCCACCGTCTTGGCCGAAATATAGAGGCGAGCGCCGATCTCACGGTAGGTGAGACCGAGCAGGACCAGTTCGGCCACCTCCCGTTCACGCTCGCTGAGCACGGCGTCCGGCACCGGGTCGGGGCGCGGGGCCGGGGTGGGCAGCGGGCGGATGGGCTGCTCGGGCGGGCGGGACTGCACCCGCACGGTCCGGGCCAATTTCAACAGGGCCGTCGCGGTGCCGGAGTCGTCGGCCGTCAGCGCCGCCTCGCTGGCGAGCCGGGCGGCGTCCCAACTGAGACCCAGTCCCGCGAGCCGCCGCACCGCCCCCTCCACGGGGACGCGCTCCACCTGGCCGCGCAACACCAGCACCCAGGTGCGACCCGCGTCGGCCAGGGCGGCGGCCTGGGTGTCACCCGCCTCCGCGGCCGCCTTCAGCCGGTGCGCGTGCGGCAGCAGCCGGTCGGGGCGCTCGTGCGCGATGGCGGCCAGGATGGCGTACCAGTGGAAGGAGTTCGCCCAGGCGGGCGGATCGCCGAGGCGGCGCAGCAGCCGCCGGGCGTCGTCGACCAGCGCGGACACCCGGCTCTCGTCGCGCAAGCGGATTCCGGCCAGCCACAGTTCGCCGATCGGCAGCAGCGTCAGCAGGTCGGCGCCCACCTCGTCGAACAGGGGTGCGGCGGCCTGCCAGGCCAGGGTGAGCGCGCTGTGATCGCCGCCGCGCCGCGCCAGGCCGACGATCACCGCGTGCGCGAGCAGCCGGTCCCGCGGATCCAGTGCGGCGATATCGAGCTGGTCGACCGCCTCGGCCGCCGCCCGCTCGTCGCCGCCCAGCATGGCCACCCATGCCGCCAGCACCCGCCGCTGCGGATCGGTCGACGCGCCGCGCAGGGCATCGGCCGCCCGCCGGGGCTCGCCGATGCTCAGGCACAGCAGGGTGGCGATGGAGACCGCCGAGCACGGCAGGAACCGATCCCCACCCGCCTCGGAAGGCGCGAGCCCGGAATGCGCCGCGTGAATGAGCGCGGACGCCGCGGCCATGGTGGCACCACGCCGTGCATCGGCGTGCACCTGCGGGAAGCCCAGGGCTGCCGTCTCGGATGCGGTGGTGTCCGCGGGTTCGGTGCGGGCATACCCGGGTGTCCCGGTCGGCCGAACCGGTGCCGCGACCGTGCCGCCTGCCGAGAAGTCCTGCCGTGCCCCATCGGTGGTGCCCGGTCGTGAACCGCCGGTGGCGCCCGGTCGTGAACTGTCACCGGTGGCGCCCGGCTGTGAACCGTCGCCGGTGGCGCCCGGCCACCCGGCGACCGCGGGCGGTGTGCTGGGCGGTGCGGTCGTGAACGGTCCGGCGGTCCGTGCGGTGTCGGAGGCTGCGGCACCCCGTTCGGGTGTCGTGGTGGTACCGGCGTCGAGGAACGATCGTGTCGCGGCGCTGCCCGGCGGTGCCTCGGCGGGCCCGGGGCGCTCCGGCGTCGTGGGGCGGCTGTCGCCGATCGCGGGCACGGAGCCCGGGCTCGATGCCGGGCGTGCGGCCATCGCGTCGCCGCCGGTCGTGGAGTGCGTGCGCACGGGCGCTGCACCCGACATGGTGGCAGCGGACGGCGAGCCGCCATCGGAGTGCCGTCGTGTCGAATCATCGTGGCGATGCGCTGCCGGCGGCGTCGCGGCCCCGGGTGGTGTCGAGGTTTCGGAATGCGGTGCGGCCACGGGCGACACCGAACTCTCGGGGTGGTCCGCCGCCGGGGATGCTCCGGGTGTCGGAGCGCCGTGGGATTCGCGCGGTGGTCGCGTCGCGGCGCGCGGGGTGCGCGGGCCGGGTTCGACCGACTTGGCCAGGGCGGTGGCGATGGTCGCGGCGCGGGCGGTGGCC
>NZ_BAGD01000130.1 GCF_000308635.1 Nocardia otitidiscaviarum NBRC 14405 | reverse complement strand
CACGCCGCCGAAGTCACCGCCCTCCGACGGCGCGACCAGCGGGCGTTCACCTTCGGCGCGATCCGATTCGGATAGCCTGCCCAGCGCGGATTCGTCGCCACCGGCCAGCAGATAGGGAGCCTTGGCATAGGTGTGATCACGCAGCGACATGATCAATAGCTTGGGCGACAACGGTTTTCCGGTATTCCAGGCCGGGCACTGCGACTGGCAGCGACCGCATTCGGTGCAGGTGGTGAAGTCGAGCAGGGCCTTCCAGGTGAAGTCCTCGACCCGCCCCGCGCCGAAAGAATCGACATCGGGATCGGCGGTCTCCATATCCAGGATCTTGCCTGCGGACATCATGGGCTTGGCCGCGCCCAGCGCGACACCACCATCGCCCTCACGCTTGAAATAGATGTTGAAGAAGGCCGAAATCCGATGCCAGGCAACGCCCCACGTGAGACAGCGGCCGATCAGGTACAGAAACGCCGCGCCGGCGAGCATCTTGACGAATGCGAAGGCCGAGATCATCAGCGGACTGGCCGGAAGCAACCGGGCGACCTGCATGGTGATCGGATCCGTGGACAGGTGGCCGCCGCCGTAGGTGGCGATCTTTCCGGCCTTGACCAGCGCATCCCCCAGACCGTGGGTGAGCACGATCGCCTCGATGGTGTATGCGGCGCCGAGGTTGGACCCGCTGAATCGTGACAGCCGCTCGGGGCGGCGCGGGTGGTTCAGCTGACGAATTCCGATCAGCGCCACGATGCCGAGAATGGTTCCGACGGCGAGGATTTCCTCCATCAGATGGTAGCCGGCGGTATCACCGATGATCGGCCAGCCGAATTCGGGATCGAAGGTCTGACCGTAGGACTCGAAGTAGAACACCATACCGAGCAGAAAGCCCACCATCACCAACCAGTGCGCCCAGCCCACGGTCCGGAACTTGTTCATCCGCGTGTGCGCGACCACCTCGATGACAACCGTCCGCAGGCGCGGCAGGACCGGACGCAACCGCGTCCGATCCGGCTGCCCTGCACGGAGGACGCGAACCATGCGGGCCAACCCGATGAACAAGGTTCCCCAGCAGATCACGGTGACAGCGGCACCGATGCTGCCCAATGCGATCGTCGCGGTACTCACAGCGCTGACCCCCCGGTCCGAATTCCACTGAGCAGCAATGACAGTTATGTTACTGGCCAGTAACTTACGTTTCGGATGTCAAGCTATCATCGAATCGGCGATAGCGGAAGTGCCGATCCCCCACCACGGTTCGCGTTCGCCCGCGACGGACGACCGGCGTGCATACGATGGCCCGCATGGGCAGTGGTCGTGATCGAAAGCCCGGGGGGACTGTTCGACGCTCGGTGGTGTTGGGCGGCGGCGGAATCCCCGGGACCGCGTGGATGACCGGATTGGCCGCCGAGTTGCGCCGCCGAGGAATCGATCTCAGCTCGGCCGATTCGATAGTCGGCACCTCCGCGGGCGCGATTGTCGGTGCCGCACTGGCGACCGGCCGCGATCTCGAATCGTTCGCCGATCATCAGGGTCCCCGACATCCTCGTGGTCATCGAGCCGCTGGCACACATGGTTTCGCGCGAGCGGCTGCACACCGAACTCGCCCACACCTCGGGCACGATGGTGCGGTTCGGTCCCGACGCCGCCATGATCGACGTGTTCCGAACCTACGCCGCCAACCCCCTCGCGAGTTGGCCCGAAGCCTTCCGCCAAGGAGTACGTCAGGCGGACTCATTGGCGCGGCGGTTGGCCGACGCGGGCTGGCCGACGCCGAAGCGATGATTCCGCCCGTCCCGACCGCGAGCGGCATATCGGCCGCGCGCGGTCGGACGCGGCAGGGATAGCGAAGCCCTCTGCGGCTAGGGATTTCCGGAGAGCATCGGGACGATCCGAGCGAGTCCGTCCGCCCCGTAGCCCGCGTTCACCGCACGCCGGAGGACGGCGTTCGCAGCGTCGACGATGCCGGTGTCGATGCCGTGGCGCGCGATCAGATCGCGGAGAGAGGCGAACGCGTCCGAGGCCGATGCGATGGTGGTGTCGTGGCCGGGATAGTCACCGGCCTCGACCTGTTCGGCGGTGTGCGCCATCATCTCCGGCAGCAACGCGACCACAGCGGGCACGAACGGCACCAACTCGTTGCCCTTGATCCCCTCGGCCTCGGCAAGTGAGATGCCGAGTGACGTGCCGAAGAACGAGAGCCAGAACACCGACACCAGAGCGGCATCGAACGCGGCGGCACGACCGTAGTCCGCGCCCAGGTAGGTTCCCTGCCCGGCGAGCACCCGCAACGCCGATTCGGCTGTCCGATAGCCACGCTCGGAACCCGAGTACAGCATGAGCGCTTCCGTTGTCCCGATGCCGTGCGGAACCGCCATGACAGCACCGTCCACGTAGTCGGCACCATGGCGCGTGGCCCACTCGGCTCGCCTGCGCGATTGTTCCGGGGTCGAGGACGTCAGGTTCACCAGCACCCGCCCGCGCAGCGCCGGGCCCGCCGTGCCCAATGTCTCCGCCACCGCCGCATCGTTGAGCATCGACACGACGACCAGCGGAGCGGCCGTGACCGCCTCGGCCACCGACGACCCCCGCGTCGCGCCGAGGTCGACCAGGGCCTCGGCCTTCGTTTCGGTCCGATTCCATACGGTCGTCCGATATCCCGCCGCCAAGAACGCCTTCGCGATCGCCGAACCCATCAGCCCCAGCCCCAGAACCGTGACGGGCGTGCGCAATTCGTCGGACATCCCATACCTTCCAATTGTTTGAAGTTTGTCCAACAATAATTGTTGTACGATCATCAAACTGTCAAGGGCCCGAGGAGGTGGGTACGTGCCCGCGGAACTGCCACACCCGGACACTGCGGATCTCGAGCTGGCGGCGGTCATGCATGCGCTGTCGGACCCGATCCGCCTGCAGCTGGTGGCCTGTCTGGCCTGTGACGAAGGCGAGAACTGCGGTGATCTCAGCCAGAACATCGAGCTGCACAAATCGACGCTGTCCCACCACTACCGGGTGCTGCGGGAAGCGGGGATCACCCGAACGACCGTCGTCGGCCGCACCCGGCTGATACGCCTGCGCTACCAAGACTTGCAGGCCCGGTTCCCCGGGCTGCTGAGTGTGGTGTTCCGCGCCCTCGTCGACATGATCGAGGACGACGAGCAGTGGGACGGTTCGGCCGCTGACCGCGCGAAACTGCTCAGCGCCCTGAAACGACCCGTGGACTCGCGATCCTGACCCAGTGGCGACGCGATCGCGACAACAGGACGTGACGTCGCAGCGGGCGTGGTCCGCGTTCAGACGATGCGGACCGCGTAGGGCATGATGCCCTCCTCGCGGACCGGGGAGACGCGGACGACGTCGCCGGATTGGGGGGCTTCGACCATTTTTCCGCCGCCGAGGTAGAGAGCTACGTGTTGGCTCCCGCCGGGGCCCCAGAACAGCATGTCGCCGCGTTCTCGGTCGGAGACGTTCACGCGGGTGCCCATGTTGTATTGGTAGCCGCTGTAGTGCGGGAGGGAGACGCCCACTCCGGCGAAGGCGTAGATCATGAGGCCGGAGCAGTCGAAACCGACCTTGTTGTAGTCGCCGTAGCTGTCGGCCACGCCGCCGTCGCGGATGCCGAGGGTGGGGCCGTTCTCATTGCCGCCGCCCCAGGCGTAGTCGACGCCGATCTGGGACATGGCGCGGTCGACCACCGTTTCGATGAGTTCGGCCCGGCTGCCGGAGGGGATGCCGGGGAGCGTGCCGGAGCGCTGCGGTGGTGGGGAGTCGCCGAGCTGGGTGTGCGGACGGTGGGTGGTGGCGGCCCCGGCGGCGCGTTCGG
>NZ_BAGD01000131.1 GCF_000308635.1 Nocardia otitidiscaviarum NBRC 14405 | reverse complement strand
AGCCCGCCCTTCATGGCCAGACCCTTACCACCGGGAGCCTTCGCACCACCCTTCATCCCCAACCCGCCACCGGCAGGCTTCACCGCAGGCGCAGCCGGGGCAGCAGCCTCGGCCGTCACCGGCTCGGGCTCGGGCTCGGGCTCGGCGACCGGCTCGGGTGCGGGCGCGGACTTGGGCTCCTGCACCACCTTCAGATTCTCGCTCAGCGTGGCGGGCTCGACCCGGTCGATGGCCTGCAGCATCAACTGCGCCACATCCACCACCTCGACACCCTGACCGACCTCGCCACCATCCTTACGCGCGGTCACCCCATCGGTCAGCATCACCCGACAGAACGGGCACCCCGTCGCGATCATCGACGGCTCATTACCGCCGGACAGCGTGTCCAGGGCCTCGTCGACGCGGTCGATATTGATCCGCTTGCCGAGCTGCTCCTCCATCCACATCCGCGCACCACCGGCACCACAGCACATCGACCGCTCACCGTGACGCGGCATCTCCACCAGGGTCGAGCCGGAGGCGTCCATGAGTTCACGCGGCGCGTTGTAGATCTTGTTGTGCCGCCCCAGATAACACGGATCGTGATAGGTCACGTTCTGCGCCACCGGCGACACCGGGATCAACTGCTTGGCGCGCACCAGCCGGTTCAGCAACTGCGTGTGGTGCACCACCTCATAGGTGCCACCCACCTGCGGATACTCGTTGTTGAGCGCGTTGAAACAGTGCGCACACGTGACCACGATCTTCTTCTTCGACTGCTCCACACCCTCGAACACCGAGTTCAACACCTCGATGTTCTGCATGGCCAACTGCTGGAACAGGAACTCGTTACCCGCACGCCGCGCCGAGTCACCGGTGCAGGTCTCCTCCTGCCCCAACACCATGAACTTCACCCCGGCAGTGGCCAGCAGCTCGGCGACGGCCTTGGTGGTCTTCTTCGCCCGGTCCTCGTACGCGCCCGCACACCCGACCCAGAACAGGTATTCGTACCCGTCGAAGGACTCCGCGTCCTGCCCGAAGACCGGGATGTCGAAGTCCAGCTCATTGATCCAGTTGAGACGGTCCTTGGCGTTCTGACCCCACGGGTTGCCCTTGTTCTCCAGATTCTTGAACAACCCGGCCAGCTCCGACGGGAACTCCGACTCGATGAGCACCTGGTAGCGGCGCATATCGATGATGTGGTCCACATGCTCGATATCGACCGGGCACTGCTCCACACACGCACCACAGGTCGTGCACGACCACAACACCTCCGGATCGAT